>NZ_SATA01000019.1:0-2009 GCF_009377995.1 Salinivibrio sp. VGrn1
TTTAAATGTATCGATATCCACGGTATCTATCCCGAACTATTTTAGAATCGGCCTATATGATCACAGCCAGAGGTGATCGTCAAACCGATCCTTTTTTGGTCAAAAAACGTTCGCGATCTCGCCCTGCGATTTAGTTGATACGCACCATTCAGGACTTTGTGCAACAAGATGAGGCTGATACACTAACATCCTCAGATCGTCGATGCGTGTCCAGTAAAACGGATCAAGTCCAAAGCGTCGATTGACGAGTCCTTTAAAGAACGTCCGACTCTTTTTCTGGCGACGGTAAACACGGTCCACTCTCGCCTTTAAACCGGCTTCTCGCATCAAGCGGGCCACACGCTTACGACTCACTGCGAGACCTTTTGCCTTCAACGCCGCATGGATTTTAGGACTCCCATGTCTGCCTTCGCTTTTACGGTAGATGAACGCTATCTCTGCGCCTAGCTCACTATCTGCGCGCGCATGTCCTGACTGTCCGCGGCTTAGCCAATCATAATAGCCACTACGAGACACAGAAAGATGCCTACACAGCTTCTTTACTGAGTAAACATCACTATATTGCTTTACGAATCGGTAGGCTTGCGCCTTTGTTCTGCTTGAAAGCGTTGCCACTTTTTTAAGATATCGTTCTCCTCTTCAAGCTCTGTGATCCGTCGCTTGAGTGCCGATAGCTCATCCTTCGCCTTGTCTGGCTTCACTTTATTTTTTTGGGACTTGACCATACCAAACTCTCCATCTAGATACGCTTTACGCCATTTCGATAGCATGAATGGATGGATATCAAGCGCCTCTGCAACCGACTTCACTGTTCGATGCGTTTCATAGCTCCATTCACCGCTTTCAGTTTAAAGTCTAGTGAATATTGCGCTGTCTTTTTACCCGTTTTATAGGCTGGCATACTGACCTCCTCAGGTCGTCGATGCGTGTCCAGTAAAACGGATCAAGTCCAGAATCCCTCTCAAATTGCTTGTTATATGCTTTTCAATGCCTTAGAGACATCGCTTTCTACGTGATGTAGTTTCATCCGCTTTTCGATTATTTCAGCTTCGGTGAAACGGTTACGATTAGACCAATACACACCTTTGAAAAAGCACCTTTCAGCTAGGTCTGCGTCATATGGCTTCACTAATATAGATGTATCGCTCCATTTTTGGGATAGATCTCGCTCTGTATCACGGCTTTGCGAATCAGGATCATCAAGTAAAGATTGCATATACTGTGCGGTCAAAGACAATGACTCCATTAAAGACTTAATTGCCAAGTTCTTTTTTTGTTCGTAAATTTCTTTTCTATTAAACAACAAATTAAACCAAGTCAAAGCTACTTTGTTGATGATCTCTAAATCTTCTATTTCCATGTTTCCTCCTCCTGCATATAACGCTGCAATCAGCGCGGCTGCGCAGCAATCCGCTGCATTGCCTTGTTAGCTGTAGCTGTTGACGCTCTTTTGGTTAAATATTCTCTAATCAATACCAGCTCATTCACCTGAAGTATTTCTCTGACTCTATTTTTAACTTCAACTACGGTGGCATCTTCATCTTTTACTTTTACCTCACCAATCCCCATTAGATGGGTGAATACATCATACATTTCTTCTAGAGCCTTGGTTCTTGTCTCGTCTCTACCTTCTGCACCTGAAAGTGCATCAACGAGACCTGACTTTGCACCAATTCTTCGAACAGCCTTCTCAAAGGGCATAAGTTTTTCGTCTATTTCTGGCGTAATCCAAGCGGTGTACTCAATTCTTAAGGTATAAAGTTTTCCAGCGTGATCTAATGCTTCCTTTGTTGGACCTTCTCTGGTCAGAGTTACAACAGTTTGATGAACCTCTGCCAAATATTTTTCGCAAAACTCTACGTGCTTATCAAATACCGAATTGCACGGAAAACGCATGAACATCCGCGTCACGAAAGGCTTCCCAGCACGGTCGCCAGGTACTCTTGGTCCATCGCGCACATCATTCGCTTGCGTTGAATACCGGCTTTAAAACTCTTCTCTTGCTTTAA
>NZ_SATA01000020.1:0-1794 GCF_009377995.1 Salinivibrio sp. VGrn1
CAATTTTTAACGTCGAGGTTGAAGAAAAAGCATTGATTTTAGAGGCGATAAAGAAAGCTAAGACGGCACAATTTACATCGGTAAAAGAATTCGGCTTGGGAAATAGTGATAGGCTTTTTTTACAGGCACTCGAATCAGATGCACTATGGTACATTAGCAAACAAAAAATGTTTGTCGATCAGTTTCATACCAATTAAAGATTACTCCTAATCTGTAGGGAATTAAAATATAAATTCAATTGCGCAAATCTTCCCTATCAGCTTTAACTATCAATAATGAAAACAGACGGATAGCCTTAAATATCAGTGCGTTATTATATCAGATCAAAAGCACTACCAGCGAAAGAGCTTCATGATGCCACGCGCTCGCACTGGTTAATTGAATCGATTCATTGGCAACTTGATGTTGGATTAAAAGAAGATGCTTGCCGAATAAGAGTCGATGACCGAGCGGAAGTGTTTGCACGAATAAGGCAAATGTTTTTGAATTTATTAAAGCAAGAAAAGAGTTTCAAAGCCGGCATTCAACGCAAACGAATTATGTGCGCGATGGACCAAGAGTACCTAGCGACCGTGCTGAGAAGCCTTTCGTGACGGGGGTGTTCATGCGTTTTCCGTGAGTTTCTAGTAATAAGTGATGATCATATGAACAATTTGAAAATAGATGTCGAAACATATATAAAAGCGCTAGAGAATGAATATTATATTGACTTATATTCAGCAGGTAAAAGAAGTTTATCTTTCAAATGCTTTCGCCCTGAATCATACTCTAATCTGATTACCTGCATTGTTAAATATGTTTTTTATATGTTGTCTTTACCGATGGGGATCTTTTTCTGTCGTCTTACGCTCTCACAGAGCATCACTAACAAAGCCTACTTTATTTGCTCAGAAAAATCTAGAAATATATATGCTGATGCTTATTCATCTGATTATTTTGGCTTTATAGATAAAAGACTAAAATTCCACTTCAGCTTAGTTGATACTTACTACTTCTTTGTATTGTCTTTTGCGTTCTTAAAAAGATTTAAATTTTCATTTTGGTTTTACCCGGAAATAGCGCTTATCCCTGAAATGATAAGAGTTAATAGGTTCCTTGAAAAAGCGGATATTGAAGATTTATATATCACTAACCAATATGATCGATGGGCTTATTTTCTTTCTAGTTTGCAGTTGGGTTACAAGGTGCATGTGAGCCAACACGGACTTGTTACTAATAGTTACACTCCAAAAAATAAAATTGGTTTTATAAATAGTTTAGTGTGCTTTAGTAACGAACAAAAGATTATTTTTGAAGAAAAAATAGTAAAAGAAATTGGTCAGGTAATTATCAGACCTCCAAATCTATATTTGACTCCTGATTTGGGTGAGTGTTCAGTTCTTTTGTGTTGCACATCAGATAAACAATTTTTTAGTGTCGAAAAAGAAATTTACGATGCTTTAAGGGGAAAAGAAAAGATTAATGTGTCAGTTAAACCTCACCCAAACAATAAATCAGCGTACTCAAATTTCGAAGATGTAGTAATCTCCGACTCCTTTCCTAAAGTGAGAGTTATCATCCACTTCAACTCAACTCTTGAAATAGAGTATAAAAATACAGATCCTGACGTGGTGGCTTTAAATGCTGCGGCAATGTCAAGTCGTGAAGTCATAGAAATCGTATTTAATTTATTACTATGAAAATTTTATTAGTGTTATTGATGAACCCTTTTTTTCTTGCTGCTCTTTACGACTTAGTTTTTTATCTACCTAGTAGCATGCTAGATATATATCCAGATCTAAATGGTTTCTACAC
>NZ_SATA01000021.1:0-1736 GCF_009377995.1 Salinivibrio sp. VGrn1
GGTGGGAACTCCAGGGAGACTGCCGGTGATAAACCGGAGGAAGGTGGGGACGACGTCAAGTCATCATGGCCCTTACGAGTAGGGCTACACACGTGCTACAATGGCAGATACAGAGGGCAGCGAAGCTGCGAAGTGGAGCGAATCCCTTAAAGTTTGTCGTAGTCCGGATTGGAGTCTGCAACTCGACTCCATGAAGTCGGAATCGCTAGTAATCGTGGATCAGAATGCCACGGTGAATACGTTCCCGGGCCTTGTACACACCGCCCGTCACACCATGGGAGTGGGCTGCACCAGAAGTAGATAGCTTAACCTTCGGGAGGGCGTTTACCACGGTGTGGTTCATGACTGGGGTGAAGTCGTAACAAGGTAGCCCTAGGGGAACCTGGGGCTGGATCACCTCCTTACTGACGCTATTCTTGCGAGTGTTCACACAGATTGTATAGGTTGAAAGTCAAAGAGATACGAATGCCTTAGTGAAAGGCTCGTACCTTAGATGGGTCTGTAGCTCAGGTGGTTAGAGCGCACCCCTGATAAGGGTGAGGTCGGTGGTTCAAGTCCACTCAGACCCACCAATTTCTCCTGATGCTTCGTTAGTGCATTCCTCGTTTAGCGAACTAAACGTCGAAATACACTGCCTTGCCTCAAAAGAAATTGGCACCAGCATCTAAGGAATTATGATGGGGCTATAGCTCAGCTGGGAGAGCGCCTGCCTTGCACGCAGGAGGTCAGCAGTTCGATCCTGCTTAGCTCCACCACTTTTTAAGCGCATTTATGATGATAAGTGTCTTTAAAAAGTGGTTTATCGTATTGATAGAATCACATGCTCTTTAACAATCTGGAAAGCTGACAAGTCATTCTTAAAGAATGACAGTAAAGTTCTCAATCAGTGACAGAAATGTCACTCACACAATCAAGTGTGCTTGGGCTTTGTCTTAGTGATAAGCAAAGTCTCTATTTTGAGTCCGGCAAAAACAAAACCTTAATTGGTTGATGATTCAACACTGAGTGGTTTTGCGACGCAGATTTCTTTTTTAGACAATCTCGCCGTAAATAAAACCTCTTGGGGTTGTATGGTTAAGTGATTAAGCGTAGACGGTGGATGCCTTGGCAGTCAGAGGCGATGAAGGACGTACTAACCTGCGAAAAGCGATGGTGAGCTGGTAAGAAGCATTTGAGCCATCGATGTCCGAATGGGGAAACCCACCTGCATAAGCAGGTATCTTAGCGTGAATATATAGCGCTAAGAGGCGAACTCGGGGAACTGAAACATCTAAGTACCCGAAGGAAAAGAAATCAATTGAGATTCCGGCAGTAGCGGCGAGCGAACCCGGAGCAGCCCTTAAGCGGCTTAGGCGTTAGGTGAACAGGTTGGAAAACCTGGCAATAAAGGGTGATAGCCCCGTAACCGACGGCGCCTTAGTCGTGAAAACGAGTAGGACGGGACACGTGATATCTTGTCTGAACATGGGGGGACCATCCTCCAAGGCTAAATACTCCTGACTGACCGATAGTGAACCAGTACCGTGAGGGAAAGGCGAAAAGAACCCCTGTGAGGGGAGTGAAATAGAACCTGAAACCGTCTACGTACAAGCAGTGGGAGCCTCCTTTGTGGGGTGACCGCGTACCTTTTGTATAATGGGTCAGCGACTTAATGTTAGTAGCAAGGTTAACCGCATAGGGGAGCCGTAGGGAAACCGAGTCTTAACTGGGCGAGTAGTTGCTAGCATTAGACCCGA
>NZ_SATA01000022.1:0-1168 GCF_009377995.1 Salinivibrio sp. VGrn1
CTTTGGGAGGAGACCGCCCCAGTCAAACTACCCACCAGGCACTGTCCTCACCCCCGATAAGGGGGCTAAGTTAGAACATCAAACATACAAGGGTGGTATTTCAAGGATGGCTCCACAGCAACTGGCGTCGCCGCTTCAAAGCCTCCCACCTATCCTACACATGTAGGCTCAATGTTCAGTGCCAAGCTGTAGTAAAGGTTCACGGGGTCTTTCCGTCTAGCCGCGGGTACACAGCATCTTCACTGCGATTTCAATTTCACTGAGTCTCGGGTGGAGACAGCGTGGCCATCATTACGCCATTCGTGCAGGTCGGAACTTACCCGACAAGGAATTTCGCTACCTTAGGACCGTTATAGTTACGGCCGCCGTTTACCGGGGCTTCAATCAATGGCTTCTCTTGCGATAACCACATCAATTAACCTTCCGGCACCGGGCAGGCGTCACACCGTATACGTCATCTTTCGATTTTGCACAGTGCTGTGTTTTTAATAAACAGTTGCAGCCACCTGGTATCTGCGACTGCCCATAGCTCCATCCGCAAGGGACTTCACCGCGGGCAGCGTACCTTCTCCCGAAGTTACGGTACCATTTTGCCTAGTTCCTTCACCCGAGTTCTCTCAAGCGCCTTGGTATTCTCTACCCGACCACCTGTGTCGGTTTGGAGTACGGTTGCTACTTACCTGAAGCTTAGAGGCTTTTCCCGGAAGCATGGCATCAATGACTTCACCACCTTGGTGGCTCGACATCGTGTCTCGGCCTTGATTTCCCGGATTTGCCTAAGAAATCAGCCTACGCACTTGAACCTGGACTACCATCGCCAGGCCCACCTAGCCTTCTCCGTCCCCCCATCGCAGTAAGCAGCAGTACGGGAATATTAACCCGTTTCCCATCGACTACGCCTTTCGGCCTCGCCTTAGGGGCCGACTTACCCTGCCCCGATTAACGTTGGACAGGAACCCTTGGTCTTCCGGCGAGGAGGTTTTTCACCCCCTTTATCGTTACTCATGTCAGCATTCGCACTTGTGATACCTCCAGCATGCCTCTCAGCACACCTTCAACAGCTTACACAACGCTCCCCTACCCAATATCCATAAGGACATTGCCGCAGCTTCGGTGTATCGCTTAGCCCCGTTACATCTTCCGCGCAGGCCGACTCGACCAGTGAGCT
>NZ_SATA01000023.1:0-695 GCF_009377995.1 Salinivibrio sp. VGrn1
GGCGAGGTGTCTGGAACCATTGATGAATTGATCCGTCACTCTGTTTCAAAAATGTCGCATATCCACTTTGTCTCCAACCAAATGGCGAAAAGTCGCCTTATTCAGTTGGGTGAGACGGAATCGAGTATATACACCATCGGATCACCGGATCTCGATATCATGACGTCACCTGACTTGCCCTCGTTATCTGCAGTAAAAGAGAGATATGAGATTGGCTTTGACACTTATGCGGTGTTTATGTATCACCCGGTGACAACAGAGCTAGACAAGCTGAAAACACATATATCGAGCACCGTTGATGCGCTACTCGAAAGTGATGAAAATTATATCATCATTTTTCCCAACAACGATGCTGGCTCAGAGACGATCATTGAAGAGTTAGAACGGTTAAGAGGTCATGATCGTTTCAAAATTTATCCGAGCATTAGGTTTGAGCATTTTCTAACCCTACTTAAAAACGCTGACTTTATGATAGGTAATTCGAGTGCAGGTGTGCGAGAAGTGCCTTTTTATGGAAAGCCGAGTATTAACCTTGGAACAAGACAAGACAAACGAGCCAATGCTAATTCAATTTTTAACGTCGAGGTTGAAGAAAAAGCATTGATTTTAGAGGCGATAAAGAAAGCTAAGACGGCACAATTTACATCGGTAAAAGAATTCGGCTTGGGAAATAGTGATAGGCTTTTTTTACAGGC
>NZ_SATA01000024.1:0-695 GCF_009377995.1 Salinivibrio sp. VGrn1
TAAAGCAAGAGAAGAGTTTTAAAGCCGGTATTCAACGCAAGCGAATGATGTGCGCGATGGACCAAGAGTACCTGGCGACCGTGCTGGGAAGCCTTTCGTGACGCGGATGTTCATGCGTTTTCCGTGCGCTTGCTAGGCCAAAAAGCCGTATCTGCAATCCCTGCAAATGTTCAAATAAAGAAAGCACATATTAGCTAAGATGAAAAAAATTCTATTTTTGACAGGTACTCGGGCTGACTTTGGTAAACTGAAAAGTTTGATCGGTAAAGTAGAAAGTCATCCGCATTTTGAGGCGTACGTGTTTATCACGGGCATGCATATGATGGCCAAATATGGCATGACAGCTCGTGAAGTAGAGAAAGCGGGATTCAAAAATCTTTACACATATATTAATCAAAACAGTTACGATTCAATGGATATTACCTTGGCCAAAACAATTCAAGGGTTGTCCGACTACGTGGCTGAAACCTCACCCGATATGATTGTGGTGCACGGTGACCGTGTTGAGGCCATGGCTGGTGCGATCGTGGGAGCGCTCAATAATATTCTTGTCGCACATGTTGAGGGCGGCGAGGTGTCTGGAACCATTGATGAATTGATCCGTCACTCTGTTTCAAAAATGTCGCATATCCACTTTGTCTCCAACCAAATGGCGAAAAGTCGCCTTATTCAGTTGGGTGAGACGGAATCGAGTA
>NZ_SATA01000025.1:0-675 GCF_009377995.1 Salinivibrio sp. VGrn1
TCTCAGCACACCTTCAACAGCTTACACAACGCTCCCCTACCCAATATCCATAAGGACATTGCCGCAGCTTCGGTGTATCGCTTAGCCCCGTTACATCTTCCGCGCAGGCCGACTCGACCAGTGAGCTATTACGCTTTCTTTAAATGATGGCTGCTTCTAAGCCAACATCCTGGCTGTCTGAGCCTTCCCACATCGTTTCCCACTTAGCGATAACTTGGGGACCTTAGCTGGCGGTCTGGGTTGTTTCCCTCTCCACGACGGACGTTAGCACCCGCCGTGTGTCTCCCGGATAGTACTTACTGGTATTCGGAGTTTGCAAAGGGTTGGTAAGTCGGGATGACCCCCTAGCCTTAACAGTGCTCTACCCCCAGTAGTATTCGTCCGAGGCGCTACCTAAATAGCTTTCGGGGAGAACCAGCTATCTCCGAGTTTGATTGGCCTTTCACCCCTAGCCACAGGTCATCTCCTAACTTTTCAACGTTAGTGAGTTCGGTCCTCCAGTTGATGTTACTCAACCTTCAACCTGCCCATGGCTAGATCACTCGGTTTCGGGTCTAATGCTAGCAACTACTCGCCCAGTTAAGACTCGGTTTCCCTACGGCTCCCCTATGCGGTTAACCTTGCTACTAACATTAAGTCGCTGACCCATTATACAAAAGGTACGCGGTCACCCCA
>NZ_SATA01000026.1:0-642 GCF_009377995.1 Salinivibrio sp. VGrn1
TAAAGCAAGAGAAGAGTTTCAAAGCCGGCATTCAACGCAAGCGAATGATGTGCGCGATGGACCAAGAGTACCTCGCGACCGTGCTGGGAAGCCTTTCATGACGGGGATGTTCATGCGTTTTCCGTGGGCATGCACACTTTCGCGAAAGGCAGTATCCATTAGAGGTGAGAAATTCTATTGGTAACAGCCAGTTAGGTAGAAGAGAGTGCGGATAACGGTTTTGGGAAATCGTGCGTGCGCACTAAGACAATGTTAGCTGTAAAAGGAGTATCGTACTTGAATAAAGTCTTTTGGTTCGGCATAGTTGTTATTGTTGGCGTTTCTTTAGGGTTTACATTTGTCGCCCCAATAAATGATGTGTACAAAGGTATTGCTTCATTACCTGGTGTTTCCGGATTAGCCGCTGCCCTTTTTCAGTTGGTTCGAGATCACGCTGCACATCAAAGAAATCTTGAAATTCAGCAAGAGCAGCAACTATTTAATCTTGGTGCAACTTCGCACATGGCCAATTCGGTACAGGGAAAACGCATGAAGATCCGCGCCATGCCTGGGCTATCGATTTAATGACTTATTTATCAATTAAAGCTTAAAACCGTGCGTTGTACCATGTTTATTAATTAAAATGAGTGAAAATAAAGGATC
>NZ_SATA01000027.1:0-552 GCF_009377995.1 Salinivibrio sp. VGrn1
CACGGAAAACGCATGAACATCCGCGTCACGAAAGGCTTCCCAGCACGGTCGCCAGGTACTCTTGGTCCATCGCGCACATCATTCGCTTGCGTTGAATACCGGCTTTAAAACTCTTCTCTTGCTTTAATAAATTCAGAACCATTTGCCTTATTCGTGCAAAAACTTCAGCTCGGTCATCGACTCTTATTCGACATGCATCTTCTCTTAATCCAACATCGAGCTGCCAGTGCATTGATTCAATTAACCAGTGCGAGCGAGTGGCATCATGAAGCTCTTTCGCTGTCAGTGCTTTTGAACTTATATAATAGCGCACTGAAATATCGGATTCTTCGGCGTGTTTGCCTTCTTGTCGAACACTCGCCATGATGCCCATCGTTTTTAGTTCAGGCCAATCATAAGCCAAATCACCTAATACACTTAAATCGGTATTAATCAGTGCACATCGTGTTTCTAAACGCCCATGCGATTTCTCTTGTGATGCGTAGCTATCACCATCAAATTTTTGAAGCATTGCCGGGCGGTAATAATTATCAAACGCTTTATCTAATTTGC
>NZ_SATA01000002.1:0-589684 GCF_009377995.1 Salinivibrio sp. VGrn1
AGCCGACCAAGATCAGCTTGGTGGCCAAACAGAAGCGCTGTCTCATGAATCCCAGTTTCTTAGAAAAGGTTTTAGCCGCAGGCATACCGGCGATGGTTGAAAAATAAACACTCATGCGCTCGCCCTGAGTGACAAAATGACTCAGGAAAGAGCGAACATTATCTGTGCTTTGATGGAGGATTCAATTAATGACAGTGGCTTTGAATATTCAGTTTTAGACTTAACCTCAGGAAAAGAGTACTTCTTCAATGGTAACTACGAAAAAATCTATGACAGAATAAATAACGAAATCAAAGAGCTCGAGATATTCTGGTTGGAACTCGCTTAAAAAGTGTGGCAGGGATTCCCATTTTTTTGAAAAACGCCCGAAGCACCGGCGCGCGCTAGCGCGTCCAGTCCGAAGGGCGATCCTGCCTTTGCTTGTTGTGTGAGGACAGGTGATCACTCACCCTTATCTTTTTTATTCTTTTGATTTTCAGGCTGAAAGTCAGCCCACCAACCAATATGTTTACAATCAGCACAAATTAGATCTTGTGTGTCTTACCCCATGATTTTTTCTTTGTGTGGTGTTTTGGTAGAACCACACTCTGGGCAAACAGATCCAGCTCGCTTCATAGTAATTTCCTTCCTAAGTTTTTCAGGTTTATTTCACATAACGCAAAGAACAGTTGCAAAATATTTGGCACTATTTGATCGGAGCAAAACTCGAGACATTTACTTTTTCAAGTTCAACGTTCTATAACGGCTCCTTGTTTGGACACCCAACCTTCTCAGTCACGACGAGGGAGGTTCCGCTGGAGATTGTTCCATTAACTCGTTCCCACGCTCCTGCGTGGGAATGTATATGGATTTTGAATCATGGGCACGATTCGCCAAAAGATCACCGAACTGCACTTGATCTCTGTTCTAACACTCGCGGACAGCGTCAATATCTTTAGCGAACAATCCGGTTCAATACTCTAGACGGCGTGATTTTACTCAGGTTATGGAACATTCAGTGTCTGAATGATAACTAAATATGCATTCCCACGCGGGAGCGTGGGAACGAGAAATTTGTTATGCTTTATCATCTACTTTTTAATTTTTGATGTAAGATCCGATTACTAATTTTCAATGCTGTAAATTTAAAAAGAACAAGCAAACAAAACATTCCCGCTAACTTAATCTGCATATCTAGTGGCAACAACCAAAATTCAGGCTTAGTAGTCCAATAAATGATGAATAGTTCATAAGCCAAGCAAACTAACACCACAGTATAACCACATGTCATTTCAAAAGTATCAAACCAACATTGAGCTCTCACAGGCATCATTTCATATAAAGATGGAGGAATATTACTTTTATACTGAATGAGCCTCCTAGATATAAATCCCCAAGCCTCGCGCATAAATCGTTGCATATGCTCGGTATATAGCCTCTTTATGATGAAAGACAGTAGTACGAATGCTGCACCGATGCTTACATGAGATTCAAAGCCCAGTTCGTTTAATAAACTCAATTCTTCCACGCTTCCTCCTAAAAGCTAACGCCCGCGTATGGCGCGCGAGGGACGAGCGTCGCATTTGACGCGTTTGTTAAGGGGTTTCTCGAAGATGATCCAAGTATGGGCTGCACAAATTAATGAACGTAGATTTCCAAGCATCAGGCAAATCAACAAATCTATCTCCCCAGTTATTCTGTATATATAAGTGAGCCTTATACGGCTTTTCACTACTCGGAGCGTCATACCCCAACAAATCTTCAATGCACTCCTCAATCATAATCCTTCGGTCATTTCCAGTTTGAGCTAGTATTGGGGCATTCATCGCTTCCGCGCGCTCTACTCCTGCGTCACGGTCGTGCATGAAAATATAGTTCACATCTAGTGCATTCAAATATTTTGCGATTGATATGAGTACTGCTTTTCCTCTTGCCCTTAGAAACTCACAGTTTCCTATAACCCTTGCCTTATCCTCATGAGACAGCCTTTTGATGGTCTCGCGCACGACGACTTCTTCTGTATCACCTTCTACAAAAACACACTTTTTCGAGAAAAACATTCTTGATATATAGTCATCAACCTTTAAGAGCATTTTCAAGTTTTGCCTTTCATCGCCGACGAGCGTAATGAAGGCCTCTTCTAGGTTGAAAGAATTTGCTGTCGAAAATTCGTCTTCAGTAAAACTAAACTTCGTGAGACTCATACTCTTTTCTGATCCAAGATCAACCATATAAGGCGAATGAGTAGTCGCTATGATCTGACAGTTTGGACCCGCCAAGTCATACAATGAGTCCCGCATTTGGTTTGCAGCCGAAGGGTGTAAATATATTTCAGGTTCCTCAAAACAAAATATGGTTGCCCGAGGGTTATCAGTATTTCTATTTATAAAGTCTTGTACAAACCTTAGCAACTGGAATGCTGTTGCCCTGATCATTCCATGCCCCTGATAGTCAACAGAAGTTTTTACATTACTTTCCATTTCCACTTTAAACTGGGGCTTGATTGATTTATCTGGTACGTCGAGTGTCGCGCTAACATGTACGGAAGAATCAGGGAAAAGGGTATCCACCATCCCATTAAGGTCGCGAATTAGCTGCCCAAAATCCGTTTCTTCATCGTTTGGATTAAGCTCGGAAGCTAGAGCATTAAGAAAAGTCTGTGCTTGAGCGTAATTTTCGGACTTGCTTCTAACCGTATCAAACAGTCCACCCAGCAAATTAAACAATGCCCCACCAGAACTTGTCAGCTCTGAGATACAAGATTCTGCTGGTATTACGACGATTATAGGAAGCTTGGATAACACGTTACCGGGGATGCCGCCTGGATTTTCTACCCAAGCAGGTTCTTCGTCCACTTGCACGTCCCAGCATTCTGGAAAATCTAACAGCTTATGTTTTATTGCTGCAGTCGTTAGACCTTTCTCAAAATTAGCTTCGCCAAAATGATCTTTTAAAAACACTTCCGAGTAATGCTCTCCAACAAGATCGGATACCTTTTTGCAGTCAGCATACAAAGCACTTCTTGTTCTCGGATATTCTTTCATGAATATCTTTGGCTTACTTTGATTAAGAGACCAAACTTTTTTATAGACAATAGAATTACCCGTCTCTCCTTCAAGTTGTTCTTGAGAGGGTATAACTCGACCTTTAAATCCCAGCCAGCTATTAGCTTCATTCGGTAAATTGTGATATTCACATATGATTTCAACGTCTTTTTCGTAGGTATAACTCTCTTCGTCTTCGTTATATTTTTTTGAATAATCTTCCCTATCCAAATTCGAATTTTTGTGGAAATGTTCCAACGCAGAAAATACGCTAGATTTTCCAGCGTTGTTCGGACCGATAAGAAAGGTAGTGTCTCTAAATTTGATGTGGCAGTTCTTAAGTTTTCTAAAATTTTTTATTTGGATCTCATGCAGTCTCATTAAAAATCCTTATTTGGCTCCTGGGAACCCAGCCCCTTGACATTGCATTAGTGCGCATGCACGATTTCCCAAAACCGTTATCCGCACTCTTTTCTACCTAACTGGCTGTTACCAATAGAATTTCTCACCTCTAATGGATATTGCTCTTCCGCGAAAGCGTGCATGCCGCCTATCTCTGCTCGGGCGTTCACACTATCCCCAAGCATTAAACTGTAACTATATGACTCATGGATACTTTTAATCATCCTGTGTTTTGCCATGCTACCGCCAGTTAGTTGTCGGCACCTAACACGCCATTGAGCTGGCAGATTTGGGATTAGTTTATCAAGGGCTGTTTTGGTTTTCGTACGCTATTGTCCAAAGTGTTAGATAAGCCATGTTTTGTGAGGTGGGTACAAGAAGTTGGCTAGAGCGCCAAGGAACGAGTCGGGTTGATGGGGCGGTGCGCGATTAGGGCTATGGCTCCGTCTCGCGCACTGCTGAGGATGGGGTGACGCTGTGTTCACCGATGCCGATCAGTGCGATTGCGCTGAATGGGTGGTGGCAGAGCGCGTTGCTTTTGTGGTTTGGTGCGTCGGCTGCGGGCGTTGTTGGTTGCGGTGGATTTGGTATTGCTGCCACGCGAAGGTCACCACAAAACAGCCGGTGAGTAGCAGTACAATGGTTGGGCCGGGTGCGCTGTCGAGGTAAAACGACAGAGTGACGCCGCCCACGGCGGTGACTAAGGCGATCGCACAGGCAATCCATAACATGCGGCTAAATTGCTTGCTGAGCATAAAGGCGGTGACGCCCGGTGCAATCAACATCGCCACCACTAAGATGATCCCCACGGCATGTAAGCCTGCAACAATGGTGGCAATCATTACTGAAAGCAGAAGCCAGTGAAGCTTTTGTACGGGGAGCCCGAGCACGCTGGCTTGTGCAGGGTCGAACGATAGCAGCATTAAATCTCGCCCTTTAAGCAGCACGAGCGCAAGCACGACTAAGCCGGTAATGGCGGCGGTGAGCAGCTGTTGGTGGTTAATTCCCAACAGGTTGCCAAATAGAATATGATCAAGGTGCAAATCAGACGGGAACTGGCCTTGCAAAATCAGCCCCAGCGCGAAAAAGCCAGAAAACACAATCCCCAGCAAGGTGTCTTCTTTGACACGGCTATTTTGTTTGAGCCAATGCACACTGGTGGCGCATGCGGAGCCGGCGGCAAAGGCGCCGACAATCAGCGGCAGGCCAAATAAGTTTGCCAACACCAACCCCGGCAGCACCGCGTGAGCTACCGCATCGCCAATTAACGACCAGCCTTTTAATACTAAATAGCAAGAAAGCAGCGCGCAGGGTAGTGCCACTAAGACGGCCATCAGCAGTGCATCTTGCATAAAAGTCAGTTGATACGGATTCATTGCAGTGCCTCCTGACGTTTGGCGCGCCGCGCGAGTAAACCGTGTTTGGGGCCAAACACAAAGGCGGCTAAGAAGAGTCCCACTTGGGCCAGCACAATCAGTGCGCCAGCGTTAAGGTTGGCGAAATAGCTGATGTACACCCCAAATAGCGAGGTGAGTGTGCCGATGACACTGCTCAGCACCAACACGGGCCCGAAGCGATCACTCAATAAATAGGCGGTGGCGCCGGGGGCGATCACCAAGCAAATCACCAAAAAGGCACCGACACTTTTAAGTGCCGCCATGGTGCAAGCGCTGAGCAGCGCAAAAAACAGCACTTTAAGCCCCAGTACAGGTAAACCAATGCAGCGGGCGTGACTTTCATCGAAAAAGGTCAGCATAAAATCACGCCATTTCACCGCCAGTACGGTGAGGCTCACCAAGGCAATGATCAGCATTTGCACCGCATCGAGTGGGGCAATGGCGAGCAAATTACCCAGCATAATTTGTTGAATATCGACCGCGACGGGCGAAATGGAGACTAAAAAGAGGCCGAAGGCGAAAAAGCTCGAAAAAATCAAACCGATGATCGCATCTTGTTTGATGTGGCTGCGTTGGTGCAAAAACAGCATCACGCTCGCGGCCATACCGCCGGCAACAAAGGCACCAAGCGAAAAGGGCAGGCCTAGCATATACGCGCCGGCAACGCCCGGTACAATCGCATGGGAAAGGGCATCGCCCATCAGCGACCAGCCTTTGAGCATCAAAAAGGCGGAGAGCAAGCCGCACACGCCGCCAATCAAGGTGGTGACCAGCAATGCTTTTTGCATGTATTGATAGGCGAGGGGATCAAGTAAGCTCATTCGCGCCGCTCCTGCGCGCTTTGTTCGCGCTTGCCATACACCACCAAGGGCCGCTCGTCGTCGGAAATCACCGATAGCTCGCGCGGATCGGCGTCTTGGTGGAGCTGATCGCTAGGCATCACATACTGGCGCAGTTTGCCGCCAAAAATGGCACTGAGGTTCTCGGTGGTAAACACATGCTCAGTGCGTCCGCCAGCCACCACCGCGCGATTGACCAACACGGTGCGATCGCAAAAGTCGGGTACGGTACCGAGGTTATGGGTGGCAATTAAAATGGTTTTGCCTTCGTCTTTGAGCTCGAGTAGCAAACGCATAATCGACTCTTCACTGGTGACATCTACGCCAGTAAAAGGCTCATCCAGTAAAATCAGCGGGCTGTGCTGAGCCAGAGCACGGGCAAGAAAAACGCGTTTTTTCTGTCCGCCGGACAGTTCGCCAATTTGGCGCTGGCGAAATGCACTCATATCAACGCGGGCCAAGGCCTCATTCACCGCTTGATGATCCGCCGCTTTGGGGCGACGCATAAATGACATCTTGCCGTAGCGGCCCATCATCACTACATCTTCCACTAACACCGGGAACGACCAGTCGATCTCTTCGGATTGAGGGACATAAGCGACCAAGCCTGCTTTTTGCGCTTGCTTAATGGGAGTACCGTTGACCGCAATGCTGCCACTGCCGGGATTCACAAACCCCATGATCGCTTTAAACAAGGTGGATTTGCCGCTGCCATTGGCACCCACCAAAGCAGTGATGGTTTGCGCTGGCAGCGAGAAACTGGCGTGCTCAAGCGCACACAAGCCGTTTCGATAGACGACACGTACCTCGTTGACATCTAATACACTGGGCGTGCCGTCGGTTAAATCATAGTGCGTCATGGCGTAACCCCGCTAACACGGTTTCTGTGGTCACTGTCAGTAAGGATAGATAGTCAGGCACGGGTCCGTCAGCTTGACTGAGCGAGTCGACATATAAAATACCACCATAGTGCGCGCCGGTTTCCGCGGCGACCTGTTTAGCGGGCGCATCAGACACGGTGCTTTCGGAGAAGACGGCACGCACTTGGTGTTCTCGTACGGTATCAATCAGTGCGCGCACTTGTTGCGGTGTGCCCTGACGCTCGGCGTTAATCGGCCATAAATAGGCTTCGTTGAGGTTTAAATCACGCGCCAGATAAGAGAAAGCGCCTTCGCTGCTTACTAGCCAACGCTGGGATTCGGGGACAGCGGATAGTGCGTCTTGCGCACGCGCGAACACGGCTTGAATTTGTGCCTTGTAGGCTTTGGCATTGGTTTGGTAGTGCGTTTGATTGGCTGGATCGTACTTAATCAGGGCTTGCTCGATATTATCAACGTATCGCATTGCATCTGAGGGCGACATCCACGCGTGTGGGTTAGGTTTGCCACGATATGGGCCCGAGGCAATCACAATCGGCTCCACTTCGTCCGATAAGATCACATTCGGCACCTCATCAATGTGCTGGAAAAAGCGTTCGAACCAACGCTCTAGGCCTAATCTATTCCACATCACCACATCCGCACCTCGCGCACGCAGAATATCTCCCGGAGTGGGTTGGTAGTTGTGGATCTCAGCACCGGGTTTAGTAAGTGACACCACCTCGGCATGCTCGCCCGCTACGTTGGCAGCCATATCAGCGAGAATGGTAAAGCTGGTCACCACTTTTAACTTGTTCGCGTGCGCCAGTGGAGAGAGCAAGAGCACGACGATAATGATGATGTTCTTCTTCATAAGCCTTTATCTCTTTAACGATGCGTGTGACTACGGCGCGGTGCCGCCAGCCGATCATAAGTTAAAGATAACGGTTATGATAATCATTCTCAAGTAAGTATTATTAAAAAGGACGCCGATAGCGCCCGTGAGAGATTGCATCTGTGTATTTGCACGTAAGGTGCATGACAGATTAATCGCGAATGGTATCGTGTCTCGCCCACTCCATGATGGTCCAATCTTTCTTTTGTGCGTGCAGACTTAGGTGTGGATCGGGGTTCACTGCAAACGCATTATCAACTTGTTCGAGAAGCGGCACATCCCAGTGCGAATCACTGTAGCCGTAGGTGTGGCCCACGGTGTCGTGGCGGTCAGAGAGCCATGCCTGCATATAGTCATGTTTACCACGAAAATCACGCACACAATGAGAAATACTGCCCGTATAAACACCGTTAATGGTCTCGAGCTCAATTGCGATCACAGTATCGAGTTTGAGTAATGCGCCAATCGGCCTTGCTAAGTGTGCGGCGGTATTTGATACCAACACACAATGATCGCCACGGTTGCGATGCCATTCAATGCGTTCTAACGCTTGCGGAACCACCACTGGGGCGACGAACCTATCGATAAAGTCCGTGGCCCAATCATCGACCGTTTGGGTTGAGCGGCCTTTGAGTGGGGTAAGCTGAACGTGCATATATTGTTCAAGGTTAATTCGACCCTTTTTAAAGTCGAGATAGGCTTGCTGCTCTTGAGCGACTCGATCACTCGACGCGCGCCCTTGTTGGTATAAATAATCCAGCCACGCTTGTTTGGTATCGGTGGCGATCAGGGTTTCGTCGAGATCAAAAAATGCGATGTTGATAGGTGCAGTCATAGCCAATTGCTGATTGTTTTTCATGCCGTCCATCCTAGACAACAACTATGACGATTGGGTTTCAGTTTGCAGTGGTATCGTCTGGTAAGAGCAGCCCGTATTTTTGCTTCAAATCGTCAAAGGTGCCATTTTGTTTGATTATTTCCAACCCGCGGTTAAAGGCTTGAATGTATTCTTGCGCTTTAGGGTTGGCTTTGCCGGCGGTGACATGGATGTGCTGTTTGATCATCGGGGTGGGAGAAAAGTGAAAATCATCAGTATCTAGGTTTAAAGGTTCGAGCTCTTGTTGCATGACAAAGCGATTGCCCACCGCCATATCAACGCGACCGGCGGCGAGCATTTGTAAGCTAGACATCAGTGAGGTGGTTTCCACTCGCTGAAAATATTCTGCGTCTAAAAACCATTGATCATAGCCGTAGTCACGTACGCTGGCGATACGTTTTCCCTTGAGGCTTTTAGGGCCGTTATAATCAAAAATTGTATCTTTTCGCATCATAATATCGATATTGGTTGCGAAATAGGGATCACTGTAAACGAGATATTCACTGCGTGCGTCGGTGTACCAGGTGGTGGTAATTAAGTCGATGCGTGCGTTTCTGACTTCGTGTAAGCCGCGCGCCCAAGGGAAGAGTAGAAATTCGATATCGTAGCCTTGCGTATGGAGTGCCGCGGTGACAACTTCAACAGAAAAGCCGGGTCTTGCATTATCGCGGGTGACGTAAGGTGGCCAGGCGTCGTTCACTGCGGTAATGATTTTCATCTTGCCATACGCAGAGAGAGTGAAGATACAGAGAGCAAAAACGAGGAAAAAACGCTTAAAAGAGGTGGGCCTCATAGCCAGTCATCCTTATCGAACAATGGATATCATCGCCAGACCAAGGCGTCGCTTTTCATGAGTATAGTGAATGTTTTAGTGGTCGATAAAAAACACCCCAGCAGATGCCGGGGCGTTTGAATTCGGATGGTGAGAGACTCGCCGCTTATTGACGGATACCTTCGACGTGAAGCTCCATATCAACATAGGTGGCAGGGCCCATGGTAGGAATACCGAAGTCTTCGAGCTCAAGACGGGTGTTACCCATAAAGCCTGCGCGGTAGTTGCCCCATGGATCTTCACCGTGGCCAACCAGTTCTGCGTCGATTTCAATCGGCTTAGTTTGGCCATGTAAGGTGAGATCGCCTGCGATGGTCATCGAGCCGTCACCGTTGTCGGTGACCTTGGTGCTTTCAAAGGATGCTTGGCCATATTCGCCCACATCCAGGAAATCACCGCTACGAATGTGCTTATCACGCTCGGCGTGGTTAGAATCGACACTGGTTGTATCAATAGTGACAGAGACACTGGATGCGCCAATGTTGTCTGGGTCGAATTCAAACTGGCCGTCGAACTGATTAAAGCGACCTTTGATAAAGCTGTAACCTAGGTGTGGCACTTTGAAGTTGACCGAGGCGTGTGCGCCCTTGGTGTCAATCATATAAGTGTCTGCGAGTGCAGGCCCAGATAAGAGTGTCGCGGCGCTCATTCCCATGGCTAACATGAGTTTTTTCATTTCGAGTTTCCTCCGATCATCTTCCGTAACGTATTGTCTTTATCAATAAAGTGGTGTTTAAGTGCCATGACTGCATGGCCAGCGGCCAATACAATCAAGGTAATGGCAACGTAGTAGTGTACATCCCCAGCAATATCTGACTGGTTGGGGAAAAGCTCACCGGCGCTTGGCACGGTAAACCAAGTGAAGACATCTATCCCTCGCCCATCTGATGTTGAGATCAGATAACCGGAGACAAACAAAGTGATAAGCAGCAGATAGATTGTATGATGCCCAGCCGTTGCTGCTTTGCGCTCCCACGCTTTGCCTTCGACAGCAGGCATGGTGTGTGTCGCTTTCCACACGAGCCTAAACAAGGTGGCAAGGGCGAGCAATAACCCAATGGATTTGTGCCAATGCGGCGCCGTCTGATACCAGCTGCTGTAATAACTGAGATCGACCATCCAAAGCCCAACAGCGAAAAGACCAATGATCACAATGGTTGATAGCCAATGTAGCGTACGCATTATCAGATCGTAGCCCGTTTTCGTTGTCATCGTTGCTGCTCCTATTCACTATGCCAACACAGTATATAGGGTGAATGGTAATTCAGAACCGTTTCCCCTTGAACAAGATGTTCGAATAATTCTAACGAACTCTTGACTGGGTTAGGACTCGTCGGCGGTCCAGCTCAAGCTCAGAGAGACGGAATCAGCGAAGCGAAGTGCGTGAGGCTTATCAATGGTGACTTGCGCATAGCGCACCCAGTGATGGTCACGTGCAATGTCTAGCACGCCTGCCACAAGCTTCTCCAGCAATAAAAAACGGCCATTTTCGACGTAATCGATAATCGCTTTCGTGATCACTTTATAGTTGAGTGCATCATCTACGTTGTCTTCTTCACAGGCTTTGTGGCCGGGATAGTGGATCTCAACATTGATCACTACATCTTGTTTTTTCTCTTGCTCGTCGGGATTAAAACCAATGTAAGTACGCAGGCGCAGGTTGGTTACTTTAATGACAGCGTCGTTCATAATCTTTCCCTGGTCACGAAATTAAATGAGATGGCGTCCGCCATCCAGCTTGATAGATTGGCCGGTCATATGTTGACTGGCGAGAATAAATTCGCAGGCATTCACTACCTCTTGTTCACCCGGTACAGTGCCTAAAATCGATTTACGGCGAGCTTTGTCACGATAGGCGTCATCATCGCCTTCGTTGAACATGATTAGCGCAGGTGAAATGCTGTTCACCTTAATATGTGGCGCAAGCTTTTGCGCGAAGGAGAGCGTCAGGTTTTCTAGCGCCGCTTTGCTGGTTGCGTAGGCGGTATGCTTAGCGCTGCCCTTTTGCGCGACATAGTCGGTAAGGTGAATAATATCGCCCTGCTGCATCCAGCGTGACGCGGCCATGTTAATGAGGTAAGGCGTTTTGGCGTGAATTTGCATCATATTATCGAATAACGTGGCAATATCTTGGCTTTGCGTTTCACTGTCCCACGACGATGCGTTGTGTATTACGGTATCGAAGGTCGGATGCATCGCATCGAGCGACTCGATAAATGCGTACACGCCCTCATCAGAGGAAAAGTCGGCTTGGAGACAGTGTGCGCCGCGTGCACGTAAGTCAGCCACTTGAGGCCGTTCGGTGCGATAAGATAGGGTCACCTGATGACCTTGGTGAAGAAAGTGACAGGCAAGTGCGTAGCCGATACGCTGCCCGGCGCCAGTGATCAAGAGATGCTTTTTTGTCACGCGTTTTCCTTTCTGTTTATGGATGTCATCAACAACAGGGAGTAACGGTTTTATTACGTTTCATGAATTTATCGCGATCAAAGATAGCGTTATATTCAGCGAAACGATAGCTTTTGCAAGGTTAAGCCGCTGATTTCGTGCCACAAGCAACAAAACGGCTGCGCAACGATTGTATGACAAGGGTGAGGGAAAAGATGGACATTTGCCAATGGGCACAACACAGTGAAGCTGAGCGGGCATACCACGATAGCGAGTGGGGTGTGCCGACATTTGATGATCAGCTGATTTTTGAATTCATTTGTTTAGAGGGCGCTCAAGCTGGGTTGAGTTGGCGCCTCATCTTACAAAAGCGTGCGGCTTATCGCGCGGCTTTCTTCGATTTCGACTTTTACCAACTCGCGAACGTGGCCGAACCGAATATCGCTGAGATCATGGCCAACCATGAAATTGTCCGTAATCGTTTGAAGGTGGCCTCTGTATTTACCAATGCCAAGGCGGCGGTGACGCTGGTGGAGGAGTACGGTTCATTGGCTAAAGCCCTTTGGCAGTTTACCGGCGGCGTGCCCATTGTAAACCATCACCAATCGGATGCCGATGTCGCTACCGCGACGGACGAGTCCCGCGCCATGAGCCGTTTTTTGAAAAAGCGCGGCTTTAAATTTGTGGGTGAGACGATTTGTTATTCGCTGATGCAAGCGCTCGGCATGGTCAATGATCATGTCGTCACGTGTCCGCGGTATCAACCCTGTTGCGAATTGGCTGACTCGGTAAAAGCCTCGCCTCAGAAATAACGACGGAATTGCCAGAAGCGCGCTTGCCAATAAGGGTTATCTAATCGTGACACTGTCACTCCCTTTGAGGCGGAAGCATGCATAAAACGCTGTCCACCCAGAAATATGCCCACATGGCGAAGGCCGGGGCGAATATGAAAAAACACCAGATCCCCTTGGCGTGCGGATTGATAATCAATGGCATAGCCGGTTTTTGCTTGGCCGTGGGTGGTGCGCGGGAGTGGGGTAGCGAGCGCCGATTGATACACGTGTTGGGTGTACGCGGAACAATCAATACCTTGCCGCGTGGTGCCTCCCCACCGATAGGGGGTGCCTTGCCACTGACGATAAAGTTGGGTAAGTGCTTGGTCTAGCGCTTGATCGCTAATCGTCCTGTCCGAACTAGGCATATCAGATGTTGTTGCCGCGTCACGCTGCGTGACACAGCCTGTCTGCAACAGGGCGATGAACCCAAATATCATCACTTGTCTAGCGAATTGAGTAAGCGTCAGCGTTTTCATAAGCACGGCTCAACTAATCATACCGCAAAATCAGATCTAGTATATCGCCATTATCATCCGCTGATGTAAAGAGTTATCACACGTTATACCTCATCTTTGAGTTTGCACTAGAGAAGTGCAAGTACAATTTTGCTGGATGTTTTTTATTCTTTTTTTCATCACGATGCCCTTGGTTTCTTCGCCTTTTACGTATTCAAAGCGTTTTTTTCTCTGAATTCCTCCGTTGAGCAAAATAAAGGGAAGCGTCCCTTTTTTGGTGCGCTCTTGCACTATTTACTCTTTTGTCATTATTATTCATGCTGTTTTCACGTTGATTAAGTCATCAAGGCAGATAAATAAATTGTTTTTTGTTTTCTGTAAAGACGATTGTCTTGCTAGGTGTAGGGCGGCATGTGATGACACAGCGTTCATAGGATGAATGTCACTGGTTTTAAAAACCTCATGGAGGATACATGAAAGGAAAACTTCAGACGATTAGTGCAGTAATGCTGACAGCGGCTGCGATGTCGACAAATGTCTTTGCTGCTGAATCCGGGTCGACCTTGGAGAAAGTTAAATCACAAGGCTATTTGACCTGTGGTGTGAGCACGGGATTACCGGGTTTTTCAAACCCTGACTCTGAGGGGGAATGGAAAGGGATCGACGTGGCTTATTGCCAAGCCGTGGCGGCAGCTGTGCTGGAAGATAAGGAAAAAGTAAAGTTTGTGCCTTTAACGGCGAAAGAGCGTTTCACGGCATTGCAATCAGGTGAAGTGGATGTCTTATCGCGCAATACCACGTGGACATTGCACCGTGATACGGCGCTTGGCTTAAACTTTGTCGGCACTACTTTCTACGATGGCCAAGGATTTATGGTTTCGAAAGAACTGGGGGTGGAAAATGCCAGCCAGTTGGACGGTGCGTCGATTTGTATTCAATCCGGCACCACCACAGAATTAAACGTCGCTGATTATTTCCGCAAAAATGGCATGTCTTTCAATCCTGTTGTTTTTGATACCGCGTCGCAAACGGCGGCAGGGTTTGATTCCGGGCGTTGTGATGTTCTCACCTCAGACACGTCGCAGCTTTATGCGCTGCGCTTGAATTTAAAAGATCCATCGTCTGCGGTGGTACTGCCTGACATTATTTCAAAAGAGCCACTTGGACCGGTAGTCAGGCAAGGCGATGATGCCTGGTTTAATGTGGCTAAATGGGTATTGTTCTCGCTGATCAATGCGGAAGAATATGGGATCACCTCTGAGAACGCCGATGACATGCTTAAATCGAATGATCCGAACATTCAGCGAATTCTCGGTGTTGATGGCCCCAAAGGAAAGTCGCTCGGTTTACCGGATATGTGGGGTTATAACGTTGTTAAACAGGTGGGCAACTATGGCGAGTTGTTCGAATCGCAAGTGGGTTCTGGTTCACCATTAAACATTTCACGTGGCGTGAATGCACTGTGGAGTGATGGTGGCTTTATGTATGCACCACCGATTCGTTAAGTAGAAACCTAATACTGGATGCGAAAGAGCGATGCATCATCGCTCTTTTTAGCGATGTTTAAGTAAGTTGGTAGGTTATCGAAGCATGAGCACGCCATTTATTTCAGAACATAAAGCTCAGAAGACGAGCATAATCTATAGCCCCGCTTTTCGATCAATACTTTTCCAAGTCCTATCCCTGATCGCTATTGCGGCATTTCTCTATTCGATTGTTAATAATACACAAGCTAACTTGGAGGCGAGAGGGATCACCACTGGGTTCGACTTTTTATCAGAAAAAGCGGGCTTTAATATCTCGATGTCATTGATTGAATACAGTGGCAGTGACACGTATGGCAGAACGTTTTTTGTCGGTTTGCTCAATACCGTCCTCGTTTCTTTTCTCGGTATTGTACTGGCTTCAGTACTCGGGTTCATTATTGGTGTGGCCCGCTTGTCTTCCAACTGGCTAATAAAAAAGGTTGCGTCTGCCTATATAGAGATATTTAGAAATATTCCCTTGCTATTGCAAATATTTTTCTGGTATTTCGCAGTGCTACAAACCTTGCCCTCTCCTCGTAATAGCTTGAGCCTCGGGGAAGCCATTTTTCTCAATGTACGAGGTTTGTATGTGCCCTCTATTGGTTTTAATCCCGAAGGGTATTTTTTGCTTGGGACCCTAATCTTGGGTGTGTGCTTTACCTTTGTTACGCGTTTGTGGGGGAAAACCTATCAAGCACACACAGGTAAGCAAGTGCCAATGGGCCGCGTCGCGCTGGTGTTGTGTATCGTCGCTCCCGCTGTTGTATTCCTTTTTAGTAGTAGTCCGGTCACTGTTAACATGCCGGTGTTAAAGGGGTTTAATTTCTCTGGTGGTATCACAGTCATCCCCGAATTAGTGGCCTTGTTACTCGCTTTGAGTATTTATACCGCGGCGTTTATCGCAGAGATCGTACGCTCTGGGATTAATTCGGTGAGTGACGGGCAAAAGGAAGCGGCGCTGTCTTTGGGTATTGGTCCAGTGAAGACGTTAAAGCTTATTGTGATCCCTCAAGCTATGCGGGTCATTGTTCCTCCATTAACCAGCCAATATTTAAACCTGACAAAAAACTCTTCACTGGCGATGGCTATCGGGTATCCAGACTTAGTGTCTGTATTT
Organism: Salinivibrio sp. VGrn1; assembly: GCF_009377995.1. Lineage (NCBI taxonomy): Bacteria > Pseudomonadati > Pseudomonadota > Gammaproteobacteria > Vibrionales > Vibrionaceae > Salinivibrio > Salinivibrio sp. VGrn1. The sequence goes on from NZ_SATA01000002.1 coordinate 15,445, forward strand.
GCCGGAACCACCTTAAACCAAACTGGGCAAGCGATAGAGATCATTGCAATGACAATGGCCGTTTATCTCACACTTAGCCTCGCCACATCTCTGGTAATGAATGTTTATAACAAGAAAGTTATGTTGACGGAAAGGTAGTGGTATCAGGATGAAAAAATATCATTTTAAGGAAGATGAAGCGCCACCTATCAACAACCATGGTGTTTTTTATTGGGCGAAAGAAAACCTATTTAACAGTCCGTTCAATGTGGTTCTGACAATGCTCGTGTTGACGGCACTGTTTGGAGTCATCCCACCCGTTGCTAGCTGGGTGATTGTCAATGCCGATTGGGTTGGTCAAAGCCCCGAAGCATGCAGCAGTAGCGGCGCTTGTTGGGCTTTTATTGGTGTGCGTTGGGACCAGTTTATGTATGGGTTTTATCCCGCTGAGGAGTTATGGCGACCGCAGCTTTTTTACGGCACGCTGGCGATATTGGTCGTGCTGCTTATGTACGATAAAACCCCTTATAAACGTTGGCTAGGCGCGTTTGCCATCAGTGCCTACCCGATCTTGATTGCTACATTGCTGTATGGCGGTGTCTTTGGTTTAGAAAAAGTCGAAACCCATATGTGGGGGGGACTATTAATTACGCTTGTCATTGCTTTGGTCGGCATTATTGCGTCTTTGCCTATTGGCATTCTATTGGCGCTTGGTCGACGCTCTACCATGCCAGTCATACGATCGTTCAGCACGATTTATATCGAAATATGGCGAGGTGTACCGCTGATCACTGTGCTATTTATGGCATCGGTTATGTTGCCTTTATTTCTTGCCGAAGGAACCGATATCGACAAGTTGGTGAGAGCGCTGATTGGTGTAGTGATGTTTGCTTCAGCCTATATGGCCGAAGTGGTACGAGGTGGGTTGCAAGCGATCCCCAAAGGGCAGTATGAAGCGGCAGATGCGCTAGGGTTAACGTATTGGAAAAAAACCATCCTGGTTATTCTTCCTCAAGCGTTAAAGATTTCTATTCCATCGATTGTTAATACCTTTATTAGTCTCTTTAAAGACACTAGCCTGGTATTAATTATCGGTATGTTTGATGTGCTAGGGATTGGGCAAACTGCAAACACTGATCCGGAGTGGTTAGGGTTTGCCACTGAAAGTTATGTGTTTGTGGCTTTTGTTTTCTGGATTTTCTGCTCGGGTATGTCTCGGTATTCAATTTGGCTTGAGAAGCGCCTACATACGGGCCATTAAGCGTAGCGGCAGTAAGGATTAAAAATGGACGTTATCAACAAAGACTATGTGATTGAAATTAAAAAAATGAACAAGTGGTATGGTGAATTCCATGCGTTGAAAGACATTAATCTTAAAGTTGAAAAAGGCGAGAAGATTGTTATCTGTGGGCCATCTGGATCGGGAAAGTCGACCATGATCCGATGTATTAATCACCTGGAGGAGCATCAGCAAGGTCAGATAACCGTTGCGGGTGTGCCCCTAAATGACAATATCAAGAACATCCAAGCGGTACGGGATGAAGTGGGCATGTGTTTTCAGCATTTTAATTTATTCCCCCATTTGACCGTGTTAGATAACTGTACGCTTGCCCCGATTTGGGTGAAGAAAATGCCAAAATCCGAGGCCGAAGAGATTGCCATGCAGTACCTAGAGCGGGTGAAAATTCCTCATCAGGCCTTAAAATTCCCGGGACAGCTCTCCGGTGGCCAGCAGCAACGTGTTGCCATTGCGCGCTCACTGTGTATGAACCCAAATGTCATGTTGTTTGATGAGCCCACATCAGCACTTGATCCAGAGATGGTGCGAGAAGTGCTAGATGTGATGGTGGAATTAGCGGAGGGCGGGATGACCATGTTATGTGTGACGCATGAAATGGGGTTTGCCAAAGAAGTGGCCGACAGGGTGATTTTCATGGACGCAGGGGAAATCATTGAACAAAACACGCCGACTGAATTCTTTAATGCTCCTCAGTTCGATCGTACTAAACAGTTTTTGGATCAGATACTTAGTCACTAATACTGTTACAGGCTCGTATCCATCGAGCCTATTGTATTTCACTGTGTTTTGTTGATTCACTCTTTATGCGCTGCCCTTAATGCAGTTGCGCCCTGCTTCTTTGGCTTTGTACAAGGCTTTATCCGCTAACTGCAATACCTCATCGGGCGTGTCGGCTTGTGAGGCATCGGCAAAGCCAATACTGACAGTAATATTAACGGGCTTTTGTTCGCTTGCGCGTCCACGCTTTTGTCGGCCTTGCTTGTCATCATGAGGACGAGATTCATCACGCAGTATCAAAGGGTAGTTGGCGATGTCCTCACGTAGGGCGTCGAGAAACGGCAAGCAGTGCTCGGTGGTTTTTCCTTTGAATAGCAGGGTAAATTCTTCACCGCCGTAGCGAAAGGCACTGGCGCCTCCTTCACAATGTGCCATATGTTTGGCAACGAGCTTAAGAACATCATCGCCGGTTTCGTGACCGTATTTATCATTGAATTGCTTAAAGTGATCCACATCCAGCATGGCGAGCGTGTATTGTCTGCCTAGGTGTTTGAGCTCGTCTTCAAGTGCGCGACGCCCTGCAATTTCGGTAAGCCCATCAATGAATGCCAGTTGGTGGCTTAGCGAGACTTGGTTGGCAATCAATAACACGCCGGCCAATGAAAATATCAGCGAAGAGATGAAAGGCACATTAAAAAACACCAAGGTCGTGACACCGCATAATACACTGACGAAGGCGGCATGATCTTCAATGCTATTTTTGCGCAACAGTCGAATGGTGCTGACACAGACCAAAATCGAGAGCAACACGATCAGCAGCAGCGGCATGGGACTAACGGCGGTCACTCTGACTAATACCGGATGCTGATGGAGATAGGTGGAGAGTTCACCGAATTGCTGCACCAAAAGGCCGCACCAACCAATTTCCATACCAATCGCGAGGAAAAAGAACAGACCAAACCGAGAGGTGAGTTTTTGATCGCGCACGATGATCATATACAGCAAGTTAATCGGAAGGGCGACGGTGAGCAGCAAGTACTCCATGTAGGTTGTGCCGTGATTGAGTGGCGATTGCAGCCGCGTGAGGATCACTGTGTATCCCACCAATAAGATCACGACCATCATACCGACACGGGCGCTTTTGAATAAGTGGCTTAAAAGTAGTGCGGTGAATAACAGAAAATACGGCGCTGCGTAAATTAAGTTGTAATAGGGGGCTAGCGCAGCAATCAAGGGTTGATAGCTCACGGCAAGCAGCAGCAGTAAAACAATGGGCGTCCCCATACGGACCACGGATGAACGCAAAAATCCCATGAAACCTCTTATTGGGTTGAGGTAACACCATTAACTTACCACGGATCGCTTGTTAGGGGATGGCCTGACGCTCAGAATGTGATAACAGCAATGGTCTAGCGAGTCTCTTTAATTTAATGATTAGATTATCATTTTGGGGGCAAAAAGAAAGCCAAGCGATGGCTTGGCTTTCTGCTGACGTTTCGCATGATGTGCGTGGTTAGAGTGAGAACACGTTTATTCGCTCTGTGACGCCTCTGGCAGGGTAAATACCTGGGTTGGCTTGGCCACAATCGAGCGCGTTGTCTCTTTAATATCGGCAATCACCACTTCTAGGCTATCACCGAGCTTGAACTCAACGTTATCGTCGATAGTGACTGTGCCTGTTTCTTTATCGCAGGCAATCCGGCTTTTGTTATCGATGATCAGCGACGATGGAATAAAGGCAGGCGCGCCGTTTTCCAGCAAGCGTACACGCATTCCGGCCCGGTTGATGTCAAAAATCTCAGCGGTATAGCGGGTTTGCGCTTCAACTTCTGGCTTGAGCAAGCGGGTGTATAGCCAGTCAGCGACATCACGCTCAGCCATACGGTGATGTTTACGGTAGCCGGCAAGCTCTTCACCCACGGTATCGGCAGGAGCATTGGCCTCTGTTTCGCCGCGAATAATCGCTTTGAGCAAACGGTGGTTAATCATATCGCCGTATTTACGGATAGGTGATGTCCACGTGGCGTAGACATCTAGGCCCATCGCGTAGTGTGGCGCTGGCTCATGGCCAATCTCGCTGTACGCTTGGAAACGGCGTAAGCGATTATCGAGATAGGTGGTATCTAGGCTGTTTAGCCAGCGACGGAGCGCACTGAAGCCTTCGACGGTGGCTAGGCTTTCGCTGTCCGCCTCGCCGTCATGCGCTTTTACTAGCTCGACCACATCGTCGAGTTTTTCACTGTTAAAGCCGGCGTGTGTGTTAAAGATACCAAACCCGAATGCGTCACGAAGCTTTCGACCCGCGCAGATGTTGGCGCTGATCATTGACTCTTCCACGATACGGTTAGCGATACGACGCTGATCGGTGTGGATAGCAATCACATCGTTATCTTCGCTGAGTTCAAAGCGGTAGTCAGGACGGTCGGGGAAGGTGACGGCATGCGTCTCACGCCACTGAATACGGGCTAGCGCAAATTGATGTAATTGATGGATTTGATCCGCAATGTCGCTGCTCTCTGGCTGCCACTGCGCTTGTTCACCGAGTTCGATGTAATCAGAGACTTTATCGTAAGCAAGCTGACCGTGTGATTGGATCCAAGCGGAGAAGAATTCAGCATCGTCGGCAATGGTGCCATCAGCATCGATATTAAAGGTGCAGCATAGCGCTGGGCGCTTTTCATTTGCACGCAGTGAACATAAGTCATCACTAAGATCACGAGGCAGCATTGGGATGTTGCGCCCAGGCAAGTAAATAGTGAACCCACGGTCACGAGCGACTTGATCAAGCGCCTCATCGGCATCGATGTATGCTGTTGGATCGGCGATAGCCACTGTCATGGTGAAGCCACCTTGCGGGTTAGCTTTTACATACAGAGCATCATCCATGTCTTTGGTGGATTCGCTGTCGATGGTCACAAACGGTAAATCAGTCAGGTCGCGACGCTCTAGCCCTTGCTCCAACAATGGCCACGCATCTTTTGGCGCTGGCTCTTGGTTGGGCAAGTTGTGTTTGGCCAGCGTGACCCACCAAGGGGCAATTTTATCGTCCGCATCGGTGATTTTTTCACTGACCTGGCACATAAAGTTGTCATCGCCTTTCAGCGGGTGGCGGATGAGGGACGCCACGACCCAGTCACCTTCTTTCAAGTTGTCTTGCGACAAGCCACGCTGCGTTTTAGCGCGCAGAGCATCTTTCATTTGCGGGTGATCGGGGACGACGTTTAAGCGATTACGGATCCACTGCACACGGCCAATAAAGCGATCTAAGCTGGCTTCTACCAGCGTATCCGGCTCAGCCACTTCGCGGTCTTTCTCGGTGCGAACAAAGGCTTCTACTCGATCACCGTGAAGCACTTTCTTCATATAAGGAGGCGGAATGAAAAGGCTGGTTTTGTCATCAACTTCGAGGAAGCCGAAGCCTTTTTCGGTGGCTTTTACCTGGCCTTCTTTTTTCGGCAAGGTTTCTTGGATCTGTTGCTTTAGCTGTGCTAGCAGGGGATTGTCTTGAAACATAACTCGGGTCTCGATAAACGGATCGCCACACTATACGGATTCACTGTTTCAAAACCAACCCGTGGCACTAAAATCCTGTGACCTGACTTAAATGCATGGAAAGTGCGGGGAATACCTACGGATTTCGATGCCTCTGTGAACAAATTGCTATAAACCTGCCCACACGCCGCAAATTTTGTGAACTTGTTCAACTTTTTCTGGCTTTTTTGGTGTAAATAGCGCAGAATGCACATCCTTAATGACCGAGGCCCATGGCGCTGGTGACTGTCACTGCATGAAAGACAGTGTTGCATGGTTGAGCAGAACGCTTGAGGGGCCCCGTTTCGCTACACTCTATAGATTGGGATCCCAATGCAAGAATCTGTAACCAAATTTCGCCAGTTAGATCTGGCCGACACCCTTTTGTCTGCGCTTGACTCAATGGGCTTTGAAACACCGACACCAATTCAAGCCGCTTCCATCCCTGTCCTTCTTGAAGGCCGTGACGCACTTGGTAAAGCACAAACCGGTACAGGTAAAACCGCTGCATTTTCGCTGCCACTACTGAATAAAGTCGATCTAAGCCAGCGTAAACCACAAGCTATCATTATGGCTCCGACTCGTGAGCTTGCTATCCAAGTCGCGGCGGAAATGAAGACGCTGGCACAGAACATCAAAGGCCTCAAAGTGCTTGAGATCTATGGTGGTGCATCGATTGTTGACCAAATGAAAGCGCTAAAAAGCGGCGCGCACATCGTGGTGGGCACACCAGGGCGTGTGAAAGATTTGATCAACCGCGATCGCTTGAAGCTTGACGAAGTACATACCTTTATCCTCGACGAAGCGGATGAAATGCTCAAAATGGGCTTTGTGGACGATGTTACCTGGATCATGGAGCAAGCGCCTGAGAGTGCACAGCGTATCCTGTTCTCGGCAACCATGCCTCCTATCGTTAAACAAATTGTTGACCGCTTCTTGCGTGAACCGGCGCGTGTTGATGTGGCGGGAAGTAATCGCACCGTTGAAAAAGTTGAGCAGCAGTTCTGGGTGGTTAAAGGCGTTGAAAAAGACGAAGCCATGAGCCGTCTGCTAGAAACGCAAGATACCGACGCTTCAATCGTGTTTGTGCGTACCCGTCAAGATACTGAGCGCCTTGCCGACTGGTTATCAGCGCGTGGTTTTAAAGCCGCGGCATTGCATGGGGACATCCCACAGTCACTGCGTGAGCGCACGGTTGATCACTTAAAGCGTGGTGTGATTGATATTTTGGTCGCGACCGACGTCGTGGCACGTGGCCTTGATGTGCCGCGTATCACTCACGTGTTTAACTACGACATTCCGTTTGATGCCGAATCGTACATTCACCGTATTGGTCGTACGGGGCGTGCAGGCCGTGCCGGTAAAGCGATTCTGTTGGTGCGTCCTAACCAAATGCGCATGCTACGCACGGTTGAGCGTGTCACGCAGACCAAAATGGAAGAAATTCAGCTTCCAAACCGCGATAAAGTGGCGGAAGCGCGTGTCGCTCAGCTAGCGGGTGAGTTGGCTGAGAAGAAAGATGGCGATGCCATGGCACCTTTCGTTGAGCTGATTGAGCAACTGCAAAACGATATTGACGTGGATGCAACCACTTTGGCGGCGATGTTGCTGCAACGCCAGCAAGGCAAGCGTCCATTATTCTACAAAGGCCCAGACCCGATGATTGCAGCGATGGAGCGTGAGAAACAACGCCGTGAACGTCGTCGTGACGATCGTCAAAATGGTACTGACCGTCGTGATACTAACCCGGCTGATTGGGATACGTATCAGTTGGACGTGGGTCGTGAGCAAGGTGTACAAGTTAAAGATATCGTCGGCGCAATTGCCAATGAGCTTGGCTTAAACAAGCAAAACATTGGCGCGATTAAACTGGCACCGGCACACACGTTTGTGCAGCTGCCTAAAACCATGCCGAAAGACGTGTTTGCACAATTGCAAAAACTGCGTATTCGTCAAAAAGAGACCAATGCACAGCGTGTTGAAGGTCAAATCATGCGCGAGCGTCGCGGTGGTGACCGCAATGGCGGTGGTCGTGGCCGCAATGAACGTGGCCGTGGCGAACGTCGTTTCAACCGTGACCGCGGCAACGAGCGTCGTGGTGGCTCTGCGCGCGGCGAACGTCGTCAAGCACAGTAAAAGTAGGAAGCCGGGCAGTGATGCCCGGCTTTTTTATAACGTGTCTGCGATGTAATGCCTTGTATGCAGGGTATTAACGACGTAGATATGAGGTCTTTAATCCACCATGACATTCTGGAACAAGACCGATATAGTTAAGCGGTGAGGTGATAAGCGTCACGCCACTGTTTGTCGCTACGCGTGGTGGCGATGGATCGATAAACCACGAGCGTGTTAATGATGAGTTGCCTCTGTCATGATTAACTTTAAAAATACCCTGCGTCTTCTGGGCATGCCTATTTTATGGATGGGTGTTGTCCAATTTGTTTTTGGACTCTTATCGCTTTTTATTTTCCGCGATGGGGTCTCAAAGCACTTCTTTTATCCCTCTTTGCTGATGATGGTTTCATCATTGGCTATCTCGTGGCTGTTTCGGCAAAGCAAACTCAATCAGGTCACCTTTCGCGACGCTTTACTATTTTCAACGCTGACCTGGATACTAGTGGGTTTGCTTGGCGGTATCCCGATAGAACTAGTGACTGGTGTGAGTTTCACTGATGCCACCTTTGAGTCGATCAGTGCGCTGAGTACGGCGGGTGCCACCATTTTGAGTGGCCTGGACAATATGCCTGCTTCATTCCTGCTCTATCGCCAGTTTTTACAATGGATGGGGGGACTTGGTGTGGTGATATTTGTGGTCGCGGTATTGCCGATGCTCAACGTGGGTGGTATGCGGCTATTAAAAGCGGAAACCCCCGGACCAATCAAAGACGAAAAACTCTCTCCTCGAATATCAAAAACGGCGCACTATTTGTGGGGGGTGTACATGGTAATCACCATTGTATGTGCGCTGGCCTATTATGTGGCTGGAATGAGTGTGTACGATGCGATCGCACATAGTTTTTCTACCGTCTCAACCGGGGGGTTCTCCACCCACGATGCCAGTATGTGGCACTTTCAAAGCCATCTTATCTTAATGATTTCTAATATCTTTATGCTGTTAGGAGCGATCAACTTTGGCTTGCACTTTCGGATTTTCCGTATCGGTTGGCGCGGCCTAAAGCTATATATTGATGACGAAGAATCACGGGTGTTTTTGATTGTGGTGGCGTGCCTGTCTCTGGTGTTGGGCTTTTACCTTTATGGTGAAGCCCGTTATGAATCGCTCTGGGTGTCACTTAGCTTTGCAGCGTTCCATGTGGTTTCGTTCATTACCAGTACTGGGTTTGGGGCAGCGGATCTAAGCTCGTGGCCAGCGGCAACCGCCTTATTCCTGGTGTTTTGTGCCTATCTTGGCGGGTGCTCAGGCTCAACGGCGGGCGGTAATAAAATTATTCGCGATATTGTTACCTTTAAAATCATTCGTCGCCAATTGCATCAATTGGTGCACCCCTCCGCGATCATCCCCATCCGTTATCAAGATAAGGTGGTCTCGAACGATGTGACCCAAGCGGTAATGGCGTTTATGTCGCTAGCAGCGCTGACCACAGGTGTGTTTACCCTATTGATGATGATGACAGGGCTCGATTTCTGGTCTGCATTTACCGCCGTAGTCGCTTGTATCAATGTGCTTGGGCCAGGGTTTGGTGAAGTCGGGAGTAACTTCCAGCCCGTGACAGACACAGGGATCTGGATCCTAAACATTGCCATGATCCTCGGTCGTTTGGAGTACTTCACCGTGCTGGCATTGTTTATGCCGCACTTTTGGCGTTGGTAACTAAACCAATTGCTCTGCGTGCTCGGGGCATAGTGAAGCCACAAACTCATCTATGTGTGTGTAGCGCGTGTAAGGGTTTAAAAATACCGCTTTTTCACCAGGAATAAATAGGCATTGGCCATTGGGGTCAAACTCCGTGTGTGCAATGGACTCGACCCAGTTGGTTTGCAGCGTTTTACCTTGCCGGGCAAGAAAGTGCTGACGGTGAAACAGGCTATGTTGGGTAATGCTGTCAATGCGCGCCCCGACTTGATGCAAGGTTTGTTCTTGCTGGAACATGACATTTACATCCAGTGTAGGGGAAGGTTGATAGAGGCGAAATGCCACCGTAGGGCCCAAGTTATCACCAGCAACGATCTTGCAATGGGGGAGGGCGTCTAGGTGGGCTTTTAAATACTCGGCATTTTGCAGGCTGTGCGCAATCATGGTCTGATAACCACGTTTGCCCAACATATTGAGGGCGCAATAACTCCCATAGGCGCCTGCTGCACCACGCGAGCACTCTATTGTTGACTGCAAATGCGTTTGCTGCGTTTTGCTGGTTTCAAAATAAGAAAAGTAATGCGGATCTTGCTTAAGGTGTTCCATGTCCGTTTTCTGTTTGAACATCACCAAGCTGGCGGTATAGGGTACAAACCCCCACTTTTGAAAATCGATAGTGATGGAGTCGGCAAAGCGTAGCCCGCGAATACGGGGTATTAATGCTTGCAGTTTATTCCGTGTCGCCGCGTTGATCCCTATCGGGTTGGCGGCAAAATCATAGTCGTTGAACATCACTAATGGCCAGCCCACGGCCGCATCGACGTGAATGTGTGGCCTAACCGACGTGTTAAAACGCTCACAGGCGCGTGTTGTGATTTGATAGACGCGTTCAATGTCGTCAATGGCGAACGTGTCTGTGGTACCAAAGGTCAGCAAGATGGTGGGCACCGGCATCTTTTCTGCTAAACAATGATTGAGCGAATAGGCAAAGTCATCCAAGTCAAGCCGGTTGTTGGCATCCACTTTAATACGCAGGACTTGGTTGGGGATATCTGTGCCCAGTAAGCCGAGGTTGGTCATATTGGAATAATGGCCAGCCAGCGAGTTAATCATGCGGAAGTCTTGCCCTTGGAACCCCCGCTGGCCTGATAGCGGGAACTGCTTTCTTAGCCCCATTAAATAGCCGTATAAGTTGCCGAACGTCCCGCCTTGGGTAAAGATCCCGGTTGCTTGGTCAGGATCATAGCCAATTAAGTTTGCGACTTGACGTACGAGTGTTTTTTCTAGTTCAACAGACATCCCCGCGTATTCGCTATACACCAAGTTGGGGTTAGCCATCGTCGCTAGTAATGCCCCATGTATCGCGGGATCACACGGCGCCGTGATCACGTTTTCCACGGCACGGGGCGATGTCCAATCTTTGGAGTAGGTGGCGGCTTGCAGTGCCAGGTTAGGCAGTGTCTTGGCGCTAATATCACTTTGTTCGGGAACATGCGTTTGTTGACTAAATGGATGCGCAGCGTCGGCCACCGCAGGATGCATACCGTTCTCCAACCAATGAGCCAGTTCTGGCGTCCGATAGACGGGCCAACGATCAGGGTCTCGATTGAAAAAGTGCTGACGAATGGTTTGGTATTGTTGTGTAAACGTCGCGGTTAAGGCGTGTGTTGGTAAGGAACAAGACATAAAAACAATCCTCCCCAATGGGGATCAGGCAGCGTCTCGCTGCCTGATTCAGTGAACGTCAGCCAAACTCATTCGCGTCGCGGTCTGGCCTTGGCGATTTACTGCAATTTAAAGTTATGCACCATGCGATCCAGCTCCTCATTTGAATGGGTGAGGGATTGAGTGGCCGCCGTGGTTTGATTGCCACTGTCTACCAGCTTATTCACCATATCGCGAATCGACAGCATGTTTTTACTGAGCTCTTCAGCGACAGAGCTTTGCTGTTCAGTCGCTGTCGCAATTTGGGTGCTCACATCGTCGATTTCGGTGACAGACGAACTCATGATGGTCAAGCTGTTAGACACTTCCGAGGTTTTGTCTGCGGTGGTCTGACACTGTTCTTTGGTTTTCTCCATGGCCTCGACCACACTCGAAGTGCCATCGAGTAACGCGGTAAGCATTTCGGAAATTTCCGTGGTGCTGCTTTGTGTGCGAGCGGCTAACGCACGCACTTCATCGGCGACGACCGCAAAGCCTCGTCCTTGTTCGCCAGCGCGCGCTGCTTCAATGGCGGCATTCAATGCCAGCAAATTAGTTTGTTCAGAAATTTCGCCAATCACTGTCAGCACGTCACTAATTCGATTCGCATCTTTGTTCATGCTAGTGATCCGCCCCGACATTTCTTCCACCTCATCCACTAAGGCACTGACCGTGATCACCGCATTGTCGACCACTTTAAGTGATTGACTTGCCTCCTTACTTGCCGAGGCAGTGATACTGTTCGATTGGGAAACATTTTCTGCAATGTTTCTCGCGCTTTCGCTCATTTGAGTGATGGCAGTAACCACTTGCTCGGTTTCAGCTGAGTGAGCATCCAGTACGGACTCATTTTCGCTGGTGGTTTGTGACAGCTGGCTAATATTGGCTGAAATGGCTTGGCTGGACTCGGCGACGCTCAACATCATGCCTTGTAGATTTTCGACAAAGCGGTTGAAGCCGTCACTGATTTGCGCCAAATCATCATTGCCGTTCACATCGAGACGAGCGGTAAGATCCCCTTCGCCACGTGACAGATCCAGCACCGCTTCTTTGAGTTTGAGTAAGGGGCGATATGAAAATTGAATAATCGCATAAATCGCGCCAAGACTGACGATGAGCAGTATCACGCCTGTTCCGACAGAATCGATTTGTGCATCGCGAACCCCCGCCAGGGCGGTTTTTTGGTCAACAAAGACCATCAAGGTCCAATACCTGTCTTCGGTTAAGTTGACTCGCTGGAAATAGCCATCAAATTGAATGCCTAAATAGGGGAACGTGAGGTGACCTTGCTCGCTACTGCGGAACATGCTCTCCATTTGTGAAAAGTTAGGACTAATTTGAGAGGGGGTTTTACCGATATCATTGGGGTCATCACTGGCAAAAAACACCGCGTTTTGATCCGTCAATGTCGCGGCTCCACCGGCAAAGCGCATCTCACTGACTTGCGTGATGACATCTTCTAACGGAATATCACCAAGCAGCGCGCCGATAAACTGGCCGTTTTCAAACACAGGAGCCACGGCACTGATCACTTTCTCACCGGTGACCTTGTCCGTGTAAATGTCAGTCAAGTGAATGGACTGATCGGATTTAACCGTGCGGTACCAGTCTCGGTCTCGGAAGTTATATTCATTGGTGGTCACACCATTACCATTGTGATTAGACATGTACGACGCACCGTTTTCGTAGGTCATGATGACATTAGCAATACCGGCGGTATCTGCCAGCATTCGTACTTGCGCCACATTCTCCTGACCGGTGAGATCGGTTGAGAAGTGGCCGGCACCTTGCTCTACCGCAGTGAGCTGAGACTGCACCAGCTGCTCTAACTCGATGACATGATGATCGAGTTTATTTTGAGTTTGGGTGACCAAGGCTTCAACCATTCTGTCACGCAGCGACAGTGCGTTAATTGAACCGAGGATCACGAGTGAGAGTGTGACGAGCAGTCCTACCCCCCAAATAATGCGAGATTTAAACCCTAAGGTCATAGCGATTACCCCTTACTGAGCGCGAGTTTGCCTGTCTAAAAAGTAAGGGTGCTTCCTGTGCTTGATGAGCGTGTTCTGTCCGCTTTTTTGTGCGGGTTTTTGTGTTGCCCACCAAGGAGTCACCCAGCCAACGTTTATTAGAAATTAGTTTATATGGCGTCTATCTGCCAAATAAGAAAGACTTCTTGATAAGAATAACAATAGGGCGAGTGTTCATTTTTTGCTAGGTGAGGGGGTGAAAAATGTATGACATTTTAGCGCGCTTTTAATGAAGGTATTGTTAGAAAAAAAAGACAGGCGTTCGGGTTTTAAACGCGCGTGTAAGATGTTTACTGACCTAAGCGCCTTATTTTAAGCATTTATCCGCAGCAAGTGAGATAAAACCAAACATTGGCAAGGCGTTGAGACGCCTGAAGGGATGGCGCGATGCGCTCGGCGATAAAAACCGTGTGGCGTACGCTGACTGACAGGTTCCAGCACCAGTGTGAGGGTGCTGGTGAAACCTTATTCGGAGGGAGGGGCCTCAGGGATGATAAAAGCGTCAGGTTGCGCACGGTATTTTTCTACACTGGCGAGATACACCTCGCGTTGCCAGTCGACTAAGGCGCTGGCTTCTTGCTGGTAAAGGCTTTGTGGGGCTTGGTTATTGACTACCTTCCATACGGCGTAGGCAGCTTGTTTATCGAGTTCAATTTTTTGTTTCTCGTCGGCAGGTAGATTCGCCAAGTTGACGTCCATAGCACATCTCTTATCTGATCAGGGCACTCGGATCCTAACCGAGCCGCACGATTCCAGCAAGATTTACTCGCCGTTTACCCCGTGCTGACATTATAGGTAACAGGATTGCTAGGCTGGATGCTTTTAAATGATAGCCAGTGGAAACCGTGATGACCTTTAATGACCAAGACAGACAGGCTTTGTACGAAACATGGATGTCTTATAAAGCTAAAGCTCGGATTACCCAGATAGAAATGGCAAAAAAGCTTGAGATCAGTCACCTTAGCTTCTCTCGGTGCATTCATGGTGACGCCGTGCTCGATAGTCGGTTTGTGTTTGCGTTTTGCCAAGCTATGGGGGTGGAGCCGAACAAGGTCATACCGAGCTTGCGCGATCGCGAACAGGTTGATCAAGACGTGCTTGTCACCAGTAAAGTGATTGTCGATGGGGCGATTGAAGCCGTGCATTATGAAGGAAGCACGGTGATCATTGAGTATCGTAAGCCGCTTGCGCCTTCAGCCAGTGCGGCGCTTGAACGGGTTTCGTGACCGATAAGAGGGAACGGCAGAGGTAGGATCGGGCCGTTTGGGGAGTTGCGCCATAATGGATTCGCGCTCATCGTCGGTCATTTTTCCCCAGCGGACAATTTCATCAAGCGTACGTTTGCAGCCGACGCAAATATCGTCTTCACGTCGACAATGACCAATGCAAGGTGTTAACACGCGAGCTCCTCAACACAAATAAATGACGGACAGGCCGCGGGATACGCTGCCTGTCTGGTACCTAAGATCACGATCTAGTATAGCGATTTTGCTATCGCGTCACCATGCCACGCACTTGTTCGGCACGTTCGTCGTCCGTTGCCTCTTTGGGTGCGGGGGTGAGTAAGGCTTTTTGACAAGCAGGGCGCGCGGCAAGTTTATCGAGCCACGCGCTGAGTGCGTCTAATCCGCTTACATCAACGCCACTCCATTCGTGAATCCTTGCCCATGGCCAGGTCGCCATATCGGCAATGGTATAGCTATCCCCTGCCAAGTAAGGATGCTGTTGCAGTTGCTTATCCACCACTTCAAGCAGGCGGCGGCCTTCTTTTTGATAGCGCTCAATGGCGGCGGGGATTTTTTCAGGAAAATAACGATAGAAGACATTGGCTTGCCCCATCATTGGCCCCACGCCCCCCATTTGAAACATCAGCCACTGAATGGCTTGTGAGCGTGCCTTGGGCTCGCTGGGTAAGAATTGCCCCGTTTTTTCTGCGAGATAGAGTAAAATCGCCCCGGACTCAAACACCGGAAAGTCGCCATTGGCTTTATCGACAATCGCGGGAATGCGACCGTTGGGGTTGATGGCTAAGAAGTCAGGCTGTTTTTGCTCATTTGCCATCAAATCAACGCTGTGTAATTGATAATCCAGCCCCATCTCTTCTAGTGCAATCGCAACTTTTTGGCCGTTGGGTGTCGCGGCAGAATAAAATTCAATCATATTGGCTCCTTGCTCGGGGCGTCACGCTATGTGTGACCCCATGAAAAGTGCGGGCCCTTATCAGTGTCGGGCACTATTAGTCAGTATTGGGGCCAATAGGGTTGAGATCAATCAGTGTGTCATTAACTGTGTCTTGGGCCAAATAAGTGACAGTGTCACTCCATCTTGTTGTGGCCGGTTGTCAGCGACAAGATCGGCTTGATGAAAGTCAGCGATCAACCGTGCGATATACAGTCCTAAGCCAAGGTGCGGTTTATCCGCGCCGTGACCTTCAGGGCGGACACTGACCATAGAGTTAAACAATTGCTCGCGCATATGCTCGGGAAGCAATGGGCCGCTATTGCTGACGGTCATCGCGACCTGATGCGCATTTTGTGACAGCGATAAGGCGATGGGGGCGGCGCCGTTGTCAAACTCCACCGCATTGGCGATAAGCTTATCGAGTAATTGTGCCAGATAATCAGGGACACCTAACACGTTTACCGTGTGGTGGGGAAGGCTTAAGGTAAAGGTCTTATCTGGATAAGCGAATTGGTAGCCTTGGGTACAGCCTTCAAGTAGGGCATTGAGATCCACCATCTCTTTATCGGCGTTATCAAAGCTTTGTTCTAGGCGTGTGGCCTCGGTTAACGTCGATAAAATGCCCGCTAAGCGGTGAACACCGTCCTGCGCTCGGTTAACATAGGTCAGTTGCTCGGGGTTTTCCTGGGTGTAGGCCATGTTCTCGAGCGAGGAGCGTACCACGGCAATCGGTGTGCGTAGCTCGTGGGATAACCGTGAGCTCATGGCCTCCAAGTAGTGATTATACCCGGCAATTCGGCTGACCATATCGGCCATGGTGCGTGATAGTCGACCAATTTCATCATGGCTATGTGTGGTGGTGATATGTCCGGTAACCCGGCCTTGGCTATCGATTGCATGATCGGCCTCGTGCTGTAGGCGACGTAAACGCTTAGCGATATGCGATCCAAATAAGAGCAGTAAAAGCACGCCGGTACATATAACCGCCAGCATGACTGAAAACAGAGTTTCTAACGCTTCATTACGTAAGCTGCGAATGCCATTGGTCGTCTCTTCGACGATCACTGCACCGGCGACACGGTCGTCAAGCCAGATGGGATAAGCGGCCGATAAAATCATTGCTTGATTGTCGTCTGAGCTGCGCCAGCCTGCGTAAGGCCGCCCCTGTAATGCTTGCTGTGCTTGCACCCCTTGGTAGATGGATGCTTGTTGCATGGCGTCGACAAAGTGATCGGGTGGCGTCACGAGCAAGCGGTCATACCAGGGGCGCAGTAGTGTGTCGGTTATCCAGGGGATCAATCCCTCTGGTTGGTCTGAAGGCGACTGAGGCTGCCAAACGCCATTGGAGGTTTGAATATCGCCGTCTTTGGCGAGCACGCGACTGTGCTTATCGACTACCCAAACCCGCGAGGCGTCGTTATTCATTCGCTCAATCAAAGATTGGATAGCCGCAGAGGGCATCATAAAGCTGCCTAATGAGGTGGGAGCGCGCGTTGAAGCACTGCCAATAATGGCGTTGAGTGGCCGCTCGAAACCATTGCCGCGATCATAGTAGGCGAGAGCCAGCTGCTGGCCGACCCAATTTGCCGGGAGTTTCACCTCAATGCTGTAACCCTTGTCTGTCGGTTGCCATTTTGCAGCAATAGGTAGAGGCTGAGCCGGGCCTTCTGTCGAGGTCTTGTCAGCTAAAGTGGGTAGTCCACTGGTCAGGTGACGGATGTGAGCATTATTGCTGTTACTGTCTTGGCTGAGCGCAACACGATAAAAGGCACTTTGGGGGGAAGTGAGCGCCAAGATCATGTGATCTTGGCTGGTGATATCGCCGGTACGCTGTGCTGGGGTAGGACTGGCATCGGTCACTGTGATGCCAAAGTATACGGCATCTCCATTACTCCCAGTGAGCACAGATAATGCCAATTGATCGTTGTGGTAGGGACCTTGGTTAAAAATAAGCCCATCACGCTGATAGTGGCGTTGATGGTGGCGGTCGCGCTGCCAGTCGCCTAAGTCACCGTCCAAGGTGATTGGATGATTGAGGCGAAACGCGTGCAGATCTTTTCCTGGGTCGAGTTGAGAGGGGATGTCTCGATAGGAAAACAAGCTGGGCCTGTCGTTCATCCCCATGGCGAAAGCGCGCGCGGTACCCATCAAAGTCTGCTCTTGTCCCTGTCGTAAGACGTTTTCCATCTCCCACACATATTGATAACCCAAGTAGGGCAATAGGAGCAAAAAGCTCGATAGCACCACAATCTTGGTACGGATACCCGCGATGTGTTGCCATAATTGTTGGGCAAGCAAGTGTAACTTCGCGATCATTCGGGTGCCTCATCCCAACGGTAGCCCATGCCATAAACGGTACTGATGCAATCAAACTGTTCATCAACCACCATGAATTTCTTACGAATTCGTTTAATGTGTGAGGTAATGGTGCTGTCATCCACCACAGCATGTGCTTCATCCATGAGTGCCTGCCGACTTTTAACATGCCCGGGTCGTTTGACGAGGGCGTGCACCATCCAAAATTCGGTCACGGTGAGATCAATCAGTTGGTCATGCCAATAGACCTGCATACGATCAAGATCGAGGTAAAGAGGGCCACATTGTAGACGCTTATCTTCTTTTGAGGGGGTTTGTGCCAAAAGATCAGAGCGCCGGAATAATGCGGCGATACGTGCCATGAGGTGTGGGAGGGAAACATCTTTAGTGAGATAGTCATCCGCGCCCATCCGCAAACCAACCACGGTATCAATATCACTGTCGCGGGCGGTGAGGAATATAATTGGCACCGTCGCCGACACGGCGCGGAGGGATTGGCAAAGAGCAAAACCACCATCGATCTCACTGCCTAAGCCAATATCAATGATTGCTAGATCGGGCAATTGCCGCTCAAAGGCCGCTTGCGCGCTGGGCCGGTCTTGGTAGGTATGGACTTGGTAACCCTGGCGGCGGATAACATCGGCGTAGTTTTCTCGGATCGCCGCTTCATCTTCCACTATCGCGATGTGTTTCATAACTCTGTCTTCTTACTTGCGTTGTGATGACTATACCCAAACTGTGTGCAGAGAAAACCCTCTTCGCGTATGAAACGTAAATTGCCATTTTTTTGCCACTATTGATCGCCAGATTGCCATTTTTACTCCCGCAAAATGCCTTAAGTGCTTGCTGTAATAACGCCATATCAAACAGCACGATTCATCGTAAGCGAGGATAAGATGGATATTAAAAAACAACTGATTCACTCTGTATTTGCCGTTTCAATGTTCGCCGTTGCCACGCCACAAGGGATGGCCGCCAGTGAGATTGAACGTGATAAACAACCCGAACTGATCGGGATGGGAAGCGGCGCTATCGCGGGAGCGGTGGTGGCGGGCCCTGTCGGCGCGGTTGCAGGGGCCATTATTGGTACCGTGATGGGGCAAAATGCCAGCTATGAAAATTTGGCCACCGAGCAGGATGAAACGATTCAAACTATCCGGGATGAGAATCAATCATTGAGTCGCATCAGCCAAAAATATAATGAAGCGCAGCTTGAACTCGCGCGGTTACGCAGTGCGCAGAATCAGGTGGAAGACCTTACGCTGGCGATGAATATTCAATTTCGCACGAGCTCGGCTGATATTGAGCCGCACTTTATGATCCAGCTTGATGAGCTCGCAGGATTTATTCAACAAATGCCAAACGCTCAATGGCAACTCGCAGGCTATGCCGATCCAAGAGGACGTCAAGGCTATAACCAAGCGCTATCGGAACGTCGTGTGCAGGCCGTAAAAGATTACCTTGTGTCCGTGGGCGTCGATCCGCGTCAGCTCAACACGGTGGCGTATGGAGACAGTCAGCCACTGGATAGCCAAGCGGGGAATGAGGGCTTTTTCTTTGACCGCCGCGTGACAGTAAGCCGTATGTCGGGGACGCAAACCGCCCAGCGTTAGTCACTAATACGTGCGAGTTTTGCGACGTGATAACTCATAAAACCTCACCGGCAGATTGAACGGCGGTCTGCGGGTGGGGAAACCCAAACAAGGAAGGCGACAATGATAAGACAAGCCACTAATAAAGATATAGAAACCATTAGCCAACTCTGCGCCCATTGCCAGTCAGATGAGATAGACAAACGTCAGATGCACCGGCACATCAAGCATCTACTTAATCAGGACTTGGTGTCAGTGAGCGTGGCCGAGCTTTGCGGTTTGGTGGCGGGTGTGGTGGTCTGTCAAGTGATCCCACAATTAGGTTTGTCAGGCCACGTGGGTCGCATTAGTACCATTATTGTCGACGAGCCATTCCGCGATATGACGTTGGGACGTCAACTGCTTAATGCTGCCGAGCAGGCGCTGATAGCAAAAGGATGTGATCACATTGAAGTGGTCCCAAGCTACCAAAAAGACGACGCACAAAGCTTTTATATCCATTGTGGTTTTCATCTGACCCCAGAACGGCTGACCAAACCGCTTGCCGCCTGAGTGGAGACTAAGGCAGCGCTGGATCTGTGCTGGTCAGCGCATTGGAGACGTAATCGGGCCACTTGCCTGTGGCCTCCCAAATCAACAAGGTGCGTTTGGCGATTAAACCACCCCCATAGCCGACCAACTGACCTTGACGGCCAATAATCCGGTGACAGGGGACAATAATCGAAATCGGATTCTTGCCATTCGCACTGCCCACGGCTTGTTTGGCTTTTGGGTTACCGATAAGATGAGATATGGCTTGGTAACTGGCCGTTTCACCAAAGGGAATGGATTGAAGCGCCTGCCATACGCGCTGTTGAAAGGCCGTTCCCTGCGGTGCAAGTGGCACCGAGAATGTCTGTCGCGTACCTGCAAAGTACTCATCCAGTTGATGGCAGGCAAGATCGAGAATGGCGACGCTGTCTTGCGAACTGTCTTGAACAAGGTGATTAGGTGCGCGGTTAGGGAGATACAGAGCCGTTAATCCCTGGCTATTGGCCTGCAGTGTTAATGGCCCTAGCGGGGAAGAGTAGATTTTCTTGCTCATGGTACCTCCGTGTTCGACGTGTTTTTTTGTCTTTATTACTGTTATTTTTTGTCTTTATTACAATAGGCGCACGCGGTTAGAAAGGCATTTTCCTGAAATTGCTTCAAGCCTAGCTCTTTTAAATTTACATCGATGGGATGACGTTTTAGCGTTTGTTTCATCACGCTGGAGGAGAAGACTTCGGCGTCAACGCCTTCGATCAGTTGTAGGGCGGCCTCCATTTTAAAGCCGGCACTACTACCCGCGAACTTCCCTTTGGTTTGGCGCTCGCGAATAATGATTTTATCCACCTGATAATCTTCGATGAGCTTGCTCATGGTACGATGGAAATGTTGAATGCTCTCTTGCGCTTCTGGCGAGGGCAGCGTGATTTTCTTGGCTCGACACTCAGGTACCGAAAACAAATCGTTGTCACTGTCGAGTAACACAACATTCGCTTCGTTAGCTTTTAAATCAACCGCGCAAACTCTCATTTTTCTCTCTCTTTCTTAAAAGGCATTGTCACTGAGGGAGGGCAGTATACGCAAAAGCCCTCGCCTCGTCACAGGATTAACGAAATGCATCGACATTGATATCAAGGGCTGTCTCGCTGGTGGCGCGGGCGATACGCAAATCATGGCGCTTAGCGAGATCAATATACTCCACTTCACGAAACCGGTGACTGCGGACTGAATAAAACAACTTGACCACAGGGCGAGTCAAGTCGTCGAGGTTTTCTTGCCATACCAAGCCAACGCGTCCATCCGCTAACTCAACGAGGGAGCCAACGGGGTAAAAGCCAATACACTGAATAAAGGCGCGCAATAAATTGGGATCCAAATGAAACGGCGTGAGTCCCATCATGATCTTAAAGGCTTCAGACGGTGACATCGCTCGTTTGTAACAACGATCCGCGGTCAGTGCATCGTAAATATCGACAATGCCACTCATGCGGCCAATGGTATGTAACGCTTCGCCTTTTAGCCCGTTTGGGTAACCAGTGCCATCCAGTTTTTCGTGATGCATTAAACTCACGTCGCGAGCAATTTGTGATAAGTCAGGGATACTATCCAGTACCGGCTGAGAAAATACTTGGTGGAGTTTCATGTGGTCGAACTCTTCAGCGGTCAGTTTGCCCGGTTTATTGAGCACTTCGTCGGCAACTAGCACTTTACCAATATCATGCACCAGCCCACCGACGGCGAGCTCTTGCAAGGTCGCGTGATCAAACCCTAGATGCCTGCCAAAACTCACCAACAAAAAGGCCACGTTGAGCGAATGCTCCATCAGGTAAGCACTTTTATCGCGAATGCCACTGATCCAGGCAACGGCGTGCTGACGTTCAAAAATATTATCAACAATGTCACTGCCCAATGCCTCAAGGGGCGCGACATCAATGGGTTTATTGGCATAAATGTCATTAAGCAAGCGACTCAGCTGTTGCTTCGACGAATCGATGAGCGCGCGTGCTTTGTCGATATCCGCGCCGGTTGACGCATACTTACCTTGGTAGAGTGCGCCTTTGTACTGGATTTCATTGATATCTAGGATCTGATCAGCATCTACCCAAACATAGTTAACACCACATTGTTTTAGTTTTTGGATTGTCTCGGGACGGCGAACATAGCCAGGTTTGGTCATCCGGGTGGGTGACTGGGCAGTTTCTATTTGTTCCACGTACATCCCGATTGTCAGCTTGTGGATACTAATTTTCTGCAGCATCGTACCCAGTCCTACCTTGTGTGTTTATCACCAATAATACTAATGATTTTTGGGCGGCTTAAGGTATCGGGTGCGAGACATATTTCATTTTTGTGCACCCGTTAGCGCCTTTCTGCTCTCTTGTTTGGTTGTGCTATACTCCCGCGCTTGTTTTTTGACTATCTGAGTAGTAATGGAAATCATAGCCAAATATACGGATGAGCGGGTGCTGCCGCTGCAAAATAAATCCGTCATTAAGCGCGACGCAGCACGCGCGATTGCCTTAGATGGCGATGAGATTTTGCTGATGTATACCGCACGTTATGATGATTATTCGCTCCCCGGTGGCGGTATGGATGCGGGCGAAACCCCAGAGCAAGCAATGATCCGTGAGCTGCAAGAAGAGACGGGCGCACGACAGATCCGTGATATCACTCCATTTGGCTGTTTTGAAGAGTACCGCCCTTGGTATCGAGATGGTGCGGATGTGATGCATATGTTGTCATACTGCTTCTACTGCCGCGTTGATCGAGACCTCGGTACACCGACCTTTGAGCATTATGAAATCAATAATGGTATGCGACCTGTGTGGGTGAGCCTTAATCATGCTATTGCGCATAACAAAGCAGTGATGGCGAACAGTGCCAAAGCCGGGCAATCGTTGATACGTGAAACCATGTTGCTTGAAATGATTGCAAGTCAACGTCTTGAACAGCGACATGCGACAGCCTAAAACGGGATGCATTGATGGATAAACAACAGCTTATGAAATTAGCCACAATGCCCATGCCATTCGGCAAATACGCTGGGCGCGTGTTGATTGATCTGCCAGAGGAATATCTGTTGTGGTTCCAAAACAAAGCCGAGTTTCCGAAAGGCGAGTTAGGAGAGCTAATGAAGCTGTGCCTGGCGCTCAAAGTTGAAGGGCTTGAGGAAGTGGTTCGCCCTCTCAAGAACCAGCGCCTCTCCCGCTAGCGGCCGATGACCCACAGCCTGTCATCGCCGTTCTCCTCCTGAGTGAGCGCATAGAGAAGTTGTGCTTGTGCGTTCTCATCAGGGGCGACGACATCATAAATACCACTGACTGCTTGACCGTCTAACACCGTATCGACCCGCATGGCGGCGGCGCAGGTTTCTCCGTTTTGGGTGCCTATACAGAGCGACACCGTGGCGTCAGCGATTTCAACACCATCTTCAAGCGCAAGCTGGGCAAAGTAAGCGAGCATATTGGCACGATCTGATTCTGGCCACTGTTGTGCCTGAAGCTTGGCATACTTAATCATCAGTGGGTGATTGTCGACCCAATAGAGAGTGAGTGGCTGATGAGTCGGTGCGTCAGGTTTGTCAAAAGGATGTGGGGGATGAGCAGCGGCATGATAGATATCAAAACCCGCAAGGCTTTCCTTGGTTGGGAATTGCGCTTTTTTTACGTGGCAAGCCATCCAGCGTTGTTTGATATCAAAATGGGAAATAATGGCCGACGCGATCATAAACACCCTACTCATTATCGACAAAGAGAGGCATCATAACTGAGTCAGACGGAATAACAAACTTCTGCTCGTGAAAGCCGGTGCTTATTGCCTGCCAGAGATCACAGCCTGAGTGCGTGTGATCAAGATATGAGCAGACGCTATGCCTTGTTCTGCGTAAAATAGGAAATACTTCCACTGGTTTTTGTGATTGTTGGGTTCCTCTTTTATGTCAGGTCAGCGACTTCGTGCTCAGTTCTCCCGCCTTTATCATCATTTCAATGGCGAAAACACCGATACAACGCTACAAGCTGTGGCGGATATTTTGGTATGTACGCGGCGTAATGCGCGAATGGTGCTCAGTAAGTTAGAAGAGCAAGGATGGTTAACGTGGCAGCCTTCAGTGGGGCGGGGCAAGCTCTCTCGTTTGGCATTTTTGCGTAGTGAAACGGCATTGCGAGAAGAGCAAGCTGCATCTTGGCTGGTGCAAGGGAAAATGGATCACGCGTTGGCGTGCCTTGATCATGACTCGACCAAACTCGCTGCCTTAATCCAAAAACAAATGGGGCCGAGTACGCAAAACGGGCGGCAAATTGTTCGCCTGCCCTATTACCGTCAGCTTGAGACGCTGGATCCGCGCGAACCTTTGCGTCGCTCAGAGCAGCACTTGGTCGGTCAAATTTTTAATGGTTTGGTGCGTTATCGTGGTAGTGAACGTATTGTGACACCGGATTTAGCCCATCATTGGGAAGCGTTGTCGCCGACACATTGGCGATTTTACCTTCGTCCTGGTGTCCGCTTCCATGATGGTCAGCCAATGCGCGAGCAGGATGTGATAGCGAGCCTATCGGCGCTTTCTACGCGGCGTTTTTTTGCTCATCTTTCGCGTGTTGACTCGCCGGGCCCGCGAATGATTGATGTACATCTTTCGTCTCCCGACTCAAGGTTTGATCATGCGCTTACCTTGCCAGAAGCGGTTATTCGTCCTGCTGAGCGCCATCCAAGTCAATCCCTTGGTTATCAACCGATTGGGACAGGTCCTTATCGCGTGGCAGAGAAACAGCCACACCGCTTAGTGCTCGAGGCATTTGATGATTATTTTGGTTATCGTGCCCTGACCGATGAAATCCAGATTATGGTGTTTGATGAGGCCGCAATGTGCTATCTCACTCCCAGCACCTCACTGACGCCGGAGAGATTAGCAAGCCATCAAACCACGCTGAGTCAAAAGTTAGAAATGGATCAGGGGGCTGGTTACCTGTTGTTGAATTGTCGCGATGGATTAGCGAAGCAACCCGCATGGCGTGAATACCTGCATGCAAAGCTGTCATCGCTGCAATTACTGCCACGCTTGGCGCATTGTGGAATGGGTGAGTACCGATTGTTCAATGCGTATGGACTGATGCCAGGTTGGATGCATCATGGTCTTTCGTCCATGTCGCCAGTTGCTCCGTCACCAACGTCACTGACCGTGGCGTATTTATCCGATCATCCTTTATACCCGCTTATCGCCAAGGCAATACACGCGCACTTACTTGAGGATGGTATTCAAGTGAAAACCTTGGCATTGTCATCCGCCGACTACTTTAGTGGTCAATATGGCCGCAAAATCGACATCTGGTTAGGGGCGATGAGCTTTGGTGAACGCGGGCAGGCGGGGTTATTTAACTGGCTAGGGACGCATGATCTGGTATTGAGTGCCTGCACAGATACCATGCTCGAGTCCATTGAGCGTCATACTCAGCGCTGGCGAGAGACGCAAGACGATAGCTGTGCTGAGCACTTAGCCCGTCGCCTGGTTGAGCATCAAATGGTGCCCTTGTTTCATATCTGGATGGGCGTCATGGCGACGCCAGATCTCCAAGATGTGGCATCGAATGCGGTGGGTTGGTTTGATTTCAAAGCCGTGTGGCACAAACCACATTAAAGACTGCTATTATCCTCTTCAACACCGAGCGGAAAGGTGGCGGTGAGCAAAAGGTATTTGTGCAGGGGTAAGCCATCTTTTTTGCGAAACAAAGGGTGAAAGATACGATATCGCCCCTCGGTTAAACCCAAGGGCGCGATGGTCTCAGCCAGGCTCGACGTTGCGCTGGTCAAGCGTATTCCTTGCGCGCGATAGGCGTCTGCGTGGATAGGTTGGTGTCCCAACCACCAAGAAGGAACAGCCTTACTGGCGTTGGTGCGATCAATCCAGTGGTCACTGACCACAATGACCCGCCCAGGCTCGGCAGGGTTTGTGATGCCATGATTCAGTAGCCAAGCAACGTCACGCACCAAGGCATCACGACAGGCGTTATTACCACTGAGTAGGCGATGGGCCAGTATGTATATCGCGCTGCCGTCAAGTTGTAGCTGATAGACAGTTTGGCTATGTGGTCGGGTATCGTCGAGCAAATTAAACGTTGCGGGTTTGTCATGCGCCTCGAGAACCCGCATGAGTCGACGTGCGAGTGCTTTGCCCATGTGGGGATCACGCATTCCCCGATTGTGGACTGTGGGATAGTGATGCTCGCACAATTTGACACAATCTTGCTGAAACTGGCGCAGTGCCAGCGAGACCAGATCATCTAACAAAAACCCGTTACTCCTACCAAAAACGTCTTGAAAGCGGATGCTGCCTTGTCACGCATACTCATAAAGGCGCACAGACTAAAGTATGCAGTATATCACTTAAATCGCCCAATAAATCAGGGAGAAACGCTACTTTGTGCGCACTTTCTCATCGATGGGCGGGGCGAGCGGCGATCGTTGTCATGTTGTGACCGATTAAAGCGGCATGGTTTGTACGCTTTTTACCTTTCCGTATTGGCAGATTATTGCCTCTTTCTGTGGGTGCTTGGTGATGCGTTCACCTCGGAACGCGAGTGATCACCGTATTCTTGCTTTGCCTGCCTAGCTCAGAGGGAAACCTAGTCCTGTTTTATGGTTTTATAACCTTGGCACTAAAATTGCTTTAATCCATGTGCTTATCACAGTAATACAACGGAATACCATGAATTTTAACCTTTGGCTTCGTGCGGCAGTCTGTCTGGCTGTTGTCTCATTTCCCGTTTCTTCTTACGCGGCTGATGGCCTTGCTGCGGGGGTTTTCCTTGGTTCGCCAATGTCTGGTGTGACCTTGAAGCAAAACCAATTTAAAATTCAAGCTGGCATCGATAAGGTGGGAGTGGCCGTCGATGGGACTTGGAATTTGGGTGAATGGCTCGGGCGAATGGAATATGCGCCTATGTATGTCTATGCCGGAGGTCAGTGGGTAGATGATTCAACGCATCAGTGGGGACCACGTGCGGGGCTCGGTGTGACTCTTCCGGTGGGTACGGGTGATGTGGAACTATTTGCAGAAGCGGGCACCACTTGGTATTGGGAGGAGAAAGGCGATATTGAGTTTGAAGGCGCTGCTGGAGCACGAGTTTATTTCTAACCTCTCTTGGCCGATGGTAGGCAAAGGCGCCACACAGAGATTATTAGCCTGTGTGGTACTTTGGGTGTTAGCTGTGCCGACAGCGTTTGCCACCCCGTATCCGCTACCCACCGACGGCAGTCGACTTGTTGGCTATCCAGAGGCGCACATCGTCAAAGAGGGCGAGCACTTGGAAGCCATTGCTAAACACTATGATATGGGGTTTCTAGCGCTTTTAGCGCTCAACCCAGGGATTGATCCCTACTTGCCTGAGCCTGGCTCTCTGGTGCGCTTACCCAACCAGCTCTTGTTGCCCTCACCACCTCACTCAGGGATAGTGATCAACCTTGCTGAACTACGCCTGTATTATTTTCCTGAACCAGAGGCTAGGGCTAAGGTAACGGGAGAAAAGACGGACGCGCAACGTGATGTTCATGTATTTCCCATCGGGATCGGTAGAGTGGGTCGCGAAACCCCCACAATGAACACCTATATTAGCCAAAAGCGCGAACATCCGACGTGGACGCCACCGCAGAGCATTCGTGAGGAATATAAAAAACAGCGCGGCATCATTTTGCCTGATGTGGTGCCAGCAGGGCCAAACAATCCCTTAGGTGAGCATGCGCTAAGGTTGGGCTTCGGTAACGGTGAGTATTTGATTCATGGCACTAACAAGTCGTTTGGTATTGGGCTGCGAGTCAGTGCTGGCTGTATCCGGCTTCGACCTGACGATGTGGCATGGCTGTTTGAGCAAGTGGATGTCCACACCCCGGTTAGAATTATCAATCAACCCGCGAAGCTAAGCGTTGAGCCTGATGGGCGAGTGATAGTAGAGGCGCATCGTCCTTTGTCAAAAAATGAAAAAGAGACCAAAGCGCGTTTGTCGGTTGAGCCTGATCCTCAGGTGTTAGCGATTTTAGCGCGGCTGGAATTGTCACCTCGGCGCTACCGGGCGGCGTTATCTGTCCAAGAAGGCGTGCCGACAGAGATCGCTACACTGACCCCAGCACAGTTGAAAGCCTGGCAGCGTCTAGAGCGTGTGGAGGTAGATGCCAAGCAAATGACGCGATCTGAGCGGTAAAAGTCCGGATAAGATCACAGCATAAAAAAACGGCGCATCGCGCGCCGTTATTCATTGTTTGTTCAGCGAGTAATCGGTGTTTAAATCGATACGCTATTTCGTGTAAGACTGCGCCATATTATCAATGCGCTTATTGGCACGTTTTGCTTCGTCATATGCCATTTGAGAGGTATCTTTGGTATCGCTCACGTCGCTTTTCATCATAGATACATCATTCGATAATGCATCGACTTTCGCTGATAAATCATCAACGCTTTGCTGTAACGCTGTGTTGCTGGTACAACCGACGAGCAACATGCTCGATGCGACGGCAGCTAGCGCCATTGGACGGATTTTCATAAATAACCTCGCTATTGTTGTTTGTCATAGCAATCGCGTCATTAGGGTCACGCATCCACGCGACTATTGTCAACCTTAGACGCTTAAACGCATTTTTGCTGGATAATCCTTTACTTAAATAGCAGAGCTTGACCGAGTTAACACTTAGCGAGGTAAGAGGTATCCGATATTGTGCTTATTCGTGGTTTGCGTGCATCTCTTTGTTGTGATGTTTCATGCCCGCCATGACCGATTTCACTGGGATCTGCTTGGTGAGTGAATGACCGTCCGCGGTGTTTAATGTCAATGAAATGTGCTCGCCTACTTTGAGTGGCTGAGCCAGATCAAACAACATTACATGTAGGCCACCTGGCTTTAGTGTCACTTGTTCGCCTTCAGGCACCAGGATTTGCGCAATTTGTCGCATTTCCATCATGCCATCCACCATAGCATGCTCATGCAACTCTACTCGTTTCGCTGCCGGCGTGCTCGCACTCACTACCCGTTTTAGCACCTTGCTTTGATTATCGAGAACCATGAAAGCTGCGCTATTTGGTGCGCCTGGTGCAGTGGCACGCGCATAGGCATCATGAATAAAAAACTCACCATGGGCATGCACGAATGGTGCAACCATAAAGGCGATAGCGGCAACAAAAGATTTGAATGATGTCATTGTTATTCCTTATTTTGATCAGTCACCCGTTCAATCGCTGCGATCAGCATTTCAGGGTTTAAAGTATGAGGGACTTTCTCTACGAGTTCACCGTTCGGTGAAAGAAAATAAAAAAAGGAGCTATGGTCAACGGCATAGTCCATGGCGGAGTCTTCCAGCTCGGTGATGCGATACAACACACCGTAGCGCTTTGCCAGCTGCGCAATTTGCGCCTCAGAACCACTGACACCGGTGATGGCCGGATGGAAAAAATGCGCGTACTCCGCCGCTTTTTCGCTTGTATCACGCTTTGGGTCGAGGGTGATAAAGATTGGCGCCACCGCGTTTCGTGTCGACTCAGGGAGCGATTTTAACGCGGCAGATAACACGGCGAGCGAAGTGGGACAAACATCAGGACAATGGGTATAGCCGAAATAAACAATGCGCGGACGTGGGTCATCGGTATTGTAAAGATTAAACGGTTGCCCTTGTGATTGTAATGCCCCTGCTTGAGCCTGTTTTTGTGACGTTTGATAGTTATCAAATAGCGCGCGACCACCTAAGCCAAAACAAACGGCAATAATGGCGACAAGCCAAGCTTTCTTACTCATAGTCGCTCCATGCGTACTTTGATAGGGAAATGTTTCTTTGCTTCATGATCAAGCGTAATCGAACCTGCCCATGTCATGCTGTCTTCGGTGCAAACGGGCAGCATCAGTTGCCCTTGATAAGTCAGTTTATCGGTTTGTTTAAGCACCAGCCGATATTCACCCATGTTCATTTCGACGCCTTTGAGCTTAACGAGCAATGTATCCGTGTTTAGCGCTTGGGGGGCGGTCACAGTGAGGGTATTGGCGTGTAGTGGATGAACATCCGGATTGCCCAAGCGAGCTTGATAGCCCTCGTATTGGCACGTTTGCTGATTGAGCGAGCAGTAGGCGGCTGGCGCGATAGTTGTACTCGAGGCGGTCGAGAAAAAGCCAGACAGCCACGAGGGGAGAAAAAAAGCTATCACTGTCAGCATCGCAATACTGGCGGTGATTATTAAGGGGTGACTCACGGCGAGCCGTGAGGAGGGTTCATTCATCATCTATTCCTGCTCAGGCGAGAAACGCTCCAGCAATAATACCAGCACAAAGCCACCTATCATGGCAACGATAGCCAAGCCAACTTGTGCCGAGTGTCCCACGATTGCCTCGTAGGCGCCGGGTAAAAGGTTATCTTGCACGAGGGGGACTTGTTCACCGGATGAATTTGTACGCCATGTGAGTGTGTGTTTCCAAGGCCAAATTTTGCCCAATGTGCCCAACATCAGACCGGTGAGAAACGCGAGCGTCAGTGCATAATAGCGGCGCAGCAGCCAGGACAATAGGTGCGAAAACGTCAGTAAGCCAGTTACTGCGCCGACAGCGAACAATCCTAATAAGCCGAATTGCGCTTGGTGAACCGCATCCAGAATGGGGCTGTACATTCCCAGCAACAGTAGGATAAAACTGCCAGAGATCCCCGGCAAAATCATGGCGCAAATCGCGATGGCACCGGCGAGAAAGACGGTGAGCGGACCCGCGGTGAGCTGCAGCGGGTTAGCAATGGTAATCCAGTAGGCAAACCCAATCCCTAATAGTACGGCGAGAACCGTTTTAGGCCGAACCTTGGGGGCGGGCAACTGTTTGGCAATATGCAACGCTGAGGCGATGATCAAGCCGAAGAAAAACGACCAGAGCGGGATCGGATGATGGGTGAGGGTCCAACTGATCCCTTTTGCCAAACTGGCAATACTGGTCAGGATGCCGGCCAAGAGTACACAAAGAAAGGTACCGTTAACATGTTGCCAGACCGCCTTGAAACCTTCCTTGCGCCATAGTGTAAAAAGGCGCGGCGTGATACGCCGAATACTCTCCAATAGCTGCGTGTAAATGCCAGTAATAAATGCGATGGTGCCGCCAGAGACACCAGGAACCACATCCGCAGCGCCCATCGCCATGCCTTTGAGGTAAGTTGAGACCAGGTTCTTGATCATAATGCCATTCATCGATAAAAGCTGAGACGCGCATTATACCGATATGAATGGTGAGTGATAGGCCTCCTTATGCCAGGACGACTAGTCGTCTTCGCCATTTAAATTTTGAAGTGCATCGGCTAATGCGCGAACGCGCTCGTTGGTTTGGTCGACTAGCCGGCGGATCTCTGCTGCAGACTCTCCCGAGCGTTGTGCCAATTGTCGTACCTCATCGGCGACCACGGCAAAACCTCGGCCGGACTCACCGGCACGAGCTGCCTCAATTGCCGCGTTGAGCGCGAGTAAGTTTGTTTGTTCGGCGATGCCGTTTATTACACCAATAATTTGTTGTATCTCGCTGCTAGATGCTTCGACTTTTGTCATCTCCTTCTCGGTTACATCAACCGCTTGAGCTCTATTGGTCACATCAATGCCGTAGGAGACGAGGTAAACAGGGTTTCCTTCGGAGTCAAAAATGGGGGCGACGACAGTATCGAAACGGCGTTCGCTTCCATCTGCAGCGGTAAACGGCAGTACTTCTTTTATTTGTTGACCCGATAGCACATCACTAAACACCGACTCTCCGAGCTTATTCTTAAGGTTGTTGCTTAGAATTTCTGAGTTTGATGCTGTTTCTGCGCGCAAGTGGTCGAGCATATACGAGTTAAACGAGTCAGGTTTACCATCAAGCCGCCACTGCATAATCCCGTTGCTAACACTGATGGCTTCGAAGCGTCTTTCTGCTTCCAATGAGCGTTGCTTGGCTTCGGTGATATCAGCTTGAATGGAAATAAAGCTAGATAAGTGCCCGTTGTCATCAAAAATTGGATTGATAGAAACAGAAATCCAATAGGCATCACCCTGCTTGTTATAATTAAGAAGCTCGTCGTAAAAGGGTTCGCGGTTTTTTAGTTTCTGTGAAATTTTCGCGACTGTTTCGGTATTAGTCCCTGGCCCTTGAAGCATGGTACCTGGTTTTTTGCCGCGCATTTCCGACATGGTATACCCGGTGAGTTTTTCAAACCCTTGGTTAACATAACGAGTATAGCCGTCGGCATCGGTAATGATGACTGAATTATCTGTCTCATCCGCCACCATCGATAGCATTTTGAACTCTTCCCGACGCTCAACGTCTTCTGTGACGTCTTTGACAAACGCGGTGTATTGGATTTCGTTGTCGAGTTCAATTTTCGAGATCGAAAAGCTGCCCCAACGGTGCTCACCATCTTTGCGCACAACGGGTACTTCCCGCGTTGAACCCACAATTTTATTGATGCCAGTCCGGCGGTTTTTGTTGACCAATTCATCGTGCTCATGACGGTGTTGCTCTGGCACCAGCATTTTGACATTGTTTCCTAACATCTCTTCACGCGTGTATCCCCACAAGCGCTCCGCAGAGCGGTTGGCGAAGGTGATAATGTTATTACCGTCAATGGTCACCACGGCATCCAATGCTTGTTCGAGCGTTTGGTTGACTATTTCTTGAGCTTGTTTTTGTGCAGAAATATCGTGAACAAACGCGGTGTAAGTGGATTTGCCAGCATGTTTAATGTGGTTCAACGAGATATTGACCCATACACGAGAGCCATCTTTTCGTTCTAATTGCACATCGCGAGAGGTGCCGACGATGCGATTTTCTTGGGTCATACGGTGATGATTAATGAACCCGTCATGACTGCCCCGAATTTCTTCTGGAACCAGCATTTTGACGTTGTTACCCAATACTTCATTGCGCTGATAGCCCCACAGTGATTCCGCAGCATCGTTGAAATAGATGACGTCATTTTTTTCGTCGATGGTCACGATAGCGTGTATCGACTGATCCAGTGTTTTTTTATAACGCCCATCAACGACCAAATCTTTTAACATTCACTTATTCCTTGTTGACCGCTCACACTCATCAATGGTTATTGATGAGTGTGATATCAGTTCCAATTAGAGAGAAATACCGTACCACATCCTGTACTCGGGTGTTGAGTGAACCGATCAGCGTTTATGCCAATAGCAACACAAAAAACGAGGAAATACTGTCAAAGCGTATTCAAGCGTTGATATCACTATAAATAACGCGAGCGCGGGCCATAAAACTAGTGTAATTAATGGCCTTTTAATGGGGGGACGCGGTCGATGAGGATTGTGCTACGGATAGATGTCCGGGCGGCAAGTGAAACGGGGGAGCCGCACTCCCCCATATAATAGTTAAGGTTGATGAGGTTTCTCGAATACGGCGACGGACCAAGCGGGTACGGTGAGTTTGCCGTTGGTCACTTGAGCAGCCCTTTGGTTATACGCTATCGAGCGGTTGCCCACATTAGCTTGCAAGCTGTGAAGTTGATAGCCGGTGGCGTCGATGTTGGCAAAGTCATTGATGGCTTGGCTTGAGGCATTGATCGCGACGATAATGCCGTCTCGCGTCGCATCAATCGAGCTGTCGTGCAGACTGCCATTATCAAGCAGCATCACAATTAGCCCGGGAATTTGTGAGTCGCCCGTATTGTGAAAGCTGATACGCTGCTTGATCACACTGCCTTGGCCTAAGTGGAACAGCCCTGATGAAGTGCGCAGTGCCACCAGCTCATTAAAGTAGCTGTCCATGTTGCTGATTGCCTGTGGTGTTGGTTTGGCCTCGCTGTTGTGGTTGGCAATCACGGTTTTAATCGTTGGCCAGTTGTCGCCGTCTTTATCTTCACGCGGCAGCCCTTGATCCCACTGCGTGGTTTGTTGGGTAAAGTCGACGCGGTTATACCAATCGCCTGAGTCGTAGGAGTCACGCTGCATGGATTTTGAACGAAGCAGTTCGCTGCCCATGTGAATAAAAGGCATCCCTTGTCCCAGCAGTGCCGTTGAGAGTGACACGGCTTGGGCGCGAACGCGTGTTGCGAGCGGCATGGCATAAGGGAATTTGTATTGATTGTTATCCCACAGGGTTTGGTTGTCGTGTTTGGAGACATAGTTTTGAACTTCCCATGCATCTTGCGCGTAACCAGCCGGTTGACCGTTGTAATCGACCTGGTCGCCTCGGACCGTATCCCCATTGGCAATCTGTAACTGAAAATCTTTTAAGTTACCCGCCATGCCCAAACGAACTAGATCGGCATTATGCAGGGCACTGGCTCTTTCCCCGCTGATTTGCTGTTGTAAATCATTGGGCGCGACCCACTGACCATTGCCAAAGCCTTGGTTTTTGCGTAGAGACTCGCCACCATCGAATGGACCGCCGCCACGAACCGCATCCCGAAGTCGGTCAGAAAACGAGCCAATGCCTGTGCCTGCAAGGTTTGTTTGGGTGGCTTGGACAAACTGGCGATCGTTGGCGACTTCACCGAAGTTCCAACCTTCACCATAGAAATACACATCTGGGTTGATGGCGCGGGCAACGGCAAGTGTGTGCTCGATCTGGGCCAGCGGATGATGACCCATCAAATCCCAACGGAAGGCATCTATTTTGTAGTCTTTCACCCAGGTGGCAATCGAGTCATCGATCAGTTTGGCAAACATGCGATGCTCAGGCGCGGTGTTTGAGCAGCAAGTGGATTGTTCAACGTCTCCAGTGACGGGGTTAAGGCGCTGATAATACCAAGGCACGACTTTATCCAGCACAGAATAGGGCCCTAAGCCTGCTTGGTGGGTGTGGTTGTAGACCACGTCCATTACCACATTCATGCCGATATTCTGTTTAATTGCCATGATCATTTTACGAAACTCGAGGATACGCGCGGTGCCTTCAGGCTCGGTCGCATAACTGCCTTCGGGCACGGTGTAATGGAAAGGATCGTAACCCCAGTTAAAGCTGTCGTACTGACGCATCGCCGCCATCACGGTTTGCACATAGGGGGTATCCGCACTGTCTTGGGTGGCTAAATCCGTCAAGGCCGCTTGGATGGTTTGGTTGTTGTCGCACTCACTCGCCAGCCTTGGCGTCTCTTTCAGCGAAGGTGCTTTGTCACATAGCGTGGAGAAACGGTCGGTTAAATCGATACGTTGCGCCGTGTCTTCGTTGATGGAGGCAATATCAAACACGGGGAGCAGGTGTAAGTGGGTGACGCCGGATTGAGAAAGCGCTTTTAAGTGATTGACCGGGGCGGTGCTATTTTGGGTAAAAGCCAGATACTTACCGCGTAGATTGTCTGGTGTGGATTGATCGAGTGCGGAAAAATCACGCACGTGCGCCTCATAAATCACACTGTTGGCAGGGTTTTGCTGCGAGTGAGGTGCACTCAGCGTATCCCAGCCACTGGGTTTAAGCGCGGGCGCATTTAGATCCACCACCTGCGAATAGCTGGAGTTGGTCGATAAGCTATGTGAGTAAGGGTCAGTGACTTCGAGACGCTCGATACGATGCGTGGTGGGGTGATAAACCGATAGTTGATAGCGGTAATAGTCGCCATGATTCAGCGCCGTGGTGGCAACATGCCAGCTTCCTGAGTTGGTGTCGAAGTCCATTTTAATTGGCGTTTGGCGCTGCTTTGGCGCGTTTTGTTCGCTCGTCGATTGATAGGGCACTAGCGAGACTTGCTGTGCGGTGGGAGCCCATATACGAAATTCAGTGTGTCCCGCGTCAGGGATGGCACCAAGGGTAAGTTTTTCGGCGTGTTCGGCATACAAGGCATCAAGCGCCCGCGCCGGTTGCACATCGGTTGCGGTTAGTACGGTATCACCGTCTTTGGCGATGGCGAGAAGCTGTCCTTTAAGCCATTGCTTCAGGGCAATGTTGGCGCTAACAAAGTCAAAATCGAACCCTTTGACGTTACCTTGCAAATGGGGAAACGATGTCTGCCAATTATCGCTCGTGGTAAGGGTGGACTCGACACTCGCAGTGGCGTTTTCCACTTGCTGCGTGTCCGGGTTATAGCGCATCGTGCCATCAGCGGAGTAATACAAGGTGAGCGAGGTGGCGTTAGTTTGATGGGTGAGCAGGGTATCGGCGTCAGCAAATAGCACACTGGCATCGCTGGTGCCCGCGTCTCTAGGGGGCAAATTGGGGTCGTTTTCGATTTTGCAACCCGCTAACGCTATGGTAGCTGCAACGGCGACCGGTGTGCCGAGTGGTTGCAAAAAGTGAGTGCGCTTCATTGATCTTTCCTCATTTATCAATACTGAGCGCAGCTTACTCAAGGAGGGCATCTACCATGCGTGATCGGGTTAAAATTCAGCGTGTCATTACAGAAAAGATGATGAAATTCAGCAAAGTATCACGAAAGGTAGGGGGAGAGCGCGAGGCCTCTACGCCCCCAAGAAAAGCCTGAGGGCGTAGACAGGGTTGACTAATTCCCCATAAGTTGTAAAAGGTTTTCGGCGGTGACGACCGCTTCTTTGCGGTTAGCGATATTGAGCTTTTGATATAAATTACGAATATGGGTTTTGATCGTTGTTCCCGCGACATCCAATTCATGGGCGATTTGCTCGTTACTGAAGCCTGAATAAATTAAGCCGAGCACTTGCCACTCGCGTTGTGTCAATGAGCTGGTTCGCACGAGCTCTGGCACGTTAGGGTGGTTGACCAACTTTTCGACAAAGGCTTCATCAAAGTGCGTTGAACGAGAGCGTTGATGGCTCGCAATTTCCTTGAGGAGTTGTTGCGCGCGGTGGCGTTCGAGGGCGCCGAGTGCGTGTTGTTCAATTAACGCATGCAGGAGCGGGGAGAGCGCCTCGCCCTCAATCAAAAAGTTACCCATCATGCCGGTTTGATTGGTGAGGATCAGCGCATCTTGCAAGAGGCTTTTGGCGTATTCTGTCTCTTGTTCTTTGCTGGCAAGGACGGCTTCAACAATCAAATTGCGGTTTTTATCGGTCACCAAATTGGCTCTGTTCGCTTCGCGGCGCAGAAAATCAATCGCTTGACGTGCTTGGTCATACTGACCCAAATGCAGATGCGCACGGGCAATGTTTCGCCACTGAAGCTGGCTAAAGTGGTTGCAGGCGGTCGCGGGGCGAACGGCTTGATGTAACCACTCATCCATATTGGTCAGTTCGTTTTTGGCGTGCCAATAGAGCAATAGCGAGAGTGACGCGTTAGCGGTCCAATCAACATGATAAACTGATTCTCGAAGAAGGTGCTCTATGTGCTCAATGCTTTTGGCCGCTTTATCTAACTCACCGCGGCTAACGGCCACGCGTGCGAGCATGGAGTAACTATGCAAATGCTTGCTCGGTGGCTGATTTTCTAAAACCTGCAGTCCTTTGTAGGCGCAAGCTTCGGCTTCATCAAGCCGGTTCCAACACCATAAGATTTGGGCACGTAGACGTAAGGCAAACTCGTGGAGAGGGACTTGATGCAGTTGTTGATCCTCAATGAGCTGATCGGCGCTGTCGAGCAACTCAAACGCGGCTTGCACATAGCCTTGCGCAAGTAAGATCTCACTTTGTTGTAAAATCGCCCAAAGTGCTTGATGGTAAACTTGATGTTGCCGCGCTAATTTCTCGGTTTGTTGCATCATGGATAAGGCGCGATCCAGCTCACCGAGCACATGATTCACTTCTCCCACAACCGAGGTAGCGACAATGCGACCGCGGTAATTGGCGCTATCGAGTTGCTCGAGCGCTTTTTCTGCCAGCTGCATCGCCTGCTCAGGATTATTCGCGTTAATGGCCACTTGGGCGAGCAACGCATTGGCATTGCCTTGGTAATCGATATCAAGTGGGATTTGTCGGGTTTGATAGGCTTTTTCTGCACTGGCTAAAAGTTCGCCAACTTCATGATACCTGTGCTGACTTTGCGCTAACCAAGCGCGTAGCAGGCTTAAATTTGGGTATTGGTATAAAAGCTCGTCACTGAGTTTGATAATCGCGGCTTCTAGTGTCGACAATTCACCACGATTAAACATACGCCAGCCGTGCTGATTGAGTATATCGGCCAACAATGCATCGTCTTTGGCGTAGCGTGCATGACGCAACGCTTGATGGGGAGATTGTAACTTCAACCATGCCAGTGCGGCTTGTCTATGCAAGGGTTGTTGTTGGTGAGGGATCCGTGCTTGGCGCTCATGAGCCAAAAACTCCGCGAATAGATGGTGGAATCGGAACCAGTTGTTATCTCCCTCAAGTGGATAAATAAACAAGCCATAACGATTCAGTGACTCGAGCATATTCAATGCATCTTCGCGTTCAGTGAGTGCGAAAACCAACTCGTCATTAAACATCTCTAGTACGGAGACTTTCATGAGAAATTGTCGTGTCTCAGCATCAAGCAAATCAAACACTTCTTCGGCCAAATAGTCCCAAAGGTGGGCATGGTTAAAACCAGCGTAAGACGCGGCGCTTTGCATCAGGGTGCGCTTTTGGTGCTGCGCTTGAATCGCAATGAGCTGCAAGGCTGACGGCCAACCTTCAACGTAGTTGCATAATGCGTTCGCCGTGGATTCATCCACGCCATCGTCGACACGTTGATTAAAAAAGCGCGTCGTTTCTTCGTTATCGAACGCGAGAAGCTCGTTGCCGATCTCAATCATCAAGTCGCGTACGCGTAAATTCGCGGTGCCCAGTGGAGGGTTGGCGCGTGAGGTGACCACCAAAGTGAGATTATCTGGCATGTGCTTAATGAAAAAGCGCATCGCCTCATGAATCTCCTCGTTATCAATGAGCTGATAGTCATCCAACACCAAATAGCTAGTGGCATGAAACCCTGCCAGTTCAGCAAAGACATCAGACAAGAGCGCACGAAGTGATGAGAATTGGCGTTTTTCCGCCAGCTTTATCGTGTTGGCGCAGCCCTCTTGGGTAGCGTGGTGCAGCGCTTGCAGTAAGTAGTTAATGAAGCGAAAGCTGTCGTTGTCACTATCATCAATGCTAAACCAGCCGACATTGGATTGATCCGCGAGCCATTGTGCAGCCATGGTGGTTTTGCCATATCCGGCCGGAGAGCGAAACAGCACCAGCTTATAGTGAGGGGCTTGTTGTAAAATATCGAGCACACGCGGGCGTAATATCGCGTTATAAAGCCGTCCAGGCCGAGTCAGCTTTGATGGGATCCACATAAGACACTGTCCTTCACTGCAAATGCGGTGCGACCTTTTTGGTGCGCACCTCTGTCCTGATTGCAGTGTATGTAACTTCAAACGCACAAACTATGATCTATCCCTGATCTCTTAACGGATGCCCCAATTTAGTGCAGCTACGCCTTTTAATTGTGATTTATATCACTTAAACGTGATATTGGTGGCCTTTTTAATGATTGAGATACACATCCATCTCGGTTTATTAGGGCTTAATTTGCGTTAGCGCACAAAAATCACAAAAGGAAAGCGATGTTTTTCACCGTGGACGTAGCCCCTTTTTTGTTTCATAGCGTGACTTAGGTCACTCGATAAAGGGCTGCTCATGGATTTGATGAGAGGCGGCTCACTATTGCTATGTGACCTGGCTCTCTACGCCCTGTGGTCTCCTCCTTTGATGAGAATGACGTGGGAGGATGTTTGCCGTGCTCGGGTTGGGCAGGATGAATAACCATCAAGGTTTCATTCCATTATCGAGAGCGACGACATGACACCAAAACAGCAACATGCGTTTGATAAAAGTGCGTTTAAAATCAGTATGGTTCAACACCTAACCCAGCTAGGTCACGCACCAGACACCGCTCAGCTACGCGACTGGTACCTCGCACTGGGCCGTGCATTAGCCGAACATACCACGAGTGATCTGGTAGCCACCGAACACGATCAAGCCATTAAACAAGCTAAAAGTGTTAACTATTTATCCCTCGAGTTTTTGATTGGTCGGTTAACCGGCAACAATTTAATTAGCATGGGCTTGTACGATGCGATTGCCGATGCCGTGAGTGAGCTTGGCCTCGGGTTAACGGATTTACTTGAACAAGAGCGTGATCCGTCTTTGGGCAATGGCGGCTTGGGGCGTCTCGCCGCTTGCTTTATGGATTCATTGGCGGCCCAACAGTATCCTGCGGTCGGCTATGGCTTGCACTATGAATATGGTTTGTTCCGCCAGTCATTCAAAGAGGGCGCACAACAAGAAGCACCGGATGCGTGGCGTGAGCCTGAAGGTTACCCGTGGGAAGTGGTACGTCCTGACTTAGCGCAAACCATTGGTTTTTATGGCCATGTAGAGGTGATTGAGGACTCAGGGCACACGTACCGTCAGTGGGTGCCGGGCATGAAAATTCAGGCCATGCCCTGGGATCTGCCGATTGTGGGTTATCAAAGCAATACTGTGTACCCATTGCGCCTGTGGGAAGGACGGGCGTTAACGCCGTTTGCCCTTGATGCCTTTAATGACGGTGACTATACCCAGGCTCAGCAATCCGCCATCGCTGCAGGGAATTTGACCAAAGTCTTGTACCCCAACGATAACCACGATGCGGGTAAAACATTGCGCTTAATGCAGCAGTATTTCCACAGTGCAGCTTCTGTAGCAGACATTCTCCGTCGTCATCTAGAGGCAGGGCATGCATTGGCCGCATTACCAGACTACGAAACCATTCAGTTGAACGATACTCACCCCACCATCGCTATTCCTGAGCTGATGCGCGTATTGCTGGATGATTATCGTCTGGGCTGGGATGAGGCTTGGTCCATCGCCAGTCGTACCTTTGCTTACACCAACCACACCTTACTGCCCGAAGCGCTGGAAACCTGGAGTGAGGCGTTGATTGCCAGTTTGCTGCCGCGTCATATGGAGATCATTTTTGAGATCAACCATCGCTTCATGCAAGAGGTAGAAGCGAAGTGGCCCGGCGATGTGGCCAAAAAGCAGGTGTTGTCTGTGATTGACGACAAAGGTGAGCGCATGGTGCGCATGGCTAATTTATGTGTGGTTGGCTCTTATGCGGTGAATGGCGTTGCCGCCTTGCATTCTCAGTTGGTTAAGCGTGATTTATTCCCAGAATTTGACGCGCTATACCCAGGGCGTATTCAAAATGTGACCAATGGCATCACACCGCGTCGTTGGTTGAAGTTCTGTAATCCTGATTTGTCCAACTTGATCAGTGAAAAAATCGGTGAGCAGTGGCCAGCGCAATTGGAGCAACTCGAGCAGATAGCACAATATGCGGATGACACTGCTTTTCAAAAGACATTTATGGATGTCAAAAAGCGCAACAAGCAGCGTTTGGCGGGATGGGTCAAAGAGCACCTCGATATCACCCTAAATACCGATGCGATTTTTGATGTACAAATTAAGCGTCTGCATGAATATAAGCGCCAGCACCTTAATCTATTACACGTCATTTCACTGTACCAGCGCCTCATCAATGAGCCGAATTTCGATATGGCGCCGCGTGTGGTCTTTTTTGCTGCGAAAGCGGCACCTGGCTATGAATTAGCAAAATCGATCATCTATGCGATTAATAAGGTGGCTGAAACCATTAATAATGACCCACGAGTCGGTGACAAGCTCAAAGTGGTATTTATTCCTGATTATCGTGTCAGTATGGCGGAAATCATTATTCCTGCTGCCGATGTGTCTGAGCAGATTTCTATGGCCGGTAAAGAAGCGTCTGGCACGGGGAACATGAAAATGGCACTCAACGGCGCGCTCACCATTGGCACCATGGATGGCGCGAACGTGGAAATCCGTGAAGAAGTGGGTGACGACAACATCTATATCTTTGGTCTTGATGTCGATGGCGTCACGGCGTTGCGCAAAAAAGGCTATCAGCCTGAAGCGGTCTATCATAGACAGCCTCTATTGAAGGCCGCCTTGGACAGTCTGTTGGATGAGACGTTTACGCCAGGTCAGCCTGGGGCGTTGCGTCCTGTCTTTGACAGTGTCATGGGTAGCGGCGACCCGTACCTGTGTTTGGCTGACTTTGCCGATTACGTGCGCGCACACAATGACATTGACCGTGATTACCGTGACGCGTCTCAGTGGGCACGCAAAGCGATTTTGAATACCGCGTTAGTGGGCAAATTTAGCTCAGACCGCTCAATTCGTGATTACGTTAATAACATTTGGCAGTTAGAAGCGATTAAGCGCTAATTGCAAAATAATGGGTTAACAACCTCATAGATGGCAGGGAATGAGCCTTGCCATCTAACAATAATGACAACAATATTGCCCAATAAAAGAAGGGGGCAGACCCCTCGGAGAAAGCGATGAAAGAATCTGCATTGAAGACAGTCGCACAAATGGCCAACCTCGCTGATCGCTATATCAGTGCATGGGGCTCAGAAGCGGCCGTGCCGGACAGTACCTTACATGACTTACTAACGTCACTTGGCTATGACACACGAAATGACGAGGCGCTATTGGCATCGGCGGCGAAGAAACATAAAGCGGATGTGCTCGCGCCCGTGCAAGTGGTACAGGAGAATGAGCCAGTCGAAATTGCGCTTCATTTAGGGACCAGTGCGCGAGAAAGTGACTTTAGTTGGCGGCTGGAAACCGAACAGGGCGAGTGCTTTGAGGGTTACTTACAGTCACAAATCGTTCGCGATGAGCGCAGTAATGGCGGCCCATTAGTGTTTAGCCTGCCTTGCTCCCTACCGTGGGGCTATCATCGCCTTTCTGTGATACGTAAACGGCGTCAATCACCGTACCAAATGACGCTCATCATGGCGCCTACTCAATGCTATAAACAACCTGAACTGGATCAACACAAAAAAATGTGGGGCCCGAGTATTCAGCTCTACACACTGCGTACCCCTCACAACTGGGGGATTGGTGATTTTGGTGACTTGAAACAATTGGTCAGTGAGCTCGCCTCGCGTGGCGCGGACTTTGTTGGCCTTAACCCCATTCATGCGTTGTTCCCTGCTAATCCAGAAGCCGCGAGCCCTTATAGTCCCTCATCACGCCGCTGGCTTAATCTTTTGTACATTGATGTGAGCAACGTTCGTGAGTTTTGTTTGAGCGCCCGTGCGCAGCAACTCGTGGGCAGTGCCGAGTTCCAGCGCCGCCTGCAAGCAGTGCGCGACACTCACTGGGTCGATTATAGCGAAGTCGCCGCCCTAAAAATGGCCGTATTGCCTTTGTTGTTTCAAGAGTTTAAGCAACGCGAGCTGCTGCAACAGACTCGACGTGGCCGTGCGTTTTTAGACTTTATTGAAAAAGGCGGAGAGAGCTTAAAACAGCAAGCCACCTTTGATGCCTTGCATCAACATTTACGCGCGGAAGACCCTCATGCGTGGGGCTGGCCCGTATTCCCTGAAAAATATCGTCGCTATGAAAATGCAGCGACGCAAGCATTTATCGAGCAGCACAGTGACGACATTCAACTGTACATGTATTTACAGTGGATTGCCGAAGGTCAAATGGAAGAGGTACAAGCCATTGCTGAAGAGCAGGGGATGTCGCTGGGCTTGTACC
Source organism: Salinivibrio sp. VGrn1 (assembly GCF_009377995.1). NCBI lineage: Bacteria > Pseudomonadati > Pseudomonadota > Gammaproteobacteria > Vibrionales > Vibrionaceae > Salinivibrio > Salinivibrio sp. VGrn1. Next base: position 58,553 of record NZ_SATA01000002.1, read on the forward strand.
GTGATCTCGCTGTTGGGGTGTCAGACGCGGGAAGCGAAACCTGGTCGGACAACTCGCCCTTAGTACTGGATGCCAGTATCGGTGCGCCGCCGGATGTGTTAGGACCTCGGGGGCAAAACTGGGGCTTACCGCCATTTGATCCGCAAGCACTGAAACACACTGGCTATCATGCCTACATCGAGTTGTTGCGGGCCAATATGCGTCATTGTGGGGCTTTACGTATCGATCATGTACTGGGCTTGCTGCGCTTATGGTGGATCCCTAAGGGGAAAAATGCCACCGAGGGCGCTTACTTGTACTATCCCGTTAAAGACATGCTCGCGATTTTAGCGCTTGAGTCGCACCGTCATCAATGCAGTGTGATTGGCGAGGACTTGGGGACGGTACCCGATGAAATTGGTGCGTTACTTGCGGATGCGGGCGTGCATTCCTACAAGGTATTCTTCTTTGAAACCTCAGAAGAGGACGGGGGCTTTATTTCTCCGGCGCACTATACCGAGCAGGCGATGGCGACGCTTTCCACCCATGATATGCCAACCATTCGTGGCTTTTGGCATTGCGACGATTTAAAACTGGGTCAAGAGCTCGGCCTATACCCAGATGAAGCACAACTTCAACAATTGTTTGATGATCGTTTGAAAGCCAAGCAGGGCATTTTAGACAGTGTGCGCTGGCATGGCATGCTACCAGATGGGGTTGGGGGCGATGCGCGTTATGTGCCGATGGATGGTCACTTGTGCCGCGCGTTGCAATTGCATGTTGCCGCTGGCAAGTCAGCACTATTAAGCGTCCAGTTGGAAGACTGGTTGGATATGGACAAGCCCGTCAATATCCCTGGTACGGTAGACGAATATCCCAACTGGCGGCGTAAGCTTTCGGCCAGTTTGGAAACGCTCTTTAGCCGTGAAGAGTTGAATCAACTTGCCAGAGACTTATCTCGGGTGCGCATGCAAGCGAGTCGGCAAACGTCGTAACCACCATACCATGCTCTAACGCTCTATCCTCAGTGCCAGCCAACACGCATAGGATGGAGCGTTTTTTTATATAAGGAGTCGCTGATGCCAGATTCTTCCATTTCAATACTGCCCCAGTCTATTCAGCCTGATCATTTTGCAATTGATATGGCTGCTTTATATAACCCGAGAGTTGCACATCAGCAAATGGGCGCGCATCCGGTGACGTTACCCGTCGCGGGCAAACCGGTCGAGGGTGTACGGTTTGTGCTCTTTGCGCCTCATGCACAATCAGTGAGTGTGATCGGTGATTGGAACCAATGGCAGGCAGAGGCTGGAAGCCTTATTGCCATCGAAGGTGGATTTTGGGTGGGGTTTGTCGCTCATCTTGGCCTTAATCAACGCTACAAATATGCGTTAACGGGTCCCGATGGACAATGTTTACCGCACAAGGCCGATCCTTATGGTGTGTATGCTGAACAATACCCGTCATTTGCTTCTCTGACCTATGATCAACATGCTTATCAATGGCACGATCAGCAGTGGCAAGACCGCCCCGTGACTGAAAAACATACGCAAGCGCTCTCTTTTTATGAGCTTCACCTTGGTTCGTGGCAGCGAGATGCATCGGGTCAGTGTCTGGGCTATCGTGAGCTTGCTCACCGTTTAGTCCCTTACTTGGTGGAAATGGGTTATACCCATGTAGAGCTGATGCCAGTCAGTGAGCATCCTTTTTATGGTTCTTGGGGCTATCAGCCAGTGGGGCTTTTCGCGCCGACTAGCCGCTATGGCTCGCCGGATGATTTTAAGTACTTGGTGGATTGTTGCCACCAAGCGGGCATTGGCGTCATTCTCGACTGGGTGCCGGGACATTTCCCTACCGATGATCATGGTTTGGCCTATTTCGATGGTACGCCCTTATATCATGACCCCGATCCACGACGTGGCTGGCACAACGACTGGCATTGTCATCTTTACGATATGGGTAAAGAGCATGTGCGCCGCTTTTTGGTGAATAATGCACTGTATTGGCTCGATCAGTTTCACATTGATGGTTTGCGTGTCGATGCCGTCGCGTCGATGCTTTATCTCGATTACTCGCGTGAGCAGGATCAATGGGTCCCCAACGTGGATGGCGGCAATGAGAACTACGACGCCATTGCCACGTTAAAATGGATGAACGAGTCGGTTTATCACTATTTTCCCAATGCGATGACGATTGCCGAAGAATCGACCACGTTTCCCGGGGTCTCTTCGCCAATTTATGCGGGTGGCCTGGGTTTCGGGTTTAAATGGAACATGGGTTGGATGAATGACAGTTTACGTTATATCCGTGAAGAGCCGGTGTATCGATGCTATCACCACGACACGCTAACATTTCCATTGGTTTATGCGTTTGGCGAGAACTATGTACTGCCTCTGTCTCACGATGAAGTGGTGTATGGAAAAGGTTCGTTGATCGGTAAAATGCCCGGTGACGAGTGGCAGCAAACGGCGAACTTACGTGCCTATTTGGGCTACATGTATGGCCAGCCGGGGAAAAAACTCAATTTTATGGGCACGGAGATGGGTCAGACTGCAGAGTGGAACCATGACAGCCAGCTTGAATGGCATTTGCTGCAATACGGTCGCCATCAAGGTATCCAAACATGGGTGAAAGCGCTGAACCACCTGTATGTCTCAACGCCGGCGCTGCATCGCCTCGACTGCGATCCGGCAGGATTTGAGTGGCGGTTAAAAGACGCTGCAGATATTAGCGTGATAGCCCATGAGCGGCTTGGCGATGACGGCTCGCGGGTGCTGGTGGTGAGTAACTTCACCCCTGTCCCCCGGGATGGTTTTCAGCTGGGTGTGCCGATGAGTGGCGACTACCAATTGGTATTAAACTCGGATGATGAGGCGTTTTGGGGCAGTGGGTATCCCGTTTACGCAACGCTTAGCACCGATAAAAGCGCGGCGCACGATCAACCCCAATCGCTAACATTGAATCTCCCCCCATTAGCCACTGTGTTTTATTGCTGGCAAGGGTGAAGGTACTGAGCCCTTTGGGCGACAAAATGAAGATTGCGCCAAGTTAATCCTTGGCGTTTTTTCTGTCTGAATCGGTACCATAAAAAAGGCCGCGAATGCGGCCTAGTCGCAGTCTCTTACAAGGTGATATTAGGCTGCGTCTTCTTCATCAACGAAGGTGACGCCATTTTCACGATGCAGGCGTTTACACGCTCGACCGTCACTGTGGAACAAATGGCAGCGATGGGCTGGAATACCAATAGCGTACTTCTCGCCGGGCTCAATCTCAACGGTATCGAGTTGGCGATAGATCACGTCTGCGTCTGCACTTTCAAGGTTGAGATAAATTTGCGTCTCGTTGCCTAGCTTCTCGACAATGGTCGCTTCCCCTTCAATCTGCGCATCACCGTCTTTGGCGGCCACCAAATGCTCAGGACGAATGCCGAGAGACATACGATCGCCGCGCGTGACGGTTTTGCCATCGACCGGCATCCAAAAACTGGCGCCTTCACTGAGCTGCACTTTGACACGGTTTGGCTCAACATCCTCAATAAAGACACTCATAAAGTTCATTTTGGGTGAGCCGATAAACGACGCGACAAAGCGGTTTTGAGGGTAATGATAAAGCTCTAGCGGTTTGCCAACCTGCGCCACACGGCCTTCATCTAGTACCACGATTTTATCTGCCATGGTCATGGCTTCGATCTGATCGTGGGTCACATAAATCATGGTACAGCCAAGCTGACGTTGTAATTTGGTAATTTGTGCGCGCATCTGTACGCGTAGGCCAGCATCGAGGTTGGAAAGTGGCTCATCGAGGAGGAAGACACGAGGTTGAGACACCAGGGTGCGGCCAATCGCGACACGCTGACGTTGTCCCCCGGACAAAGACTTGGGTTGTCTGTCGAGTAAGTGGCCGAGTTGTAAGATCTCCGCCGCTTGATGGACGCGCTTATCGACTTCCGCTTTGTTCGTTTTGGCCAGTTTTAGGCCAAAAGACATGTTGTCATAAAGATTTAGGTGGGGATACAACGCGTAAGATTGAAACACCATTCCCACGCCGCGTTTAGAAGGCTCTATTTCATTGACGCGTTGCTCATCAATATAAAGATCGCCCGATGTAATATCTTCTAATCCGGCAACGCAGCGTAATAAAGTGGATTTACCGCAACCAGATGGACCGACAAAAACAACAAATTCGCCGTCTTTAATCTCTAGGTCAACGTTTTTTGAAATCATTACATCGTTGTCATACGCTTTACAAACGTTTTTAAACGTGACACTTGCCATGTCGCTCGCCCTCAATCGCTTTTCATTAATTCGGCTCAATACGCATTATAGGTGGTTGTGTTATTCAATATCGGCCATTTTTGAGCGTTATCTTTTTTGTTGAACGCTGTTTGGTCATTGATTAAGCACATTGGATAGGTTCCACCCGATGCTTTTTTGATGACAGCAGTGTCGCGTATCTGCGCAAGCGGTACATCCTCCCGAGTGAAATTATTGCAGGGGGAGTAGGCGGGGAGGAGGATGATCTCCTCCCTAATTTAGTTTGAGGGCGTACATCACAAAATGATTAGCAAATTAGTTGAAGTTGATCACGTACCGTTTATTTTTGTGAGCCGCATCATTAGCGACGAGCGATATGGATCACGAATTCGCTCGCACAGGCGTAGGGCGTAGAAGCCAGGATGATGAGGAATGCGCGGGAATTACCCATGATAGACCGTGAAATACAGCTCATCCTCCATGGAATCGTGCTACACCTCAGTAGAAGAAGGATAGAAAGATGAAAAAATCACTTAGCGCTGTTGCTCTCGGTACCCTCATTGCACTGGGTTCATTTGGCGCACACGCCAATATCGAAGAAGGCCAACTGACGATTTGGATTAACGGTGATAAAGGCTATAACGGCCTAGCAGAAGTGGGTGACCGCTTTGAGCAAGACACGGGGATTCCTGTGACCGTTGTTCACCCTGATGGTTTGCAGGACAAATTCCCGCAAACGGCGTCAACGGGCGATGGTCCAGATATTGTTTTTTGGGCGCATGACCGTTTTGGCGGCTACGCAGAGTCAGGCCTGTTGGCAGAAATTCGCCCTTCAGACCGTCTTAAAGAAGGCATGGTCGACTTTGCTTGGGATGCGGTGAAATACAAAGGTAAATATGTTGGCTACCCAGTGGCAGTAGAATCGCTTTCCCTTATCTACAACAAAGATTTGGTGCCAAACCCGCCAGAAACGTGGCAAGACGTAGTTGAGATGGATGCCAAGCTCAAAGAGCAGGGTAAGTCAGCCATCATGTGGAACTTAAAAGAACCCTACTTTACATGGCCATTAATGGCGGCTGATGGCGGCTACGCGTTTAAGCAAACGGCAAACGGCTATGATGTTAAAGACGCGGGTATCAATAACCAAGGTGTGCATGACGCGCTACATTTCATGAAGCAGATGGTCAAAGATGGCGTGATTTCATCAGATATGGACTACTCGGTTTCTGAGTCTTCTTTTAACCAAGGTGACACAGCGATGACCATTAACGGCCCATGGTCGTGGGGCAACATCGAAAAGTCAGGTATCAATTATGGTGTCACCACCTTACCTACCTTCCAAGGTGAAGCGTCCAAGCCTTTTGTTGGTGTGCTTAGTGCCGGTATTAGCACCGCATCGCCAAATAAAGCACTAGCGGTTGAGTTCCTTGAAAACTACCTGCTGACGAAAGAAGGCCTTTCAACGGTCAATGCTGATAAGCCCCTAGGTGCGGTGGCGCTGAATGCGTATCAAGCAGAGCTGGCTCAAGATAGCCGTATTGCTGCGACCATGGAAAACGCCAAACATGGCGAGGTGATGCCGAACATTCCACAAATGAATGGGTTCTGGGCGGCTGCCAAAAACGCCATCATCAATGTGGTCGATGGCCGTCAAAGCGTCGAGGAAGCGCTCGACGATGCGGAAACGCAAATGGTCAAATAAGCTCTATCTGCAGGGGGGCTTGCCTCCCTGCATTTTTTAAAACTATGTGAGTAGCGTTCCTTATGCAGTCAGTCCAAGGTTCCCAAGCTATGACAACGTCAGGCTCTTCTTTGCCCAGCAGCACAAAAGCGTTCATAAAATGGGCGTTACTGGCTACTGTGGCCATCATCAATGGCTATGCCACCGTCTTGATGTATTCGCGTGGTGAAACTGCCTTTGCCCTGTTAACTGTGGTATTAACCGCACTAGCGCTGTACATTTTTGGCAGTAAAAAAACATACGCCCATCGCTATATCTATCCAGGTATCGCGGGGATGATCCTCTTCATTATTTTTCCGTTGGTTTATACCGTTGGGCTGTCATTCACCAACTATAGCGCCAAAAATCAACTCTCTTTCGAGCGTGCCCAGTCCGTATTACTCGAGCGAACCTTTCAAAGTGGCGACAGTTATCCTTTCTCGTTATATCAAACGGATCAAGGCGTTCGTATTGTGGTGGAAGGCGAAAACACACGTTTTGCCACCAAGCCATTTGAATTTGCAACACTGGCCGATGAAAACTTGTCACTTAGCCCAATTGACAGTGTTGAGGGACAAAAAGCGTCACTTCGCGATGTGATTCAAAATCGAGAGGCGCTCGGTAATCTAGATTTGCAATTGTCAGATGATCAAACCATTCGTATGAGTGGGTTACGTAAGTTCGCCGCCATTCAGCCTTTGTATAGTTTGCAAGAGGATGGTCGCACGCTGATCAATAATAAGACGGATGAGACACTCAAACCCAATGATGAGGTAGGGTATTACCAACCGGTTAATGCTTCGGGTGAGTTTGTTGACGACACGGTGTCGCCCGGTTATGTGGTGCAAATTGGCACCGATAACTTTGAGCGTGTCTGGACAGATGAGGGGATTAAAGAGCCCTTTATTGGCATCTTTATTTGGACGATTGTTTTTTCTGTACTCACCGTGGTGTTTACCCTCTTTATCGGTTTGATATTGGCGAGCTTGGTGCAGTGGGAAGAGCTGAAAGGCAAATCGATCTACCGTTTATTATTGATCCTGCCTTATGCGGTGCCAGCCTTTATTTCGATTCTGATTTTCCGCGGTTTGTTTAACCAAAGCTTTGGTGAAATCAACATGGTATTGGAAGCCCTGTTTGGCATCAGTCCGAATTGGTTCTCTGACCCGTTCTTGGCGCGGAGCATGGTGCTAACTGTCAATACCTGGCTTGGTTTCCCTTATATGATGATCCTTTGTATGGGCTTGCTTAAAGCGATCCCCGATGATCTCTACGAAGCATCCGCGATTGACGGCGCGAATTTCATTCAGAACTTCACCCGTATTACGCTGCCGATGATGATTAAACCATTAACACCGTTGCTGATTGCCGCTTTTGCTTTTAACTTCAATAACTTTGTGATGATTATGCTGTTAACAGAAGGTGGGCCAAACCGCATTGGCACCACTGAGCCGGCCGGTTATACCGACTTGCTGGTCAGCTACACCTATCGCATCGCCTTTGAAGGCAGTGGTGGTCAAGACTTTGGCTTGGCAAGTGCCATCGCCACACTGATTTTCTTGATTGTCGGCGCACTGGCGTTAATCAACCTCCGCATGACGCAGAAAAACGAGCACTGAGGGACGTAAATATGGCAATGGTACAAGGTAAATCCTTAAAATATCGCGTCTGGGCAACCCATATTGGCTTGTGCTTATTTTTGGCGCTGATCCTATTCCCGCTGTTAATGATTATTGCGATTTCATTCCGTGAAGGGAATTTCGCTACCGGGAGTTTGATCCCAAAAAATCCATCACTTGAACATTGGAAATTAGCATTGGGCTTCCCGGTGACTAATCCGGATGGCTCGGTCACGCCACCGCCGTTTCCCGTTCTATTATGGCTGTGGAATTCGGTAAAAGTGGCCGGGATCACCTCGCTGTTTATCGTGGTGCTCTCAACCACCTCGGCGTACGCTTTTGCGCGTATGCGATTTAAAGGCAAGCAAACCATCTTGAACGCGATGATGATCTTCCAGATGTTCCCGGCGGTGTTGGCATTGGTGGCTATCTACGCCTTGTTTGATAAGTTGGGGCAGTACATTCCGTTCTTGGGGCTCAACACGCACGGTGGCTTGATCTTTGCCTACTTGGGCGGGATTGCATTACACGTTTGGACCATTAAAGGTTACTTCGAGAGCATTGATGGTTCATTGGAAGAAGCCGCAGCACTGGATGGCGCCACCCCATGGCAGGCGTTTAGGCTGGTGCTGCTTCCGCTCTCCGTGCCTATCTTGGCTGTGGTTTTTATTCTGTCGTTTATCATGGCGGTAGGTGAGGTGCCAGTTGCTTCGATTCTGTTGTCGGATGTTGATTCGTATACCTTGGCGGTCGGCATGCAGCAGTACTTGTATCCGCAGAACTATCTGTGGGGCGACTTCGCGGCGGCAGCCGTGCTTTCAGCGGTACCGATCACAGGTGTTTTCTTACTCGCCCAACGTTGGTTAGTGGGTGGTTTGACGGCTGGTGGTGTGAAAGGCTAAGGCGTTACGCCCTCAGGCGAAGCAAGAGCACGAAAGTAAAGGCAGCTAACATTAGCTGCCTTTTTGATGTGGGTAATATTGGGCTACAGCCAGTCACCGTCAATGCAGACTACAAAGTGCTTGCCTGCCAATATCAGGGATGGTTCGGGTGTGGTGATAGTCGTTTCATTGGTTGCGCTGTCACAGACAATACGCCACTGATGATTTGGTGGAAGCCGTAGATTGTGCGCGGTGTCGCCGCTGTTAATGGCAATTAGCAGCGATTGACCCGCGTCAGAATGATGCGCACCGAGTGTGATCTGACAGCTGAGTGCTTGCAGGCTTGGCCATTGATGATCGTGAATAGGATCGCCATTCGGATGTCGCCACTCAATCTGATTGCGATGGCGCTGTGTGCCACTCAACGCATCAATAAAGCGCGGTATGATAGCATTGCGACGTGCAATCATGGTGGAAAGCCAGTTTGACCAAACATGATCCTGCGTTTGCCAGTTTAACCAACTGATGGGGTTGTCTTGGCAATAGGCATTGTTGTTTCCCTGTTGCGAGTGCCCTAAAACATCGGCCATTAGAATGTGCGGCGTCCCCAGAGAGAAGAGGGTGCTCGCCATCATATTCCTTTTTTGCCGAGTTCTTATCTCAATAATATCAGTATTGTTTGTGGATCCTTCAACACCATAGTTGGCGGAGCGATTATCGCCATGGCCATCTCGGTTGTTCTCGCCATTGGCGTGATTATGCCGCTTGGCATAACTGACCACATCCTGCAGGGTAAAGCCATCATGGTAGGTGATGTAGTTGATGGGCAGGTGATCCGGCCAATACGCTGCGCTGAAAAAGTCGCGTGACCCCATCAACCGCGTGGCGAAATCCTGTAGCATACCTGGCTCTCCTCGCCATAAACTGCGCGTGATGTCGCGGATTTTATCGTTACATTCGGCCCAGTTAATCGGAAATTGTCCTAGCTGATACCCATCGGGGCCTATATCCCATGGTTCCGCAATTAATTTGACCTTAGAAAGGATCGGATCTTGGGCGATGGCATGGAAAAAGGCATTGTGGGGATCAAAGGTATCGCCGTCTCGCCCTAAGGTGGCGGCGAGATCGAACCGAAACCCATCCACGTGATAGTCGCTGACCCACATCCGTAAGGTGTCGAGCACCTGCTTCAGGGCAGCAGGATGGCGTATATCAATGGTATTGCCACAGCCGGTATGGTTGCGCAGCCGTTGGCCATCATGTAAGTACATGGCATGATCAAGCGCTTTATAATGAAGAATCGGCCCACCTTCTCCGCCTTCCGCCGTGTGATTAAACACCACGTCTAAAATGACTTCGATGTCGTGGCGGTGTAGTTCGCGTATTGCCGTTTTCAGCTCGTTAATCGCATTTTTTTCCGCGTAGCGCGGATCCGGAGCCATCCAAACGTATGGGTTGTAGCCCCAGTAGTTGGTTTTTTGTTGGCTGAGTAAATGCGGCTCCGGTAAGCAACAGGTAATCGGCAGCAGTTGCAGGCAATTAATCTGATGTTGTTGATAGAACGCCAACATCGCTGGTGACACCAAGCCTAAATAACGTCCTTGCTGTGTTGGCGCGACATCTGGGTGCTGTTGAGTTAGCCCTTTAACATGAGTTTCGAAAATAACGGTGTCGCACATTGAGCGTTGGGGCGATGACACGCCTTGCCAATCAAATAGCTCATGATCGACGACTTGGCAGCGCGCAACCTGTGTGCTTTGCGATGATGTATAGGGAGGCTGATAGGTTAAAGGGCCGGTAATGGCCTGAGCATAAGGGTCAGCCACACACCAGATTTGACCATCATGTGAGACCTCAAAGCTGTATTCTTGCCCTGCAACGACATCAGTAACATCTTGTGTCCAGTAGCCACGCTTATATTCGTGCATAGCGATCCGCTTAGGTTGGTGCTCTTGATGCCACAATAGTAAATGTACGCAGTCCTGGTCTGGGACATACAGTGTAAACCGACAGCCTGATGGGTGTAATTGCGCCCCTAATACATAAGGAGATGGGAAACAAACCGACATAACTAACACCGTTAAATGAGACGAGTCGCTATTAGAGCGGTTACCTATAAATAATTCAATCTGACGTCACATTTATGATCATTGCCCCTCATGTAATAAAGTTTCATATCTCTATGAATAAAATTATTAATAGTGATCTATTTGACGTTTTGTAGGGGATAAACAAGAAACCCAGTTACCAATTACGCCTTGGTTCAGTGATCGATGTCGACAAGTTAGGATAATCCGCCTTAGCTCCTCCTTACTCCTCCTCCCCCTTCAACCACATCCCTGGATGACGCGCACTTTAGTGTGCAGGGATAGGATATTTCCAGGATAACGAAGAAAGCTAAGCCTTGGACACACTGTCTTTTTCCACTACCCACTGCCGGTGTGAAGAGACATGTATAAAAGGCACATTATGGAGTAAGGTATGAGAAAAGTAAGTTTAATTGCGGCGGCTGTCGCAGCTGCTGTCACTGCCACCTCAGCATTCGCTGTCGACTTTAATGGCTACATGCGAGCAGGGACTGGAATTAGTGCCTCCGGTAGCGGTGACTTGGCTATTAACAAAAAAGGTATTGGCCGCCTCGGTAACGAAGATGACAACTACTCTGAGTTTGGATTTTCGGAAGAGCTAAAAACCGGTGAACAAACTTGGCGAGTTGAGTCAATGATTGCGTCGGGCGCGCCTGGTGAAAGTGGCTGGGAAGATGGTGACTTTAATGTCGCTCAGTTTGCCGTAAAAGCAAAAGGCGTGTTGGCCGACAAAGATGCAACACTTTGGGCGGGTAAAACTTACTATCAACGTAAAGATATCCACATCACTGATTTCTACTTCTTGAATACATCAGGTACCGGTGGTGGTATTGAGAATCTATCCGTTGGCGACCAGAAATTGTCTTTAGCACTGATTCAAGATAACGGTTCCCAGAAACTGAAATCTGAGGGTCAGAAGCTTGTTCTTGACCAGGCTAATAGCTTTGATTTTGATGGTACAGATCAGTCACTAGAAGATCATTTAGATGATTGTGGTGACAGCGCTGAATGTACAAAGAGTGTAACGGAAGCTGCTAAGATTCAACCAGGTGCGTATAAAAGCGAGCCTCATACAACTACAACATCAGAAGATGTTAATGGCTATATTGCCGATATCCGCCTAGCCGATATCGATTTATGGTCAGATGCTAAGTTAGAACTGGCGGCAGCCTATAACTTTGGCGTTGAAAAAAGCGATCAATATCTCCAAGCAGATGATGGTCTGTTGGTCACTGGTATTGTCCACCAGGGCATGGATAATGGCTTCAACCAAACTATCCTCCAGTACGGTACCAATGGCTATGGCGCTCAAGCGGCTAACTTTTGGGGGGCTGGGACTTATTACGATCGTTCTGGCGCGCAAAACGAGGCGACAGGTTACCGTTTGATTAACTGGGGGGTCATGAACCTAGGTGAGTCTTGGGAAATGGGCCATCAATTCGCACTTCTCAAAGGTAATGATATCGGCGGTAAAGATAAAGGTGGTAATTATACCGGTGAGAACCTAGATATTGACCAATTCTCTGTTGTCGTCCGTCCAATGTACAAATGGAATAATACCATGCGTACTGTATTCGAAGCTGGCTATAATGCGGGTGAGAAAATCAATGATGACGGTAACGCGGTCGAAGACTTTGGTAACTCTAAATTGACCATTGCACAAGCATGGGCAATGGGTGACAGCTTCTGGGCACGTCCTGAAATCCGTGTATATGGTTCGTATATCTCTGACCTTGAAAACGATGACGCTTTTGGAACGGGTGAAGATAATGAACTTGTAGCTGGCGTACAGGTTGAAGCTTGGTGGTAAGCCTTTTTTAAACTGTCTTTTTTCATAGCCGACAATTGTCGGCTATTTTTTTAGGTATTTTATATGAATAAGAAAGTGTTATTTATTTCTGGGCTATTATTACTTAGTGGGTGCTCGACGATCGTGGATAACCAATATCAGATTGCACCTACGGGAGAGGCAGTGACACAGATTGAGAAAGCGAAACAACTACCGCTAGAGATGGATAAAGAGATCAAAGTAGCGGTCACCACACAAACACAAGTCCTCGATATCTATAGCATTGATAGCCCTGGCGTCATTTTCGACTTACCAATGGTAAAAAATGGACTAGCTATCAATATTGAGGCAGAAGTCAACGACAGTGTTTTTGTCCCAAGTGCTAAAGTCATTAACCAGTCTGGCGATATTCGTGCTGAGCTTGATGATGATGGGTTAGTCTATCTAAAGCCCCGTCTAGCCGATGGAAACCGTTTGCAAGGGAATATTAAAGTCCATCCACAAATTGGCGACAGTTCGCTCTATTTGGTTATTTTTACCGATAAAGATAAACTTAATGAAACGGTGGCGGTTAGCCACCCAGCGAAATTGGACGCAGAGGGGAGAGGGAATTACTTTCCGGAGGTAGGTGATATTCAAGTGTCGCGCGCGTTGACTGGCACGTTTTCGATTGAAGCAACCGCATTGGGCGCACGTAACAATGCTCAGTCTATCGTCCTGCCAGCGCTCTCCGCCACTGAACGTCCGCAACAAGAAAGCGTTAGTTTTTATCATCAGGCTATTCGGGCCGCCATTGCAGACAACGATGTCGACAAAGCAATGGGATTGCTGCGTGATGCGGAGCAATTGGGTATTACTGACGCTGACCAAGTCTTTCGTGACGCGATGAAAGCACAATTAGACAAGAAGTAATCTCACCATTTAAGCTACGTTTTACATCGCGTCTTCAACAAGACATAACCTCAAAAGGGCAACGTTGGTTGCCCTTTTTTAGTATGAGAGGTAAGGCTGGAAACTAGACCGTAAACGTATCGACCAGTTGGCGAATCGTTTTGGCCTCGTGGTTGAGGGTTTGGTTTGCGCCTTGCGCTTGCTCACTGAGTGACAAGGTTTGTTCTATGCGTTGTGACAGTGCCTGGATGTTTTCAGCCACCTGCTGAGAGACGGCACTTTGCTCTTCCGCCGCGCCTGCGGTTTGGTAATTGATATCGCCTAGCTGCTGCACCAAATCAACAATCTCGGTTAAGGTTTCCTGCACGGAAACACTCGCGTGATAACCCTCCGCCGCACCACGCTCACCTTGTTGGATGACGGCTTCAATATCGGTAAGGAGTTGGTTGAAGGTTTCAAGCGTCGATACGATTTGGTCGACAGATTTTTGTGAGTGCTGGGCCAAGGCGCGCACCTCGTCAGCGACGACCGCAAACCCTCGGCCAGCTTCACCGGCGCGTGCCGACTCAATCGCGGCATTGAGCGCTAGCAAGTTGGTTTGATCTGAAATGCCGCGAATGTCGTCGAGTAGAGAGGCAATATCGCTACCACTGGCTTTGACTTCGCTGACAAAACTGTTGGCTTTTTGCAGATCTGTGTTGGCGGTTTGGTTACGTGCCACATTGTTAGCCACATTCTCCATGCATTGATTCAGCGATGAAACCACTGCGGTATTTTTCTCTTTTGAGGCTTCAGAGTTGGTTGCCACATCTTTTGAGGTCGCGGTCAGTTGCTCCATTGCCGTCGCGGCTTGGTGTAATGTCTCGGTATTATCAGACAGGGCTTGGTGAGCATCGGTGATGGCGTTATTGGCGGTCGTTGATGTGTCGGACAAACGTCCACCTGCTTGTTGAATTTGTCCCACCATCGATTGCAGCGCATCCAACATGTGATTGACTGAGTGTTTAATACGATCAATCTCTGTCTTACCATTAACCGACAAGCGCTGCGTTAAATCGCCACCACCTTGGGCTATCGCTTGAATCGATTGCTCGACGCTACTCAACGGTGCTAATTGACGTTTGATAACGATTTGAATGATCACAAAGGCCAGCAAAAGGACGACGCCACTCACCCAATATATGGTGTTTTGAATATCGCTTTCGGCGTCTGTCATCATTTGATTCAGCTGTGTGACGGGGGCCATCGCGGCCTGCTTGGGGGTCACAATCATCACTGACCACGTCTGAGACATATTGCCAAATTCGATCGGTTGCGACACATAAAAGTGCGAATCGGTTTGTTTGAATTGGCTTTTATGGCTTTGCTTTTGAAGCTTGGCAAGAGAGTGATACGCGGGAGAGGATAGTTTGGAGACCGCGGCACCATGCTGGACTTGTTGATCGGTGCTAGCAACGATTCGGCCATTTTGACTGACAACAAACAGCTTAGCGTTACTATCAGCACGTTTAGCCAGAATGGACTGGATTTGTGCTGTAGTCAGTGTACTCCCCACCATGGCAACGGTTTTATCGAAACGGAAAACGGGGGTTGTCACATCAAACACCGTTTGGGTTTTGCCATTAATCTCAGCGGTTCTCGGGTCGGTGATACAATCTTTTTGTGTGCTCACCGGGCATTGATACCAAGGGTTAGTTTCAGAGAAATTTTGCGCGGCGGTAAGGCGCATTTCCCCGCTCTCATCTACCGACACAGACGGCACATAGCGTCCATCAGCAGCGCTTGTTGGGTCGCCGTAGTAAAAAGCATCGGCGCCTAACACGTTTTTTTGCCACTCGGTGTAGATGTTGTGCCATTCAGGTTGGCGTTTCAAAATCGAATACATGATCCGAGGTATATCATCTCGGTCGAGGATCCGTGCTGACTTATTCTTTTCCGCTTCGGAGGTATAAATCTGGGCGATAGTCCGCACCGTATCGAGGGGAGAGGCAATATACGCATGGATCTCCTCGCTAATCGCTGTCGCGCGATTTTGCATCTTAATCACCTGATCACGCTTTACGTTTTCAGTGACCTGGGATGACATTGCTGACTGACTGCTATTCAGCGTTGACAAGGAAACGGCACTCACTGCTCCAAGACCGATCAGTACGATGGACGAGGCAGCTAAGCTTATCCGTTGACTTATAGAAAGGGTACGCAACTTTTTCATAATCACTATCCGCACAAAGAAAACCGCACAAAGAAATACTCTGAGTCGTCGAGTGGCGAGACAATGGCGTCGTGCGAAGAGTGATGGCACAACCGGTAGCGCGCCGACAGGGACGATAAGTGACACTAGTGTTACTTAATTAAGAAAAGGGCACATCCTCCTTAACTAAGTGGTCTTAGGGAGGAAATAAAACTCGCAAGACTCTTTTATTCCCCGCATGATCTGTCGCATATTTTTTAATGAGCAATCACGAGTAACTAGGGGCAAGTTCTCAATTCTTATAAGTTAAACAGACGCTAAAAAGCATTAGTTCACATTTTGCCAATTTGTTTGAGGGGCGTAGAGAGGGGGCGTAGGTTATATCTTTCCGGTCAACATCGCTAAATAACTCCTAGGAACTTGCGACACGAGAGTTATGGGGTCAATGTCTAAAAAAGCGAACAAAAAGTTGAGGCTGACTTAACTTTTCTGGTATTCACACTCAGTCGAATTTTTACTGTGTAAATAAGGAAGGGACATGACAGATACAGCACCTGCACCAGAGAAAGACTTGAAGAGTTTTAAACCCAAAAATAGAATAATTGCACTAATTCTAGGCATGTTTTTAGGGTTTGTCGGCGCAGATAGATTCTATCTAGGTAAACCTGGTTCTGGGTTACTGAAAGCCTGCACGTTGGGTGGCTTTGGTTTATGGTGGTTTATTGATAATGCATTACTAATGGTTGACTTAATGGGTCATAGTCTAGGCAAAGATACCGGTATTGTTAAAGATGGTAATGGCAATGAGCTACAATTCGGTTTTTCGATGTACCGTTTCAAAGACGGGAAGCTAGAGCGCGATTGGAAATAGGGATAGCGAATATAAATTGCTTCACGTTTGCATAAAGGTGGGGGAATTGATACGGCAGCCTTTTAAAGAACGTCTCCAATGTAGGCTCCCTCTAAAAAGAGGGAGTTATCGGGTTTTATCTGTTCGGGAATGCTTTCTCGCCCATTCGCCCCTTTTTTATTACTTATTGGCGAGCAAACCTATCCAACGCTTGCTCCGCACTCATGGGTTTGAAGAAATAGAAACCTTGAATTTCATCGACATGTCACATGGGCAGCATGCGTCATTTGCGTAATTGAGAGGCGGTTTCTACGCCTACTGCTGCGGCTGTCAGTCAAAAGAGGAAGGTGGCGAGTGCCATGGTTTGAAAATAGGCGAAGGATTGCCAATGATCAATCTATTTGGTTTCACGGTGAGGAAGGCGTAACGTTTTACAGTGTAAACTGTGCGGAAGCGTGATTAACGCGGCGCCGCCAGGACGCCGCTTGTGGGCTAAGATGACCCATCAATTGCTTTGAGGCTCATTTACGGCGACAGAACTCCGCAATCACAAACAGGGTTTGGCCGTTTACTTTTCCTTGCACGTGGGTAGGGTCGTCGGTCAAGTTAATGCCGCGTATCACCGTGCCTTGTTTGATCACTTGGCTTGAGCCTTTAACGGGCAAATCTTTAATCACGGTCACGTCGTCGCCTTTTTGCAGTGCCACGCCGTTAGCGTCCAATACTTTGACTTCTTCGATATCTTGACCGGTTTCTGCCCACTTACGGACATCGTCTTCCATATACATCATATCAAGATTATCTTGCGCCCAACTTTCGCTAGAAAGACGAGAGAGCTGGCGGTAGGCAACTACCTGTACCGCAGGCTCTTGGCTCCACATACTATCGTTCAGGCAGCGCCAGTGGTTCACATCCATATTGTCTGGGTGTTGAAGTTGGTCGTGACACGTGCTGCAAACCAATACGCAACTGTTCGCTGTGGTGTCGGGCGAGTACGGGACTTCATACACAGATAAGTTGTCTGGGCTGGTGCAGAGTTCACATTGGCCGCCACTGCGCGCCTGAAGCGTTTGTTCAATACTCATTGATTATCTCACGGTTGGCAGGGGATCCCTGCAGTTACAGTGCCGCAGAGTGTAATCGCTGAAATAATTTCTTACAAGTTGTAAGGGATTAGGTCATCGCATGACGTTGCTTTATGTAGGCTCAGTACGAACACAAAAATGCCACGCATGGGCGTGGCATGGGTAACGTTTATTGTTTTCAATAATTAGGCATTTGCCGTGTCTTGCTTCACCACTTCATGGTGATCGAAGATGGTCTTATCTTGGCCACCGGTCAATCGAGAGGTGAGGGTACCGGCCGTCATTGAGCCGCTCACGTTCACAGCGGTACGACCCATATCGATTAATGGTTCGATAGAAATCAACAGACCCGCTAGCGCGACTGGCATATCTAGTGCCGAGAGTACAATCAGTGCCGCAAAGGTCGCGCCGCCGCCCACACCGGCAATACCGAATGAACTGACAGTGACAATCGCAACCAAGGTGGCGATAAAGCCCGGATCGAGTGGATTAATGCCAATGGTAGGCGCAATCATGACCGCCAGCATAGCTGGATACAAGCCGGCACAGCCATTTTGACCCATGGTGGCACCGAATGACGCTGAGAAATTGGCGCTGGCCGGATCGTTACCCAAGTTCTTCATTTGCGAATCGATATTGAGCGGAATCGTGGCCGCACTTGAGCGAGACGTAAAGGCAAACGTCAGCACAGGGAGCACTTTTTTCAGATATTGAATTGGGCTCATACCGACAAGGCCAATCAATACCAAGTGCATGACTAGGATGGCACCTAAGCCTACATAAGAGGCGGCAACAAAGTTGGCAAGTTCAAGAATTTCACTTACGTTTGAGCCAGCTACCACTTTGCTCATCAAAGCCAAAATACCGTAGGGAGTGAGGCCGATGATCATTCTAACCAGCGTACGCACTAATTCTTGAGCCACATCCATAAAGCGCTGAAAACGCTCGCCAAGTTCAGGTTGAGTGCGCGACAATGTGACACCAGCGATGCCTACGAGCGCAGAGAAAATCACCACAGCGATAGTCGAGGTTGGACGGCTACCGGCTAAATCTGCAAATGGGTTTTGTGGGAAGAAAGAGATAACCATATCGGCCAATGATAAGTCTTCGACCGAGCCCAAGCGCTGCTCCAAGGCGGCACCACGCGCCATCTCTCGCGCACCTTGTACGATATCTTGCGCAGACAACCCAAACAGGTTGCTGACGAGTACACCAATGAGCGCAGACGCGGCGGTGGTGGCCAGCAAAATACCGATATTCAAGCTGGAAATTTTGCCCAGTGAGCCTGAGTCTTTCACTTTCAAAATCGCGCCAATAATCGACACCGTAATTAACGGCATGATGATCATCTTGAGCAGGCTGACGTAGCCTGAGCCGACGATATTGATATAGTTGATGGTTTCGCGCGTGATCGCGCCGTCAGCACCGTATAACGCTTGCAGCGCCGCACCGAAAGCAACTCCCAAGCCTAGGCCTGTAAACACACGTGTGGATAAGGATTTTTGTTGCTTGTGCAATTTGACAAGCACCGCCAGCAACAGCGTAAAAGCGATCAGATTTAAAAGGATAACTGTCATAGTCGGCGTTCCAATCTAGAGAATTATAATGACGTGAAGCTCTAACCCCGTTAAATGTATTCAAGGATTAGCGATTGCTTGGCATCATATGCCGGAAGGTGCATGCAATGAAGACCTATGTCACATTCTTGCTAGATAAAAAAAGCACTTATTAAAACCAAAAAGAATATGGCGCAAAATTTCAGCAATGTTTGCTGAGTCAGTGTGCAATAGCATGAAAGGTCTACCAATGTTGGAGGCGATGACACGGTTGGAGCGAATCTCAATTGGATAAAAACGAACGTTCGTACTATAAATGAAGGCATCGTTGGGTTAAAGTGAACCGACTGCGCCACTGTTAGCAATAGATAGTGGCGTATCAACTCGGCTGCTTTGAGGGAGAGTGTCATGGCCGTTTCCGTAGACTCAACATACTCGCTGTCTAAGCGCGAGCAAACGAGATTGCGTATTCTCGAAGCCGCGTTTGAAGCTGCCAGTGTATATGGGTTGGAGAGCTTAACGATAGGTAGTTTGGCGCGCGACGTGCAAATGTCAAAAAGTGGTCTCTTTGCGCATTTTAATTCGCGAGAAAACTTGCAGATCGCCGTGGTCCATTTTGCGGGCGATTGCTTTGTCGAGCGGGTGATCACCCCCAGTCGTGAAGCGGACCACGCGAGTATTGAGGCCAAATTGCAACACTTACTGCGTAATTGGATGGGTTGGCATCAGCACTTTCAGGGTCAGTGCTTGTTCTTAGATGCGTGGCATGAGCAGCGCGCGAGCAATGATCCCATCCATCAGGCGTTGCAGCGTGTTACTCGCCAGTGGCTCGATTACCTGGCCGCGCAATTTGAAAAGGGCAAACAAGCCGGAGAGTTTCGTGCCGATCTCGATACGTGGCAAGCTGTTTATCAGTTATATGGGCACTATTTGAGTAGCCAGTTATTTCTGCGTTTGTCACTTGAATCGCCGGAAGGAACACGCTTTTGGCATGGTGTCGAGCAGTTGCTCGCGCAAAGTCGCCGCTAATTTTCCCAATAAGATGAAGAGGGTGTCGGTATTGAAAACAACGACACTTTTCAGTGTAAAAACGAACATTCGTTCGATTTTAAGGATTCAATGACCATGAGTAAAAAAGTGTATTTTTCAACGCTGGGTCGCTTTAGCGCCAAACGCACGCTCGTGGGGGCGGTGAGCCGTTGTCATCACCGCTTGGCACCTCGACATGCTAGAAAAGTGGCGCGTAAGCTGTTTCTCACACCAACGCGCAGTCCAATGGTGAACGCAGAGCCTGAAGGTTTAGTGCGCTCTCAAGTGCAAAGCCAAGCAGGGGTCTTGCAAATGTATAGTTTGGGGGCGGGGCCAACTTGGCTGCTGACGCATGGCTGGTCTGGATCCGCCAGCCAGTTTTTCCCTCTGATGGCGCACATTGCCTCATTGGGCTTTCGTGCGGTGGCATTCGATCATCCCGCACATGGACAGAGTGAGGGGAATGAGAGCCATATTCCCGGTTTTGTACAGGCAATCAATGATGTATTAGATCAAGTCGATAATGTCTCTGGGGTGATTGCGCACAGTATGGGCGCAGCCGCGGTGTTGGAAAGCGAACACCCCCAGGTGGATGATTTACCGCTCTTTTTGGTCGCACCTGTGCTGAATTATCGCGAGAATTTATACGCCACGGTCCGTAAATCGGGGTATTCACTGAAGCTGTTTGATGAAATTGTCCGAGAAGTGGGTGATCAACATGGTTATCCGATCGAGACCATTGAGCCGCTCGAAAAATTGTCGCGTCGCCGTCATCCGGTGGTGATTGCCCACGATAAAAATGATCGTTTTGCTTCCTTTACCGTCACCGAAAAAGCCACTGACTACCCACATGTGACTGTGCTAGCCACCGAAGGGTTGGGGCACGGGCGTATTCTGACCAGTGACGTCGCCATGCAGGCATTCACCGATTTGGCGGCAAAGATGAATCCTGCGGTACACAGTGTGGAAGCACAAACCGAGAATAAAAAGGCATCAGCCTAAACCGATGCCTTTAGAGGATGCGCCGTTATTCACCCGCGATGGATAAGCGGGCGAAGCGGATGCGTGGCGCAAAGAAAGCGCCATCATAGTTGGGTAAAACGGTATTGCCGATGGCATCTATCTCATTGAGCATGGTATAGAAATTGCCGGCGACTGTGATCCCGCGAACCGGACGAACCCGTTTCCCATTTCGGCAGACAAACCCACTTGCACCGAAAGAGAAGTCGCCACTGATGGCATTCGCGCCTGAATGCACACCTTGCAGTGACACCAACTCGAGATATTCACCCGCATGCACGTCTGCATCACTGTGTTTACCTGCGGCAATCACATCATGACGAGAGGTAACATCCAAACCGCCCTTAGGACTGCGGCCCGCGTTCGCCGTATGGGGAACACCAAAATGCTGTGCTGTGGCGCTGTTGTGTAAAAAGCCGACTAAGACGCCGTTTTCAATCAAAGGCGTGTCGGCGGTGGCAAAGCCTTCGTTATCAAAGGTTTTAATACGCATCCCGCCATCAAGTCTTGCCACATCGGTGATGGTGAGCGCCGTATCTGCAACGGACTTGCCGACTTTTTCACGCCACGGGTTAGTCCCGCGCATAGCGGCATCGCCGGAGAAGCAGCTGCCAAAGGCGCCCAGCAATTCGCTGAGACAATCATGCTCAAAAATCACCGGATACGAACCGGTTTTCACTGGGCCCCCCTCGAGCAAGGCGTCAGCGGTTTGGTAGGCCAGTTGAGTGGCATGGGCGCGATCAAGGTCAACAAAGCGGCGTGACACTGAGGCGCCGAGATGCATCGCTTGCTTACCGTCGTGATTGAGCAGTGCTGCGGTATAGCAACTAAAGCTACGCTCACTGTGATAGCAGCGTGTGCCTAGAGTATTAGCAAGCAACTGATATTGGGTTTGCTCACTGTACCCATTGTAGGGCGCCCCCGTTGCGCGGGGTTGGCTGACCACATCTTGCTCAAGGGCCAGCGCCAACGCGATCTTGTCTTCAATCGGGGTGTTATCTGCTTGTAGCAAGCTGGGATCTTGCTGATCAATTTGCTGCCCTTCAGCGCGAATTTGCTGATCCGGGTCGGCTTTGGTAAAGCTTGCGTTGGTGAGTGCGGCGTTCACCATGCTGGCAAGACTGTCGCTATCTAGCGATTCTGAATAGCTGGTGGCGACTTGATCCCCTTTGATCACTCGCACACCAATCACTTGACCGGCGGTGACTTTGTGCTCGGAGAGATCGCCTTGGTCGGCTTTGAGTGACAAGCTTTCGCTGGCATTGGCAATCACGTCTGCTTGCGCACCTTGCTGTTTCACCAAGCTGAGGACCTGATCGACGGCATCGCTTAGGGTTGCTTTAATGGTTTGCTCACTCATGCGTTACCGCCTCCTACTAGGATGTTATCGACTTTCAATGCAGGTTGGCCCACGGTGGTGGGGACAGCGCCGCTCACCGAACCGCACATGCCGGCGGCGAGGGCAAGATCTTTGCCGACCATGCTGATTTCTTTAAGCACCTTAGGTCCCGTACTGATTAAGGTGGCAGATTTGAGTGGCACAGTGATCTTACCGTCTTCGACCAAGTAAGCTTCTTGGACCGCAAAGTTAAACTCGCCGGTGCCGGGTTGTACTGAGCCGCCCCCCATCTTTTTGGCGTAGATGCCACGCTCCATGGAGCCAATCATGGCGTCTAAGCTGTCGTTGCCGGGCTCAATAAAGGTGTTTCGCATCCGCGAGGTCGGTGCGAATTTATAAGACTCACGTCGGCCAGAGCCGGTGCGGGCATAACCGGTTTTCAGGCTACCCATGTGATCGACCATAAAGGAGGTGAGCTTACCGTCTTTGATCAACTGGGTATGCTGGGTTTCCATGCCTTCATCATCGATATTGATTGAGCCCCACGCATTCGCCAAGGTGCCATCGTCCACCGCGCTCACTACAGGGCTGGCAATCATTTCGCCCATTTGGTCATGGAAGACGGAAGCCTTTTTAGCAACCGAGGTGGTTTCTAACAAGTGGCCACAGGCTTCGTGGAAAATTACCCCACCAAAACCGTTGCCAATCACTACAGGCATTTCGCCTGATGGACAGGCTTGGGCACCGAGTTTAATCAGCGCTTGTCGTGCCACACGCTCGCCCAGCGCAACCGGATCGATATCCTGATGGAACTCCCAGCCTGTGAGTGCACCGGGGGCATCAAAGCCCGTTGACTGTTCTTCACCGTTAGTTGCGACCGCTGTAGCGGCAATACGCGTGTAGTGGCGGGTATCTGTGACATGCAGGCCGTGAGAGTTAAAAATCTCGACCTGTTGCTCACGTTGGCCGACACGACCAATAATTTGCGCGATTTTATCGCTCTCGGCACGAATACGCGCATCCACTTGGCGTAAGAACGCCACCTTATCGGCCACATGTTGATCTGCCGATAACGGCTCAGACACCGGATGTTTGTCATTTAAATGGGACAAATTAAGTGGACCAGCGGTGGCGATTTGATCGCGCTTATCACGCGCGCACAGCAAGCTGGTGACTTTTTTCAATTGTTCTTCATCGCGGCTGTTGGTGTAGCCATAAAGCACTTTGTGGCCGAAAAACAACCGGATACCAATACCAAAATCAATCCCTGAGCTCACTTTATCCACCTCACCAGACAACAGCTCCACGTTGCCTGAGTGATGGCGTTCGACAAAGAGTTCGGCGAAATCCGCGCCTAAAAACAGGGCATGGTCAATCACCGACTTTGCCGTTGATGGATTCAGCATACTTCCTCCTAAAGAAGTGTGTTAGCGAACCTTTTATTTTACCAAGCTTTTATGCGTAATGATCACCACTTGCAGTGAGTGCATGATATTTCATCATTTTTTGTGCTACTCACTGAGCTGCATATGGCTGGTTCAATGTGCTTTACCAAAAGGCGACGAATGTGGCGCAATCCGTTACACTGCGCTGATGCAGATAACAAGCAGGATAAAGCAATGAGTCAGTTCGCAGCCAACATTATCACTGGGTTTCTTGGCGTGGGGAAAACCACGGCGATTCGTCATTTACTCGCGAATAAACCCGAGCATGAGCGTTGGGCTATCTTGGTGAACGAGTTTGGTGAGGTGGGTGTCGATGGCGCTATCCTCTCTGAACAAGGTGCGTTGGTAAAGGAAGTGCCGGGAGGATGCATGTGTTGTGTGGCCGGCCTACCCATGACGGTGGGGCTAAATACCTTGCTTGCCGAGAAGCCGGATCGAATTTTGATTGAGCCGACGGGACTCGGTCATCCCAAAGATATTATCGGTAAGCTGACTCAGCCGCCTTTCGATACTTCTTTGTCGCTGGGCGCGACCATTACTTTGGTGGATCCGCGTTGTATTGATGATGTGCGCTATCGTGAAAATCAAAACTTTCATGATCAAATCGCGCTCGCGGATGTGGTAGTGGCCAATAAGCTTGACCAGTGTAGCGAGGCGCAAATCGCTACCTTTTATGATTATGTCACCGCGTTTGATGGCGAGAAAAGCTTGGTAACCGGTGTTGAACAAGGGGCTCTCGAGACCGCGTGGCTTGCGTTACCGCGTCACGCTCGTCAAGCGCACTATCATCACCACCACAACGATGCCGAGCCCATGACTACATTAGCGCTGGGCACGGACGATACCTTTACCCGCAAAGAAAACCAAGGGCAGGGCTATGTCAGCTGCGGTTGGTTGTTTGCCGCGCACTGTTGTTTTCCGTTTGATGCCTTGTACGGTCTATTGAGCAACATCAACGCTCAACGGATTAAAGCGGTGGTCAATACAGACGAGGGTTTTTACGCGTTTAACGTCGCTAATCAGGTGGTTACCGTGACGCCTATGTCGATTGAACAGGCCGAGTCGCGCATCGAAGTGATCGATACCGACGCCTTACCGTGGGATGAGCTGGAGTCGATCCTGCTTTCTTTTCTGACCCCGTCCCAATAAATGGCATAAACAGAGCTTGTCAGCGGCGCGTCCGTGCCCGCTAAAAAAACCGGCCCAAGTGGCCGGTTTGGTGTGTGTCGCGTGCTCGTCGCGTCTAGCTAGCATATTTGGCGGTAAGCACCTGCCAGCTGCGTTTTTGTTGCTGAAAACGCACCTTTAAATCTTGGTATTGCTGGGTTAGCTCGGCGTTTTCGACTTTTTCGCGCAGCTTGTCACGCTCGAGCGCTAACAGCTGTTTTTTCAGTGTGTAGTAGTCCGCCATTTTGGCGACCAAGGCATCATACTCTTGTTGCAAGATTTGCAGACGATGCGACGCGTGTGGCTTGTCACTAAGCTGTTGCGTGATACGCTGCAATTGCATGGTCGCACGCGCCTTTTCAATCTTCTCTTCGGGGGTTACGCGCAGTTTTTCGGCCAGGCCCAACCAAGATGCGGTTTTGATCAGCCATTTAGTCGGATCAAACTGCCACCAGCGAATGCCATTGCGGTAGTCGTTCTCAAAGATATGGTGAAAGTTGTGGTAGCCCTCGCCAAAGGTCATCAAGGCGAGCACGCCATTATCCCGCGCGGTGTTTTTATCGGTATAAGGCTGGCTGCCCCACACATGCGCCAACGAGTTAATGAAAAAGGTGGTGTGGTGGCTTAGCACTAATCGAGTAAAGCCGACCAGTAAGATAGCGCCCCAAAGATCGCCATGGAGCAAACCAAACGCGATAGGGAAGCCAAAGTTGGTTGCCAGTGTCAGCGCAAGGTAGTGCTTGTGTTGCCACATCACGATCTTATCTTTTTGCAGATCGCGACAGTTGCTGTAATCGCCATAGCGGTTGGGATGGTATTCGCGCAGCATCCAGCCAAGGTGTGAGAACCAAAAGCCGCGCTTGGCCGAGTAAGGATCAACATCGTTGTCATCGACATGGCGGTGGTGAATGCGGTGATCTGATGACCAATGAAGTGCACTGTTTTGCAGCGCAAATGCCCCACCAATGGCGAAGATAAAGCGTAGAGCCGGATGAGCCTGATAGGTTTTGTGAGCCCACAACCGGTGATAGCCGGCGGTGATCGACAGGCCACAAAAGCTGAATGCGACGATCAGCGCAGTGATCTGCATCCAATCAAAACCATGGTGCCATGCCCATAGTGGCGTTCCTATCACCGCAATCAAAAAAGTGAGGGTAAACACGCTAATATTTAACCAGATTAAGCGTGGTTTCTGAGGGGGAGAGGTTGAAGCCTTGGTATCCATAACTCGTTATCTTTATTTAAGCGTACACTTGTACGCTAGAATAGGTGCGTGTTACCGCTTGGTCAAGTCCTCACTGTCGCCTTTGCGCGCAAAAATGTTTCAGGGTTTGTCGTGACTTGCCAAGTTAATGGAAGCACTATATTTTTTTAAATTAGCTACAGGTACGACAAATCAGCCACAGGTACGACGGCTTTTATCGCATTATTGTCCGCTCGGTACAGTTTTCCGCACGGAGGCCGATACCCTTCATAGGTGCTGGAGCACGCATTGATATCCGTGAACGAATGACACAAGGTTAGGAAACGATGATGTCCTATCCGGCCATTCCGCATTTTGTGAAAGCGATGGGCCACCGTGTGGTGAGTTACATCCTGAATGTCACAGAAGCGGAAGGCCGTTTAATTTTGATGCAAAAACTCGGCTTGAGCCGGATTCAGCGCGACACACTCAATCAATATATTGAGCTGTGTCGCCAGCTACGTGTGTCTGCGGTTGAGCAAGGGGAAAGTGAACAATCCTTCTTTTATCGTTTACCGCACGTGATGCAAAACGGCCGCCACGTCTTTAATGTTTGGCGTGCACAGCAGGGCGGTGAACTGGCGACGCGAATTAACAGTTCAGACCCATTAACCAGTGCTTTTTGCCAACTGGCGGGTGAACTTTATCCTTTATTTTTGATTAAAGCAGGACAGCGGCCGCATCTTTTTTATCGAGGCGCCGGCTATCTCACCGCAGCCATTGAGCAATTCCCGGTCAGTAAGCAGGTTCAAAAACGCATGGCGGCAGACCCTGCTCTGTCTCGCCTATTCACAACGTCGGGGAAAGAGCCGCAGCAAACCTGTGGCTACTACAAAGATGCCAGTGGCCACCGCGGCGTGGTCAGCTTGGCCAGTTTACCCGTGTCGATTCTGGTTAATAGCTACGACCTGATGCGTATTCGTGGGGTTGTCAGTCCTGATACGTTCGTAGAAACGGTGCAAGAAATGTTGGAGATGGCACGTAGCTTAGCTGATGGTGAAGTCGCTCATATTCCGATGTTTGTGGGCTTTCGCAATGCGGCGCTCACGAACTTGGCCGAGCTGGATACCAAATGGGGCAGTGTACGTCGCTATACCCCAGGGATTGCGGAATATGTCCTACAAGCGGCGAGTTTAATGGCTAAACGTCGCGATAACGGGTTCATGCTCGAGTCGGGGTATGCGTTTGCGATTAACTTTGGTGATTTTCTAGAGGACGATGATTGGCCAGAAGAGGTATTGGACGCCACGACTGAACAACAAACCACTGAGCTCAACATTGTTTTGTGTATGGCGCTTTGTTACCTCGGTGAACACAAAGCGTTTGTGGCGCCAGAGTGGGTTTGGCGTATCGATCCATTCTCGCTTGATAATCGGCGACAAGACTTTGGTTCAGTGGCAGAAACGGACGATCCTGTTGCTATCAGTGAGACAGACTTAGTCGATATTGAGCGTTGGAGTATGCTCGTGGATGACACCGACTCGAGGGGTATTCGCTTGGCAATGTCTCGTCTATATACCGCAGCGAAAAAGCCAGACACACAAGACGCATTGGTGGATGTGATTATTGCGCTGAGAAATATTTTTGCCGCGAGTGAAGATATTATCCCGATAAAAAAGGCCTTGAGCCATATTCTTGAGCGAGAGACAGACGTCACTCTGATCGATAGGCTTGCCGAGGATTGGCAAGCGTTACTGACCGGTGAATTTGACGCTTCGCCTGAGCTCATCAGCGAAAAAGTGTACGAATGCGTTCAGCTTTGTTTAACATGTTTGCATTATTTCTACTTGCATGCGCCCAGCCTGATCAGTCGCTCTGATCGCCTTGCTCAATTATGCCAACGACAAGAGTAGCCCCCTGATATAAAAAGAATCATCGCATTTTGACTGGTTTGCCCTCATTCCTCGCGATATTGGTTTATGCTTACAGTGTTTACCCAGCCACACTCTCAGTAAAGATGTAGGAAAGGAGAGGCTTTTGACCACACAAATTCTGATCACTGACGATTCTGCGCTCGCTCGTAAGCAATTAGCGCGAACTTTACCCAACGATTTGGATGCCGACGTGCACTTTGCCGAAAATGGCAATGTTGCCCTGGATGTGTTGAGTAGTCAGCCGATCGACATCATGTTCCTTGATTTGACTATGCCGGAACTTGATGGGTATCAGACACTTGAAGCGATGCAAGAAGCCGGAATGACGGTGCCTGTCGTCGTGGTCTCAGGCGACATTCAGCCGCTTGCCCAGCAGCAAGTGCTGGAGCGGGGGGCCAAAGACTTTGTTAAAAAGCCCATCAGTCGTGAGCGCGTCGATGCATTGCTCAAGGCGTATTTGCCCACTGCTTCTGCGTCAGAGACCGAGCGTTCACACGCGCCTAAAGAAAAACTCAGTCGCCGAGATATTTACATGGAAGTGGTGAACATTGCGATGGGGCAGGCAGCAGATAAACTTGCCCGACATTGCGGTGTGTTTGTCCACATGCCACTGCCACAGGTTAATGTGTTTGAAGTGACCGAGTTGACGATGACTATCCGGCACTTGGCCCAATCAAATACCATGAACGGTGTGTGTCAGGGTTTCAGTGGGGAGGGGATCGCTGGTGAAGCGCTGATGCTGATTAGTGATTCCAGTATTACTGAGATGGTGACATTGTTGGACTATCCCGAGGATGGGTCGGTCGACAACGAGCTCGAATTGCTGGTCGATATTAGCAATATTCTGATTAGTGCCTTTTTAAAGGGCTTAGGCGATCAAGGCGCGTTAGAGTTTTCGCAAAGCTATCCGGCGCTCTTGGGTCAGCACGCTGAAGTGGATCAGTTGATAGCGGCGATGAAAGGGTCATGGAAACGCACAGTGACCATTGAAGTCAGTTATCAAATTGATGAGACAGATATAAAATGCGATTTGTTACTATTGCTACTGGATGAGTCTTTGCCGCTGCTCGATGCGAAGTTGGCCTACCTAATGGATGAGGAGTAATGCGATGAGCACAGAAGATTTTGACCAATTCCATTGGATGCTCGACATGGTACAGCACATCGACATGGGATTGATTGTGTTAGACAGAGACTTCCATATCCAAATGTGGAATGGCTTTATGGTTCACCATAGCGGTAAACACGCTAAAGATGTGCAAAACCGCTCGTTATTCGAGGTGTTTCCGGAGATCAATGAGCCTTGGTTTCGTGCCAAGTCGCAACCCGTGTTCGATCTCCGTTGTCGCAGTTTTATTGTCTGGCAGCAACGCCCGTATTTGTTCCGTTGTCGTCATGTTCGCCCGATCACCGGTCAGCTCCCCTTTATGTATCAAAACGTCACCATGCACCCAATGGCGAATACGCGGGGTGAGGTCAATCACATGTTTATCTCCATCCAGGATGTGACTAATGAGGCGCTAGCAAGCCAAACGCCGCGTGCCACAGCACCATCACAACAAGCCGCGCCAAAATAAGCACCTCAAAATAGCCAACACGTGAGTGTCTAGAGTGATTGTTTCCCGCGGTTGTTATTCGTGGTTGCATGATTATCAGGGTCACAGACGGCATAAGTGCCGCCTTTTAGCGATTTCTTCGCATAATACATGGCGGCATCTGAGCAATTGAGCAGCTGTTCGACCGATTCTCCATGATCTGGATAGCAAGCGATACCGATGCTGGCGGAAAGGTGTGCGTGTTGCTGGTCATCTATTGCAAATGGCTGATTGAGACTGGAGATAATTTTCTCGGCGACGCGTGCTGCGTCTTCTGAGTGGCTGGTATATTCTAAAATCACCGCGAATTCGTCGCCGCCCAGTCGAGCGAGGGTATCTGAGTTACGGATGCTTTGGCCCATCCGCTTAGTCGTTTCCACTAACACACTGTCTCCGGCGTCATGGCCATAGGTATCGTTTATTTTCTTAAAGCCATCGAGATCGATAAACAGTAAGGCAAAATGTGCACCTTGCTGACGTGCTTGCGCCAGCACAATATCCGCACGCTGCTTAAAGGCGACGCGGTTAAGCGCGCCTGTCAGGGTGTCGGTATGCGCCATATGCTCAAAC
The DNA here is from genome assembly GCF_009377995.1 of Salinivibrio sp. VGrn1. Lineage (NCBI taxonomy): Bacteria > Pseudomonadati > Pseudomonadota > Gammaproteobacteria > Vibrionales > Vibrionaceae > Salinivibrio > Salinivibrio sp. VGrn1. The sequence continues at coordinate 88,736 of NZ_SATA01000002.1, forward strand.
TGCAGGTAAAGACGCTTGGTTTCGTTGATATCTTGGTGCGTGCCCGCCATGCGAATTGGGTTATGGTCGCGATCCCACTCCATGACTTTACCCTTGGCCAAGATCCAAACCCAAAACCCATCTTTATGCAGCATGCGAAACTCACATTCATAAAAAGGGTTAGAGTCGCTAAAGGCGGCATCAATTTCTTTAGACGCGCGCGCGAAATCTTCGCTATGACAAAGCTTTTTCCAGGTTTCAAATGAGGCAGGTATCAGCTCGTGTTTTTGATATCCCAAAATTTCTGCCCAGCGCTCATTAATAACCAGCTCTCCACTAGGGATATGCCACTCCCAAGTGCCGACATGGGTACCGCGGATTATTTCATCTAAGCGTTTACGCTCCAGTTGCAGCTCATATTCGGTGCGTCGTGACTTAGTGAGAACAAACCACATTGTCGCGAGCCCTGCACCGAGCACAATGATAATCAAGGATGTAATAATCAGTTGGTGATTTTTTTGCGTGGCGATTTGCTCGGTCTGTTGTGCCACCATTTGCTCGAGTCGGTTTTGATAGTGCCACAGTGATGCCTGGGTGGCCCGATAATCACTGATATCGGTGATAATTGAAAAAAGGGTTGGTTCATCGCGGTAGATAATGGGTATCGAGGATACCCTTACGGTTTTGGTCGTGCCGTCCGATAATATATGGCTGAAAACGAAATAGTTTCGGTTTTCTAATTCCGCCAGCTTACGTTCTTCAGCGACGGCATCAGGGGGCAGGGCATTAATGCTGGCGATATTCATTTGGGTCAGCGTCTGCTGTGAATAGCCGTAAAAGTCGCTAGCTGCTGGGTTGGCGGCTTTGATTTCACCAGTATCTGGGTCAAGGAGAAGCATGACCAGTGCATGTTTCTCAAACAGCTGATCGAAAAGATCGTTTGTCTCTTGCGTCGTTGCGAACGCAAACGGCACCTGCAGTATAAAAAAAAATAAGATGAAAAACGGCTTCATCACGCGTGTCGTCACTCGTCCCCAATGAAAACTTAAGCGTAACATATAGGTTAATTTTTTGTGTGACGGCGACGGGCTGTTCTCACGCGACGACGCTTTGTCCGTGTTTGTATGCAGGCTTTGTGATGATGCTCACTATGTTAGTTAAATGTTTTTACTCTGTTTCTTTGATGGTGGTCGAGGGCACGACGATGTCAAGCGATGGGGCACGTTAGGCAGTTGATTGACACCTGTTTGTAACGTATTAATACGCGTGTCGGGTGATGGATGGGTTGAAAGCAACTCCGGCGGCGCGCCTTTGGACGCTTTTGCCATATTTTGCCACAGGGTAACGCTGGCGCTCGGGTCAAACCCTGCTTGATGCATTAACTGCAGACCAATCTTATCCGATTCTGATTCTTGAGCGCGGTTGTAAGGAAGCAATATCCCCACTTGGACGCCAAGCCCAAGCCCTGCGAGGGCAAGATCGCCATAGGGGTTATCAGAAAGAGTGATGCCGGTAATGGTCAACCCCAAGGCAGTGAGTTGCGAGCGCGATAAGCGCTCGTTACTGTGATCGGCAAGGACGTGCCCAATTTCGTGGCCGATCACTGCAGCCAATTGATCGGGCGTTTTTGCAACGTCGAGCAGTCCGGTGTAAACGCCGATCTTTCCGCCGGGAAGTGCAAAGGCATTGACTTGATCACTGTCGAATACCACCACTTCCCATTCCGAGAAGTTGGATTGCGGTGGCACCACTTTTAAGATGGCGGCGGTGACGCATTGCACGTAGGCGTTGATGGCTTTGTCGTCACTGATAGGTTGCGACTTTTTCATCTCCTCAAACGAACGCTGTCCCAGATTCGCCATGTCATCACCGGAAAAAAGCAATAACTGGTTTCGTCCCGTTGGCGAGTGAGAGCAAGATGAAAGCATAACCATCAGGCATAGAGATAGCATGACGGTTTTAGCAGTGCGTAGCATGGTCATTTCCTGTATCGTTTTGCGCCACAGTCGCAGTGAATATAAGCAAAGATATCAGAGTGCTAATGTACTGGCTTCTTGGCTTAACGTCTACTGGTGCGCGCAGGCAGCGTTAGGCGCGGCTTGATAGTCCGCGTTTCGCGCAGCGATTTCCTTTCCATCGGGATAAACAGCAATGGGTGAAAGTATTGTGAGTATTTGGAAAAAAGACATGTCGTTAGCGGGGTTAAATGCCTCTTCGACTAATACGTTGGTCGCGCATTTAGGGATTGAATATACGGCTTTTGATGCGCAGAGTTTAACGGGAACCATGCCTGTGGCACCGCATACGCATCAGCCGCTGGGCATGCTCCATGGTGGCGCATCTGTCGTGCTTGCTGAAACACTAGGCTCCTTGGCAGCAAACATGTGTGTGCCAGAAGGAAAGTACTGCGTCGGGTTGGACATTAATGCCAATCATCTGCGTGCGATGCGAGAAGGCACGGTGACGGGCGTGGCGAACCCAGTGCATCTCGGCGCAACCACGCAGGTGTGGAATATCACCATCCAAGATGAACGAGGCCGGGATGTGTGCGTGAGCCGACTCACTATGGCGGTACTCACTGATAAGCGCGCCGATAAATCCTTGGAGGACTGAGCAAGATGGTGGTCGATATAGAACACGGCAAGCTAATCGTGACCGCGCATGAGGTGGTGATCCAATTGCCTGCAATGAAATTGAGCATGCAGGTGCAATCTGACTCGTTACGGATTATCGCCGACGCCAATGTGCTGGTGGCTGATGCCGGTGATGTGCGTTGGTCATTGCCGTTAAGTGCACAACATATTGCGTTGATTTCAGATATGACGGGCATCCAACCTCAGTAGCCACCTTACCAATACCGTGCTAGTGGCAACGATCACTCGCACGGTTGGTTAGATGCTAACTTGATGCGCCGTTAGCCGTGTGAGGTGCTGACTTCGTAGCTGGTGAATTTACGCACGTTAATCACGCCAGTATCGAAAATCAAATACTGCCCTTTAATGCCTTTCAAAACCCCACTCACCTCGGCATTTTTATCAAAGTTATGTGAACTTATTTTGGTTGGATGCTCAGTGACAGGGTAACTAAAAGTGAGGGCGTCAAGTGCTGCAGGCAAGACCGCATCATTGCCAAATTGCAAGCGGATATCCGCTAATTCTGGCTCGATCGCTTGGGTTAAACGTTCAGCCTCTGCGTGAAGATCAAGTGGGTCATTGTCGCCTTTTAGGAGCGCGCGCCAATTGGTTTTATCCGCGACATGTTTCGCCATCGCGACTTCAACTAGCCCGGAAATCTGGCGTGTTTTAACCCGAAACACCGGGAGAGCTTGCGTGGCACCTTGATCGTGCCAGCGTGTTGGCATCTGGTTAGCGCGGGTAATCCCCACTTTTAATCCCGAGGTGTTGGCGAGATAAACAATATGATCCGTCATGCAGAACTGTTCTCCCCACTCGGGCTCTCGACAGGTTCCTTGCGCATAGTGGCAGGTTTCAGGCTTCATAATACACATATCGCAACGCGCGAGCTTTTTCATGCAGGGGTAACAATGGCCTTGCGAATAGCTTTTTTTGGTTTTTCGCCCACAGGCATCGCAAAAGATATTGCCAGTATGAGTCAGGGTTAATCTCTGCCCAAGCAATGGATTGAGGTGTAGCTCTTCATTACCCACCCGCAGAAAGTATTGTACGTCGGCGCCGGCTTCTGTGCGCATCTTATCTAGGGTTCCAATCACGACTTTGCTCATTATGGTTTTATTAAGAGCGGCAAGTGTAGCAAATGGGAGAGAGCGGAGTAAGGCAGAGAGGAAAACAGGCAAGCGACAACCTGCCTGTCTCGAAAACGGATTAGCCGAGGCGAGCTTCTATGCTTTTTTGTGTGTCTGTGGTGTGCTCACGATAAAGCGTAACGGAGACCACTAAGAGGTCTTTCTGGGTATCTTCGCTAACCTGATCGATCACGAAATAATCCGCCTCTTCTTTTTCCACCCCTCGTTCGGCCAGGCGTAAGACATCTTCTTGAATATCGCCTTGTATCTCCACGTTGGCCGTTTCTTCAAAATCACCAAACTCAAGCGTGGACTTGGCAATTAGCTCAGGCGCTGCAGAGGCGTGAAATGATAAAAAAGAGAGAACAAATAGCGCAGTAGAGAGACCTTTTTTCATAAGACATCGGATACATTGGTGGATTTACTGACAACCTACTACGCAGCGGAAAAGGGGTTGTCAGCGTCATGTTAGAAACGTGATATCAACGCCTATCGTGTGGCGTCTTCGATATCGTCGCTAAATACGTCGTTATCACAGCGTGCGTCTTGGCCTTGGAGCACGCCAATATCGCCGTAGTAGTCGGCTAATAGGTCGTCATCGGTTGGGATGACTTGATGTTGTAAACTATCCATTTTTTTCTCCTTGGGTGACTCTAACAGCCCACATGAAGGAAGGCTAACGACCCTTTATGTCATCACCATGACAGCTTGCTAGACTCTCGCAATCTTTTTGGTAGGTCAATGACTTTTAGCGCTTATTGGGGTTTGAACGTCGCCACGACGGGACAATGATCGCTGAGCCTGAAGTTCATGACGTTATGATAGGCAAAATGATGCTGAAAACTATATTGCCACCGAGACGCCAACGATTCGGAGACTAAAATATGATCGATTAAGCGGCTGTACATCACTTGGTTCCAGGTCTGAGTACGCCAGTTATAGCGTCGTGCTTTACAACGTGCGCGGACACTCTCTGTTACGTTGATGATGTTTGTTGGTCTCGAGGCATCGTCGAGAAGGGATTGGCGGAATTGTTGCCAAAACGGATCCTGCTTTTCACTGATATAGCGATTAAAGTCACCCGCAATGAGGATGTTTTTATCACCATGTTCACGCACCCAATCGGCTAACACACTGAATTGCTTGCGTAGCTTTTCGCAGCTTCGTGAGGCTTGCGCTTGCTTAAAACAGCCGGACTTAAGATGCACCGACAGCATATGAACCGGTTCTTGGCCCGGCGGTGTGACCACAACATAGGTGCCATATCGCAGAGAGGGCACGCCAAAAAAACCAGGTAGCGCGATTTGACGCAGATCGCGAGGGTCGTCTACTTTCCAGTCTTTACGGACGGCGAACCCCGTCAGTTGCTGGCTTTGTGTGCTTTCTTTAAGGGCGGCATAACGATCGGAAAAATAGACATTATACGCCTCTGTGGGAATGACTCGTGCCAGTGCCTCAGGACTATCAACCTCCTGAAAAGCCAACACATCGGGGGCGAGTTGAACAAAGATCGACGAAAGCTGTTGATAATCGTCTTGATGACGGACGCCGGCTCGTTGATCACCCTTTAAGGTCAGCCACTCAAAATTCCATGTTGCCACTGTCAGTCCATAGCTAGGGGCCGAAAATACCCCAACAAGCACGAGCAGACCTAAAACTCGAAGTACGATGGTGGATACCTCATTATTACGCGTTCCACTGTGATCCTACTGGAAATGTTGCGCATGCAGTGGAGCATTGTAGCACTTTGCGGAGAACCTTTGATTTTAACTGATAACTATCATAACGAAGATCAGTGAGATTGCGGTACAGATAGGCATTTGATTCGTCAGTTGGACGTTATTCGAGACTTCGATGATCTGTGTCAACACAATGTGCCCCCTAGTTGCTATCTAATACCACATCTTGTGTTTTAGTGTATTTTGTATCCTATATATGGTGTGGAGGGCATATGCCAGCGGTAATTAAGCGCGATGGAACACGCGTCCCATTTGATGCAGATCGGATTGTCCAGGCGGTGACATGTGCGCGAGAGTCGGCGCAATCGATGCGAGAGGCTGAGCTGTGTCAACTGACCGACGCAGACATCCTCCGCTTAGCAGATACCATCGCGACGCAGTTTGCTGGCGAGGCCGAGGTGGATATTGATCATATTCAATATGCCGTTGAAGATGTCCTCATGACCGGACCGCATAAAGCGGTGGCACGTGCCTATATTGAATATCGCCATGATAGAGACATCGCTCGCGAGCGCCGTGGCCGTTTGAATCATGAAGTACAAGGGCTGGTCGGGCAAACTAACACTGAATTGCTGCACGAGAATGCCAACAAAGACAGTAAAGTCATCCCCACTCAGCGTGACTTGCTCGCGGGGATCGTCGCCAAACACTATGCCAAGCAACACATGTTGCCCAGTGCCGTGGTAAGAGCGCATGAGTCGGGTGAAATTCACTATCACGATTTGGACTATTCACCTTTCTTTCCGATGTTCAACTGCATGCTAATTGACTTGGCTGGCATGCTGCAAAAAGGCTTTAAGATGGGCAATGCGGAAATTGCGCCGCCCAAATCCATCTCAACCGCTACCGCGGTGACCGCGCAAATCATCGCACAAGTCGCGAGTCATATTTACGGTGGCACCACGATTAACCGCATTGATGAAGTGCTGGCCCCTTATGTTGAAGCCAGTTATCAAAAGCACTTGTTGGTGGCGCGTGAGTGGTCTATCAGTGATCCCGACGCTTATGCCCGCGCCCGTGCTGATAAAGAGTGTTTTGATGCTTTTCAGTCGTTGGAGTATGAGGTCAACACGTTGCACACGGCGAATGGGCAGACTCCCTTTGTCACCTTTGGCCTCGGCTTAGGTAAGAGCTGGGCGGCACGTGCGGTGCAACGTGCTGTTTTAGCAAATCGGATTGCTGGTTTGGGTGAAAATCGAAAAACGGCCGTCTTCCCGAAATTGGTGTTTTGTATCCGAGAGGGCTTAAACCGCCGCCCGAGTGATCCCAATTACGATATCAAACAATTAGCACTCGAGTGCGCCTCTAAGCGTATGTACCCAGATATTCTCAATTATGACCAAGTGGTATCAGTCACGGGCTCCTTCAAAACCCCAATGGGGTGCCGAAGCTTTTTAAGCGCTTACGAAGAGGACGGTACACTGGTGCATGAAGGACGTAACAACTTGGGTGTCGTCAGCGTTAATTTACCTCGTTTAGCCATTGAGGCGGAGGGGGACGAAGACGAGTTCTATGCGCGCCTTGATGCAACGTTAAGCCTTGCGCGCCAGGCACTCGATACCCGGATTGCTCGTTTTAAAGGGGTGAAAGCGCGGGTGGCACCGATTTTATATATGGAAGGCGCATGTGGTATCCGTTTGAACCCAGACGATGATGTCAGTGATATTTTTAAACATGGGCGTGCGTCCATTTCGCTAGGTTACATTGGCCTGCACGAGACTATCAATGCGCTGTACGGTAGCGTGCCGCACATCTACGACAGCGTGGTGAAACAAAAGAAAGCCAAAGCGATCGTGGCTTATTTGCATGATGCGACCGAGCGTTGGAAAGCCGAAACAGGTTATGGATTTAGTTTGTACAGCACCCCAAGTGAAAACTTGTGCAGTCGTTTTTGTCAGCTCGATACCCAGGCGTTTGGTGTGATTGAAGGGGTGACAGATAAAGGGTATTACACCAACAGCTTCCATTTGGATGTGGAAAAGCAGGTGACGCCTTACGATAAAATCGATTTTGAGATGGATTATCCGCGCTTAGCCAATGGTGGCTTTATTTGCTACGGGGAATACCCCAACATTCAACACAACCTAGAAGCGTTAGAGAACGTTTGGGACTACAGCTACGATCGTGTGCCGTACTATGGTACCAACACGCCGATTGATGAATGCTATGAATGTGGTTTTACCGGCGAATTTAATTGCACCAGTAAAGGCTTCACTTGTCCGGCTTGCGGCAATCATGACCCAGCACGTGTGTCAGTGACACGACGTGTGTGCGGCTATTTAGGAAGCCCTGATACGCGACCTTTTAACCCGGGTAAACAGCAAGAAGTGATTCGCCGTGTGAAACACATGTAGGGGGAAGCGTGAATTATCACCAATACCTTCCCGTTGATGTGGTCAACGGGCCAGGCACACGTTGTACCTTGTTTGTATCGGGGTGCGAACACCAATGCCGTGGTTGTTACAACAAAGCCACCTGGCCGCTGAACAGCGGCCATCCTTTCACTGATCTGATGCAAGAGCAGATTGTTCAAGACTTACTCGATTCACGGATCCCGCGCCGAGGATTATCATTGAGCGGTGGTGATCCGCTTCATCCTGCTAACATCGACAGTGTAAAAGAATTGTTACAAGAGGTGGTTAGCCGCGCACCGAGCAAAGACATTTGGCTGTGGACAGGCTATACATTGGCAGAATTGTCATCAAAACAGCGAGATGTTGTCGATTTGGTTGATGTATTAATTGACGGCAAGTTTATCCAAGATGAAGCGGATCCTCATTTAGCGTGGCGGGGAAGTGCCAATCAATGCGTACACTTTCTGTCCGAGCGTGCCCGAAAAGGGCAAGAGAATCATGGTTAAGAGGTTGCCAATTTTCCCGCATGGGGTAGGGTATAGCGTATCTTGAGCATTCAGGCTTAAAAGGACGTAATACTATGTTAGATCTGCTCTCGCCTGCTCAGCAGGATCCGATTCTCTCCTTGTCATTGGCGTATCGTGACGATCCGCGTGAGCACAAAATGGACTTGGGCATTGGCGTATACCGTGACAGTCAGGGTCAAACGCCGATCATGCACGCCGTTAAAGCGGCGCAACAATCACTGGCACAAAGCCAACAAACCAAAGCCTATGTCGGGCTGGCGGGTAATGAAAACTTCAACCAAGCCATGGTTGACCTCTTGCTCAAAGGGACCGATGCTTACCACCGATGTGCGGCGGTGCAAACCCCAGGTGCGAGTGGCGCACTGCGCATGTTGGCTGATTTGATGAATCTGGCCAAGCCGGTGACCACTGTGTGGTTGACCGATCCTAGCTATGTGAATCACAAACCTGTCATGGAAGCGGCAGGCCTGACGGTCAAGTTCTACCCGTATTTTAATCGCGACACCAAAATGGTGGATACCGATGCCATGCTTAACGCGTTGTCGCAAGCTGGTGCGGACGATGTGGTATTACTGCATGGCTGTTGCCATAACCCCACGGGCGCTGATATCAGCTTGAAAGAATGGGAAGCAATTACCGAGCTTGCAAACCGTAATGGCTTTACACCGTTTGTGGATATTGCCTACCAGGGCTTCGGTGATGGTGTGGAGGAAGATGCGCGTGGTTTGCGTATTCTCGCCGACAACGTTGAGGAAATGTTGATTGCCACCTCGTGCTCTAAGAGCTTTGGGTTGTACCGTGAGCGCACTGGCGCGGCGATTGTGGTGGGTAAATCTTCCCAAGGAGCGCAAAATGCGAAAGGGCGTATCCTTCAGCTTGCGCGAAGCACTTATACCATGCCGCCTGATCACGGTGCAGCGATTGTTGAAACCATCCTCACCGACGACGCCCTCACCAAACAGTGGCGAGATGAAATTGAGGCGATGAACACTCGGATCAATACGTTACGTGAAGGGTTGACAGCAGCACTGCGCGACCGTACGGGCGATGGTTATTTTGATTTTATTCAGCACCACCGTGGTATGTTCTCTGTCCTCGGGTTAACGGTTGATCAGGTGAATCAGCTACGCGACCGACATGGCGTGTACGCAGTGGGTGATAGTCGGATTAACATTGCCGGCTTGGCTGAACGTCATATTGATAGACTGGCCGATGCGCTGGTGGATGTAACTCGTTAGGTCCATGGTCAGGTAGAAGTATTCTCATAGGCTCGTCATACTTTGGTAAGACGGGCTTTTTTATAACTGTGCACACATAATGTGATGTTCCCCCACGCTTTTCTTAGTACACAAAAGTATGGTGACGTGAGCAACTGAGCTGTTCGTAAATAGGGAATTTTTTATGACAACGATTCGATCACCGTTTGCCACCATACAAGGCCGATACAGTATCGGATTGATCGTATTTATACTGATCGCGACGATCCTGACGATATTTAGCATTCAGACATGGATTGCTCCAACGCTAAAAAAAGAGGGAGAAGAAAGGCTTAAGCTGAGCCTGAATGAAGTTGGGCGTGATATTACCTTTGCACTGCGTGAGGTCAAAGCGCAGCAACGGGCTATTACGCAACTAATCCCAACCTTAACCAGCGCCCAAATCGATACCCAGTTACCGCACCTAATTGATCAGTACGGCAACCCTTTGGTATTCGGGGGCGGTATATGGCCGCTGCCTAACAAACGTCTCGCAGGCGTTGATCGCGCCTCCACCTTTTATCATCGTGATGAAAGTGGGCAACTGGTTGAGAATACCTACTGGAATAGTGACGAGGCCCCGAATTATTACACCCAACCTTGGCACCGTGCGGGCCAAAATGCCCCTCAGGGAGAATGTGTTTGGGCCAATGCGTACAAAGATGGAGCGAGTGCGCAGCCTCGTACTAACTGCGCCATGGGAATTTATCAACAAGGTGACTTATACGGTGTGGCCACCATAGATGTTACGCTTGGCTTTTTTAATCAATTGGTCGCCGAGAAGCAAAAGGCACTAGATGCCAAGATTGCTATTGTGGAATCTGATGGAAAGATCCTTAGCCAAAGCCGCGGGGGCTTCACGCGTGATGATGTACTTAAATCGGTGTCAGGTTTTAACACGCCTTTTGCCAAAGCCATTGAGACAGCCTTGAATCAACAAACGCAACGTGTGACTTTTCAAGGTAAAAGCCAAGAGCAAACCTTATTGTTGTCGCCAGTCCCTGGTACGCCCTGGACGCTCGTCGTTGCTAAACCAACCTCGGCACTCACGGCGCTGAGCGATAAAATGCTCACTACTCTTGCTTGGATCCAGTTACCCTTGATTGGCCTATTGCTCGTGATCATGCTCATTGCCTTTAAGCGACTTCATAGCCGCTTTGAGACGTTTAAGCACAACGTGGATAGTTTATCTTCAGGCGATGCGGATCTCACACTACGCTTGCCAATTAAAGGTAATGATGAGCTTGATAATATTTCTCACTCAGTGAATGATTTCATCGCGTACTTGCAAGATTTAGTACAGAAAGTGATGAGCGCAAATCAAACCTGCTCCAACTATGTTGAGCAAATTGCTCATGACGCCAGCCAAACACTATCGACGTTAGAGGCTCATGTGCGAGAAACCGAAGGCGTGGCTACCGCGATTAATCAGCTGAGTGCCTCTGCCTCTGATGTGGCGGAAAACGTGAATCAAAGCCATGATGTCACGCGTCAGATGCAATCAGAAGCGCAGCAAGCACGTGAAGAGACACAGGCATCGACACGCAGTGTTATAGCACTCGTCGATAACGTTGAAACCAGTGAGGAAAAAGTCGCGCAAATGCGAGAGCATGCTACCGCGATTGAATCCATTCTCGGTGTGATTGGTGATATTGCTGAACAGACTAACTTGCTTGCCTTGAATGCAGCGATTGAAGCGGCTCGGGCGGGTGAGCAAGGGCGTGGTTTTGCGGTCGTTGCCGATGAGGTAAGAAACTTAGCCTCGCGGACACAACAGAGCACGGGTGAAGTTGATAAGATGTTGGCACAGGTAAGCGAGGCTGTGACACAGGCTAGTCAATCCATGCAAAATACTCGAGAGCAGTGCGTCTCATCCTCAGAGCGGAGCCAACAGGTTGAACAGAGGATCGACACCATGACCCAATCGGTGACGCAGGTTGACGAACTCAGTACGCAAATCGCCACGGCGGCCACCGAGCAAAGCCAAGTCACTGAGGATATCAGCCAAACCATGACGTCTATCCGTGATATCGTTGCCAAACTGCATCAACACGGACAAACCACCGAGCAACGAGCACATGATTTACAAGCTGCAAATACGGCGCTGCAACAACTAGTGGGGCAATTTAAAGTCTAGTATATTTTTGCCAAAGGGGACGAATGCCCCTTTGGCATATGACGTGTTGTCATGTCACGAGTTGTATTAACGTTTGTTTTTGAGGTAACGCTTACGACGAGCCTCTTTTTTAGCGGCTTTTTCTTGTTCTCGGCGGGCGTTGTCTTCTTCAACCTGTACCAGCTCGGTTTCAATCATATCCGGTTTTTCTAAAGTGAGGCCACCTAGCGCACCGGTGCGTAAGTCGTGCAAAAGCACTTCTGAGGCTTTATGGAGGTCAACCCGTCCCCCCGCGCGCAAACAACCGCGTTTGGCACCAATCGCTTCCATTAACTCAATGTCTGTTTCGGGCAATACATCAAGCTGATAGCGTTCTTTAAGCCGCTCGGGATAGGCGCTCGCCAAGTATTCCACGGTATAAAAGGCGACTTCGTCATAATCCATTGCCGTGTCTTTCACGGCGCCGGTTGCCGCGAGACGAAAACCGCTGTGTGGGTTCTCAACCTTTGGCCATAAAATCCCGGGTGTATCAGAGAGCACGACGCCGTTTTGCAGGTTGATCCGCTGTTGTTGGCGCGTCACCGCCGGTTGGTTGCCGGTTTTGGCTATCACTCGGCCAGCAAGGCTATTAATGATGGTGGACTTGCCGACGTTGGGGATCCCCATGATCATTGAGCGAATGTTTTTTCCCATGGTTTCCCGATGCGGTGCCAGTGCGCGGCAGCGATCCATAATCTGGTTTACTTCATGCGGGTGCGAGGTAGTAATTGCCATCGCTGACACACCCTGTTCTTGCTCTAGGTGCGCCATCCACATTTCGGTCATCGCCGGATCGGCTAGATCGCGTTTATTCAGTACCTTGATCACTGGCTTTTCACCACGCAGCGTGCGGATCAGGGGATTTTCGCTACTAAACGGAATGCGCGCATCGAGCACCTCGATGATCACGTCGATCTTAGGGATGGCCTCTTCGATCTCCTTACGAGCTTTATGCATATGCCCAGGAAACCACTGGATTTTGTTGTTAACCATGTTTGTACAACCTTGCTGATGCCAGTGCGCCAACACGATATCAGTCAGTGGCGCAAGAATGGCGCGCATCATACCACTTAATCAGAGGGATGAGAAAAGCTGGGGCAGGTGTGACTAACTACGTATCTTTCTTTCTCGGGCTTAATTGCTTATCACACCATTTTTCAATAGAGGGGGCGTATAAGGTGAACAGACCAACCATCATGGCGATGGCGCAGATTACATAGATAGCTGTCATTGCAACCCTCCTTATTGGTTAACTTTAGTATACACCTTGTTTCGCCTTTCCTCGGCCTCAGGTGCCGAGGAAAGGCGCGTGTTTGGATCAGGTCGATGAAGATGGTTTGGTATCTGTATCAAACTGCTTGATCAGGACCGAGGTGTCGCAACGGCCATAGCCGCGCGCTTGTAACTTGTTATACTGTTGATCCACCTGCTCGGTTAAGGGAAGTCCCACGCCTAACTTGGCGGCTTCTTCTATACAAAAGCCCAGATCTTTACGCATCCAATCAATCGCAAAGCCAAAATCAAAACTGTCTTCTGCCATGGTCAAAGCACGATTTTCCATTTGCCAAGAGCCTGCGGCCCCGTGCTTAATGGCATTGATCATCTTTTCGATATCGAGATCAGCGGATTGCGCGAAGGTGAGTGCCTCGGATAAGCCTTGTAAGACGCCGGCAATACATATTTGGTTAGCCATCTTGCAGCGCTGGCCGCTGCCATGCGGGCCAATATGCTGGATTGCGCTGGCATAGACGTTCATGACGGGTTCAATGTCACTGAACACAGCCGGGTTGCCACCGACCATAATGGTGAGTGCGCCTTTTTCCGCACCGGCTTGGCCGCCTGAGACGGGGGCATCGAGAAAGCTCAGGCCTTGACGCTCGCATACTTGTGCCAACTCAAGGGCTAGCTCGGCAGAGGTGGTGGTGTGATCGACCAGCGTACTGCCTTTTTTCATATTGGCTAACACACCAATATCGCCATACACCACACTGCGTACGTCATCATCGTTTCCCACGCACATAAAGACGATGTCAGCATCAGCCACGGCTTCGGCTGGCGTTATTCCATATGTGCCTGAATAGGTGTCGCACCAAGCTTCGGCTTTGCCGGTGGTGCGGTTATAGACGCAAGTTGGGTAGCCGTGGCGCTGAAGGTGCCCAGCCATTGGAAAGCCCATCACGCCTAGGCCAATAAAGGCCACCTTGATATCGTTAACTTGCATGGTCATCTTGCTTCCTTGTCGTTTCGTTGTCGTTAATTTATCAGAAACTTAACCTTTCTTGCATGTGTCAATGTTAAGCTTGTATCATCCTTTTTTGTGTTGTAACACGGATAATTATGACAGCACGACAACCTTTCTCGTTAACGATTGCCCATATTAACGACACCCACTCTCATTTTGAGTCCACGCCTGTCTCGCTGAACTTGGATGATAAGGCGACACCGGTTTATGCCAATAGCGGAGGGTTCGCACGCATTGCTTCAGCCGTGGCGCATTTTCGTGAGCAAGCCAAGCAAGATGACCATGCATTCCTTTTTCTGCACGCAGGTGATTGCTTTCAAGGGACTCTGTATTACTCCTTGTTCAAAGGTAAGGCGAATGCAGATTTGCTGAATCGACTCGGTATTGATGCGATGGCGATTGGTAATCACGAGCTTGACCAAGGGAATGGCCCCGTGGCTGACTTTCTTGATGATATTCAATTCCCATTGCTTGCGGGGAATTGGCATGTGGCGGATGAGTCAAAAGACAAGGACAAGCGCGTCAGTGAGAAACCCGCTTTACTGCCATACATCGCCCCGGAGGAGCGCGCGAGTACACTCATTAAAACCTATGCCGGACACAAAGTGGGCATCTTCAGTTTAGCGGTTGAGCAAATGGCGGCATTGGCACACCCTGATCATGATACTCCTTTCTTGCCTGCAACACGCATCGCTGAAAACACCGTGGCTTTTTTGCGTCAACAAGGCGTGAACACCATTATTCTATTGAGCCACTTGGGTTATGACAAAGACAAGGAATTAGCGGCTGCGGTTAATGGGATTGATGTGATTGTGGGAGGACATACCCATGTGCTGCAGGGAGACTTTCAAAACCTTGGTTTGGCGAAAGAAGATCCCTACGGCTATAAAGTCAATGATACCTGGATTGTGCAAGCGGGTTGCCATGCGCAAGCCATCGGTCGCTTTACGTTATCTATCGATGAAAACGGTCGGCCAGTTGCCTTTGATGGTCAAAATTACTTGTTGCTCGGGCGCAGTCTCGCGATGGATGCCTCGCGGGAACAGCAATTGACTGAAGGCTCATATCAAGCAGTAAGAAGCTATCTTAACCGACAAGACAATGTACTGATATTACCCAGTGATCTTGCATTGAAACAATATCTACAGCGCACCTACCGTCCCCATGTGGCGCAACTAGAAAGTGACGTTGTCACACATGTGCCGCAACGACTCCGTCATGTGCGCGTGCCTGACAGCGAGGGCGGCAGCGAAGTGGCGCCGTTGGTGACAGAAAGCTTTTTATGGGCGGCTCGTGAGCAAGGTATTGAAGCCGATTTTGCTATTCATAATGCGGGTGGCGTGAGAGTCAGTTTAAACGCCGGGCCGCTCTCGGCCGCTTTAATTGCAGGCGCGTTGTTACCGTTTGCTATCGACGTGATCGCCTACCAGGTAACCGGCGCACAGATCCGTCGTGCGATTGAAGGCGCAATCAACAATGCCACAGACAATGGCATGACGGGCCTCGGGTCAGGCAGTTTTCCGTATTGCGCCGATATACGCTATCGCTACGAAGCGTGGCGGCCGATGGGTGCGCGGGTAACACAACTCGAGATAAAGCGCGGTAATCACTGGATAGCCATAGATAATGAGCGACAATACACAGGTGTGTCGTCATCTTATACCGCCCAAGGAAAAGAAGGGTACGATGCGATTCAAACCGGCCACCGTCGCTCGATTGGTTTATCCATGGCGGAGTGCTTTATTGACTATGCGCGTCAGCAGCCAGTGTTAGCGCTACCTACTGAGCCTTTAGTGTGTTACCTCCGAACGTCTAGTGAGAGAAAAACCTGCTGGGGTGAATAACTTGGCCTATCCCTTGCTTATTGATAGTCAGCTTGGTGTTTACGGCAGACAATTGCCGTTTAAGTTTTTGACAAGATTGTCGATACATAGAGTGAACCTGAATTGATCGACACACTATCGAAAGGTGAGGGGTTATGGAAAAACGTGATTGGTTTGATATCGGCTTGATCAGTTTTTGGTTGGTGGCTTGGGCATCGATTGTCTACTTTGTGCCGGTCATTTAACCCATTTACTGATCCGCGGATTGCGGGGGAACCTGTTTGAGCCGGGTTCCCCAACGCACTAACAATGGTTGTAAATAGATTGGCAGCTGTATCGCGCCGATTAATGGCAGAAATGCTGGCCCGAGCGCGGCACCGGCAACGGTGTACGTTAGCAGTACATTCCGATTGACCGCCGAAACGGCGGCGATCATGCTCGCCTCCCGCCCCCGTTTGCGATATAGCCCATACGCAATGATGAAAAAAAGTATGCAAATTGCAACTGAAATGGCTAAAAGTTCTAACGCATACCCAGAGTCGTTTTGCCACATTGCCCCGAATGGCCCTACTAGCCCTAATGGAAAACTGAACACTAGCACAATCGTAAACTGTGCCAGTTTGCTGTGAATGCGTTTGAGCTTTTCTGGTTTGATCAGCGCGTGAAAAAGCGCGGCAAACAGCATGGGCCCAAAAATGAAGATCACCAATCGCACGGCATAGCTTTGCAGGTCCAGTGAAAATGAGTCACCGGATAGCACCGTGAGATTAATAAACAAGACCACGGGCATCAGCAACGTTGAAGCAATGGTATATGCCATGGCGATGAGCGCATCCATTCCCAAAGAACGAATGATGGCTGGTGTTGCAAACAAAGATCCAGTAGCGCAAATACCACTGATGGCAAGTAACAAAGGTGCAGACGCGCCGAGTAGCCACGCGAGAGAACAAGTGAGTACGGTAAGTAGCACTGAGTGAACTAATGCGTACACCCAGACCTGCCATTGAGCTAACGCTTTCACTAATAGGCCTTGATGAATGCCAAGTAGGGTAAACAGCATCAAGGCGAATAGCACATAAGGTAAAAACGGAAATAAGGCTAACGAGACGCTCGGAAAGGCAAAGCCAATCAATGCGGCAATAAAAAGACACAACGCTGAATGTTTGGCGAGAAACGCGAGCATGGTCAACACCTTGGTCACATGTGTAACCACGATGTTATCAGGTTTACATAAGTAATCGAGTGAAAAATAGTCTTTTTCAATGATTAATACGCTTTGTCGTACAAAAAGTCAGACAGGATAAGGGAGCGAGCAGTGAATTCAAACAGACAAACTGAATTCATTGATGGTTTGTATGTCAGGTAAGTGATTAGCTTATTTTACTGCAACTTAACATAATGAATACGTGCTAACCGGCAAGCACTTTAGATTAGAAAAACTAATCCATTGGTTTAATTTTCATCAGTTTAAATCTCGGGGCAGCACCTTATAATTTGCGGCGAGTGATTAAGACAACAAAGCGAGGATCTTATGACGACTGCAACGGTTAATATGCCCCGTTCTCGTCGATCTTACGCGGTAACAATCAAAGGACTGATCGCTCACGCCATGGATGTGCTGTTCACTAGCAGCACACACGCCCCCGCTTATGATGCCAGTCGCTTACCGGCACATTTGCAGCGTGATATTGGTATAAACCGATAAGACGACTTAAAACGGATAGAACGCGAAACGCCACATCATCGAGATGTGGCGTTTTTTTTATGGTTTAATCGTTCTCGAATGTTTACGTAAAATGAGTGGCTTGCTAAGCCGACGAATGCGATCAATTGAGGAGTACAAAAGATGGGATGGTTCTCTGCACTGTTTTCCAAGGGAAGCGACAAACAACCACAGGTGTCAGTCACCCCCACAGAATACCAAGGCTATTTAATATACCCTGAATCGACCGCCGAAAACGGTCAATATCGTGTCAGTGGCCGCATTTGCAAACCGGTTGATGACAAGGTACTCACTCATACGTTTATTCGCTCAGATTTGCTGGGAAGTCAGGAAGATGCCAACAGCTTGATGGTCACAAAAGCAAAAATGATGATTGATCAAAACGGTGATCGGCTATTTGATTGAGGGGCGTCAACGAATCGCGCGATAGCAAAAATAATGCATAAATATGAGCAATTAATTCGGATAAAGTGTAGCCCAGATCACATTTATGCCCCAATGGCGATCCCCGCCCTGTGGTGATTAAGGAATAAACTCGTTAAGTTAACACTGTTGCGTTGCTAAGCACGAAATACTGACAACAGACCGCAACAGCGTGATAAGCGAATAAAACCGCTTGGAATGCTTATTTTTGTCAGTGAACCTATTTCAGGCCGCGGTTTTAGCGCCTGTGATAACCAAAAAAATTTCTTATAAGCCAACATTCAGGGAATAGCTATGCAGATTGGTGTTCCAAAAGAGAGGCTCGTTAATGAAACGAGGGTAGCTGCGACACCTAAGTCGGTTGAGCAGCTTATCAAGCTCGGTTTTGACGTCGTAGTAGAGAAGGGTGCAGGTGAAAAAGCAAGCTTTGAAGACACTGCGTACGAACAAGCTGGGGCGAACATTGTTGATACAGATGCTGCCTGGCAGTCTGACATCATCTTTAAAGTTAATGCACCAGGCGTGATTGAAGAGACAGGCCAAGATGAAGTGGCATTGCTGCAAGCAGGCACCACCTTGGTGAGCTTTATTTGGCCCGCTCAAAACGAAGAATTACTCGAACGTCTGTCAGCGCAGAACGTGAATGTGATGGCCATGGATGCGGTCCCACGTATTTCGCGTGCGCAGTCATTGGATGCGCTAAGTTCGATGGCGAACATCGCCGGTTATCGTGCGGTGGTTGAAGCAGCGCATGAGTTTGGCCGCTTCTTTACCGGACAAATCACGGCGGCGGGTAAAGTACCGCCTGCGAAAGTGTTTGTGGCGGGGGCTGGCGTTGCTGGGCTAGCGGCGATTGGCGCAGCCGGTAGCTTGGGGGCGATTGTCCGTGCTTTTGATGTTCGTCCTGAAGTGAAAGAACAAGTCGAGAGCATGGGCGCGGAGTTTCTAGAAGTCGACTTTAAACAAGACAACTCAGACAGTGGCGATGGTTATGCCAAAGAAATGTCTGACGAGTTTAATCAGGCGGCGGAAAAGCTTTATGCGCAGCAAGCAGAAGATGTCGACATTATCGTCACGACCGCACTGATCCCTGGTAAGCCAGCGCCCACGCTGATCACCAAAGAGATGGTTGACAGCATGAAGCCGGGCAGTGTGATCGTCGATCTCGCCGCAGCGAATGGTGGCAACTGTGAGTACACGGAAAAAGACCAAGTGATCACCACGCCCAATGGTGTAAAAGTGATTGGTTACACCGATATGGTCGGCCGTTTGCCCACCCAATCGTCACAGCTTTATGCGACTAACTTAGTCAACCTCACCAAACTGCTTTGCAAAGAGAAAGACGGCAACATCCAGATTGATTTTGATGATGTGGTCGTGCGCGGCGTTACCGTGATCAAAGAAGGCGAGGTCACCTGGCCTGCGCCACCGATTCAAGTCTCTGCGCAACCCAAAGCAGAGCCTAAAGCAGAACCCGCTCCTAAGCCGGCACCCAAAAAAACCTCTCGTGCGACCAAGTATGGCCTGATGGCCGCTGCCGCAGGGGCGTTCGGGTGGATTGCCAATTATGCCCCCAGTGAATTCCTCTCACACTTTACCGTTTTCGTACTGGCCTGTGTGGTGGGCTACTACGTGGTATGGAATGTTACTCACGCGCTGCATACCCCGCTGATGTCCGTGACCAATGCGATCTCAGGCATCATCATCGTTGGGGCGTTATTGCAGGTAGGACAAGGCATTGGCTTTGTAACCTTCCTTGCTTTCATTGCCGTGTTGATCGCCAGCATCAATATATTTGGCGGCTTTACTGTTACAAAGCGCATGCTTGAAATGTTCCGTAAAGGGTAAGGAGAAAGAATGTCTGAAGGATTGGTACAAGCTGCGTATATTGTCGCTGCGCTTTGTTTTATTCTCAGTTTGGCTGGGCTATCAAAGCAAGAGTCAGCGCGCGCAGGCAACTATTACGGGATTACCGGGATGGCGATCGCTCTGGTTGCCACTATTTGGGGGCCGGAAGTGCAAGGTGTGGGCTGGATTATTCTGGCCATGGTCATTGGTGGCGCGATCGGTATTTATTACGCTAAGCGCGTAGAAATGACAGAAATGCCTGAGCTGGTGGCGATGCTACACAGTTTCGTGGGTTTGGCTGCGGTATTGGTGGGTTTTAATACCTACATCGATCACCCGCCGCTGACGGGCGCGATGCTTAATATCCACTTGGTCGAGATTTTCCTCGGTGTCTTTATCGGTGCGATCACTTTCACCGGCTCGATTGTCGCCTTTGGTAAGCTACGTGGCGTGATTTCTTCCAAGGCGTTGATGTTGCCACATCGCCACAAGCTTAACTTGGCTGCTGTCGTTGTCTCGTTCCTGTTGCTAATCAGCTTTGTCAACGCAGAAGGTTCAACAGCGGCACTGCTGATAGTGACCGTTATTGCGTTAGCGTTTGGTTATCACCTAGTGGCCTCGATCGGTGGTGCAGACATGCCCGTGGTGGTATCGATGCTGAACTCCTATTCAGGTTGGGCCGCCGCTGCAGCTGGCTTTATGTTGGCAAATGATCTCTTGATTGTGACAGGCGCGCTAGTGGGCTCATCGGGGGCGATTCTGTCTTACATCATGTGTAAAGCGATGAACCGCTCTTTCATTAGTGTCATCGCCGGTGGCTTTGGCTCTGATGGCACTGCGTCTTCTGGTGATGACGAAGTCGGTGAGTATCGAGAAAGCACAGCCGAAGAAGTTGCCGAAATGCTGAAAGAGTCTAACAGCGTCGTCATCGCCCCGGGTTATGGCATGGCGGTTGCGCAAGCCCAATACCCTGTTTACGAGGTGACAGAAAAACTCCGGAGTATGGGGATTGAGGTGCGCTTTGCGATTCACCCTGTTGCGGGTCGTTTACCAGGCCACATGAACGTCTTGTTGGCTGAGGCCAAAGTGCCTTATGACATTGTACTGGAGATGGATGAAATCAATGATGACTTCCCTGACACAGATACGGTTTTGGTCATTGGTGCCAACGATACGGTAAACCCTGCGGCGACGGACGATCCATCGAGTCCCATCGCTGGCATGCCGGTCCTTGAGGTTTGGAACGCCAAAAATGTGGTGGTATTTAAGCGCTCAATGAACACAGGTTATGCCGGGGTGCAAAACCCGCTATTCTTCAAAGACAATAGCAGTATGCTATTTGGGGACGCGAAACAAAGCGTTGAAGCGATCTTTAAAGCATTGTAATGACGTCTACTGATTGGTGGCGTTGCCGAAAAGAGCCAGTTTCAACTGGCTCTTTTTTTTCGCCACGTCTTATGGCGTGACGGAGAGTGCCGGGCGCGGCCTTGGAACTTACACGGCACTGACATTTTGATAAAAATTGATGGTAAGCTTGCGATCATGCGAATTCTGCTGCTACTCATTCTCACATTGACTGGCTGGCCAACCTTGGCCGCGAGCACGTTCTCGGAACAGATGACTGCCTTTCGTGCGCAGTTATTGCTTGCCGATCCCGTTGCTCGCTATAACCTGATTGGTATTAACCGTGCGTTCCCTCGTGTGCTGCTTAGCCCCGATAGCTTGTTGCCGCAGAGCGCTAATTATCCTTTAAAAGATATTCGCCGCCTTTATCAAGCTGCACAAAAATGCCAAGGCCCGTGGCCCGTCAATCCGAAGGTGACAGAGCCGTTGGTGTTCACGCGAGCGATGTGTAATAACACCCAGCTTCCGGTGGCATGGTTCTCTCGGTCTGGCTTTATTCATCCCGGTGGGGGAAGTTACGCGGCAAAATATGCAGAGCAATTTCCTGAGCGGCGCAGCGAACTAATGCGTTTTTTTCATATTCAAGAGCGGCCTCAAGCAGAACCAGACAGCTTGTTGGGACGATTGCAGCGGATGGAGTCTAATGCCGTTGATGCTTTAAACAGCGGCGCTAAATCGTTAATCAGTCAGAATGAGATGTGGGTGCGCGTTGGCAGTTATTACCATTTATACCAAGCTTCGCAATGGCAGCCATTACTGGCCGAGTTTGATTTAAGGATCACCCCTCGTGGGGAGCAAGATTTCTGTTTGGCGCGAGTGGGCAACATTTGTTGGAATGAGGAAAAAGCGCCCAGTTATTGGCCCTACTTGGTCGGAGCATTAATCGTTATCAACCTTGTGGCACTGGGTGGTTGGGCGTTTAACCGTTGGACGGTGCAGCGCCGGTTGATGCAAGAGCGTATGCTGGTGTTGCAAATTCTCACCCATGAACTGCGCACGCCGATTGCGAGCCTCTCCATGACAGTGGAGGGCTTTCGGCGCAAATTTGATAGTTTACCCGATGAGTTTTATGAGGAGTTCCGCCGGCTTTGCGAGGATTCGCGACGCCTAAAACAATTGGCAGAGGCAAGTAAAGATTATTTACAATCCAACCAGAAACCTCTCAGTAAAGAGACGATCCCTTCTGTTGAAGAGTGGTTGGGTTATATTTGCGACGAGCACCAAGTTACGTTACACGTAAGCCAAGATGGTGCCGTGCGAGCGAATGTTTATTGGTTAGCAACATCGTTGAACAATTTGATTGCTAATGCGGTCAAATATGGCGTTGCACCCGTCGATGTTCATGCTCACGTGTCTGAGGATCGTTTTACGATCGCGATACGCGATCAAGGGGAACTCACGGCCAAGGACTGGAAACATATACGTAAACCTTTTGTCAGCCAAAGTGGACTTGGACTGGGGCTGACGATTGTAGAATCCATGATTGAGCGAATGGGGGGGAAGTTAATTTTATCTGGCCCACCCACCACATTTACTTTGGAGATTCATTGTGACGCAAGCGACGTTACTTCTGGTTGAAGATGATGCCAACCTGGCTGATGGTTTACTGGCAAGCTTGGAACAAGCAGGCTACCGCTGCTTATATGCAGAAAATGCGACAAAAGTGGCCGAATTATGGAGAGATGCCGATCTCGTGATCCTCGATCGCCAATTGCCAGAAGGCGACTCCATTGAGTGGCTAGCGGATTGGAATAAGCTTAAAACCATTCCTGTGATTTTACTGACGGCCATGGTCTCGGTGCGCGATCGTGTAGGCGGCCTGGACTCCGGCGCCACAGACTATATCACCAAACCCTTTGCGGAGGCCGAGTTGCTTGCGCGCGTGCGTGTGCATCTTCGCCATCCCGTGGGTGAGGTGGAAGTCTCGAGCGATGACCTCATTATCAATGATGTGCGTATTGATACCGCGAGCCGAGCGGTATTTTGTGGCGAAGAAGAGATGACTTTGACACGAACTGAGTTCGACCTTTTACACTTTTTGGCCAAGAATGCGGGACGGGTATTTACGCGTGATGAACTATTGGATCAAGTGTGGGGCTACAACCATTATCCCACAACTCGCACCGTCGATACGCACATATTACAGCTGCGGCAAAAGCTACCTTCGGTCAATATCGAAACCTTGCGTGGCGTTGGCTACCGTATGAAAGCATGATGAAAAAGTGGGTCGTTTCTGGAACATTACTGACGATTTTGACTGCAAGTGGTGTGCATGCAGCATGGTTTGATGGCAATGATGCATTAACCAGTGCCCATCAGCGCCTGTTAGAGGGGAAAACCGCGGCCAGTGTCGAATCGATGATTGAGGCGTGGCAACAGCCCAGTCTTTCAGCGTCGCGTCAGGATCATCTGGCTCAGTTATTGGCACTCGCCATTACTGAAGATTGTGGCCGTAGTTTGAGTCGTCAGACGTTGCCGGATTGGCTGAATAATGTCTCCATTCGTCGAGAAACGGTGCAGACTACCAGTCGCGTTTACTACCGCGTCCAAGTGGCGGGAGAGTCGCAGCCTGGTGTTGAGGCGTTTACACTGAAAAAATGGCCGGACGAAACCGTCATCAGTGACGATTTATCGACAGAGCAACAACATCGCTGGCGCCTTGTGAAAGATGGGCTATCAGAGCCGGTTTCTGAAGGGCTTTACCAGTTAACCGCTGAGTCAGTGGCGGGAGAGACATGGTCTAGCTGGTTATTGCTGACACAACCTCAGCCGCGTCAAACGCTGAGCTGGAAAGACACCCGCAGTTGGCACATTGCGCCTTTTGATGATTTTAACTCAACCTGCCAGCGTCCTTTTTTGACGCTTAACCTTTATCCGCAAAACCAAACTGATGGCGCACCGATTTGGTCGGCAGAGAAGCACAAACGACTCCCGACTCAGTTACCCATGCTGGATGTACCCAATGGACAGTATTGGTTCAGTGTTGCCTTGATTGAGCGTCGCTGGCAAGGCGCGTTATCGATAGAAGAAGTACAGCGCATCGGGCGTGCGATTGATCTGCCGGACTTGGACCCCGGCTCACTTGAGGCGATTGCGCCTGAGGCTGATAATCAGTAAAACGACGTTTAGATGTGTCGTAGTTTGATAAAGCTCACAGGTTTTAGTGAACGCTCTCCACCCATTGGGTTTTGCCTCTATTCTTGCTTTTAGTAGCGAGACAAACAATATAGAGGCCGCTCAATGACTTTTAAAACGAAAGCACTTGTTCTAGCGTTAGCCACGTGCTCTGCCAGTGCGATGGCTGCAACCAATCCCACCGATGCGCGCGGCAATGCGATGGGCGGAGTGGGTGTCGCATCGGGCGACTACCTCTCTGCTGGCTTTCATAATCCTGCTTTGGCGGCGCTTGACCCTGACAGCGCGTTTGGTGTCCTCGTGCCTTATCTTGGCGCTGAGGTGCGTGACCCTGATGAGCTGGTTGATGGGCTTGATGATGTAGCGGATGCGTTTGATACCAATGATGCCAATCAAATTGAACAATCATTGAGAGCGGTGCAAGGCGATAAAGCGTATCTCAATGCAGGCGTCGGTGCCGCAGTCGGCATTCCTACTGGCTCTGTCTCGGCCACCCTTTATACCTCAGGGTTGATTGAAGGCGCGGTGTTACCTGATATCGACACCAGTGATTTTGGTGTCACTTCCAACCCCAATTCAACTGCGACCATTATTGCCGCGGGTATTGGTGAGTTAGGGGTCGCGTTGGCCACTAACCTCGAGCTCGCGGGTCAGCGAGTGGCGGTGGGCGTGACGCCGAAACTACAGAGAATTACCACCTATAATTACGGTGTCGCGGTCGACGATTACGATACGGATGATTGGGATGATAGCCGCTACCGAGAAGAAGAAAACACGTTTAACCTTGACCTTGGCGCCGTCTGGCAGTCCGGCCCTTACCGGGTGGGGCTTGCAGGTAAAAACCTTGTTAGCCAAGATGTTGATACTGTGACTAGCGCGAGAACCGGTCACAGTTTCACCTATGAACTTGAGCCGCAAGTCACGCTGGGTTCAGCCTTTGTATCTGACTTTGTCACCCTCGCGGCGGATTTGGATTTGAACAAGAAAAAGGGCTTTAAAGGTACCCTGGATGTGGACGATGACACCCAGTTTTTCCGGGTTGGGGCAGAGTTTGATGCCTTTGGTCATGCGCAGTTACGTACCGGTTATCGCGCGGATCTTGAAGATAACGTCGACAATGCGTTTACGCTCGGTTTAGGGTTGTCTCCCTTTGGTGTGGCCAACTTCGATATTGCTGCCAGTATTATTGATAGCGACAGTTATGGCGGATCGGCTCAGCTGGCATTTACATTCTAGTCCTTTATTGATGATGACAAATGATGAGGCAGGCCCTAAAATGGCCTGCCTTTTTTGATCACGATTTACCACCAAGAGAGCTCCCTATGTTTGATGGCGTCACGTTAAACCATGAACAACAGCAAGAAGCGGCAGAGCGCATTCATGCACTGATGGCAGAAGGGATGAGCAGTGGCGAGGCCATTATGCACGTTGCTAATGAAATCAGAGCGCAAGCGGCGCAGGCATCTTCGTCTGAAGAGTGAGACAAGCTGCAAACAAATCGCCTTTTTATTTACAATTCCGCCAATCCCTGATTTATTTAAAGGAGATCAGTAAAAGGAGTGTCGGATGAGCAATCGGCTTGAAAAGGCGCGCGAGTGGGCGAGGGTGCGGCACGCACTGCAACGTTATGGTGCCCAGCCTTATCGTTGTCACCTTGATCATGTTGAGCGCATTGCCGCGCCCTTTGGTGAGCAAGCACGCATTGTGGCGCAATTGCATGACATTTTGGAAGATACCGCCACACGTGTTGACGAGATCTCAGCACTTTTCGGCCCAACGGTTGCCAGGGCGGTCATGCTCGTGACGGATCCCCGACGGCCAAGCCGGGAAGAGAGAAAGCGCGCATTGAACCAGCGTTTGATCGCGCTCGATCCGAGCGATGAAGCTGCGTGGCTAGCATTAGTGGTAAAAACCTGTGACCGTTTAGCCAATGTGATTGCCAGTAGTGAGCACAGTCCGCCGCGTTTTTTACAATATCAACGCGAGCATGGAGGCTTCCGGGTCGCGGTGTATCGGCCAGGGTTATGTGATCACCTCTGGCGTGAGCTTGATGGCTTGATTGATGCCGGCCAACAAGCAGACCGGCACCCAGATCATCAACTGCACGCATCCATTTCTTGACTCAGGCTAAGCTCGACACGCTTTTCTCTTCAATTCCCAAGACTATCAATCAGATATCGAGGTCATAAATTGTCGGAATCGGTTGACGTTTGTGCTGCGTGGCTTGGTAAACCTGTATGATTTTCTCCTTAACTGCGTTATCGACAGGCTTGCCCTCAAGAAAATCATCTATTTGCTCATAGGTCAGCTGTAGCGCATCTTCATCCGCTTTTTGCGGCGATAAGTCCTCTAAATCAGCGGTGGGCGTTTTATGCACCAAGATGTCTGGCGCCCCCAATGTGGCCGCGAGTTGACGAACCTGGCGCTTGCTTAAACCAAAGAGCGGCGCAAGATCACACGCACCATCGCCGAACTTGGTATAAAAACCCGTGATGTTCTCAGCTGAGTGATCGGTACCAATGACCAGCCCTTGGGTTAATCCTGCTATTTCATACTGTGCCACCATTCTTGCGCGTGCTTTGACGTTGCCTTTAGCAAAATCAATACGGCTATCACTATCCGGTAGTAGGCCAACGGCAGATACCGCGTCTAAAACCGATTGGTGGTTACCATCGACACCCGGCTTAACGTTTACTGTGACGGTTTTACTCGGCTTAATAAAAGACAGTGCGAGTTGCGCTTCGTCTTCGTCTTTTTGTTCGCCATAGGGCAACCTAACCGCAATGAATTGATAGTGGTCGTTGCTTGCTTCTTGGTTAAGCTCTTCAACGGCTAACTGTGCCAGTCGTCCACATGTCGACGAATCGACACCACCACTGATACCTAACACGAGGCTACGTGTCCCTGAACGTTGCAACATGGTTTTGATAAAAGCGATGCGACGACGGATCTCTGTCTCGGGATCGATATTCGGTTGAACGCACATGGCTTCGCGGATCTGGTGTTCCATCTTATGTTCCTCTCAATCACTCTGGCATACGATGTAAATGAAGACGCTATGGGGTTATTGTGCATGATCTCTGTTGGCTTGGGTATAGCGCGAGTGAATCTCCTCACGTTGATGGCGACAGATTGGGCTTTTGGTCAGATTCATGGCATCATCTCGCGTAATCCCTAAACGCGAGAATGACTTGGCGAAGAGCGTATAATGACAGAGCAAATAGCCGTATTTGGCAGTGCATTTAATCCACCCACTCAAGGTCACGCGTCTGTTTTGGCGCAATTGTGTCATTTTGACAAGGTGCTGCTAGTGCCAAGTTATAAACACGCATGGGGCAAAATGATGGCACCTTACGAGACACGATGCGGGTGGGTACAGGCATTGATTAATGATTTGCGCTTACCGAATCTACACGTGTGTCAGCGAGAGGCGTCGTTAGGGCAAAAAGGTGACGCTGTCACGACATACATGCTGCTTTCCTCGTTACAGCGCGATTACCCTGATGCAGCACTCACGTTCGTCGTTGGCCCTGATAATTTGCTCAAATTTGGCCAATTTGCGCATAGTGCGCAAATACTCTCTCGCTGGTCAGTCTTAGGGATGCCTGAGACGGTGGTGGTGCGTAGTACACATATTCGTGAACGACTGGCGCAAGGCTTACCGATTGATGATCTCACCACACCCAGTATCGCAGCA
This sequence comes from Salinivibrio sp. VGrn1, assembly GCF_009377995.1. NCBI lineage: Bacteria > Pseudomonadati > Pseudomonadota > Gammaproteobacteria > Vibrionales > Vibrionaceae > Salinivibrio > Salinivibrio sp. VGrn1. The sequence continues at coordinate 116,804 of NZ_SATA01000002.1, forward strand.
CAGCTGAGCGAGACGGTCTTTTGTCGCTAACGGCCTATCGCTGCGTTTTCAAGAACACGCGCGTTTAGCGTTCAAACACACAGGCATAGCGGGTATACAGGGTGTCAGCGTCGGCTGTGGCGAGTCCGGCCGACTCAGCCGCGCGCTGCGGTGTTTTACCGGACTTTATCGCTGCTCTGAGTTGTCGAACGGTAAAATACTCTTGCAGTTGTGCAATGGTTAGCTGGGTGAGTGCTTGTAATTGGTAGTGTTGCGCTGCGCTCACCGGTGGCTGACCTGTTTGGGCGCACGCCACACAATCTGCCAGCGCTTGCGTGGGCGCATCGAGTTGTTGCGTCGGAGCCAGATGCATGATTTGGTCAAGCAGCACGGCTTGAATGTGATGCGATTGCTGTGCCGTTAATACAGATGCTGTCGGCGTGCCAAGTTCCATCAAGCCAGCGGTCAGTAATGGAGGCAAAACAACATGCCCCACGCGCTCAGGGAGAGGGTGTTGTGTGCGTGGTGACACGGCCAATTGGTGTAAACGGGTATCGGGCGTGATGGTCAGTGCGTGAAGGCACTCAAAAGGTAGCCAGAACCCCTGACCGGTATAGACAGGGATATCTTTTTTTCCTAAGCGAACAAGCACCAAACCGTCCTCAACATAAAGCAGGTTCGCTGTGTAGCGGCGCTTTCGAGGGGTGAATATCAATGAGGGTGTGTGATAAAGAGTGTATTCGCTCGTGTTCTTCATAACCGTGTCTCGATGTAATAAGGCGGCAATGGTGATCACTTTTGTTGTCGAGGTCAAGTCAAGGACGGCAAGTGGAACTCTTAACCCGCTTGAAGGTCTGACCTCCAACCTGTGTAAAATTTCGGTGGGTTCACTTTGAATCCTTTGTTGACTGCGTAGAATGGCGCGGTTTTTACTCGATATAATGGAAGAAAGTGCAGACAGTTAACGATCCCTATCAAGAGATTCGTCCTTATCACGACGACGAAGTTCCCAGTGCGATTCAGCGCCTCATCCAAGATGATGAGTTCATTAATGCGATCTTGTCTTATCGCTATCCACATGCGTCTGGCCCACTTGGTTGGCTTTTAAAGCCAGCACTTAAATTGTATCTAACCAAAAAGTGGAACAACATCAAAACAGTGCAGGATGTTCAACTGCATGTTGCCAGTTACATGCGCAAGATGATTAAAACAACGTGCGACAAAGTCACGGTTTCAGGCATAGAAAAGTTGGATCCGAATAAAGCGTACCTCTTTGTCTCGAATCACCGAGATATTGCCATGGATCCCGCGTTAGTAAACTGGTGCTTGCACCAGCAAGGGCTTGATACCGTGAGGATTGCCATTGGTGATAACTTATTGCGTAAGCCGTGTGCGACCGAGCTGATGAAGCTCAATAAAAGCTTTATCGTCAAACGCTCTGCCAAAGCACCACGTGAAATGATGAAGTCGCTATCACAGCTTTCTGCCTATTTACGCTTATCGCTGGATGAGGGGCAATCTATCTGGATTGCTCAGCGTGAGGGGCGGGCAAAGACCGGTCAAGATGTCACGGATCCGGCGATCTTAAAAATGTTCTTCATGGAAGGACGAAAACGTAAGCAAGCGTTTGATGCCTATATGGAGGCACTGAATGTGGTGCCTGTGGCTATCTCTTATCAAAATGATCCGTGTGATGTGGACAAAGCGACTGAATTAGATGCGGTCAACCGCCTTGGCGCCTACGAAAAAAGCGAGTTTGAAGACATTCAAACCATTGTGAAAGGGATTGTCGGAGATAAACGGCATGTGCACGTGGCGTTTGGTGAACCTGTGACGTTGTCACAAGACACGCCCGAGTCAATGGCTGCGAAAATTGATGCGCAAATCCACCAGTTATACCGTTTATACCCCGCAAATTATATTGCCGCTGGGGTAGAACATGACAGTGTCACGCCAGCAGAGCAGCGCTTATATGAGCAAAAGCTTGCTCAGGCTCCCGACGCGGCACGTGATTACTTGCGCCAAATGTACGCAAACCCGGTACTCAACCAATCAAAGACGGTGCCAACCTCCAATACGCCAACCAGCGGTCTCACTGCTGAGCAGCGATAAGTGACGGCGTCACAATTAAGGGCGATCCCAAGTCGGGGGATCGCCAATTTCTTGCAGCATAAAGTCGACAAACTCTCTCACTTTGGGCGCGAGATGCTTGCGTCTTGGGTAAACAATGTAAATGGGTAACTCAAGACAAGGCTTCCATTCAGGAATGAGCTCAATAAGCTCGCCTTTTTCTATTTCCTCGTTGATAAGGTAAGTCGCTAAATAGGCAATGCCAAGTCCCGCCTTTACCGCCTCTAGCACAGCGGGCGCGTTATTTATTGTGTACTGTCCGCTAACATGCACCACTTGCTCTATGCCCGCTTTGACAAACGGCCATTTATCATAGCGGCGTTCACGGCTTTGATAGGTAATGCAATCGTGCTGACGCAAATCACCCAGTTGTTGTGGTGTGCCTCTCGCTTCTAGGTAGCTGGGTGCCGCGACCAGTTTAAATTGGCAATCAGCCAGCTTTCGCGCCACCATGCCTTCAGGAGGATGTTCATGGATCGCGACCCAGCAATCATAGCCTTCCTCGACGAGGTTAGGGCGATGGTCAAAAAGGTTAATGTTAAGATTAAGCGCGGGATAAGCTTGGCGGAATTTAGCGAAGTGGCGCGTCATTAATGTATTGCCAAACGACTGTGCGACCCCAATTTTTAGTTTTCCTGTTACTTCATTGCGATAGCCTGCCACCATCGCTTCCGCTTCGTCCAAGGTAGCGATCAACTGGCTGCCATACTCCGCATATCTGCTACCGACTTCGGTAAGGGAAACAGAGCGGGTGTTGCGCTGCACCAACTGCACACCTAAGCGATCCTCTAAATAGCGAACCTGTTTACTGACCTGAGACTTCGAAATTCCCAGCCTGTCTGCTGCGCGAGTAAAGTGCTGCTCTTGTGCAACAGCGGCTAGCACAACGATTTGTTGAAGGTAATCGAGCATTCTACGCACATCCATTTCATCAATAGCGTGAGACTACCACATAACGTCGGTGGTCAGGAATGTGTGTGACAATGTCACGCATTATGTTCGTCTAGGGTAGTCATCTATGCTGCCTCGAATCTATTTTATTAAATGCGAATATGTTGTGACTTCGACACTTCTATGAGAGCACGACTTTTTGCCTTTGTAAGCGACAGATGATCACCTTACCTTCATTATCACGATAATCATTACAACATGCAAAATATTGTTTTATATGTAAAAATAATGACTGTTTCTCTGAGTGGACACTTAACTTTTATAGTTGTAAGTGCTCACTCTTGTTTGTGTTGTAAACTTACACATCACAATTATGCGGCGCTACGCCTTGTTTATCTATTAATTTAATCGATTCATTTAATCGAAATGTCTTGTTTTTGTTCATTGTTCTATTCGCATACACTCTTAGCAGGAGGTGAGCAATGATTGAGTTGATCAAACAGTTTTTTTTGTTGGGCTGTATGTCCTTTGGTGGGCCCGCCGCCCATGTGGGTTATTTTGAGCGGGTTTTTGTCAAAAATAAGCGATGGTTAAGCGAAGAAACATTTGCTTCGGGTCTGGCAATCAGTCAGTTTTTACCCGGTCCGGGAAGTAGCCAGTTAGGCATGTATATTGGCTATCAGCGTGCAGGGTACCTGGGGGCGTTCGGCGCATTTGTGGCGTTTACCTTACCTTCCTTTGCCTTATTGACAGCAGTGGCGGTACTAAACAGTGGCGCGCAGGCAGCAGACTGGGTGGCAACGATCATCAGTGCGGCGAAGTTATTGGCGGTGGTGGTCGTCATTGATGCGACGGTGTCGATGGGTAAAAAGTTTGTCAGCTCGTGGGTGACTGCCGCTGTCGCAGTTATAACGGCATTGTGGTTGTTACTGACGCCTTCAGGCGTGTTGTACCAAATTCTGCCCATTTTGGTCGCCGGCATGGTTGGCGCAATAGGGTTTGCAAAACCGCAGCAGAGCCACACTGCCGTGTCTATTGCGTGGCGTCGTAGTGCCATTATTATTGGCCTGTTTTTATTATTGCTAACGGTGCCTTGGTTGTTTAACCAGACACTTTGGGTACAAGTGTTTAATCTTTTCTATCAGGCAGGGAGCTTTGTGTTTGGTGGTGGCCATGTCGTGCTACCTTTACTTGAGCCCATAGTTGGTGACGTTGTCACAGATTCTGCGTTGATTGAAGGGTATGCGGCGGCACAGCTTGTGCCTGGCCCTATGTTCACGATGGCGAGCTACCTTGGTGCCAGTATTGATGGCTTGTCACCGCTTTGGGGCAGTATTATTGCCACTATCGCGATTTTCTTGCCTGGCGCGTTGCTGATGTTTGGTGTTTTACCTATCTGGGAGGCGGTGAAAACGCAGCCTCGTTTAGCCGGTGCGATCAGCCTCATTAATGCCAGTGTCGTGGGGTTACTCGCTGCCGCGCTTTACCAACCTGTATGGGTGTCTGCCTATACGCAACCCCTTGATTTATTGCCGGTAGCGCTAGGTTTAATGGCACTTATCAAGTGGCGTGTTTCAGTGTTTTGGTTGCTCCTATTGATGATGGTGTATCAGTTTATCCTCGCGTAATACGCGCCCAATTTTGTAGCCCAGCCATGTTCTGGGCTACATTTTGGCATTATAATGCACTATAACTTTAGTGGTTGTTCGACAAAAGCTCAGTCACATCTGTCAATGTAGCTAAGCTTTATTCATCAATTGGTGAGGGTTAGGCTTGGAACTGCCAGGGTTGGCGACTGCCCGTATCAGAGGCTGTTTGTGCCAGCTCAATGGCATAGATAACTTTGCTGGCGGAGATAGGGCAAACAGGCGAGGGTTGGTCATTTGTAATTGCCTGAGCTAACCCGTCGAATAGTCGATGGTATTGGCCATCTTCTAAGGTCAAGGGATCAGGTGTGACACTGTCACCAATTTCAAGCATTCCCTGATACGCTTGTTCTCCGAAGCCGGAGACGGTGACCATTAAACCGGCGCGTAGTTGATCCTCTTGGATATCTAAACCAAACGTACTAAAGGTCGCTTTTTCACCATGAACAACAAAACGCTCTGTGGTCCCAGATCGATAGGGGCTTGAGGAGAGAACCACCTCTTTGTCTGGGTAATGCAGGGTGACTTGAAAGTAATCTGTCGTCTCACTGCCTGGGCGGAGTGCGCGGCAACTGGCCGAAACCGCATTCGGATCCCCTAATAAGTGCAGTGCTTGGTCAATTAAATGTGAGCCCAAATCATACAAGATACCGGCGCCTTCACCTGGTAGCTCACGCCACCGTTGACGCACCTCTGGGCGGTAGCGATTAAAGCTAGAGTGCATGACTTTGATGTCACCGAGCTCGCCTGCAAGATGTAAGCCTTTCAGAGTGAGAAAATCACCATCCCAGCGGCGGTTATGGTAGGGGCACAATACTAAGCCTTTCTGTTTAGCCAGCGCGGCCAGCTCAAGGCCATCACGACTATTGGTGACAAAAGGCTTTTCCACTAAGACATGACAACCGGCTTCTAATGCTTGTTTAACATGTTGGTAGTGGAGATGGTTGGGCGTGGTGATCACCACCAAATCCGGGGTTTGTTGTGCTAATAAGGTGCTGAGATCATCAAAGCAGGCCGCTTTAGGTAACCGTTGTGCAACCTGATCGGGTTTACTGGACACGACAGCTGAGATAGCAAACTCAGAGATTGCGCTCAGAAAAGGAACATGAAATGTATTGGCAGAAAAGCCAAAACCCACCAAAGCTGTTTTTATCATAAAGCTCACTCGCATTGACGACGTATTATCAGCACTTTATCGGACATCGACATGCCAATCAATCCAAGCGAGATGAGGTGTGATAACGCGTCGCTGTTGAATGCGCTAAGGCATACAAAAGGGCGACATCAGAAGAATGCTTTAGATCGTTGATACGGTTGCGAGGTTTGGTCAATCCAAGACGAAAGAATGTCGCGAGCTGGGTAAGGTCATCGGTCTCATTGTGGACAAAATTAAACATTGGGTCCACAATGAGAGTGTGCAAACATGAAATGGTGAATGATATGACAGCAGCACAAGCACTAAAAGCGGCAGACAAGAAGAGAATGGCTCAGGTCGGCTTCAAGGCTGCTGTAAACATAATGGAAGGATGGGGATGTACCGGAGCAGACATGCAACGAATTCTTCGCATACCAAGGTCTACGTTCCAAAAGTACAAGGCTAACCCAGACACGATATCTATGGATGATGATCAGCTTGAGCGTTTAAGCTACATCGCAAACATCCACGGTAGTCTTCGAATCATCTTCGATAATCAAGAGAACGTTCAGGGGTTCATGTCTATGGAGAACAAAAACGCTTACTTTGAAGGGCGGACTCCTTTATCTATTATTAGTAGCGGCAAGTTTGCTGACCTCTACGAAGTGTTCTGTCGTGTCGACGCGTTACGTTCCGGTCAGTGGGGATAAAATGCTGAATGCTCGAGAAAATCAAGCGGTAGGATATAGGCTTATTCCGTCTAAGTACCCGACGATTGACTTGTTTGATGATGTCCTCAACCCTGAGGACTTTGAGGTGATGTATCAACTGCAAGCATTGACGAATCCACGTATTCGCGATGAAGTGGGCGATGTATCCCTGATTAAGCCGGAAGAAATCCCGTACCACTGTGAGCGTGGGCGTAGCTATGCTGTCGCTGCCTTTACTCACATTAATCGTGATGGTTCGCGTTTCGCTGATGGCAGCTTTGGAATGCTGTATATCGGCGACACCGAACAAACCGCTTTAAAGGAAGTCATGTATCACCAGCGCAAGTATTGGACTCATGTTAATGGGCTTCACTATGATCGCTTGGTGTTTAGGGCGCTTCGTTTCACATTTGATGACGATAAAGTGATTGATGTGCGCGATAAGCCAATGACCGATCCAATCTACGACCTTATTGATTACTCCGCGGCACAGACGCTTGGTCGTCAGGTTCGGCAAGATGATACATTAACAGGGATCCGCTACAACTCAGTACGAAATGAAAAAGGGAGCTGTTGGGCGATGTCTACGCCACAAGTCGTTAGCGACGTCATACAATGCTTCCATGCAGAAATGATTTGGAACGGAAAAGAAATCAGTCAGGTCGAGAAGATTTACGCAATGGCGTAATCGACACGATTGCGTGTTAACAAATACATCCTTAGTGCGCATTATGTATGTTATGTTAAATATAATTTGGGAGTGCTGAAGTAAAACGAGGTTTGTTGTTTATCATATAGAGAGCGCTGCTGATGCGCCATTACGACAACTGTCGCCCTACTTAGCGACATGTATTTATGCTTATCCATCATTCACCATAAACAACATTTACCATAAAATAGCTAATCACCACTTTCTTTAACCCACTCAGTTCAAATGCTCCGCTTGATCTGAGATGCTTCAAGCGCGCGGTGATGAGCCAGACGGAACGGCTTTACGGGTTATACCAAGCTATTTTGGCAAACACTGGGGCTTCACTTACCTTGGCGGGTGGCGCTAGTAAGGTGATGGCGGCAGCCGTTCAAAGTCATCAATCACTTTAACCATGTTGGGTGGCGTATCACTCCATCGCCAAAATACGATGTTTTTCATCCCTCGGGGGGCGCCACGCGCAAAACTGGGCACAATAATGGCGTTGACCTTTGCACTGATAAGCTGTTTCGATAAGTGCCAACTATCGGGAGTTTGGCTCTGGGTCACTTGATCTAACCAAGCACAGCTTAGCGTCGAGGGCTTGATGCCACAGTTTAGCAGCACTGTCTCATCGGTCAGGTCGAGTACATTGTCACAGTCGACATCATATTGACATATTGTCAAAGGCTGAGCTTTAAAACGAAACCCCTGCTGAGCCTCTACCCATGCACCCGATTGAGACAATGAGGTGTACAGAGCGGCAACGCCTTTGGGGTTAAAGCGTCCACCATTGCGTCTTGCTCCTTCCCCAATGTTAGGCGCGTATGACCAGCGAGGGTTATGGCCACGAAATACCGCACCTTCAAAGCGAAATAGGTATTCCTGTAGCTTTTCTTTACGCATAACCGCCTTCGGTCGTATGGTTAAGGTAGGCTCTCAGCGCGTCCATTCGATCGTGTTTAACCAGTTGCTCTGCGGTTAATCCGCCAAACTCTGGTAGCCCTTCGCTCCGATACCATGCGTAGGCATGAAATTCATTTCCCGTCCACGGAAGGATTCGGTTGATCACTTCTGTGCAGTTACGCAGTTGTTGCTGTGCCTTGATCGTTGAGTATCGCTCTGTGCGGCTTAACGTGGAATAAGGTAATCCAGACAAAGACGCGATTTCTTTCAAATTGGTATGGAAGAACGCGGCCATTTTGCTTGGTTCGACGATACCCTCTGCATTCATGACTGCGTCTAAAATGGATTGGTTCATTTCGCTCACCATGTCAGCAATATTTGACTTATATACATCCAATATGATTGTCAGTATGGTTATTGTCAAGGCGAGTATGTGCTGTGCTTAGCGTATCAATCATGGCACGTGTAGGGCTACGGATTGTGAAAAGTCATCTTATCGGCGAATTCCACCTGTTAACCTTTTTAGTCTGCAGAAGGTTTGCTAAAGTCTCGCTAGTTCTAAACTGATTCGTTACATAAGGATAACCATGAAAGCGCACATTTGGGCTTGTTTGCTCGTGGCGTTGGCAAGCTTCAGTGTTATTGCTGAAGATGAAAACGATGTCAAGCATACCAAAGCGGCGAAAGAGCCGACGTCGTATGCTGAGCAAAGTATCTACGATAAGCCGTTGATGGAAAGATACGTTTTGGATGAAATCCGAAACTTAAGAACAGATTTCCAGGCGCTAGAAAAGCGAATGGTGACGGAAATTACCGATCGTGAGCTGGACGTAGCGGATAAGTCATTGAACTATGCCAACGTGACGGTGACCTACTTCTTTTATTTGATAGCCGGTGCGGCCTCATTGATTGCATTGGTGGGTTGGCAGTCTTTGCGCGATATAAAAACCAATACCAAAGAGTTGGCCGATCAACAACTGTCAGAGATTGCAGAGCAATATGAACGCAAGTTCCAAGCCTTGGAGCGGGACTTGAAGCGTAAAACACGCATTATTGCTGAAAACAACAAAGAGATTGAGCGTATCAATGAGATCCACAACTTATGGCTACGCGCTCAACACTCGCAGACGCCTGAGCAGCGAATGGAAATTTACAATGAAATCCTGAAAATTCGCCCAGGTGACCTCGAGGCGCTCACCCATAAAGCGGATGCGGCAATGGAAATGGGCGAATACCATTGGGCGCTGAGCATCAGTAACCGCGTACTGGAAGTGGATGAACGTAATGCCAACGCCCTCTTCCAGCGTGCGTGCGCCTATGCGCGATTGGGGGCTGAAGATCAGGCAGTGTCTGACTTAGAGCTGGCGGTTGCAGAAAGTGCGTCGCTGCGCGAAGCCGCCCGTGAAGAAGCGGACTTTGAATCATTGCATGGTAATGAGCGCTTTGATGCCTTGATTGATGCTGAAGGCCAAGTTTAAATCAGGCGGAATACAAAAAGGCAGCGTGGGCTGCCTTTTTTACTGCTATTAGGATGTTGTTTTTAACACCTAGCCACCTGCCAGTTTCACCGTATGGCCTTTCTTTTCTAAATGCGCCTTGAGGGCATCGCGTTTGTCCCCTTGGATCTCAATAACACCATCTTTGACTGCGCCACCACAGCCACATACTTTTTTAAGTTCAGCGGCGAGCAGTTTCAGCGCGCCATCATCAAGATCCAACCCAGTTACCAGGCTGACGCCTTTACCTTTGCGCCCTTTGGTTTGTCGCTGAATACGAACGATGCCATCACCTTTAGGGCGGCTTGGCTTTTCTGGCTCGGCTTTAATTCTGCCAGTTTCTGTCGAGTAAACTAAATGATTATTATCAGACATAATTCTGTATCGTTGAAGCGTTTGGGCACACTATATCAAAGCTGAATCCACATAGCAGCCGATGACAGGGAGAGCCACTCAGTGACTTTCCCTCTTAAGCGCGGAGTTGCTCTGCATTTTTGTCAATAAAGTGTTTGAGTGCGGGCAGCGAGCCTTTCATTAAGTTACCGCGTACAATCATGTACCAGCCCTTTTCATCTTTTTCTGGGTCGTCGTTCATGATACGAAAACCTTTATATTCTTCCACCTGCTTTTTTGACGATACGTCATTCTCTTCATCGTCAAAATCAGAGGGCTCCACGAATGTGTTTGTGTCAGCCCACCACTCGATTGACTTTTTTACATTCTGCAAACTGCCAGAGATCGATTTACCTGCGACTCTAGCCCGGTAAACCTCCGTGGTCTCATTACCACCTTCTGTCTTTTCAATCGTATAACCACGATGAAAAAGGCGTCGAGTCATGGCTCTCTCCTTTCGCGAACAATAATCCGATACCTATGTATGCAATGGATTACGAACATTCTTCATTTTTAGACTATTATCACGTGTTGTTCGAGCAATTTCATCAAGCCTAAGCCGCTGGTAGACCGAGTAATAGGCAAATTGAGATATGTTTCAAACAATTTGCACTGATGTCTGATATATTAGTGCTAGCAATAAAAAGTTATAGTGCATTATGAAGAAATTATTACCATTAGACCCAAGTGACATTGAAGCAAGTCAAACTCGCTTTAACACTGGTGCATTAAGCATTGAAGAATGGTCGTCCATCACACAAAACGCCTACAGCAAAAACTCGCTATTGAGTTATCGCAACGACTGGCGCGTTTTCGTTGCTTTCTGTCAAGAACAAAACGTGACGCCCCTTCCTTGTGCCGTCACCACACTGCGCCGCTTTGCTGAAATAACGGCGAACCAGCGCAAGATTTCGGCCGTTCGTAGGATGGTTATCACCGTCGGTTTGGTGCACAAGCTTCACCAATTTAAAGACCCGAGCAAGCATCGAGAAGTGAAGTACGCAATGGCGCGCCTTCTGCAAGAGAAATTACCGGAAAGCCGCGAAGCCACACCTTTTCAATCCTATCACTTAGCTAGCTTAAATCAGCAGCTTGCAAGCTCTAAGCGCCTAAAGGATATTCGAGACCGCTTGGTTTGGTCGCTTTGTTATGAAGGATTATTAAAGCGAAGTGAATTAGCCGCCCTGTCGGTGGAGGACCTTGTCACAGCTGAAGGCCAAGCATTCATTTTGGTGAAAGAGCAACGCGTGCCGGTGTCTGACTCAGTCGCAACGCTGCTCATGGACTGGCTCGAAAAAACAGGGATCAGCCAAGGTCCCCTACTGCGTCGAATCAACAAACATGGTCACCTAGGAGAAGCGCCTCTCGACCCTTCCTCTATCTATCGCGTGTTCCGCCGAGCCAGTGCGCTGTTGGAGGAGTCCGTGACCTTTTCCGGCCAGTCACCCAGAGTGGGAGCAAGTCGGTCGCTGGCGAACCAGGGAATGTCCATTAAACAAATTCAGTATATGGGACGTTGGAAAAGCCCAGCCATGCCAGCGCAATATGTCGGTAACACGGTAGCTAGTGAGCAAGTCAAGTCGCGTTACCGACGCAAAAAGCTCACCGATTAATCAATTAACCCGCCGGCCCGTGGCCGTGCTAATACAGGATGCCAAATATTCATGGAATGCCAAGCCATGGTGCTCCACCAGTTTGGGGAACATAGAAATAGGTGTCATGCCAGGAAACGTATTGATTTCATTAACTAAGATTTCGTTGTCTTCCGTTAAGAAGAAATCGATACGCGACATATCTTTTAAACGTAGTTGCTTGAATGCTTGATGTGCGTATGAACGAATTGCCTCGACCTGGTCTTCGGTCAGATCTTCTGCCTCAATGTAGGTATTACTGTGGCTACCCTCGCTATACTTTTCTTCGTAAGTGTAAAAGCTCCCTTCAGGGCAACGGATTTCCCCAGGGCGCGTCACTATGATCTCATCGCCGACTTGAAACGCCGCCACTTCTAATTCACGCGGCTTGATGGCTTTTTCGATCAATACTTGGTCCGAGAAGGTGAATGCATCGGCAATCCGCGCTTGTAGCTGCGCTGCATCCGTTACGTGGTAACAACCCACACTGGAGCCTTGGCTCGCCGCTTTCACAAACACCGCCTGATGGTCGGCTAAAAACGCGGAGGCACGTGCTTGACTCTGCTCGCCTTGGTCGGTGATAAACACATAGGGAGTATTGGGGATGCCCAGTGCATCAAACCATAGCTTTGACGTTATTTTATTAAAACAGATCTGGCTGCCTTCCGCGTCACACCCCAAATAAGGAAGGCCAGTGATCGTCAGTAATGACTGAATATCGCCTGTTTCGCCCGGGAAGCCATGAAGGCAAGGCACGACATAGTGAATTTGCGTGTGTTCTACTTTACTGCACAGGTTGCCATCTGTATCGAGGTGACAGCGCATGCCATCATCAAGGCGCCACCCGTCTTGGGTCATTTCAACTTTGTGCACCTTAATGCGCGGTAATTTAGCCAATTGTGATTCAATATACTGAGCAGACACGAGGGAAATATCATGTTCTGCCCCGCCGCCGCCGCATAACAAAAGCAGGTTGAGTTTGGTCATTTTCTTCTCTCATCACGCGTCGAAACGCGCTATTCGGACATTAACGCCATAGTAGACAAATGCCGTTTCGCTTTCATCTATCAGAGACGTTTTATTGGTTGATTAGAGCCCATTTGCTGCAGGTTTGTTCAATCTGTGCTGCCAATGCGTCTCCACAATACAGGGATAAACGCCACGCAACAAAAAAGCTGGCATTCGCCAGCTCTTTTCAACCACACCAATTTGCGAATTAATTTATACGGATCATCTCAGGTGTTGAAGACCGTTTTATTTTACCAATATCGCGTACAAAAGGACCATATTGCTGAATCGTTTGTGGCAGCGCTTTAATCGCACGCTTGGCCGCATCACGGCTTGGGTACTCACCATACAACAAGGTGTACCAAGGCAAACCATCTACCATTTTTTTGTTGCTCCACAATGGCTGGTCGCTCGGAAGCCGTTTGGCATAATCACTGAACCCTCTATCATGGCTAAGGGCAACGACTTGGATGGTATACCCAGCGCCTTGCGTCGCTGATTTCACCGTTTGCTTTTTCGGTGCCGGCTTCGGCTCAGGCTTGGCCGTGTTCATCATTGGCTCGGCGTCTGCCGTTTGCGCGGTATCGCGCTTGTCAGTTGATTCAATTGTCTGACTGTAGATTTCAGTGGTAACGCCACCGCTACTGCACCCAGTTAGCAGTATCGCGATAGCCAGTAAGCCCGATTTTTTCATTGTGATTCTGTCAGTTATCCAAGTTTGTTTCATTGTGCCCCCGACCCAGTAGCCATTCAACCAAAAGTTATCCTCTTGCACGAGGTTTCCGGCTACAGCTCACAGATAGTCATGTTAAACGTCGTTTTTTAGTCTATCTCACGGTTCACTTTCTGCCATGCCGAGATCACATTGCGTTAAAAAAAACCGTTGAATTCAAGCGCGAACCGATAAACTGGCTTGTGAACACGCTTGCGCCATTGCGCACCACAAGCAAGCACTCGTCAAACCAACGGAGGGCATCATGGCCGGTATCGATCAACTCCTCAAGCCAAAGTCCATCGCGGTGGTGGGCGCCTCTGATCACAGTGGTCGTGCAGGCTACGTTGTTACACGCAATTTGCAATCCGGCGGCTTCCAAGGCCCTATCATGCCCGTGACACCCAAATACCAAGCGGTCGCCGGTATCTTGGCCTACAAAACAGTGGCTGATCTCCCCTTGGTGCCTGATTTGGCCATCCTCTGTACGCGTGGCGAGATCACGCCTCCTCTTATTGAGCAGCTTGGCGAGCGCGGGGTAAAGCTCGTGATTGTGCTAGCAGCGGGAATGCGGGGGCAATTAAATGCTGAGGGGGTAAGTCAGTACGACGCTATGCAACAGATCGCGGCGAAATATACCATGCGGGTGCTCGGTCCCAATAGCCTTGGCATGATCTTACCTTGGCTCAATCTCAATGCGTCGTTTGCGCCAGTACCCGCCAATAAAGGCAATATTGCCTTTGTGTCTCAATCAGCCGCCGTTTGTACCACCATCTTAGATTGGGCGCGGAACAAACGCATCGGCTTTTCCACCTTTATCTCGCTCGGTGAAGCGAGCGATATCGACTTCCCAGAGTTACTCGATTTTCTTTGTCGCGACAGTAAAACCGACGCCATTTTGCTGTATGTCGACTCTATACGCGACGCGCGCCGATTTATATCAGCTGCTCGTGCCGCAGCCCGTAATCGACGAATTCTCGTGCTTAAAAGTGGCCGCACACGAGGTGGCTCTGTTGCACTCGAGCAGCTCAGTCATACCAACATTGGCTTAGATGCCGCTTATGATGCGGCTATTCGCCGCTCTGGGATGCTACGTGTCAACAATACCCACGAGCTTTTTGCCGCTGTTGAAACGCTTTCTCACTCGGTACCACTTCGCGGAGAACGCCTTGCGATTATTACCAATGGGGGTGGGCCGGCGGTGATGGCCGTCGATACGCTCATGGATGCCGGTGGCAAACTGGCCACGCTCAGCGAGCAGACGCTCGACGCATTGCACCAGGTCCTTCCCAAAAGTTGGTCGCAAACTAACCCCATTGACATTGTTGGTGACGCCGACATGCAAAGATATCAAGCGGTGATTGATATCGTACTAAACAGTGACGATGCCGATGCCGTACTCATCATGCACTCTCCTTCTGTCACGGCACCAGGACTAGCGACCGCTAAGGCCATAATCCATTCACTCAAAGAAAACCCGCGCGCGCGTCGATTCAATATTCTGACCAACTGGCAAGGCGAAGGCGATGATGCCACGGTCGCGCGTCTCGCTTTTACCCACGCCGGGTTCCCGACCTATCGCACACCCGAAAGCGCCGTCACCGCCTACATGCACCTTGTAGAATACAGACGCAATCAAAAGCAATTAATGGAAACGCCCACCTCAACCGGGAGTATGGACTACGACTTGCCCGCCGCTCGCGCCTTTATCGATCAAGCAGAAGATATCGAGCATTTGACCTTAACCACCCATGAAGTCCGTCCCTTGCTCGAAGCCTATGGCATGCAAGTGATATCGACATGGCTCGCCACCGATTCCGTCGAGGCGGCACAAATTGCCGAGCAAGTCGGCTATCCTGTGGCGGTAAAACTCCGCTCCCCAGATATTCGCCATAAATCCGATGTACAAGGCGTGATGCTCAATCTACGCACCGGCGCCGAAGTCGCAAATGCCGCCCAAGCAATTGTTGATCGCGTCGCGGTCACATTTCCAGAGGCTCGAATTCAAGGCTTACTTGTTCAATCCATGGCTTCCCGCGCTGGCGCGCAAGAATTGCGGGTCACCATCAGCAACGATCCCGTATTTGGTACCATTATTCTGCTGGGTGAGGGAGGCTCGGATTGGGATGTGACCAAAGATGCCGCCGTTGCGATCCCGCCATTAAACATGGCATTGGCACGTTATCTGGTCATTGGCGCGATAAAGAGCGGCAAAATCAAACAACGTGGTTTTCCGATCTCCATTGATATTGCCAGTTTGTGTCGCTTTTTAGTGACCCTGTCACAGATGATCATTGATTGCCCCGAAATTGATGAACTCGATATTCATCCTTTATTGGTGTCTGGCAATGAGCTGACTATTTTGGATGCATCCCTACGATTGCGCGATTACGCAGGTAGTCAACAAAAGCGGTTAGCGATACGCCCCTACCCGAAAGAGCTTGAGCAGTCTATCCAGCTCAAAAACGGGCAGACCATTCTACTGCGCCCCATCCTCCCCGAAGACGAGCCGACGCACAAAGCCTTCGTAGAAAAAGTGTCCGAAGAAGATTTGTATCGTCGTTTTTTTTCTGACGTCGGCGAGCTCAACCATGAAGCGCTCGCTAATTTAACCCAAATTGATTATGACCGTGAAATGGCACTCGTGGCTACTTGTCATCTTGCGTCTGGCGAAGAAGAGATTTGGGGGGTAGCACGCTTGCTGGCTGACCCACAAAACACCGACGCTGAGTTTGCCGTGCTCGTGCGCTCCGACCTAAAAGGAGTGGGGTTAGGTCGCGTGCTCATGCAAGCGATCATCGATTATGGTCGTCAAGCGGGGTTGTCGCGGATCACCGGGATGACCATGCCCAATAACCGTGGGATGATCGCATTGGCACAAAAATGTGGTTTTAGTATTGATGTGCAAATGGAAGATGGCATTGTCGATATGCAACTGTCTTTGCACCCAAACCCGCCGATTAACGATTAAGAGCGTCTCGGCGGTCTTCGACTGTGTTCGTACGCCGTGCGATCGGACTCACTGATCGCGGCTAAAGACGAGCGAACGTCCCCCTATTTCATCGACTTGTCAGCAATAGGCATATCCCCAGCTTGTAAGTAGGGTTCAAGTAGCTTGGGAAGCTGGCGTACTAACCATGACTTAGCATTGCCCATTCGGTTGCGTTTCCACGCCAGCCCGAGCGTTAACTCGAATGGCTCTCCGCCTTTTAAACGTTTCAAACGACCCGTATTAAGGTCATCTTGTATCCAGAACCAAGGTAAGGTACCGATCCCTTGTCCGTTTAAGATGGCTGCGTACTTATCGTGCATTGAGCTGACAGTAAGCCGTGGTTGGTCTTCTAAGACATTGAAGGTTTTAGGTTGCATACCTCGCGCGGTATCCGCCACCGCCACCCCGCGATATTTGGCTCGTACATCAGGCTCTACGGGACGCGCTTCTTTGTGAATAGGATGGTCGGGCGCTGCCACCCAGTAGGCACTCATATCGCCCAAAGGCTGAACTTTGATGCCCTGCGGCACTGTGTCGGGAATGGGTGCCACCAACACATCGGTGCGGTCTTGAGCCAGCGCTTCCCAACATCCTGCCAATATTTGTTCCGACAGCTTAAGGCGTGTATTACTTTTTTTCGCCAAGCGCTCAATCAAGGGAAAGAAGAAATGGCTTTTAAATAACCCGTCATACGCTAAGCAAATTTCTAATTCCCAACCATGCGCCAGAGAAGCGGCGTCGGCCACCATTTCATCTGCTGCGTTCAACAGCATGCGCCCACGTTCAACTAATAAATACCCGGCATCGGTGAAGGTTGCACGATGCCCTGAACGGTCAAAGATGACTAAACCGAGCTCGTCTTCCAACTTCTGAACCTGATAGCTCAGCGATGATGGCGCACGATTCAATGATTCAGCTGCCGCGGCAAAACTTCCTTTTCTCTCAATGGCATCAAGCACTTGCAAAGCTTCAAATGATAGCATGACGGTCTCTTAGTCGTTGCCCATTAGGGGCGAGATAACTCATGTTAAACACTATATCAGGGTTTGGCTCACCGCCATATCGCAAATCTGGCGCTAACATGCGCTCGCTTAAATGCAATAAATCAGGCATATAGCACAAAACCATCACGGGTTTGGTTTCCTTTTTAGTGAAGGTGTCATACTGTAAAACAGAGGTGACGATGAGACTAGACCGAATTGAAATAGCAGGCTTTCGTGGTATCAATCGCCTGTCACTGCAAGTAGATGAGCTGACCGTTTTAATCGGTGAAAACGCATGGGGAAAATCGTCTCTGCTTGATGCGCTAGAAATTGCATTGCACCCAAGTGGCGATAAACCCCAGTTTAAACGGTCGGACTTTCACGTTGACCATGTCTTAGGTGTCTTGCCTGAACAACAGTTTCAAATCATCCTTCGCTGGCAAGAGAGCTTCCCCGGTGAGCATAAAGCGCGCCGCTATCGTCGTTTTAAACCCGTTTGGAATGGGAACAACGCGGGGTGTCGAACCCTTGATTATTGCTTAAGCGCCACCATCCAAGAAAGTAAAGTCGCGGTACGGAGAGAGTTTTTATCCTCACAAGGCGATATTATTGAGCAAGCAGACAGCGACGCGCTCGCCAGCCACCTAATGCAAATTCACCCAGTTGTTCGTGTGCGTGATGCCAGACGCATGCGCGTGCCAGGGCAAGCAGTGACAAAAGATAACACCCGCCTTGAGCAGCGGTTAGACAACACCTATCGCCGCCTGTTGATGATGCCCGGCCATGTGAATAAAGGCGAGATAAAAAGTGGCCTGCATGCCATGCGTCAATTGCTCGATCACTATTTTGCCGCCTACGAGCATGACCGCGATCCTTATCCCATTCATGCCCCGGGTGCATTAGCCATCACTCATAACCAAATGCACCCGCTCGAAGCGGTGGCCGCCAATACCTCTAATCAAAGTCGGCTCGTGCTCATGGGTTTATTGAGTGCATTTGTCCGGGCGCGCGGGCCAAAACAGCTCAAACGTAATGCGCGGCCAGTGATGTTATTTGAAGATCCAGAAGGGCGACTTCATCCAACCTTACTGAATCAAGCGTGGCGCTTGATTCAGTTGATGCCGATGCAAAAGTTGCTCACCACAAACAGCGGTGACTTGCTCGCGGGCGTACAACTGGATCATATTCGCCGACTGGTGCGACACCCCACTGAAACGCATAGCCACCAAGTACCGCCTCACCTTCTTAGCAAAGACGAGCGCCGCCGCGTGACCTTCCATGTCCGTTTTCACCGACCCAGTGCGCTATTTGCACGCTGCTGGTTGCTGGTGGAAGGAGAAACGGAGATATGGCTGTTTAACGAGCTAGCGCGATTGCAAGGTTATGACTTAGCTGCAGAGGGTGTACACCTTATCGAGTTTGCCCAAAGTGGATTACGCCCGCTTATCAAGGCTGCAAAAGCATTAGGTATTGAATGGCATTTGGTGGCGGATGGTGATATGGCTGGTAAGAAGTACGCTGCGACGGCGCGCGGGCAAATAGAGCATCAACCAGAGGGCGCGCGTTTAACCGTGCTGCCTGATAGAGATATTGAGCACTACTTGTACAACAACGGTTATGAGCCTTTGTTTCGCGACATGGCCGGCGTCACCAGTCAACAGCCCCACATGAATGACAAACGTATTATCGCCAAAGCCTTAAAACGCTATGCCAAGCCTGACGCCGCGTTGGCGATCATCGCCTATACCGAGAATGAGTTAAAAACACCCATTCCCAAGCTGCTGCGCTGGATTATTCAACGCGCAATCGGTTTGGCCAGAGGTGTTGGTTAACGCCTCTGACTCGTCCTATTCGCGAACTATTGTTCCACCCGCTCAAAAAACAGCGTGACTTTGCCTACTTCAATCCCCCACTTGCGCATTGAGGTAACGTTAAAAAGGCGATCTTGGTCTTGCCGAAACATCCAGTCATCAAAGTGAAGCTGATATTCGCTATCGCCGACGGGAACCACTAAATCATAACGCCAATTAAGCGCATTGCCCGCCACAACACCTGTTGCTGTCCCGACGATATCGCCCGCCGTCCCCGTGTAAGTCCCATCAGAGTGACGTTTAATCGTCCAAACCCGGGTTTGCGTTTCGCCATCAGCATACACAAAGGATTCATCCAGTGTCAGTGTGTCGCCTTCTACCACACCGTCGATATCGACAACGAAGCGTCGGGTTTGCTCGCCGGTAAAATCTTGTACCATGCCCCACGCTTTTGTTTGTCCCTCAAAGTACTCAAACAAGTTAAAGTCTGGCTTGCGCCCTTGATAGTCTTCAATATCGGCAGAGCATGCCGCCAATAGCACAGCACTCACCAATGCCGTCAGGATTTTGCCTATCGTCTGCGTCACTTGTCTCATGGCGTTTCTCCTAATAATGCTCGGCGATGATCTGGATAGTCAGTGTCTTCTGATAACCAGATTGCGAGAAAGGCATCTGCCAACTCGATGTCCTTGACCGTCAAGGTCTCTTCCCAATCTTTCCCTTTTGGCTGAGCGTAAAAAACACCCTTTTGCGCGTGACGAACAAACGCAAGACGATCGCCCTCTGTTATCTCTCCCCATGCGTTGTCCAGCGCTTGTTGCCATCGCGTTCGTTGTACTTCCGAAAAGCCCAAGTGCTCCCATTGATCGTTTGTTGCTTTCATCAGTCGTTGGTCACTGATATCGCGTGCGTAGGTAATCACTAAAGCATGAGGCGCTTGCGCTTGATAACGCCCGGTCGGTGAGCGCAGTGATGACTGATATATCGTCCACCAGCCCCAAGTTAGCGTCGCTTCGCCAACTTGGGGCCAGCTTTGCCATGTCATTGAAGACGAGGGCGCCCCCATGGTGGCGTAAGGCGTTGCGAGCGCGAGCATTAATACAAGGTGTTTTACCCACTTGTTCATGGCTCTCTCCTTGTCGTGGCAGTACGGACATCTAAGTGGTGTTGCAGCCATTGCATCAGATTAATCAGGATGATGCTGTAGACTAACCAAGTGCCAATCAGCACCGCGCCAGTGACCCATATTGATTGTGGGAAGCTTAAAACCCCTAAACGCTCTCCTGCCCAGTAACTGCTTGCGCCACCCAAACTGCCCAGCGCCGCCATAAACCAAAATGCGCGTGCGAGGATAAGCTCACGCATTAACCACGCAAAGCTGCAAAACCCTAGCCAGAGTAATAGTAGCCACAGCGGCATCACAACGTACTCGGCCTCAACAGCCAACCACTGTGTGTGGAGTAATAAGCTATCTCCAATCAACCCAACAGGCGTAAGCACGGCAATGGCCCACATCACGCTGCGATCATAAAGGATCGCGCCCAGTAGCATCGCGACCATTAACCACTGAAAGCTCGGCGGGCCAAGTGCCGCCGAAAACCAGTAAACATTGAACAATAAAGAGATAACGACAAAGCGCACAGATTATGCCTCTCGCCAAGCAGGACGGCTTAGGAGTAGCTGGACCGCACTGATCGTACGTTCCTTAAAGCCGCCCTCACAATAACAAAAGTAATAGCGCCACAAACGTGCAAAACGATCGTCATAGCCGTAATCGCGCAGTACCTCCGTCTGCTGATTGAAGCGTGTGTGCCAATCAGCCAAGGTTTGTGCGTAATCCAAGCCGATGTCTTTTAGGTCTCTGATCACAAAATCAGTTTGAGCGGTGAGGTGAGACAACAATACGCTCACTGAGGGTAAAAACCCTCCGGGGAAAATATGCTTTTGAATAAAGTCGACGTTACGGCTGTAATGCTCGTAGCGCTGATCAGCAATGGTGATCGCTTGAATGGCCATTAAACCACTGGGCTTAAGCAATGACTGACATTGACGGACAAAGGTATCTAGATACTCTTTCCCCACCGCTTCAATCATTTCAATCGATACCAGCTTATCGTATTCGCCGGTCAGATCGCGGTAGTCTTTTTGTAGCAGCGTGATCTTATCTTCCAGCCCTTCTCGCTCGACACAGGCTTTTGCCCAAGCATATTGCTCTTGTGAAATCGTGGTGGTGGTCACGCGGCAGCCGTAATGCTTAGCCGCGTAGACCGCCATTCCTCCCCAGCCAGTGCCAATCTCGAGCAAATGATCGTTAGAGGTCAGCGCCAGCTGTCGGCAGAGCCGGTCCATCTTTTCCACTTGGGCCTGCTCTAGGGTCATTTCTTTGTCAGTGTAAATAGCACTGGAATACAGCATTTGCTCATCAAGAAAATGACGGTACAAGTCGTTGCCGAGGTCATAATGCGCTGCGATATTGCGGCGCGCGGTCTCTTTTTCATTGCGATTGCGCCAGTGAGCAAGCTTGTTCCCTAGTCCCACCAGCCAGCCAGTGTGCTTTTCAATTCTGTCGATAGCAGGAAGGTTGCGAGCAAATACGCGAATAACGTCGGTCAAGTTCGGTGATTCCCACCAACCATCGATGTAAGCCTCGGCCGCCGCAATGCTACCGCCGGTTAAAATCCGGGTGTAAAAACGTGGGTCGTGTACCAGCACGGATGCATGTAATTGTGCCTGAGGATCACCACACTGTAAGGTTTGGCCCTGCTCATCAACCAGCGAAATACACGCTTCATCAACATGTGCTAGCAGGGTATAAACCAGCTGTTTAGCGTAGTGCTCTTTACGTGTCAGTGTGCGTTGACTCTGAGGTACGTCCGTTGCAGACATAATTACTCCTTCTTCGCACTCGGGTGCGGATAAAACGGTGCGCCCTTTATCCAAAGTTTGAGCGCTTGCCAATAAATACCAATGACAACTTTTACTGTTTCCATCGGCGTCCGGATCAATAACTTACTCAGTGTTTTTGATGTAAATGGACGTCGCTGCAGTCCAAGTGTGGCGTCGAATTCTTTCTGTTGTCGGTGAGCCTCGAGGTGCAAGTGAACCCGCGTACCTAAAGGGCGAAGACGCCAGTGATAACGTTGCTTAATGGGATTAAACGGTGAGACATGAAACGCTTTGTCATGCTCATACCGCTGACCCGCAGGCACGGCATAATAATGCCGCTCTCCCCACGGGGTATTACTCACTTCGGCTAATAAATAACGCCAGTTATGGGCTTGGTCATAGAGGTAATAAAAGTTGGCCGGACTGAAATACACGCCCAAATAACGTAGCTGGCACAACGCATACACTTTCCCCTCAATGCGCTCGCCCGTCAGTTCCTGAACCTTATCGATGCATGCCGCTTTGGTGTCGGCTTGTCCATTCAAATAATCGCGATGATCAAAGGCAGCTAACCCCCACTTACCCAAGCGAAACCCTTTGACCTGTGATGCCAACAAACTAAGCTCATCAAGATCAATCACAGGCATAAACACCGAGTAATTGAACGTGTGTTTTATCGGGCTAAAACGCCGATGCCGCACTTGCCCGACATATAAACCGCTATTTAGTGCTGAAACCGACTCACTCACGAATTAATCCCCTCCACGACATCAAGCGCACTCCGCACACCATCCTCGTGAAAGCCGTTATACCAATAGGCGCCACAGAACCAGCTGCGTTGCTGGCCATTAACCCGATGGCGCTGCTGCTGTGCGGCAACACTGTCGGTATTAAACACGGGGTGAGCATAGACAAATTGCTTAAGAATTTTACTCGGCTCGATCCTGTCGGTTTGATTTAACGTCACGCAAAATGTCTCAGGCGCCTGAATTGACTGCAATATATTCATATTGTAGGTCAAAGCCGCTGGTTCTGTGTCTATTTTGTCTGACAAAGGTAAATGATAATTCCAACTCGCCCACGCGCCTTGACGCTTAGGCAACAGCGACGTATCAGTGTGAAGCACAACCTCATTGTCTTGATAGGGAATCGCCCCAAGCACCTGTTGTTCCGCTTCACTGGGATCGGCCAGCATGGCCAAGGCTTGGTCACTGTGACACGCAAAAATCACCTGCTCAAACGCCTGCTCACCGGCTTCTGTCGTCACCCACACCGCATCAGGGGTCCGGCGGACCTTTGTCACGGGTGAATTCAGATGGATCTTATCCTCAAAAGCAGGCGTGAGCTTTTTAACGTACTCACGTGAGCCTCCGGGGATCACATACCATTGCGGCCGATTCGCGATATCCAACAAGCCGTGGTTTTGGAAAAAACGCAAAAAGAACGCCAAGGGGAAGCCACGCATATCCGACAAGGTAGATGACCAGATAGCCGCGCCCATGGGGAGAATATAGTTTTGACAAAAATAATCACTGAACCCATGTTGATTGAGAAAATCGCCTAGGGTATTAAGTGCGCCTTGCCGCTCCGCTTCACCCGTTTCATGTGCGTCGCGCGCGAGGCGGTTGAATCGCATGATCTCCGCCAAAAAGCGGTAGAAGCGTACATTGATGACATTACGCTTCTGCGCAAATAACGAGGAAAGGCTATGCCCGTTATACTCCAGTCCATTCGCATCATTGCGAACACTAAAGCTCATCTGAGAAGGTTGACGACCTACACCAATTTCATTGAGTAAACGTTCATAATTTGGGTATGTGCGATCGTTAAAAACGATAAACCCGGTATCAATCGCGTACTGTCCACTGGCGACGTCGACATCGACCGTGGCCGTGTGGCCCCCCAAATAATCATTCGCTTCAAACAAGGTGATGTCATGCTGTTTATTGAGATAATGAGCACACGTCAAACCGGCAATGCCTGAGCCGATGATGGCAATTTTCATGATTTAGTTCCTTGTCATACGTCGTGCGAGAGCTCGCTGCCAAGACATAGGCAATAGCGCGAGAAACTTGAGAATAAAGGTAAATTTTCGCGGAAAATGTATTTCCGTTTTTCCTTTTGCTAATCCTTGTTGAATCGCCGCCGATGCTTGCTCCACCGTGATGCGCATTGGCATCGCAAAGTCGTTTTGGTCTGTCAGTGGTGTCTTTACAAACCCTGGCGAAATAAGTGACACCGTCACTCCTTGTTGCGCCAGATCTGCCGATAAGGTGTTGGCTATGTAGCTAATCGCCGCCTTCGATCCGCCGTATGCCTCCGCACGTGGCAGCGGCATGTAACTGGCCGACGAGCCGACAATGGCAAGATGCGTACTGTGGGTGAACCGACTCTGTAGCGCTTCAATACAGTGGAGGACGCCGAAGACATTGATCTCAAAAACGCGTTTAAACAGCGCCACATCGACTTTGCCATGGTCGATATATTCACACGTCCCAGCATTTAGAATAATTAAATCGGGGAAGACGCTTAGGTTACTCAGCGCTTGATGCGTTTGTTCGCCATCCGTGGCATCAAACGCCAATGCATCTAATGATGCGTGATCGCGAGCCATAGTGTTGAGCTTGTCTTGATTTCGCCCACAGGCCGTTACCTGCCAACCTTGACGTGCATAGTCTCTTGCCAATTGCTCACCAATTCCCGACGTGGCGCCGGTGATCAATACGTTTTTCATTGTCCTAGCCTCGTTTTGATATGTTTGAGCAGGCGACCTATCACAGGCAGCGCCTCGTACAGCATTTCACCTAAGTCGAAGTAATCACGATGGCGAATGATTTTGCCGTCATAAAAACGTAAGTGAGAGCAGCCCTGAACTTGTCGCGTTTTCCCCCCATCCAACTTGGGATGCGTTAACATCATGGTCCAGGTCACAAAGGCATCGTCTCCGTCTACCGCGGTCGTGTGTATATGAAATTGACAATCGGTCACGTTTTCGTACAGCAGCGAAAAATACTGGATAAACGCTTCTAAGCCGGTTATCTCATGCGCTGGGTCGACAAACACAATCTTGGGGTGATAAATCGTCGCCAGTGATGACAAGTTATCTTTATTAAGCGCTTGATAGGTCGTCACAAATTGCGACACACCGACATGGGTTGGGGAGCGAGTCATGGTGTTTGCTCCTGAGGCTGATTCTTCGCCGCTTCAAAAATAGCCAGCGCCTTTTTGCGCTGAGTGGCGTGATCCACCACCGGACGCGGATAATCTAGCGTCTGGGCGTAGTGATCTGCCCATTGCCAAGGCTGGTGAATATGCTTGCCCGGCACCTGTTTAAGCGCCGGTAGCCAGCGACGAATAAAGCGCCCATCACTATCAAACCGCTCTCCCTGTGTGGTCGGATTAAAGATCCGAAAGTAAGGTTGAGCATCGGTCCCTACCGACGCAGACCATTGCCAGCCCCCGTTGTTAGAGGCAAAATCGCCATCAATCAGCTTGGACATGAAGTAATCTTCTCCCCAGCGCCAATCGATAAGTAGATCTTTGGTCAAAAAGCTGGCCACAATCATTCTCAACCGGTTATGCATCCAGCCCGTTTGATTAAGCTGGTGCATGGCCGCATCAACAATGGGAAAGCCCGTTTTGCCCGCCTTCCACGCCTCAAACAATGTAAGGTCGTTATCCCATACCACTGACTCGCCCCAAGCTAAAAAGCTATACTTTTTGCTGATTGCCGGATTTTGCGCACTCACTTCCTGATAGAAATCACGCCAAATAAGTTCCGAAAGCCAGGTGGCTGCCCCTGTATCGGGCTCGCGCCAATCGGCATGCTCTTCTTGTAAACGTGCCAAGCATTGACGTGGGGATAACGCGCCAATGGCTAAATAAGGAGAAAGTTGACTGGTGGCATCAACAGCGGGAAAGTCACGCTGTCTTTTATAATCAGCCACTTGCTCGCGGCAGTAACGACGCATGTGCGCGAGGATCCCTTTCTCATCAGACGCCCAGTCGGAGACATCCTCTGTCGGATAATCAAAGTGAATCGGTTTAAGCTGTGAAAAGATCGCGTCGACGGCCGAATTTATCTCGCGTTTAGGTGGCTTTTGGCGCGGTGAGGCATCCATGCCGTCTAAGGCACGTAAGCAAGCCTTTTTAAAGGGAGTAAACACCTTATACGGTTCACCTTTTCCCGATTTTATGGTGTCCGGTGCAAACAAATTGCGGTCATCATAGGCATACCACGCGATGCCTTTGTCCGCCAACGCCACGCGCGCCTGTTCATCACGCTTGCTTTCATTGAGCTCGTACTCCTTGTTAGCAAATACCGCTGTTGCACCAATGCGGTGGGCATAGTCAGCCACTTTTTCCGCCGATTGAGAAAAGTCAGCCGCACGTTCAACCACCAACGGAATGTTTTGCGCGCGAAGCTCTTCACGTAACGCCTCTAGCCGTGCTTTGATAAGGCCCGCTTGTTTGGGGGCAAGATGGTGCGATGCCCACTGTTCCGGTGTCTCAATAAATATCCCGACCACAGGATCGGACGCTTCGCTGGCTGCGCTCAAAGCACGGTTATCCAGCCCACGTAAATCGCGCCGAAACCAGACTAGATGCATAACGTTTTGTTCTCCTTAAGTTCTTCGAGCTCGTCACCGTGTACGGAGCAGATAAAAGCTTGGCTCACAACGTCAATATCATCTTGAGCAAGGCAATGGCGTACTTGATTGATTTGGGCGCGATCGAGACGACGATTAGCCATTAAGGCCAATGTTGTCACCCCCTGCTCGCGCATCACCTCAACCACCAAATTCAATTGCTGATGCGGACTGGATAACATTGTGACACTGTAACCCTTCTCGTTGAGTGCCATCGCCATAAGCACGCGTTGATATTCGCTGGTTACCGTTAATGAGACAAGCCAGCATCGAGACTGGGCATGTCGTTTGGCATTCGCCGCCAGCGCCGTTCTGCATCGGTCAATCACGGCGCTTTGCCACAGGTCGCGCTGCAATACACGAACCGCTTCATCCTCGTCACCTAACCATTGGTCGATCGGTGTAAAGGCATGTTCAACTAACCAATAAAAGGGGTACTCTTTTAAAATCATATCCAGGGCTTTCCCAAGCCGTTTGACTGAGAATGTATGAATACAGTCAATCAGCTCTTGTGCCACGCTGTCGTCTTCCGCCTCGGCCGACGCGGGACTGTGAGCAAGAAGAGGTTTGACCTTGCTAATCGGCACGCCTTTGTCTAACCACTGGAGAATATGAGCGATAGTCTCTACATCTTCTTGGCGATAAAGCCGATGTCCCTTGGCCGTTCGCTCAGGCGCAAGCAATCCATAACGTCGCTGCCAAGCACGCAGTGTGACAGGGTTAACCCCGGTTTGATCCGCGACCTGACTGATGGTCAGAGTGTGAGTCGTGTTAAAGGCCATAGCGAAGCCTCAGCGCATCAGGATAAGGCTTGAGATAGGCTTGGTTAGCTAAGTACGCATCAGGGTGATTATGTAGGTGATGCGAAATCAACGTCAGCGGCGCCAGTAAAGGCATGGTGCCCTGACGATACGCATGAATAAGGTTCGCTAACTCAGCTTTTTGGCTTTTATCAAGGTTGTTTTTAAAATAGCCTTGCAGGTGCATCAGCACGTTGGTGTGTTTTTTACGCGTCGCACGAATGGCGATGGCTTGCATAAACGCGGTGCGGTACTGTTCAAAAAAACGATCAAGGTCATAATGGCCGATGTTGGCCATAAATCGCCCAAGCTCACGGTACTTTTCAGGTGAGTGCGCCATCAGCACCAACTTATAGCGTGAGTGGAAATCGACAAGAGCTTTCTTGGTCACCCCTTGCTCGACACTCTGGTAAAGATCATCAAGCGCAAATAGCCGAAAAACAAAGTTCTCTTTGAGGATAGGATCGTTAAGCCGGCCGTCTTCTTCAACAGGTAGCCATGGCATACGCGCCATCAGTGCCTGAGTGTAAAGCCCTACCCCGGAAATATCTGAGGCGTAACCATTCTCGCGGTAGACTTTCACCCGCTCCATGCCACAGGTCGGTGACTTGGCACAGACAATGTAGCCACGCAGTGCTTTGTGAGCGAGCTCTTCCGCTTTCTGTTCACTGAACGCTATCATTTTCTCGGTGTAGTCTTTTTGCTGATCTTTGGTTTCTACCAACCTCACTGATAGGTCGCCTTTATCGACTAACCGAATAGCGGGGCGCGGCACGGGGAGTCCAATCCCGACTTCAGGGCACACTGGCACGAAGTCGACATACGGTGCCAACTCTTTGGTGACAAATGGGCTACGCTTATGACCACTGTCAAATCGTACTTTTTCGCCAATAACACAGGCGCTAACACCTACAGGGAATGACATGTCTCACCTCTACACTGACCGCGCAGCATTGGCTGCGGAGTTGTACATTTATAATATGTTGTACAACTAAGAGTAGAAGATAGATCAAAATTGTACAAAAAAAATTATTTGTACAAGTAAGTGCCCTGTCGCATCCACGTCAGTTACTGGGTTAACGCCGAGATTTTGTTGGCAGCAAGCGGCCGACTACTGTCTCAGTATTGATACGCGCAATCCCCCATTCTTAGCACTACACTGGAACTATCTGGTTGTCACCATAATCCTTACGCGCAGGCCCTATGCCTTTATCAACATTCAATGATCACAACGAGGATCCACTCACACTTGCCAGGCGGTCGGCACAGCCTCGTGGCCGTGCGTTCATTTTCATCGCGCTCGTCTGTTTTGGTGTGCTCGTCGCGACGTTTTTGTTGTATCAGGCTGCCCAGTCACAACAAGCGCAACGCACTGAAAAGCTTCTCAATGTGGAAGTTCAAGCCTTGACCAGCGCCGTCGAACGCAGCATTAATACCCAACTCACACGGCTTAGTTCATTAGCCAGTAACATCGAGTTGGATGTGCCCTCGACCTTCTCGACATGGCAAGCTTTGGTGCAACAAACCCAACAAGACAGTGCCTATATTTCATCATTGTTTTGGGCGGACAGTCGAAAGGAAATAAGTTGGCAAACACACGCAGATACCAGCCATAATAAGCCGCGTTTTTCATTTGACGTAGTGGGCGAGCCAGAGGGACAGCTTGAAACGGATCAGCCCGATCTCACCCGTTGGCGAATTGCTTACCCGATTTACAGTCATAGCCGCGCCGCGCCAAGTTACTATCTTGGCGCAGTCGTTAATCTTGACGCGCTTGTTGGCGAGGTTACGTCCGACTATCTCAATAAACATCAACACCTCACCATGACCCGCTGGGCAAACGACACCGTGTTGCTTGGTGACACCATCTCGCCGTTTGCCGCGGTTGGTTCGGCACCTTTAACCTTAGCAGGCACGCAACCCGCTATGCAGCTTGCGCTTTGGCAAGAGCCAGGCGCCAGTCAATTTATCTCATTACCCATTCTGATTTATATCGCCGGCATGCTTGTGGCTCTTTTATTGGGCGTCGCGTTGTATTTGGCTGAGGTGAATTTGATGTCTCGCCGGGCGGCGCAGACCACGATTGACTATTTAAAAAATGAAATTGAGCAACGCAAAGACGTCGAGCAGCAGCTACATTTTATCGCGAATCACGACGCCTTGACGTACCTACCCAACCGTCATGCCCTCACTCGCTATATTCAGCAGCGTGTACATGAATCTAACGCGCACCCCCACGATCTGGCGTTAATCTGTGTGGACATTGATAATTTGAAAGAGATCAATGATTTGTACGGGCAAGCGGTGCATGACCAGCTTTTAGTTGAATTGGCACAACGTCTACAACGCGTGAGGCAAACCGATGACTATATTGCCAAAATCAGCGACGACCAATTCGCGATTGTCGGCAGCGAGCTTTCACCGCTAAAAGCGGAGATTTACGCGAAACAGATCCGAAAAGCCATTGAGCAGCCCTTCTTCCACGACGCAGAGGAGATTATTGTGACCTGTGCCGTCGGCATTAGTTATCGCTACGATGCCTCCATGCCCGCTCAGGAACTGTTGCGTCACGCAGACACCGCGGCGCATCGCGCTCGTCAACTCTCTCATCACAGAGTCGTGGTGTTTCAAATGGCAATGCGAGACCACCTGCATCAGAAAAAGGATACCGAGTACGCCATCCGCAAAGCGATTCAAGGTAACGAGTTGAGCTTACATTTTCAGCCGCAAATCGATCTAAAAGATCACAGCATTGCGGGGATTGAAGCCCTGGTACGCTGGCAAGATACAGAGGGCGCGGTGATTTCGCCTGATACCATCGTCCGCACCGCAGAAGACACAGGGCTTATGCGGCAGTTAGGCACTTGGGTGGTCAATGAGGCATTAGAGACCTATGCAACCTTGCTGGCGCAGCACTGTGCCCCCCCATTTATCGCGATAAATATCTCTGGGCATGAATTCCAAGACAGCTTCCTTGCTGATACCATTCTACGCGCCATTGAACGCCATCAAGTCCCGCCCGAACGTGTGCAAATTGAACTGACAGAACAAGTTTTCATTGAGAACCTTAGCCAAAACCAACATACCTTACACACGCTCGCGGCAGCAGGTGTTTCTTTGGCGATTGACGATTTTGGCACCGGATACTCATCTCTGGCCTATCTTAAGCATTTCCCGGTGGACACCGTCAAAATCGATCGCAGTTTTGTAGCCGATCTGCCTCACTGCAAAGACGATATCGTGATTTGCCAAGCCGTCATTAACATGGCGCAATTGCTGAAATTAAAAGTGGTCGCAGAAGGTGTGGAACGTGAAGATCAACGTGACTTTTTGTTTGACCTGGGGTGCCGCTATGCGCAGGGGCACCTTTATTACCCCTCAATGAATATCCATCAGTTGACTGCGCTCCTCACGCAGTCACAACCCATCACTCGCTTATTTAATTAATCAACACCATTGTCACGCACACAACAAAAGCGTGCACATAGCGCTTCCTTACGCTGCTTCGGCCATTGCTTTATTTGCCATTCGCGCTGCATCGCCGTTCGCTTTTCCATCGGTTGCGATTGCCACGCCAGTGACAGCGGTCCTTTCCCTCGTAGCGCACGTGCACCTTTACCCTGGCGATGTTGTATCAACCGGCGGCTAACATCCGTTGTTACGCCACAGTAAAGCTGCCCTTGGCGCGTTCGAATCAAATAAACAAACCAAGGCGTATCCATAGGTGTTATCGCTCCAAAACAGCCTCTAACATCTGACGGAGTTCCGCCACTTCTTGCTCCAACGCACTCACTCGCGTCACCAAAGAGGCATCGGTGGTCGGTTCTGGTTCCAATTGCGGTGCTGAGTTCGTCGGCATATTAACGCCGTCAGTAAATAGGTGTTGATAGCGCGACTCGCGCTTTCCAGCCTCACGCGGCAATTTTTTTACCCAGTTTGACGTAATCATGTCAGCCAATGTGCGCTCGACATCTTCGACACGATTAAAGGCATAGAGGCGCTGTGTACGGGTTCTCAACTCCCCGGGCGTCTGAGCGCCTCGCAATAACATGACACAAAGGATCGCTTTCTGTGGCTCACTGAGGGTTAGGTCGCCAAATTGTGTATTACAGAAACGATGTTGATACTTGGCAACACGCCCACCGCTGCCCTCTTGCGGGCTAACCAGACGCATCTCAATCAAGGTCTCTACGATATCTAATACCTCTGAATCGGCCATCTCATAGACAGGATCACGGTTGCTTTTTTGATTCACGGCGGTGGTCAGCGCATTGAGTGTGAGCGGGTAATGATCCGGGGTGGTGACTTCTTTCTCAAGTAAACAACCGATGACACGTTGCTGATACGGTGAGAGTGTCCTTGACATAGCGATGATCCCATTTAGTCGATTTCATCGAGTTATATCAACTGAATGTCGTGCAAGCAATCACTG
This sequence comes from Salinivibrio sp. VGrn1, assembly GCF_009377995.1. Classification (NCBI taxonomy): domain Bacteria; kingdom Pseudomonadati; phylum Pseudomonadota; class Gammaproteobacteria; order Vibrionales; family Vibrionaceae; genus Salinivibrio; species Salinivibrio sp. VGrn1. Next base: position 148,682 of record NZ_SATA01000002.1, read on the forward strand.
CGCCGATAACCGCGCAATAATCCACCCGAGGCGACGATCACCAATACTGGTAGCAGGATCACATCTTACGCATCGGGTTGTACACCAGAGCGCCACCATCTGTGCACAGCTAATGATATACTTGACCAAAATGATGTATGTGGAGTGCACGACATGGGTCTGTTTAGTTCAAAGTCTACCCCGAATCATGGCTTATCGATCGTCGCCAGAAACTGTAAAGTGGTCGGTGATATTGATCTTGAGGGCGATATTCAAATTGATGGATTTGGGGAAGGCAATATAACCCAGGCTAACGCCGTTGTTATCTCAGCATCTGGCCACTTTCGCGGTACCATCAACGCTAAGCATATCACCATCAATGGCTTAGTAGAGGGGCAATGTGATGCAGACGCTATCGATATTCTCTCGCAGGGAAAGATGAAAGGCGTACTGAATACCGAGCAACTGACCATTGAAAAAGGTGGGCTTCTTGCTGGTGAGAACCGTGCCACTCTATCAACAGACACAGTGGTACCCTTAGCGGAACAAGCAAGATCAGACGATAAAGCAAGCAAAGACAAAAAAGCTCATCCACCCTCCTCGAAACAGTCGTAAGGAAGCCTGTGAATGTCCGACTCTAATCAATCCCCCGTCAGCTTTGATAGCTTTTCTCCTGAGCTACAATGCGTGATCCGTTATGAACAAGCCCCTGAAGCCATGTACACGATGATCGCCTCGGTACACGATGCGTCCAGTGCCAGTGTCAAAGAGGCGTGGGAGAAACTGCCTGCCAGTGCGCAAAACATTCTCGACAACTATGATCAATTTCACGCACTCGTCGCCATAAGTCAAAGCTATGCGGGTATCGATGCGCTGAGCGAGCTCGAGAAGGTTGACTTAAGTGATATGTCTGATGAAGAGCGCGACAACTACAAAGCGCAAATTCTTGATGATGTGCTCAGCTCTTGTGTCAAAGATTTATCGAAGCAACTGAAACAAGCACGTTTAAAGCCTGGATTAAAACGCGAGTTTCAAGCTATTTTCCAAAAATAAGAAAGGCCAGTGCCATGCACTGACCCCTGTGATTCGCCCCCACCGGTTGGGGGCTTCTTGTGACTAAACAGACGCAATTAAGCGGATTCACTGAGCGGCGTCGTCTTTTCACGACGTGCACGCACAGAGGCCGCCAATTGATGGAGCACTCTTTCCGTATCTTCCCAACCAATACAACCGTCCGTAATGCTTTGACCATAGGTAAGCGACTGACCGTCCGTTAAATCTTGGCGACCTTCGACGAGATGACTCTCGATCATCACACCAAAGATGGCTTTGTTGCCTGCTGCAATTTGCCCCGCCACATCTTCGCTGACGTCTTTCTGCTTTTGATATTGTTTGCTGCTATTGGCATGGCTCAAATCAATCATCAATTTTTGCCGTAACCCAGCATCAGCCAGCGCCCCACAGATCTGATCGACATCACCCGCGTAATAATTAGGCGTTTTGCCTCCACGTAGAATCAGATGACAATCCTCATTACCTGCGGTTGCGACGATCGCAGAGTGTCCATACTTGGTCACTGATAAAAACTGGTGCGGTGAACTCGCTGAGCGAATGGCATCCGTGGCAATTTTGATATTCCCATCTGTGCCATTTTTAAATCCAACAGGACATGATAGCCCAGAGGCAAGTTCGCGATGCACCTGAGACTCTGTAGTCCGTGCCCCAATCGCGCCCCAACTAATTAAATCGGCCATATACTGTGGCGTGATCATGTCAAGAAATTCACCCGCCGCAGGCAAACCAGAATCCGCAATATCTAGCAGTAAGTTACGCCCTAGTCGCAGCCCATCATTAATTTTGAAACTGTTGTCTAAATACGGGTCATTAATTAGGCCTTTCCAACCAACCGTCGTGCGCGGCTTTTCAAAATAAACCCGCATCACCACTTCCAAATCGGCACTTAATGTCTCACGCAGCTGTTTAAGTTTTTTGGCGTAGTCGCGCGCAGCATTAGGGTCGTGAATAGAACAAGGCCCTACAACGACAACCAAACGGTCGTCTTGGTCGTTTAAGATCTGATGGATCGCCTGACGTGCATTAAATACGGTGTGTTCCGCCGCGTCGGTCGCTGGAAACTTTTCCAGTACAGCGATAGGTGGAAGGAGTTCTTTTATTTGGTCAATTCTAACGTCATCGGTTGGGTGTTCACTCATGAGCTAATCCTGTGTTTGCGTGTCGCTGACTCACGTAGCTGATTGCCACGTTTTCGTTATTCGACTCCTACGCTAACCTGCCACATTCTTTTGTGCAAATATTTTTTTACGCAATAGCAAAAGCCTAAATCAAACAAAATATTGACACATCAATCCTCGTGAATTAGCGACGCAATGTGCGCTGTGGTTTAAATATGGGCGCAAGATCGGCTAAGTTATTGCACTGACTGCGTTGAAGCTATTACACTGATGTTAAATGCAAATGGAGTAAATGCTGTGATCACACGCCTTAGTAAAGCGGCACTATTGGCCATGACCCTGTCCGTACCCGCTGCACATGCGACCAATTTTGATTACAACCATATTCAGGTCAACGTCCTTGCAAATCCTAGTGGAATTGGCGGGTTGGGACGTTTTGCATTTACGGAGGGCGCACACTTCGTCGCTAAAGGGGATACGCAATTCGAAGGTGACTGGTATACCTCGGGCGGTGTTGGCTTTCATGCCCCAATTAACCAGTTTGTCGATGTGTATGGCGAGCTGGAAGGTGCATGGTTTCGGCGGCCAGACGACGACAAGCACGATACCGGTGATTTTGCCACTGTGATTGGTGCCGGATTGCGCGGCTGGGTAGCCCCACCGATTGAGGCCAATTTGTATGTCGGTTCTATCATTTTTGATCAAGACGACACCACCAGCTTAGTGGAAATTGGCGGGCGCTTTCACTCCACTGAAACCTTGTCGTTAGGCGCAACGTGGCGTGCCAATGGCTTGGAACAAAATCGCTTGATTTTTTCTGTCAGATACCTGTATTAATAGCAAACGGTAACCATCTCACTCCCTTGTGTTACCGTCCAGTGTGACCTCTCTCACTGGTTATCTTGTCAATCTAAACTAAGTTTAAGGTATGGACGTAATCGCTGTTACAAGGCGGGCGTCTTAGTGCGTGGTGCAACTCCCACAGCGATGCTCGTTGTGATTGTGCGTGGGAACTGTCGGAGGGTATAACGATGGTGATGACTCAACGTATTGATGAATTTGAAAGAAAAATCCAAGAAGCCTATCAAGAAGGCAACATTGAAACCGCTCATCGCTTGGAAGAGCAAGTAACGATGTTACGGCGACGTCAACTCAAGCCTGCTGCTGACTTCCAAGCCGCCAGCCAAGTAGAAGACTTTCATGAAGTGTCAGACGGCGACTATTACGACAACTGACGCCGAGCATCGAAACACGTAAGCATAAAAAAGCCTTCTCCATGGAGAAGGCTTTTCATTTTTGCTGAATAAAACGAGTGTGTATAAAAGGGCTCAATCAGCAGATTATTGTGCAGCACGTTCACGGCGAACAATCCACGCCGCAGCAGTGATAAAAGCAACGACCAGTGCAGTTTCCACAGCAATTTTCCCAGTTTAAAAATGATAGACAGAGTGATACGCGTTTCCAGCAGCTCAAGTTGTTCAAAGGATGAGCGCTTTCCAACAGATGGACGTAGTTTACGGATAAATCACTGTAAAATCAGCCGTAGAATCGATCTCACGCAAAGAAAAGTGAGTTTTTTGGCCAACTAGACAGTTGAACGCATAAAGTTTCATCACTTAACACCTTGTGGTGCGACAAAGCGCAGCTTTCACTGTTAGCGATACATCACATTTAACCAATGACGCCTTTAGCTAGGGAAGTTGCCACGATATTGAGGCAAAGACAGAGATAAATCGTGGAGAGAGGTTTGATACTCGGCCTATGTCTTAAAAGTAACAGTAAAGTGGCAGAGCAATCGTTATATTGCGTAGTCGAGAGGTTCCGCTACACCATTTGGCATAGCGGAAGCGTCAGTGTTTAATGGTCAGCGCCAACACGCTCAGCCATTACAGCTCGATTAAGACTCAGGTTTAGACTTCTTTTTTACCAAAGGCGCATCACCAACCGGCACATTGGTATAAAAGCTTCTATCTCGCTTTTTTGGCGCCTTTTTCTTGTTCTTAACGGGTGCTTTTTTGGGTTTAGCTGATCTTGAAGGTTTTGCTTTTTCAGCTTTTTTCTCTTTAAAGCCTTTGAACTTTCCTTCAAAGCCTTCAATCTTAGTAAAGTCGAGTTTTTGCTGTAAAAAACCTTCGATATTTTTAAAACTACGCCAATCTTTAGGCCCTACCAGTGAGTAAGCCAATCCTTGCTGCCCAGCACGACCGGTACGCCCTACTCGATGAATGTATTCTTCCGCATGCTTTGGCATATCAAAGTTGATCACCAAAGACACATTCATTAAATCCAAACCTCGCGATGCCACGTCCGTGGTCACCAAAACCTCATGAAATCCACGCTCAAACTCGTTCATGATCCGGCTGCGTGTGGCTTGGTTCAATTCACCACTGAGTGCAATCGCTTGGTAGCCAGCCTGAGAAAAACGTTCAGCTAAACGCTCTGTGTCAGCGCGTGTCGCGGTAAAAATCATGACTTGCTTATGCGCATTAGCTTGTACCAGTTCCTCAAGCAGCGCATGTTTATGGTCGAGGTGATCACTCAGCACAAAATGTTGCTCAATATCGCTATGTAGCGCTTCAATTTCCCCTACGGCAATACGTTTAGGAGACTTGAGCATCCCCGCGGCGATGTCTGTCACTTGCTGATGATCCAAAGTGGCAGAAAACATCAGTGTCTGCCTTAAACGGTGATCCGCATGTTGGTTAACCGCGTCGAGCTGCGCTTTAAAGCCCAGGTCAAGCATACGATCCGCTTCGTCCAAAATCAGCATTTCCAATCCCGACAAAGACAAGTGGCGTTGTTCAAGATGATCAGCTAATCGACCTGGCGTCGCGACCACAAAGGTTGGCGACTGGCGAAACACCTTCGCTTGCTCGTTAAAATTCTCGCCACCGAGTACCAAGGCCGGTTTGTGGCTGGTGCCGCTGGTCAACATACGCAGCTGACCATACACCTGTTTTGCTAGCTCACGGGTCGGCGCCAAGATCAAGACACGCGGATCGCGACGACTGAGGGGCTTAGAACGCAACACACGCTGCATAGCTGGCAACAAAAACGCCAGCGTTTTCCCCGATCCTGTTTTTGAAGAGGCCAGTAAGTCTTTGCCTGCCATGACAACGGGGATGGCTTGACGTTGAATGTCTGTTGGCTGTTCAAATCCACGGTGGGCAATAAGCGATAGTAAGCGTCTATCGAGTCCCAGATCGTCAAATTGCAAGGTATCACTCCAAAGGTCAATCAAAAGCAAAAGGCGTGCACACGCCAATTAAGGCGGCGAATGCTATCATACTTTAGCAAAAAACACCGCACCAAAAATATTGATTACGCCACGAATGGAGAGCCACGCTAACATGAATGACACACTACGCTACCAGTGGAAAAAGCTCAGCTTGGTGGAAACCCATACACAGACACCTGATGGTCTGCACCACGTACACCACGTCATACGCCACCCTGGTGCCGCCGTGATATTACCTCTGTCAGAAGATGGCAATATACTGCTGCTCAAACAATTTCGTCCTGCCATCAATCAATGGATTATCGAAGCGCCTGCGGGCACACTGGAAGCGAAGGAGCCACCGCTAGAAGCCGCCAAAAGAGAGTTAGGAGAAGAGGCCGGTTATGTGGCGACTCGCTGGCATTTTCTCGGCATCGCTCACCCTGTGCCCGGGTTTTGCGATGAAGTGCAGTATTTTTATATTGCCCAAGCGCTCACTCCCACCCAAACGCAATTAGATGACGATGAGTTTATTGCGCCTTATTGGGTGAGCCCTTCCCAGTTACAGGCGCTCGTTGCAAATGGACAAATCACAGACACCAAAACCTGCGCCATTATTCTCCGTGCCCTATTTAATGGGTTGATCCCGACAATGGGCGTCTAACCTCTGAAAAATAAAGCACTAGGCCACAACTTTGTTAACAAGATGTTGACGGCAAATTGAACACCAAGGTAGCGTAACAGGTACGACCAGATAACAAGGAGTGTCTATGTTCTCGTCTCCGTTAGCACGCGCTAATCAACATTTGTCGTTGTTTGGCTTTTTAAAAGTACCCATGATCGGTTGGTGTCGGCCCAAGATCCTCTCCATCGACGATAAGCATGTCACGATGCGAATCCCGCTGGGGCGACGTACCAAAAACCACCTCAACAGTATGTATTTCGGCGCGTTGGCAGTTGGCGCTGATGTCGCAGGTGGCTTTCTTGCCATGGCCATGGCCGAGCAACGCGGGGTTAAAATTAGCTTAGCGTTTAAATCCGTCAACGCTGATTTTCATAAACGACCAGAGGATGACGTGGTGTTTACGTGTCTTGATGGAGACAAGATTAACCAGATGATCAGTGAATCAATCGAAACGGGTCATCGCGTTAATCAGCCTGTCACCATTGTGGCCACATGCCCAAGCTTACACGGGGATGAGCCTATGGCGACCTTTGAATTGACGCTATCGGTCAAAAAAATCGGCGAATAATCCCCCATCACCGCACTTGTCTCTTTTTATTGTTTGTCACGCCTTCAGCCAGTCTGTCTCGTCAATAGACTGGCTTGGTTATCACTACAATATAATCAACCAGTTACATAATACCTAGCATCATTGTGACTTTGGTTCTGAATTCTCCCTTATATTATTGACTTTACACAACGCCGATAAAATCGCGAGATTGCGGTGAAATTCACCGAGTTATCAACCGTTTTTGTGGATGAAATTCAAGTTATACACAGGCGCTTTTGTCTTAAGGTTGAAACAAAAAAGCACCGTCAAAACGGTGCTTAAGGTGGGATTATTCAGGGTGATAGCGAATTTGGTAGAAGATACGATATAGCACAGGCACCACAATCAACGTCAGCACGGTGGCAAACCCGAGCCCAAACATAATCGTCACCGCCATCGGCCGGAAGAAAACATCCGGCAATAAAGGAAGCATCCCTAAGATAGTGGTAATGGCCGTCATGCACACTGGGCGTACCCGGCTCACCGCCGCATCGACGACGGCTTGATAGCGCTGTTTACCACTGGCCACTTCGATATTGATCTGATCGATCAATACAATACCGTTTTTGAGCAGCATTCCACTCAAACTTAAAAAGCCCAAGAGCGCCATAAAACCAAACGGGGTATCCAACAACAGCAATCCTGTGGTGACCCCAACCACCGCCAAGGGAACCGTCAGCCAAATGATCAATGACTCTTTCACGGAATTAAACAGCAATATCGTGACCAAGAACATAAACAAATAACCAAGTGGCATAATGCTAAATAAGCCCTCTTTCGCCTCTTTGGAAGACTCGTACTCCCCGCCCCATTCAATGCTGTAACCTTCAGGCAGAGGAATTGACTCAATATCAGTGCGCACGCGGCTTAGTAAGGTCGCCGCGGTGGTTTCCCGTAACGGATCGGGGTCGGCCAACACGGTGAGCATTCTTTTGCGGTTTTTGCGCATGATAATCGGATCTTCCCAACGCATGTCGTAATCGAGAATGACTTGCTGCAAAGGAATGTAGTCTTTCAATACCGGGCTCCATATTTTCATCCCTTCTAAGGTATTGATATTCACGCGCTCCTCATCGGGCAATCGAGCAACAATCGGCATAAGGTTGGTCCCATCCCGATAAACACCAATCCGTTTGCCGCTGAATGTCATTGTCAGCAACTCGTCGACATCTTTTTTGGTGATGCCATAGCGCCGTGCCTGACTTTCATTAAACGCCGGCTCAAGGACTTTGGTGCGATTACGCCAATCATGGCGAATATTTACCGCATCAGGATCCTGATGCAATCGCGCTTCTACTTGTTTAGCAATCGCGCGTAACTTGGTGGGATCTGAACCAAAAATACGCGCTTCAATTTTCGAGCCAGTCGCAGGCCCTAAGGAAATAGGCTTCAGTTTAAGCTGCGCATCTGGATACTGGCTACGAACATGCTCACGCACCATGCCCATAGTGGGTTTAACATGTTCGTATTGGTCAACGCGGACGATCAGCTCGCCATAAGCGGCGTATGTTTTCTCCGGTGAATAGGTCAACATAAAACGTTGCGAACCTTGTCCGGCACTGGTAGAGACATAGTTGACGCCTTGTTGTTTACTCAGCCAGCTCGACACCTCATCCAGTGTACTTTGTGTGGCACGAATATCGGTGCCCTCTGGCAACCAAACGTCGACCATAAACATGGGCGTGGTGGAGTCAGGGAAAAACGACTGCTTGAGGTGACCAAAGCCATAAATACTGGCCCCCAGTGCCACTACCATCACCAACAAGGTGATATAGGCGTGATGCATGCAGGCGGTAAGAAAACGTTTATACACCACAAACAGAATCCCGTTGTAGGGATCACTGCCCTCATCCCCTTCTTCAAGCGGTGTTTCTTTGAAGAACACGCTGGCAAAGAAAGGCGTTAACGTGATAGCGGTAAACCAACTTAACAGTAAGGAGATTAATAACACTGTAAATAAGGTGCCGCAGTATTCGCCCGTTGCATCCTCTGACAAGCCAATCGGGGCAAACGCCGTTACCGCGATCACTGTCGCACCCAGCAAAGGCCACTTGGTTTGCGTCACAATATCGTGAGCCGCCTGTAGACGGGTTCGTCCTCGCTTTAAGCCCACTAGTATCCCTTCGACGACCACGATGGCATTATCCACCAACATCCCTAGGGCAATGACCAACGCCCCGAGAGAGACGCGTTGCAGGTTAATCTCGAAGTAGTACATGAATACAAACGTACCCAGTACCGTCAGCAATAACACCAAACCAATGAGTAGTCCTGAGCGCAGGCCCATAAAGAAGAGCAGCACGATAATCACAATCGCCACCGCTTGGCCTAAACTGGAGACAAATCCGCTGACTGAGCTATCGACCTCATTGGGTTGGTTATAGACATGATGGACATTGATTCCCACGGGCTGATCACTGTTCAACGCCGCGAGACGCTTATCCACACTGTCGCCGACCTCTACCACATTCACACCATCAGCAAACGATATTCCTACCTGTAGCGCTTGTTTGCCGTTGTACGAAATAATCTGCTGCGGTACCTCTTGATATCCACGTTTTACCTCGGCAACGTCACGTAAGTAAATCAGCCCCTGTGACCCAGCTTCGGTCAGGATCAAGTTGCCCAACTCATCCACGGAGGAAAACTCCCCAGTTGGGTGAATGCGAATATATTCATCACCCACACGCAATGCCCCTGCGTTACTCACGAGGTTTTGCGTCGCCAATAAATTAAACAAGGTGTCCGGTGAGATCCCTAAGCTACTTAACCGTTGAATCGAGACCTCAATGAAGACTTGCTCTTGCTGCGTGCCACTGACTTGCACTTTGCCTACGCCATCAACAAGCTCAAGCTCGCGGCGCAAAAAGTCAACATAGTCTTTCAGTTCGCTGTAGCCGTACCCTTCGCCAGTGACGGCTAGCATGATCCCAAACACATCACCAAAATCATCTTTCACCTGTGGCGGATTGACACCGGGAGGAAGCGACCCACGCGCATCATGGACTTTTCGTCGCAACTCATCCCAAATTTGTGGTAAATCATCGGCGCGGTATTTGGGTTTCATTTTGACCGTGATTTGGGACAGGCCACGACTGGAGATCGAACGCACTTCATCCACATAGGTCAGCTGCTGAACCGCTTTCTCCAGCGGATAAGTGACTTCTTCTTCCACCTGTTGGGGGGTGGCACCTGGATAACTGGTCACCACCATCGCATCTTTGATGGTGAAAGCAGGGTCTTCCAACCGCCCTAACCCCAAAAATGCAAGGGTGCCACCAATCAGGAAAATCAACGTGATCATCCAGCTAATCACTTTATTTTGAATAAAATATCCCGCTACACCCTGCTTCATGATGCATTTTCCTCTTTCGATGCCAGCGTCACTTTTTGCCCCTCAGACAGGTGATTGGTTCCTCCCACCACGATACGATCTCCTTTAGACACACCCTGGGTTATTTCTAGCCGCTGACCATGAATGCGCCCCATCGTTACCTGCTGTTTCGCCACGGTTTGTGTGGCGCTGTCATAAATCCATACATAACTGTGGTCTCGATCCAGTGGATCCCCGTCTTGGTTAAACACCGCTTCGATGGGCACGGAAAGTCCGGTGCGTGTCAGTTGTAACCCTTCCCTCGCAATACTGACCTGTACGGGCATGCCATCTAAAATAAACTGCTCCTTTGGCATGGGCATGGGCATGGTTAGCGTCACTACAAAAGCACCACTGCTCGGATCCGGCTCTGCCGTATATTCATCAATCGTGGCTGGGTAAGACTGTCCTTGCTGAGTTAAGACTTTCGGTTGTAGCCGATCTTGCACTTCTTCTGCACTCGCGCCCGTGTTTTGGGTGAATAACACATCCGGCACTTGCACACGAATATCAGCACGCGAGGCGTCATGAATATTCATGATCCCTTGTCCTGGCGCAATGGTTTCAAATGGCTCAACATTCAGCTTAGATATCACCCCGTCAGCTGGCGCTCTGAGCGCAACATAAGATAAACGAAGCTTGGCCAGTGCCAATTCCGCTTGCGCTATTTCGCGCTGCGCTTTTAACTCATCAAATTGCGACTGGGCAAGCATGCCTTTCTCTACCAAGGGGGCTGAGCGCCGATACTGCGAATCGGCTACATCAAAACGTGCACTGGCATTCTCTACCGCTAAGCGGTAATCCGTAGGCTCCAAACGTGCCAATACCTGTCCCTGCGTCACGCGATCGCCCGCTTTGACATTAATGGCTTGGATCTCACCTGGCACGCGAAAAGCGAGTGTCGCTTTATCAGCCGCCGCTGCCACCGCGGGAAAAGAGATTCGTTCATTCAGTTGCTGTTGGCTCACCGTAAATGTGGTTACCACAGGCAAAGGCGCCGGTTGAGCATCAGTTGCGGGCTCGCATCCAAACAGCGCATTAACTGCGAGCAGACCAAACATGGCTTTTATCGCTCTCATAGTCCTCTCTCCTTCACCCATGCTTTCACACGGTCACCTTCTTTAAGCGCACTGACGCCAGTTGCGACAATGACATCGCCATTTTCAAGGCCTGAAACAACCTTTCCTTCACGCAAGGTTACTGGGGTCAACTTAACGGTTCCTTGTCGACTGACACGCCACACGGCTTTCTCACCATTTGCGTCGAGCAAAGCAGAGTCCGGTATTTGCGTTTGTGACTCGGTAGGAATAGTGGCATGCACTTTTGCTGCCATGCCTGGCAATACATTGATGGCATCAGGCCGATTTAAACTCACCGTGACATGGTAAGAGGCGGTTTTGGGATCCGCCTCTGTGTCGATTTCTTTAAACTGTGCAGGAAACTGTCGCGATGGATGGGTATCAAATGACACCTTCGGCACGAGTGTGTCAACATGCTGAGCAAAATAGTGAAAGTAGCGCTCTGGTAATTGGAAACTGACATTAATAATATCTTTAGATTGAATGTGTAACACTGGCGCTTGCGCTTGAGCGAATTCATTACGCTCTTTCATTCGGAGTGAGACAGTTCCCGCATACGGCGCTTTTAGTTGCGTATAATTCACATTAGTTTGCGCTTGCTCTAGGCCAGCCGCCGCTTCACTGAGTGCCGAGCGGGCTTCATCAAACCTTTGTTCGGAAATTACTTTATCGTTATGCAGGCGTTCGGCACGATTAAATTGTACCTGAGCAAGCTGATATTGCGCACGCGCCTTATCTAATTGCAGCTGATACTGCTGGCTGTCTAACGCCGCCAGCACTTGCCCTTTCGCGACATCCATACCTGCTTTGACCGGCATTGACTCAATCACCCCTGACACTCGGAATGAGAGTAAAGCTTTATCATCCGCTTCAACTTGAGCTGGAAACTGGCGGGCAAGCCCATCTTCATTGGTGACTACGGTCAGTAACTTGGCGGGTCGAGGCGGTGTTTCAGACGGTGCTGACACCTGGGGTTCACCACAGCCAGCTAGGGCGAGAGCGAGGCAACCGCTCAATACAAAACGCTTTATCATCAGCTTTTCCTTACAATAAAACCCAGGTTCCGACAGCGTTTGCCAGGCCCTAGGTCTTTGATGGGTCATTGTTTTTATCTTATTCCGCGCTAACCGCTATGCTAACCAGTGCCGAATAATGTATCAAGATGTTTCAGATAGATGCTCTGCCTGTTGAATCACGCGTGTTGTCTGATCCTCTATCGGCTGGAGGTAGGGGTGTAGCGCCTCCAACTCATCATACGGTGATTTCTCCAACTCAAGACATGTTTGTAATAGCTCTTTGGCTCCAATCATTGCCGCTGCCCCCTTCATTTTGTGGGCAAGCTTTTTGATCTTGCCGATATCTTGCTCTGCAAACGCGGCCTTCAACGCCTCTAAATCATTCGTTTGGTTTTTTACGTACTTATCAAGCAGCATTTTTACCAAGTCCATGCTATCACCGATCTGGTCTTTGACATGCTGGATATCAATTGGGGGTGAGGTATCGCTCATTGTGCTCCCTCCGGATGACTGCTCTGGTTCTGGTTCTGGTTCTGGTTCTGGTTCTGGTTCTGGTTCTGGTAAGGAGTTTGTATCTATGGATGCATCTGTAAAGTGCTCACTGGCCAAATCATCCAACCTTGTTTCCTCTTCGTCAGTATGCTTATCACCATAACTGACCGCATCTGGATTCGCATATAGGAGCAACAATTCAATGAGCTGATCTTTACTGAATGGCTTAGCGAGATGCCCATTCATTCCCGCCTCCACACAACGCTCTGCATCGCCTGAGAGCGCGTTAGCTGTCACAGCCAAAATGGGCGTGGTTTTGTCGAATTTTCGGATCTCTCGTGTCGCCTCAAAACCATCCATTTCTGGCATCTGACAATCCATTAAAATGATGTCGAATGGCGAAGACTTGTGAAGTTCTAACGCTTCTTTACCATTGACGGCAAGCGCACGCTGACAGCCCAGTTTGGACAAAATAATGTCAATCAATTCTTGGTTAACCAAGTGATCTTCGGCCACTAGAACGTTGAGATTGAATTGAATATCATCATACTGCCCAGCCACGGGCTCAGGCTCTGTCAATGCATTCTCATCCTCGTTCAATACACGATACAATTCAACGTGATAAATCGGACAGGTCAGCGTCGCCATGCCAGTGTCATGATGGCCATCATGGCTGATAGCAATCGATTTATGTGCTTGACTGATCAAACGCTGACAGCTTTGCATTTTGTCCTGATCGATCATCAACACTGATTGGTTCGAGTTATCAAAAGCTATCTCACTGCCATCCGAATAGTTGATTAAATCCAACTTTAGACGCTCTAAATAGGTCGATAGTATTTCTATCAAAATGGCGTCTTCAGACACGAGGTAAACCTTGCTATCTGTCATGCTCTCGTCAGGCTCGTAGCTTGACATCAATGTCGAGTCAGTATTCGCCACCGTCACGGGTACTTCTGCAGTGAAAGTCGTGCCTTGGTTTTCTCGACTGCGGATAGAGATATCACCATCCATTAGGCGTAAAAGCTTACGACAGACAGGCAAGCCCAGTCCTGTGCCTTGATAAGAACGTGAATACGAATTATCGACTTGCGTAAAGTTCTCAAAAATAGCTTCGTGGCGGTCTTCCGGGATCCCAATCCCTGTATCTTCTACTTCCATGACCAATGTGACCGAACCATCGCCTGCTTGCCGTTGGAATAAGCGCACGGCAATGTGCCCCTGCTTTGTAAACTTAACGGCGTTGCCGACCAAGTTTATGATCACCTGCTTATAACGTATGGCATCTAATTCAATGTCACAGGGCATATCAGGATCGATATAACAATGTAAGCGCAACTGTTTTTCCGCCGCTTTTGCGGTAAAAATACTTAAGGATTCGTGAACAAGTTCCGCCAGATCTAATGACTGTTTGGTGAGCGTCATCTTGCCGGCTTCAATCTTGGTTAAGTCGAGTACATCGTTAATGATATTCAACAGTGCAGTCGAAGAGTGCTGTAAGGTATCAACAAAATAGCGTTGCTGCTGATTGAGCGAGGTCTCCATCAAAAGATTAGACATGCCAACAATGCCATTCATCGGTGTACGGATCTCATGGCTCATCATCGCCAGGAAATTGGTCTTCGATTCATTTGCTCGCTCGGCTTGTTCTTTAGCCCGTGCCATTTCCCTTGAAATCATGTCATTAAGCGCCTTCTGCTGCACAAAGTGCACCATAGCGCTCAAACTTGATAGTATCGGCTCGATCCACCCCTGAAGCTCTTCATTATAAGTGGTCGACTCGTCAAACAAGCACACCACCCCTACCATCTGGCTAGACATATATAGGGGCGTACCGTAGACGTTAATAATCATTTTCTGATTATTCCCCGCCACACTCGCCATTTGCAGACTACGTTTGCTTTGCTTGGTCTCGATAATTTCCTCAATGAGCCCTCGCACAAACTCTTCACCAATAAACTCATTTTTCACCAATCGCGTTTGTGCCAGCACTTTATAAGGCAAGTTGTTCTTTATTGCTTCTTCGTCGTTATGGCCTACCTCAACAATAATGCCATGATTACTTTCGCCTATCCTTAGCAGTACCTGCAAGACATCCTGAAAGCTCTTACCAAAGTCTTCCCTGATAAGAAACTTATCTTGTAAGCTTTTCATTGCAGAAAAAAGCTCGGCCCCTTTAGATACCTTCTGTTTATCCAGGTGTTGTTCTGTGATATCGCGAATAATCGCTACGTTCAGCGCTCTAGGATCTTCATCTTTAATGGGGGTTGATTTGACCTGCACAATACGGACACCTTGATCCGTATCTATCTCGTACGACCGCTGTAACTGTCCACCGAGGCCATAAAGCGCTTGTGAAAAATAGCCGCGCGAATTAGGGCTTACGCGAGAGATAATCGTCGATAGGCTGATCGCTTCATCGGGCACAGATTCTAACTCGAATAGTTTCTTAGCCGAATCATTAATGGTAATAATACTGTGTTTATCACCGAGCACTAATAATGCATCAGTGTAACTGTGAATCACCGTATTTAAATACGCACGGCTTTGTTCTGCTCGATTAATTTGCTTAGCGTATTTCCAAATAAAAAAACCAACCAACAAGTTCAGTAGAATGATTTGCGTCGCAGTGCGAAGTATTTCTGTGTTAAGCTCTTTATCGATATAGCGACTGTCTTGATAAATGATCAGTCGACCTACATCCACAGGTTGCTCTCCCTGATCATAAACCAAGGGAACGTTGATTTCTTTTAGCTCATCACTTGACCGCATGCCTTTAGAGTCAGTCACATAACGAAATTGCTCATTGGTATCCGTCAGCTCAAGACGGTGGACATAACGAGAGCCCATTTCACTGTCTAAGTCATTTTGAACATTATTAAAATCATAATTCCACATCAAAGTAGGAATTCGTTGCTTTAGGCGTTGAGTGATAGAATTAATGTCTTGGTTCATATCAGACTCAAGCCGACCTTTAGCAACATGATAATTGTAATAACCAAACACACCCAACAGTAAGGTTGCTAATACAATTAAAATGACAGCGAGCCGCATACCTACTTTATTCATCATGATCACACCTGCATTGTCGCCGCCAGGATTTGGGTTTGGTATCGGGCTTTATCAAACGCTTTTAAAACCGCACGCTCTCTTAGCGACATTTTTTCACACAGTGACCCAACCCAATCCCAATTCGCATGCTCAATATGTTTACATAGTTCCAAAAGGTCACCATAAGGACCTGCACGTGATAGTAATGCTTGTTTTGCCTGTTGGTTTAGGGCAAGTTGCTCTACGACATCCTCCATTGGAACACCTAACATCGCGTCTAGGAGTGAAAAAGCGCCCACCAAGAAAGCTTCATCAGGGTCCAAGTCGTTCATCAATGGGCCTGCTTGCTGCATAAAAATGGCCCGAAGAATGGCCGCATTCTGCAAGTGTGAGCATTCTTGGTGATTCATGTTAGACATAATCAGCAGAGAAATCAGCCGCCGCAATGACTCTAACCCCAAGTACACCACCGCTTGTTTGGGATTAGTGATCGCTTTCTTTTTTGACTTCGCTAAGATATTGGCGCTTGTGACGACTTTGTAGAGCAACGAGACATCGCGAGAGATAACCTCTGTGATTTCATCGATATCATGAGGGCTGCGATTAATCACGATACACGCATCCAGTAAACTGATTACTGAGGGTGCCACATCGCTATGACTTTTAATTTGAGGTTGTTCGAAAAAGTATCCTTGAAACAAGCTAAACCCAAGCTGTTTAGCCAAAACAAACTCTTCGTTGCTCTCCACTTTACTTGCCATAAAACGCGTCTGGGCATAGTCCGAAATCGCTGCGGTCCATTCGTTCAAGCTTTCTGTTGCCATACTGACCCGCACCACATCGAATAAGTCCAGATGCCTTTGCCAGCGGCTCGAGAAGACATCACTCTCTCCTAAAATGGTAAAGCCTGCTTTCCGGTAAGACTCCAGTTGCTTCACTAGCATTGGCGTCGCATTGCACTTTGCAGTGACACAGATCACCAAAGATTTTACTGGAATAGAAAAGGGGATCTCATCAAGCAGTGCCGCCTCCGAAAAGCTCACCACGTATCGCAAGCTATCATCGAGTTCTTTCCCTGATAGAAAATTGGCGCTGAGAATGCGCGATGTCGCCGTATCTTCATCAATTGAAGGAAACTTGTTTTCTTGACCTTCCCTAAACAGAAGCTCATTGCCCCATTGGTTCTGCGCTTCGTCAAAGATGGGCTGGCACGAAAAAAAAATTTCACTCACAACTCACTCTCCTTAAAACAATCCCTCACTACAAACGTAGACCAAAGGTATGACTTATGGCGCCTTTTTTTAATATAACTGAGTGTGTTAAGTCCAACTACTTGGGACGTGCTCGTCTTTTGCTTGGGCAAAATCACGATTTTTGCTAGGCTCTGCGCTAAGCATATCACGAGGTATATTTATGGATGTTTTGAATCAACTTGCCGATGACGCGCCCGAGCATGAGCCGGACACCTTGCCATCACTCGACGAACAAAAAGCGATTGTGGCAAAACTCAAAGCCCTTGAGGAGAAAGGTGAGCTCACTGAAGAAATTCTCGCGCAGTATTTTGCCGTTAAGCAAAAAGACACAAGTGACGAAGAAGAGTAAGAACAATACGAAGACGTGACAGCGTCACTTTTTAAATTTATCTTATTCTACGAAGAAGATGCCGAGAGATGATAATGAAAGGCATTAGCGGCGCAGGGTTGATACTTGCGTGGCTGGGATAGACAGAAGATTATCGACACAGATCCGCCCCGAGCTCAAACTCGGGGCGTTTTTCTGGTTTACTCAGGAGCAATGCCGTCGGTTTTCGCCGCACAAATAAAATCATTTTTGTGCAGGCCTTTAATCTTATGCGACCACCACGTCACGGTCACTTTACCCCACTCCAGTAAGATAGCGGGATGGTGTCCTTCTTGCTCAGCCAGCTCAGCCACTTGGTTGGCAAATGCCCACGCCAACTTAAAGTTGCGGAAGGTGAACTCACGTTCGAGCTGATCAATTCCGTCTCGTGTTACTTTGCGCCACTGCGGAATATCTTTAAGCAGCGCTGGCATTTCCTCATCGCTGACCAAAGGGGCATCAATATTACAGGCTTCACATTTCAACTCAGTTAGTTCAGACATGTTGCGTTTCCTTTTGCTGTTCTGTCTTTTTCGGTTTGGGCGGGAATAAAGGCGCATGAAGGCCCAGTTCCATCGCTTGATGCACATCAGCAATCAAATCACGTTGACTGATGGCAAATAAATCGTCAATCGACTCAATGGTAAAGTAAATGGGTTGCATGATGTCAATCCGGTATGGCGTGCGCATGACATCTATCACTTCTAAAGGCTTACGCACCGCTTTGTCGCTATTAAAGGCGTACTCGGTCTCCGCTGGCGAAGACAAGATCCCGCCACCATAAATACTACGGTTGCCTTGCGAGTCACTGAGCAAACCAAACTCGACCGTAAACCAATATAAGCGTGCAAGATAAACGCGCTCTTTGGGCGTGGCTTGCTTACCGAGCTGGCCGTACATATGGGTAAACTCCGCAAACGCTGGGTGAGTCAGCATCGCACAGTGACCAAAAATCTCGTGAAAGTAATCCGGCTCTTGCAAGTAATCGAAATCGTCTTTGGTGCGCAAAAACGTCGCCGCTGGGAATTTCTTATCCGCCAGCAAGGCGAAGAAATGGTCAAAATCGATCAATGCAGGCACAGGAGCCACTTGCCAACCTGTTTCTCGCATTAACACGGCATTCACATCTGGGATCTGTGGTACCGTGTCATGCGGCAAATCCAGCATTCGCAACCCGTCGAGATATTCCTGACACGCTTTATCTTTGATACATGCAAGCTGCCGCGTAACTAGCTGGCGCCATACATCGTTTTCTTGTGCCGACCAGGCTACACGACCCAGCTCATCAACGGGTTTGGATTCGTATTTACTCTGTTTCACGTTCACCGCCTTGTGTCGTTGTCTGGCGTAAAAATCGCGCGTAAACAGCGGCCCTTAGCCTTACGCAATGTCTCCGTTACTCACAGATTACGTCGACTTTGCAGAGAAAATCATCTCTTCACTGCGGTTTTAATTTTACCTTTGCGTAACATTTATTTTACATTACACATCCAAAAGGCTGCTGCTTTAGCCAATGCTTCACCCCCGAGGGATCCGCGTGCTTGCATGGCTCGTAGTATCTTGAAAAGACCTGACTGCAAGGACGAGTGATGAATTTACAACTGAGCGAACTGATAAATTGCGACAACATTGACAAGATTCAGATCCGTGGCATTGATGGCATGTTATATCAAGCCATTGCGTTTTTGCGTCACGGCGATACGGTAGAGCAGAAGCTGATTTACCACGGCGATAAGCCCTATTTATCTCGCAGTTTGCTGGCGGTAAAAGATGATTTTGAATGGGTTAATGCCGCGCAATACGTGCTAGTCACTGACACAGCATACGATGAAATGATAGGGCTTGGCACGGAAAAGCCTTTGTCGACCCTCGAGCAGCCATTGCATTGGAAATAACGCAACAATGCCCCAACCTACGGGGCAATTTCTTCCCCGTCCCACGCAAACAATCGGCCGGTGTGACGACTGTCGAGGCCATCCAACACCGACAACAAATAGCCAGCCGATTGAGCCGGGCTGAATAATTTACCGGGCTTAACATTGGCTTGGAATGGCGCGGATAAACGACTATCGACGGTCCCCGGATGCAGGCCAACCACGGTTAATGATTTGTCTTGGCGGCCAAGCTCAATACTCATGCACTTGATCAACATGTTCACCGCCGCTTTACTTGCGCGATAGGCGTACCAACCGCCCGCACGGTTATCACTGATACTGCCCACGCGCGCCGACAAGATGGCAAGCTTCGCCTCGGCGTTGCGTTTCAATTTGGGCGCGAGGTGTTTGCTCAATAGCAGCGGCGCGACGGCGTTGACGTCAAAGAGCTGATGCATGGCCTCACTGCTGCACGCCGCGAGCCGCTTTTCTGGGCTGACCGCATCGTCATGCAACATTCCCGAGGCAATGATCACGGCATCTAAACTATTGTCGTCGATCTGCTCGGCCGCTGCTTGTATTGATGCGTCATCGCGAATGTTCACCGCCACAGGCACCACCTTTTCACTTACATCAGCAAGTGGCGCGGGGTGACGCCCTAGAGCGAAGACTTGCTGAATGGATGGCTTGTCGAGCAACGCGCGGCAAAAAGCTTCACCAATCGCGCCACCTACGCCGACAACCGCCACACGCTGCATGGAATCACTGTTCATTCTCTTGGCTCCTCAAACAAAAAGAGATGCAAACTGCATCTCTTTAGTTAGGGATGAGGCGATCCTGTCGATCACCGTGTGTTAAAACTATAGCTTACGTAGCACAACCATTAGGTAGAGTCCGCCAATCAAGGAGGCAATGATCCCTGCTGGCATTTCTTGCGGATACAACCATTGTCGTCCGAGCCAATCGGCAAACAGCATCAATCCCATGCCAATCAATCCGGCGGTGATCATATGCGCCCGAGCATTTTTCGCTCCCCAACTGCGCGCAATGTGTGGCGCCATCAAGCCGACAAAGCTGAGTGGCCCCACCACCAAGGTGGCACTGACGGTCATGACCGCGACGAGGGCCAGCAACAGCATGCGGGCACGCCCTACCTTAACCCCCAGTGATTGAGCAGTTTCGCCACCGAGCGGCAAAATATCGAGCCACCGCTGGCACATTAATCCCAGCGCCACCAGCACCGCGGCAACCAAGGCCAGTGTGGTCACCGTACTGTCAGTCACATAGTAGGTTGAGCCTGAAATCCACGCGAGCACTTGATATGCGCGAGGGTCGCCACCCGCCATCAAAAAACTTTGTACCGCTTGCATCAGTGCGGCTATGGCAACGCCAGTGAGCAACACCTTTTCTGGCTGGAAGCCGGTTTTGCGATTAAGCAGCACAATCAACGCCAAGGTTGCCCCTGCACCGATTAAGCCGCCGACATATAAGCTCAGCATAGATGCGCCCATGCCAGCAAAAATGGTGACAATCAGTCCCAGCGCCGTACCGGCACTGATCCCCATCACTTCAGGGCTCGCCATCGGGTTAGCACTCAAACGCTGAAGCACGGCACCCGCAACAGCAAGCACACCACCCGCCAATGCCGCGGCCAGCAAGCGTGGCAAGCGCCATTCCAACAAGGACCAATCGCCGCTGAGCGCCAGCCACTGCCAGCCCTCACTTTGACGCGATACAGTGGCAAAAATCACCACACCCAACACAAGTAACATCAACGTTCGGCCTAGTGGCCAATCCTGACGCGGTGCGGGCGATCCCGATTGCATCTGTTGGCGTTGACGATTGCCCAGCGATACCCGTGGCAACAGCCACAATAATAGCGGCGCACCTAACGCTGCCGTGGCGGCGCCCGTGGGCACCATCATTGCCCGGCGGCCGGGTAACAGCTGGACAGCCAAATCGGTGGCTGCCAACATCAAGGCGCCTAAAATCATCGCTAGGCTCAATCGGGTGATGAGCTTGCGAGCGCCACATAAGCGCGCAATCGCGGGCGCGGCGAGACCGACAAAGCCAATCACGCCAATTAAGCTGACCACCCACGCGGTCAGAAGTACCGATAGTCCCAGTGCAATCACACGGATTTTAGCCAGTGATACGCCTAAGCTTTTTGCTCCTTCATCTGAAAGGCTCAGGACGTTGAGCGGCTTTAATAAGGCAAGGATCAACACGACCGCCAATCCAATACGCGGCAGTAAGGCTTGCACACTGTGCCAGTCGGTTTGCACCATCGAGCCCGCGCCCCACACCATCATGCCATGTAGCGCTTCTTGATTCATCAGCAGCAGCACGGTGCTGAGCGCGCCGCAGTAAAGGTTTAAAATCAACCCCGCGATCACCACTACGGTGGGCGATAGGCCGCGTCGCCATGCTAGCGCAAACACCACCAGCATGGTCAGCACCCCGCCAGACATCGCCACCATCGCGCTCGACCAAGTCAGTAGCCAAGGAGGGGCATAAAGCGTAGCTAGCATCAGCGCCAAGCTGGCACCATTCGCCACCCCCAGCGTCGAGGGCGAGGCCAAGGGGTTACGCAATACCTGTTGCATCAAGGTACCGGCCAGCCCCAAACACGCCCCCGCCAGCAATGCGGTGACCAAGCGCGGCCACCAGGTTAAATGCATCACAACGCCAATCGACGCACTGTCATCCAGCGACCACAGCGACTGCCAGAGCATGGATGCATTCACATTCCACTGCCCCAACTGAGTTGTTGCGAGGCTTAACAGTGCCGCCAATAACGCCAAGGGCACCCATAATAGGTTCAGTTTCATGACTGCCCTCCTTGCTCGATCAATGCTGCGGTCACAAGGCGGGCAAAACGTAACGCCGACGGAATCGCGCCAAAGCTCCATACCGGATCAATCATCAATGGCGTATGCCCCGTATGTTTAACCAAATATTGCCAAAACATATTAGTCTGAAGGGTTTGCTCGACGCCCGCGGGGAGCGGGCGCACAATCACTAGTTGCGCATCAAGGTCAAGCAGCTCGCGGGTGGAGACCATGCTAAACCCCCAACTGTTGGTGGTATTTTGCCACGCGTTGCTGAGCCCCAATTCACTGATAGCGGCGTGATACAAGCTGTTCGTCCCAAACACCCGCACATGATTGGCATCCAGAAACTGGATCATCAACAGCGGTGGCTGTTCGCCGGGAATGGTATCGCGCAAGCTCGCCAATTGCTGTTTCGCATTGGCAATCAAGGTTTCACCGGCCTCCGGACGGTTAGCCTCGCGCGCAATTTGCCGCGTCACAGTTTTGAGCGACGCCCAGCTTAGGCCGCTTTCATACAGAGGAATTGAACTGACCGGCGCAATGGTACTTAACTTGGGCTTCATCGCCTTAAAAATGGGCGAGATCAGAATTTTATCGGGGTGAAGCTCGGCCAAACGCTCCATGTTGGGCTGGGTGCGAAGCCCAATATCGACGGTTTTTTCTGGAATGGGCGGGGCTTTCACCCACGAATTGTAATCCGCCTTTTGCGCGACCGCGACGGGCGTTACCCCTAAGGCCAACAAGGTTTCAGTTTGGGTCCAATCCAGCGAAAGAATACGAGGCGATGCGCTGACGCTCGCTGGCATCATGGCCGCGGTCAGCCAGACCACAAGCGTCAAAAAAGAGGACTTGATCATACCGGCGATAACTCCCCCGGCATAGCAACCGCATAGCCGGCGGTATGATCGGCAATCGGCATTTCAATGCCATAAATCGATTTGAGGGCCGACTCTTGAAACACATCGCTGACCGCGCCTTGAGTCAGGACTTGTCCGCTGTGCAGCGCGACAATTTCATCACAAAAACGTGCCGCCATATTAATGTCGTGCACCACGATAATGATGGACTTATCCAACTCTCGACTGAGTTTGCGCACCAAGGTCATCACTTCGACTTGGTGGGCGACATCCAGTGCAGATAGCGGCTCATCGAGCAGTAAGTAACGCGTTTGCTGTGCCAGCAGCATCGCAATCCACAACCGTTGGCGCTCGCCCCCCGATAAGGTATCGACCAAGCGATCGGCATAATCTTGGGTGCCAGTGAGCGCCATTGCCTCGTTAATCGCTTGGTGATCGGCTTTGGTCAACCGCCCCAGCAAGCCATGCCAAGGATAGCGACCAAAACTGACCAACTCATACCCAGTTAAGTTATCGGTTGCCGGTAAATGCTGTGGCAAATACGCCACCTCGCGCGCAAAGGCTTTTTCCGACCATTTTGATAAGGGCTTTTGGTCTAATGCGATCTGCCCGCTGCTGGTTGCCTGTTGCTGCGCTAACAGCTTTATCAACGTCGACTTACCCGAGCCATTATGCCCGACCAACGCACAGATTTTTCCGGGCGTAAACGACAAGCTCACCTTATCGAGTAACACTTTTCCGTTGACGGCAAACGCAACGTCCTTTGCCTCTAACATATCTCGATCCTACTATTGCAAACACAAGCGCGTAGCACTTGCCCGTTATCTCTAAGAGCGCTAATTTTCCGATGCTTAAAAGGCAAATGCAAACCATTTTGATTTCGCTTTGTGTGCTTAGCGCTTGTTAATGAGAGAAATTAGACCTCAACCAAGTCCCTCTCAGGGATCCAAGCGTCATTCAGCCTCGTATCGCCCATGGATAAATATAAATTGTTGTTGCGACTGTCGAGAGCCCTATGTCCGCGCCCATCAGCCTTGTGTGGCTAAAACGCGATTTACGCCTGCGGGATCATGCCCCATTACAAGCCGCCATTGCAGCGGGGCGCCCCTTGGTGATCCTGTACCTGTTTGAACCACTGCTGCTTAACGATCCGCACCATAGTGAACGCCATTGGCGATTTGTCTGGCAATCGCTGTGCGATCTTAATCAACAGCTCGCACCACTGGGCGGTCACGTCACCATTTGCCAAGGAGAGGCGCTCTCAGTATTCGACGCCATCCACCGGCAACAGGCCATTGGCGCGGTGTACAGCCATCAAGAAATTGGCGTCGACGCGACATTTTCTCGTGATAAAGCGGTGGCAAAATGGCTGGAGAGCCATCAGATCCCGTGGCATGAATCCCCCACTGGGGCGGTGATCCGCGGCGCTAAAAATCGGGTTGATTGGGACACTGAATGGCAAAAGGTGATGCGCGCTCCCCTTGCCGATCCTGATTGGCAACAAGCGCGCTGGCTAAACGCATCACTCACGCTACCCGCGCTCGATCACCACAGGTGGGACTCTCCCGCGCCACGCTTTCAACCCGGCGGGCCGAGTTGGGGGTATAAAACCTTGCAATCTTTTTTCCGCGAGCGCGGACAACGCTATCAACGCCACATCTCTAAACCGCTCGCCAGCCGCAAAAGCTGTACCCGACTGTCACCCTATCTTGCATGGGGTAACATCAGCTTGCGCGAGATGTATCAAATCACCCTCCTCCATTGGCAGAAAAAAGGCTGGCGGCGAGCGCTGGTAGCTATGGTGTCGCGTTTGCATTGGCACTGTCATTTTATGCAGAAATTTGAAAGCGAGCACCACATGGAGCATCGGCCCGTCAATCGAGGCTACTTACATTTTGAGTACGCAAATGGTCCGCAGAGCGATGCGCACCTGCGCGCATGGCAACAAGGTAATACCGGTTATCCGCTCGTCGATGCTTGTATGCGTTGCCTACACGTCACTGGCTATATCAACTTTCGGATGCGGGCGATGCTGGTCAGCTTTTTAACCCACCATTTATTGATTGATTGGCGCCGCGGTGTGCATCACCTCGCGCAGTTATTTCTCGATTTTGAGCCCGGTATTCATTACCCCCAATTTCAAATGCAAGCTGGTGTGACAGGCGCCAATACCTTGCGTATTTATAACCCAGTGAAACAATCGCAGGAGCAAGATCCCGAGGGGGCATTTATTCGTGAATGGTTACCCGAGCTTTCTCCCTTGCCCGACAGTTTGATCCACACCCCATGGCAAATGACCGACATGGAAGCGATGATGTACGGCGTGGTGCTTGGCGAAGACTACCCGAAACCCATTGTCGATATCGAACAAACCGGCAAACGTGCGCGAGATATTTTATGGTCGTTTCGTCAACAAGACGCCGTTCGTATCGAGAAAGCACGGATCCTCGCCACCCATGTGCGTCCAAGCAGCCCTGAGCCAACAAACAGCCCTGAGCGAACAAATAGCTCTGAGAACGCGGACAAGCGCAGTCAAAAATCACGTTCACCTGCCACTCAGTCTACTGGAGACAACCAAGATGGCGCATAAAAAGCCACATCTTCCCAGTAAGGTATGTTTGACGTGCGAAAGGCCGTTTACATGGCGTAAAAAGTGGGCGCGCTGTTGGGACGAGGTTAGGTATTGCTCTGACCGTTGCCGTCGCGAAGGTCGTCGCCATGCGCGAGCGGCGAAGATCTAAACGCTTCTAGCAGCGAGCTAAGTTGCGGATGCACCCACTGACGTTTGATCGATACCGCATAAAACGGCTCATACACACTCGGCAGTAAAGCATAGCGGGTGAGCATGCCGCTATCTAGCTCATCGCGAACCACCACCTCGGGCATCACCGCCAACGCGTCATTGTCTCGGGTTAATAGGCGCAGCATCGCCATATCATTGGCTTCAGCCATGATGTAAGGCTTGAGTTGATACTGGGCAGAGATGGCATCAAACCCTGAGCGAATCGGGTTATCGCCATAAGGTAACACCCACGCTTGATGCTGGTAGCTGGCGTCTAAGGTCGGCGACAAAGCTTTACCCGGCCAACCAATCACAGCGACCGGCTGGCGAGCCAATTGCTGATACTGCCAAATCTGTTTATTGGTACCCCGCACCGCAATATTGGTTAGCGCCAAATCTAACTGGTGATCAGACAGCGCATGGAGCAAGCCGGTTTGATCCATCGACTGCAACACGTAGCGGCACTCTCGTTGATTAACCAATGGCTGAATAAACTGCTCGATAAAATTCCGCGACATGGTGGATAAGGTGCCAATGCGAATCGTGGCACTGGACAGGGCCCCGCCGCTGGATAGCAACTGCTCGAGCTCTTCCCCTTGGCGGAATATCTCTTCGGCATAGTTCATCGCTTGATAGCCACTTTCGGTCAACGTCAACGTACGACCTTGGCGCTCAAACAATTGCACCTGCATCGCCTGTTCAAGCTGCTTGATTTGCGACGACAGCGCCGACTGCGAAATATGCAGCTGACGGGCGGTCTGGGTCAGGTTCCCGTGACGCGCCACCTGCCAGAAATAATATAAATGATGGTAGTTGAGTCGGCTCATCGTTCTCTAAAACAGAATGAAAAATAATTTATTATGTATTTTACTTAACTGTAGTAAGTTTTCACAATGTATCTCATAACTATTGCTGTGAGGTAAGTCATGTTATCCCTATTTCTCGTCACCCCGCTCAAACTGGTGCTGCTCGCACTGGTTGCTCTTCTTGGCGGAGTTATCTGGCGATACAGTGCCACTGCGTTTGCAGGTGAAGCCGACAAACACCGTTTTCTTTCCTCTTTACTGCTCACCTTGTCGGCAGTCTTGTTGGTTTTAGTCAGCAATCACCTGTTGCTGTTTTGGCTCGCCTGGGTGGCGGTTAGCCTCTCATTGGGTCGCTTAATTCTTTTCTATCCGCATCGGCCTCGCGCCCAACTCGCGGCACACAAAAAAATGCTGCTCGCCCGCTTTAGCGAATTGCTACTCGGTGGCGCATTTTTACTGTTGTTTTTCCACTACCAAACCGCGCAGATTGACCAATTGATGTTTCAAGTCAGCCAGCAACCTCATACGCTGACTGTAAGCATCGCCGCCTTTATGTTGGTGGGCGTGGCGATTATCAAGTGCGCTCAACTACCCTTGCACGGCTGGCTCATTCAAGTGGTGGAAGCGCCCACACCTGTCTCTGCCTTGTTGCATGCTGGCATTGTGAATCTTGGCGGGATCTTATTGATGCTATTCGCGCCAGTGCTCGCGGCAAGCCCCAGTGCCAGCCTTGCCCTGCTGGTTATCGCAGGTATCAGTACGCTGGTGGCGGGACTGGTGAGCCTGACACGCGTGAGCATTAAGGTAAAACTGGCGTGGTCGACCGTCGCACAAATGGGTCTGATGTTAGTCGAAATCGCCCTAGGTCTTTACGAGTTGGCACTGCTGCACTTGCTGGCGCACTCTTTCTACAAGGCGTTTTCTTTCCTCAACAGCGGCAATGGCGTGAATCATTGGCTCGCCACCCAACTGGCTGACGCCTCAGTTCCGCTTCGCTGCCATTGGCTTGCCGCGATGACCACCGCCGCCGGTTTGATTGTCGCCGTGCATCTGGGTGTTGATATTTTAAATAGTTTGGCCGCCGGTTGGTTGCTGTGGATGGCGATGACCATGCTGCTATTACCGGCCTTTACCCGCCCAGGCGCTGCTCGCCCGACACGCGTGCTGCTCAGTAGCATGTTTGCCCTTGGCCTGCTTGGGCTTTACGCCGCCATTAAACATAGCTTGATTGTGTTTGTCGCGGGTGGAAATGCCACCTATTTGTTTGCCGATGCCTTTGCGCTAGTGCTGTTTATCGCGCTGTTTGCTCTATCAATGGCGGTCCAGTACTGGCCTCACAAAGCGTGGGTCAACCGCCTATTTATCTGGCTGAACGCCGGGGCTTATCTTGATGAGTGGGCGACGCGCCTAACACTCAAATGGTGGCCGAGTGCTTCTTTAATCCAACTACAAACGACCCAATGGCAACCGCATAAGGAGACGCGTTAATGATTGCGAAAACGCCCAACGTATCTGCACTCCCAGAGTCCCTCAATGTGAGCGATTTTCGCGATGCCACCCAGCAAGCGGTCGCCGCGATTGCGCCAAGCTGGCCGTTGGATCAAATGATTGCAGTGAATCCATGGTGGCCGCAACGCTTTACCCCCATTGAGCAAGTCTTTGCCGAACAAGCGGTGTTAAGTGGCCACTGTCCGCTAATGCCGTCGGCGTACTATCTGTCGCATTGGCAATCGCCCATTAGTGAGGCACATCTTGCCGAGGCCATTTCAACCTCTGACAGCGCATTGACGGTCAGTGATTGTCTGCGTGCGCTGCGTAGCCATAGCAGTGACCTCCCGCGTTGGAAGCCATTAGCTGAGTTGTGTGACCGCACTCGAGAAGCACAAGAAGGCTTATCGTGGCAGCAAGAAATTCAGCAGCAAGTGAGCCAGTTTCTCGCGCTCTATCACCAATACCCACAGCGCTTTGATGCTCAAGGCCAAGGCGGTGAGCACCTTTATCAATGCTGGTTGGATGTGGTGAGCCAAGATAAAGGCATTAAAACCCTCACTGGCGTGGATTTGCTTGCCGATTTCGCCGCACTACCCACCCAAATCGATGCATTGATCGCTGAAGCGGCCGACTTTTGGCAACCGACTCTTCACGACCAAGACGGTAACTTGGCCTATTGCCACGCGCTCATGCACGGTTTATCGGGTTGGGCAAGCTGGCAGGCTTGGTTAGATTGGCAGCAACAGCTCAGTGACAGTGAACAACAAGATCATGGCATGGGCCTATTCGCGATTTTACTCGCGTGGGATACAGTGCTGGCACGCTGGCTTGCTAAACATCGTGACGCAGCGTGGGCAAGCATTCGTCAGTCCATGCACCATCAAGCGGTGAATGTCCGCCATTGGTATCACCAAGCACAACAACAGCTCGCGCCCCTGTGGATTTGGCAACAAGCGCTGGAAATCAGTCAGCAGCGCCCTTGGGCACATGCCCTATCTGCGCAGGCCAGTGTCGACACGCTCGACACCTCCCCCACGCTTCAGGCTGTATTTTGTATCGATGTGCGCTCTGAGCCAATGCGTCGCGCATTAGAAGCGCAATCCGAACGAATTCAAACCCTTGGCTTTGCTGGCTTTTTTGGCTTGCCGATTGCCTATCAGCCCACTGATAGCCATATTCATCGCCCACAACTGCCCGGTTTACTGGCGCCAGCGGTCACCGCCTCACAAACCCATGCTACCCCCGAACGCTGGTTGCGAATGACCAAGCTCGGCTGGCAACGCAGTCTTGATGCGCCCGCCGCCAACTTAGGCATGGTCGAAGCCGGTGGCATGTTAAAGCTAGTGAGCTTGCTAAAACGCGCATTGCGCATTTCTGGTACCGAGAACCCGTTAAATCGACTCAGCCATGCTGACAGTGATTGGGCGCTCACCCGTGACAATACACCGTTAACCGCAGCAGAAAAGGCGGAGCTAGGCGCTGGTATCTTGCGGGCAATGGGCATTGCTGATCAACTGGCCGATGCCGTCTTGTTGGTGGGTCATGGCAGTGAAACCTGTAACAACCCTCATGCAGCAGGGCTTGACTGTGGTGCCTGCGGCGGACAAACCGGTGAAGTGAATGTTCGTGTACTCGCACAGCTTCTGAACGATGCCGACGTGCGCGATGCCATGGCACAGCAAGGCGTAACGATTCCCGCCAGTACCCGTTTTTATGCCGCCATGCACAACACTACCACCGACGCACTGGATGTCTTTCACGCTCCCGAGCATACCGAGTGGCAAACTTGGCTGGTCAACGCAAGCGAGCAAGCACGTGCTACCCGCGCCAACCAGTTTGATCAGGCGCCTACCCAGCCATCCAAACTCAAACGCTTCTTTGGTACACGGGCCAAAGACTGGGCGCAAATGCGTCCTGAGTGGGGACTGTGTGACAACGCGGCGTTAATCGTAGGCCCGCGCACCCTGTCTCGACAGATTAATTTGCAAGGTCGCAGCTTTTTACACGACTACGACATGCACAAAGACCGTGACTTTAGCCAGCTTGAAACCATACTCACCGCGCCCATGGTGGTGACCAATTGGATCAATCTGCAGTACTTTGCTTCTGTCACCGCACCGGAAAAATTCGGCAGCGGCAACAAGCTGCTCCACAACATCGTGGGTGGGCACATTGGGGTGTTTGAAGGGAATGGTGGCGACTTACGAATTGGCTTATCGCATCAATCCGTGCACGATGGCCGTCGATATCGCCACCAGCCAGTGCGATTAAGCGTATTTATCGCTGCCCCTCGGGAGGCAATTGATAGTATACTTGCACGCCATGACGATATAGCCGCGCTGGCGAATCACGGCTGGCTGTACTTGATGCAAATTGATGCGCAAGGTGCAGTATGGCAACGCGATCGCTCGGGTCAGTGGTATCACCTGAACGTAGCAAAATAAAACGGAGCATGTCGTTGAAAACGCAACTTCTCTCAGCGCAGTGTTCAACGGACCTAACACAAGCCGCCGAACTGCTAAAAGCCGGCGAACAAGTCGCGGTGCCCACAGAAACCGTGTACGGTTTGGCAGCGGATGCCAGCAATCCAGACGCCGTCGCGGGTATTTTTACCGCCAAGGGTCGACCCGCGAACCACCCTTTGATTGTGCATCTCGGTGACGTCGCATCGATTACCGAGTGGGCAACGCAAATCCCGGATGAAGCATATAAGCTGGCGAATGCCTTCTGGCCAGGGCCGATGACACTGCTGTTGCCACGTGCCGAGCATATTTCACCAGTGGTCACGGGTGGATTGGATACCATTGGGCTTCGCGTACCCGCGCAACCTGTGTTGTTAGACTTGCTCGCCACCCATCAGCTTGCTGTTGCCGCCCCGTCTGCGAACCCGTATAAAAAGCTCAGCCCCACCACGGCGGAGCAAGTGATGCATGGTTTAGGCGGAAAGATCGCTGCGGTGATTGATGGCGGCCCTTGCCAACATGGGCTGGAGTCGACCATTGTCGATCTTACTAAGCGTCCATTCCGCGTACTTCGCGCCGGTCCAATCACCGCCAGCGAGCTGAGCGCCGTGCTGGGTGAAACAGTCGACGCCCCTGAGCAGCACGACACCGTGGTGCCCGGCAATGTGGGAAGCCATTACCAACCCAACACCCGGTTACAGATGGTGGCGGCAGACTTGTCTGATCTCCCTGCGCCCCATCCTGAAAAACGAGCGGCCTTGCTTCACTTTGGCGATGCCCCAGCACGGGATGATCTGGTCTGTATTGCCATGCCAGATGACGCTGCACGCTACGGGCAAGCGTTATATCACCAACTTGCCCAAGCCGACCAACTCGGCGTCGATGAGATCTGGCTCGCCCAGCCTCCTCATGGTGAAGCGTGGCTTGCCGTGCATGATCGCCTGCGCCGCGCCGTTAGCTAGTTTTTGACGCACGCATTCGCATAAAGCTTGCCGTTGCACTGGCACACACAGTGCCCGCAACGGTGAGCGTTGCCTCCAACTGACTCATTCCATGTTTGGCTTTCACACACCATGCTCGTACCTCCGCCTCAACGGCAACGGGCACTGGATGGTGATAGCGAATATTAAGTGACCCTGTCACACTTTGCGGGGCAAACAAGAAGGTACAATGGGTGAATGCTGCATCTAAAAGCGTGGCAATCACCCCACCGTGTAGCTGATCTTGATACCCCTGCCAAGTGCTTTCTAACCATACTTTTGCGCTCACTGCAGTTTCATCGTCTTGGTAAAATCTAAGATTAAACAGCCCGTTGTCACTGCAAGCCACACACTGATGATGGGAAACCGGCGGGATAACAGGCTGCTTATTCATGGCAACCACAACCCTGTCCACGAACGCGGCCGCCTTTACCTTGCCCCTTACCACACCCTCGATGTTGATGACCTGAACTGCGGCCTTGCGCGCCACAACCTTTCCCGCGCTCTGAGTGACAAGCGGCGTTCTGTTGTTGTGGTTTTTGCTGCTTCATTCGCTGCAACGCCGGCCGTCCTTGACTGGCATCCGTAAGCGGTTGCCAGTACGCAGGCGACAACCACTGGGTGGGATTTAGGCGACCATTAGTTAACTGATAAACATGTAAGCCAGCATCAAGTAATCCCGCTAACGCATGCTCGCCAATATGACGAGTCACCACACGTGTTACTTGGTTAGCTTTCAGCATCGCTATCAAGGCGTTTTTGGCACCGCAACCTTCTGTTACACGTGGGTTGGCGAACTGAACGAGTGCTTGGCCATCGTCGTCAAACAGCGCAAAGTGCTCGGCCTTCATAAAGTGTCCCGCAGGGCAGTCTTGATTCATCGCAATAGCAATTGTCATCTTCCGTTCTCTCTTTATGTAAATAGCATATGCCAAAAATACGCTTGATTTGTGGCATATGCAAACTATTCTGTGAGAGAAAAATGAGGAAAGTTGCGTCAAGACATCGCGAGTATTCGCGTCAAGCTGCAACGTCGCGCGACAGAATGCTTTTTCGAACACGCGCGCATCCTTGCTAAGCCGCATGATGAATGACAATAACTAAATGGAAGTATTGGTTTAAAAATACCTATTTTCACGGCAATCATTGACGTGAAATTACAGTTTAGTAAACCATAAAAGCACCTTGGTGAGTCACACGCAGCACAGATCTTGTTTTTGTAGATGGCTAACCTAACACGACTCTTCTGACTCAAACACCAAGGCTTTGCCTTCTACGAGGCAGGCGGTGGTTTTGGCGCGGGCGCGTTTGACTAGGTTGGCTAACGTTTGACGAGATACGCCCATGACTTCCGCCGCTTGCAGTTGCTGCATACCCTGATGATCAACAAGACGCATGGCTTCGAACTCATCCAAACCAATGGTCACTGTCTCTAGCTCACTGAGTGGAATGGCGTTGGGTTTAAAACAGTTGGTATGGGGTGTCCCGCAGATACGGCGGGGCATTTTAGGACGCGGCATAGGATCTCCTTTTTCGCTTATGCTAAGTGAGTTTATTGCTTAAGCCAACAAAAAGGGATGCCGAGGCATCCCTTTTCTAGTTATTGCGACAGGCAGTGACTTAGTCTGTCACGTTACACGTCGTACGTTACACGTCGTACGTGGTCGAGGCGGTGTTACCGCCGGTGCCTGTCCAGTTGGTGTGGAAGAACTCACCGCGCGGCTGATCAAGACGCTCATAGGTGTGCGCGCCAAAGTAGTCACGCTGTGCTTGCAGCAAGTTCGCGGGCAAGCGTGCCGTGGTGTAGCCATCCAAGAAGGTCAGCGCCGATGTGGTACATGGCATTGGGATACCGGTTTCCATCGATTTTGCCGCCACTTTACGCCATGCTGCCAAGCAGTTATCCAAGATCCCTTTAAAGTACGCATCTGAGCCCAAGAAGGCCAAGTTAGGATCCTTATCAAACGCATCACGGATATTACCCAAGAAGGCTGAGCGGATAATACAGCCACCGCGCCACATCAGTGCAACATTACCGTAGTTGAGGTCCCAGCCATTCTCATTAGACGCTTCACGCATCAGCATAAAGCCTTGCGCGTAAGAGATAATTTTTGACGCCAGCAACGCTTGACGCAGCGCGTCAACCCATTCGGCTTTATCACCATCAACCGGTTGAATATGTTTTTCAAACAGCTTCTCTGCCGCGACCCGCTGATCTTTAAGTGCCGACAGGCAACGTGAGAACACGGATTCAGAAATCAAAGTGAGCGGAATGCCAAGATCCAGCGCGTTGATGCCGGTCCATTTACCGGTGCCTTTTTGGCCTGCAGTGTCGAGAATTTTCTCAACCAGTGGCTCACCATCTTGGTCTTTATAGCCCAAGATATCCGAGGTGATCTCTACTAGGTAGCTATCCAGCTCGGTTTTGTTCCAATCGGTAAACACCTGCTGCATCTCGTCATGGCTCATGCCAAGACCGTCTTTCATGAACTGGTACGCTTCGGTGATCAGCTGCATGTCGCCATACTCGATACCATTGTGCACCATTTTCACAAAGTGGCCGGCGCCATCACGTCCAACCCAATCACAGCATGGTTCGCCGGCGTCGGTTTTCGCGGCGATACCTTGGAAGATAGGTTTAACAGCTGGCCATGCTTCTTCAGAGCCACCCGGCATGATAGACGGTCCAAAACGGGCACCTTCTTCACCGCCAGAGACACCGGCACCGATAAAGTGAATGCCTTTTTCACGCAGTGCTGCCACGCGACGGTTGGTATCTGGGTAGTTGGTATTACCGCCATCAATAATGATGTCGCCTTCGTCAAGCAGTGGCGTCAGTTTGTCGATAAAGGTATCCACGACGGCGCCTGCGCGAACCATCAGCATCACTTTGCGCGGCTTTTCGAGCTTCTCAACCAACTCTTCTAACGAGTAAGCGCCAACAATGTTGGTGCCCTTCGCTGGGCCTTCCAGAAATTCATCGACTTTGGCCGCGGTACGGTTATGTGCCACGACTTTAAAACCGTTGTCGTTCATGTTAAGGATCAGGTTTTGGCCCATGACCGCCAAACCAATTACGCCGATATCACCTTTCATCGTGCTCTCCATTAATTCTGTTCTGGTAATTTTTTTGCTGCCGCGGCATCGAGTACCCATTCCGTGGTGCCTTTGGCACTGCGGATATTGGCGGCAGGATATGGCAGTTGAGTGGGCTCGTGTGTGGCGATCTCATGCACGATCGCTTGCTTACCTTCACCCAACACCAGATAACTGATTTTCTTCGCCGCGCGCAGCACACGGGCGGTTTTTGATACACGCTTTTGACCCGATTCAGGATGCGAGGCCACCAGCGCGAGCGCGGTATTGTCATACTGAGGATCGTGCGGGAACAGCGAGGCCGTATGCCCATCGCCACCGACGCCCAGCAAGATCCAATCAAACACAGGTGTGCCGTTTTCGCTTGGGATCAAGGCTTGCATTTCCGCACTAAAGCGCGCCGCTTCCACGTCCGGGTCGTCTTCACCACGAATACGGTGAATGTTCTCTTCCGGAATGCGAATGTGGCTAAACAGCAGCTTATTGGCTTCACCAAAGTTACTCTCAGCGTCATCCGGTGCTACACAGCGCTCATCGCCCCACCAAAAATGCAGGTTTTGCCACTGAATCGCATTGGCATAGTCGTCACTGGCTAAACGCTTAAACAGCATTTTGGGCGTGCTGCCGCCAGAAAGCGAAATGTGTACGGCACGATCTTGCTCACTGAGGGCTTGCATCGTGTCCGCTAAATGATTGACCACCGCGTCGGCATCATCAAAAATTCGAGCATTTATCATAATTCGCAGTATTCCGTGTCAGTCAGGTTTTTGCAGGGAAAGCGCCAAGCATGACCATCACGCTCAAGCAACTGATCTGCTTCTTTCGGTCCCCATGTTCCGCAGGCATAGCCAAACAAGGCTTTGTCATTTTCTTTGTACTGCAGAATAGGCTCAACAAACTGCCAGCAAGCTTCGACCGCGTCACTACGCGCAAACAAGGTGGCATCGCCTTTAAGGGCATCCAGTAACAAGCGCTCGTAAGCCGTCAGCATCTGGGTTTCTTCCAGTGAGGTATAGTGGAAGTCCATGTTGACTGCTTTGGCGTTAAAGCCTGCGCCCGGCTCTTTAAGGCCAAAGCTCATTTGAATGCCTTCATCCGGCTGAATGCGGATGACCAAACGGTTTTCGGGCGCATTTTTACCGAACACTGGGTGCGGAGTCTGTTTAAAGTGGATCACCACTTCAGTCACGCGAGTTGGCAAGCGTTTACCGGTGCGCACATAAAACGGCACCCCATTCCAACGCCAGTTGTTGATAAACATCTTCAGGCCAACATAAGTCTCAGTGCGCGAGTCTTCCGCCACTCCGGGCTCATCACGGTAACTAGGCAGCGGCTTACCGCCCACGTGAGATTCGGTGTACTGACCCAGTACCAAATTATTGTGCAAGTCGTCTTCAGAGAGCGGTTCGAGTGACTGCAACGCTTTGAATACTTCATCACGCATCGCGTCTGCATTGATTTGAGCGGGCGGCTCCATCGCCACCAGCGACAGCACTTGCAGCAAATGGTTTTGGAACATATCACGGACTGCGCCCGATTGGTCGTAGTAACCACCGCGACCCTCCACTCCAAGGTTTTCAGCACCGGTGATCTCTACATAATCGATAAAGTTACGGTTCCAAAGCGGCTCAAACATCGCATTAGAAAAACGGAAAACCAGCAGGTTTTGTACCGTTTCTTTGCCCAAGTAATGGTCAATGCGATAGATCTGGTGCTCGGCAAAGTAAGCATGAATGTCTTTATCGAGCTGGCGCGCGGAGGCAAGATCGTAACCAAATGGCTTTTCGACCACCAAACGCTTCCAACCGTTACTTTCATCATTCAAGCCATGCGCTGCCAGGCAAGCAGGAATAAAGTTATACAACTTTGGCGGTGTCGCGAGATAGAAAAGCGTATTGCGCTGTGTAAAACCGTATTGGTCAGAGAGCTCATCCAAGCGGCTTGTCAGCGCACCGTACTCGTTGGTGTCAGAGATATTAAATGATTGATAGTGCACATGCGCCATAAAGGCGTCGAGCGTGGCAGGATCGGTCTCTTCAAGCTCTTGCATGGAGTGACGTAGTTTATCGCGAAATGATTCGTCACTGTAGAAGGTGCGGCTTGCGCCAAGAATCGCGAAAGACGCAGGCAGCTGTTTGTTCGCATACAAGTGGTACAGGGCTGGGATCAGCTTACGGAAGGTCAGATCGCCAGATGCACCAAAAATAACAATACTGCTGTTTTCTGGAATTACCATCATCTTTCCTTTGATAATAAAGGTACTGCATGTGATTTGCGCCACAAATTAGCAGCGCTAAGGCCAAATTGGTAATTGGCGCTACCTATTGATTTCATCGATGTCACCACTGGAACACGCTGAATCGGCTAGCTAATCCCTACATTCGCAGCCAGCACGACACAGACAGTGTGCGACAAAGGCGGCCTAGTCTAGCACTTTCTCGTTCAATAAGCTTCACCCTAACTGGTATGACATGGTGAGGTGTTTATCTGCTGCGCAGCCTCACACAGTTGCTGGACTAGCGCCTCGACTTTCTCATGCCGCGCATTACGCAGGGTATATAAACCAACATTACCCGTTTTGTTGGGCTGGGTTGTCAACACGCTCACGCCCTGACTAGCAAGGTATGTGTCGGCTTTGCTGGTATAGGGCATCACCGCCTGAGTGTCGTGTAATAAGTCGATACCGGGAATGAGGGCATCAACATCAAACACCACTTGGTTAACGTGCGTCGTTGGGCTGATGGGGTTCGCCAGCAAATGCGCATGCCGGGCATGATCAGGCGTGACACGCATCAACGGCCAATCACTCAGGCGCTGAGGGTCGATGCGAGTCGATGTGTTTGCGAGTAGCGGATGGTTATCAGCCACATAGTAGCTTTCCGCGTCCTGAAACAAGGGCATAAAGCGAACTTGCTGGCTGGCAACCAGATCGTCAATTTCATGACCGATAAACACATCCACATCACCACTGAGCAGCGATGCCATCAGTGCTAAGCGATTGCCAAATTCGATGTGGACCGCACACTGGCGCTCTGCTTGATACTCAAGCACTGCCGGTTTAACAAACAAAGGCCACCACGCCTCCCCAGTGCCAAGCTTTATTTGTCCCGCTTCACGCGCTTGCAATGCATGAAGCTGGGCATGAAGCCGTTGCCGCGCGGCATGCTGTGCGGTGGCATGCTGATAATAAAGCTCTCCCGCGGCTGTCATACTGACGCCACGAGGATGGCGGACCAATAGCTGACACGCGAGACGTTGCTCCAGCTTTTGGATCTGTGCCGTCAATGAAGGTTGGCTGATCCCTAACTGCAACGCGGCCGCTTTAATACCGCCTGCCTCAACCACCGCAATAAAGTAGCCGGCAACTTTTTCTACATCCATACCGCACTCGCTCACAATTTAACAGCTTACTTTATAGCCTAATAGGGATACACAGCTCAATGATACCGCCTATTTTTTATCCATTACCATCTTATCTATAGCCAATAGGTTATATCAATAAGCGTCACGCCTATTTTTCTTGGCACCGCTCGCGCGCTAGGCTGTTGGCCACATCTCAAGCTGAGGCTTTGAGGATTTTTATTGTCGATAAGAGGTAATCGGTATGCAGAACGCTTGGTGGCATGATGCCGTTGTTTATCAAATCTACCCTCGCAGTTTTTACGACACCAATGGTGATGGCATTGGCGATATTAATGGAATTATCGAGAAACTCGATTACTTACATTGGCTCGGCGTCAATGTGTTATGGCTATCACCGGTGTATCAATCGCCGATGGATGACAATGGCTACGACATTTCCGATTACTGCGCGATCGCGCCTGAATTTGGCACCATGGAAGACATGACGCGCTTGATTGATAAAGCCGGCGCGCTCGGCATCAAAATCGTGATGGATTTGGTCGTCAATCACACCTCCGACGAACATCCTTGGTTCCAAGCTGCGCTTCAAGACAAAAACAGTCCTTATCGCGACTTTTACATTTGGCGCGATGCCAAACCCGATGGCAGCGCACCCGATGATCAAGGCTCAATTTTTGGTGGCAGTGCATGGCAATGGGAGCCAAACACCGAGCAATATTACTTTCACTTGTTCTCCAAACGTCAGCCCGATCTGAACTGGGAAAACCCTGCCGTCCATGACGCCGTGTATAAAATGATGAACTGGTGGATTGATAAAGGCATTGGCGGATTCCGCCTCGATGTGATTGATTTAATTGGTAAGGAAATCGACAAAGGCATTACCGGCAACGGGCCGCACCTTCACCCTCTGCTACAGGCAATGAATCGAGCCACATTTGGCGACAAAGACTTGCTCACCGTCGGCGAAACATGGGGCGCAACGCCGGAGATCGCCAAACTTTATAGCGCACCGGAACGCAACGAACTCTCCATGGTGTTCCAATTTGAACACATTACCGCTACCTGGAAAGACGGCGATAAATGGCAGCCCGTGCCGCTGGATGTCGCCGCCCTCAAACAGGTACTGTTCAAATGGCAACAAGAGCTGGCCGATAGCGGTTGGAACTCACTATTTTGGAACAACCACGATTTGCCGCGCGCCGTATCCAAATTTGGTCACGACGGCCAATACCGAATCCGCTCGGCAAAAATGCTCGCCACAACCTTACACTTGATGAAAGGCACGCCCTATATCTACCAAGGGGAAGAGATTGCGATGACCAATGTCGCCTTCCCGTCTATCGACGATTATCAAGACATCGAAACCCGCAATTTTTACCACTTGCGTGTGGCCGAAGGCGTTGATCCCGACACCATGATGGAGGCGGTCTACCAAAACAGTCGCGATAACGCCCGTACCCCGATGCAATGGGAGAACGCACCGCAAGCAGGCTTTACCCAAGGAACACCTTGGTTACCGGTTAATCCTAACTACACCACCATCAATGTGGCACGGGCAACTGAAAATAGCGGCTCGGTGCTTTATCACTACCGTGAACTGATTAAGCTCCGCAAACAATACCCAGTGATCGTACACGGCCAGTTTGCGCCTGTAGATGAATCACACCCTAACGTGATGGCTTACGAGCGCTTCGACGATACCCTCCGTATTCTCGTGGTCAGCAACTTTAGCGATCAAAAACAAACCATCACCCTCCCCGCACACTGGCACGATAAGGCCTTAACCTGCCTTAGCTACAATATGGATCCGGTCAAACAGTTAAGCACCACCTACAAACTAGCCCCTTACGAGTCGTTTGCGGTAATGCAGTAGCAAGGGCGTTTAGTTGCCGATATCATCACGCGCCTGCAGATAGCTGCAGGCGCCCAGCCAAAGGCGACTCACCCCTCTTACACGCCATAAACGACGTCTACCGAAGGCATTAATACATATACCCAAGCCAATCCATATGGCCTGCAGGCCATGATTCGTCTTTCATCGGTTTTACATACAATTCATCGATATACTCGACCGCAACGCCATAGTTGGTGTGCTCATAGATGCGTAGCCAAGAGGCATATGACTCGACAAGCTGAAAGCCATTAGCCACATAAAAATCGTGCACATCAGAGATGAGAATAATGAAAT
Organism: Salinivibrio sp. VGrn1; assembly: GCF_009377995.1. Classification (NCBI taxonomy): domain Bacteria; kingdom Pseudomonadati; phylum Pseudomonadota; class Gammaproteobacteria; order Vibrionales; family Vibrionaceae; genus Salinivibrio; species Salinivibrio sp. VGrn1. The sequence goes on from NZ_SATA01000002.1 coordinate 188,708, forward strand.
CAACGTCTTTATCTCGCGCATAGTCAGCCAGTTGCGCCAGCATACTCGAGCCAATCCCTTTTCTTTGCCAAGCGCTATCGATGCAAAAATCACTCACCCCTAATACTTTGTATACCTCACCACCGACATTCACTGCCCTATAATCCAACCCCATATAACCAATCAGTTGATTATCTTGGTATTGCAATCCCCGCATGTGGAGAAGCTGCTTATGGTAAGAACGGGAAACTTGATGGTCAGGAAATGCCTTGTTTCTAAGCGCTTGAATAGCCTCATGCTGCGCGTTCGACACTTCGATTTCTGGGAGAATTTCCATGTTTAAGCTATTGATAATAAATCCATTTATTCAGTTATTTACCAAGTCGATATATTAATAGGGTTCCAATCATCTTGGCTCATAGGTGACAGGGAAATGTGTTTTAGCTCACACAATAAAAATGGCGGCTTCTATGTGGGAGCCGGAAAAACACTTGGTCTAATCAAGATTCTTGACGGTAACCTTTGCCCCTGTTTGACTGGCAATCGTCTTATGATACTGACCATTAACGAAATGTAGTGCTGAATAATCACTGATCCCGTAGCAAGGCATGTTTACGTGATGGCTGGCAAACTGAGAAAACAGCTCAGCTTTCGCGTCACTCTCCGTAAAGTGCGCTGACGCCAGGCCTTGCAAAAAGCCCAGACCCTCGATAACGGAGTACTTCTCAGGATCGCTATCTGTGATCCCGTAGTCGAACCAACATATTGCGCCCGCACTCATACCACACAATATGATGCCACTTTCATAGCAATCTTGAAGAATTCTATCTATCCCCCACGCTTTCCATACTGCGAACATAGAACGTGTATTACCACCGCCGACATAAATAACATCTTGCTCTTGCAGATGTGTGCGCCAGTCTAGGTTGGGTTTAAATAATGGAAAATGACTTAAGCGGCGACTGAGTTTAGACTGATAAAAACGATCGATTGCCTCCTCAGCATCCCCAGTGGCAGTGGGAATATAGCAAACTTTCGGATCGCTTTTCTCAGTTAAACGGAGCGCATATTGATCTAATTCGCTTTGTTGTTCTCCCATCATCCAACCACCACCGCCTAACGCGACAATATGTTTATCCATTACGTGGCCTGTTTTTTAATTACTATTGAAATTCGCTACCCTGATTTTTTAAGGTTTTATGCCCGCATCTTGTACAAACTTCGTATCGATCGATTAAGTCCAACGATGCACCAACAGGACTGGCAACACCACCAAAGAAACCGTCGAGAAAAGCCTTAAACTGTTCTTTTTTACTTTTCCCATATTTCGAAGACTTTTGCGTTATGATTTCTTTATGCTCAGTTTCTTGCCCACATTTCTCACACAATTTAGTGATCACTTTATACCTCTGACCAACTGATAGATTCGGTTGAATTTGCCATATAACGGCATAGAAAACGTTGACCGATTTCAAAGTCAACATATAAACGATTCGTCGCGGGCGCAAGGCGAACAGAATAAGGAGAATGGCGTTCACTTAAACACAGGAGAGCAAACCGAAAAAACCACATCGTTAACGTAACGTATTGAAGTAACATATTATCTACTCACTTCTTGGCTGCGCTCGCACTGAAAAAAGTGCCAGACGCAGCACCCACCTATGCGCATTCGATCTATTTACTTAATAAAGCAACGGGCTTGTTCAACACCCAAATAAAGTGTCGGCTGTGCGACACTTATTCTCATTTGTTAGGTTTATGCCCCTTGACCTTTCATTAAGCCAAGTAACTCTAGCACTTGCCTCCCATCGCTAGGCATACCCTCATACGCACCAAAGTAGCTTGGATAGTACATTGGTATTGCTGTAAATAAAAATTGAAACAGTGAAAAGTACAGTCCAAAATTTACCAAATATTGAGCTAGATGCGGTAATTCATAGCGACTAAGTAAATATAAGCCGATACATAAAATTAGAGATACAACAGGTCCCATTAACAACGAAAAAACTTGCAAATTTTTGCTCACACTTCTTTCTATTGAAGCAAAGCCAACATTCATCGACAATGGTGTGATTAAGAGCTTTAATTTACCAACCCGAAATTCCTTAGCATTACTTCCACTTCCCAATCGAATTTCTACCGACTGACCTGTCATTAATTGAGGAGTTGCATGCCCTAACTCATGAAGTAGCACGGCCAATGGCATTACCAACACAAAACCCAAGACTAGACCTATTAAATTGCTCACACACAACCTCCTTATTACGGATAAGCAACAAGACTAATATACGTCTTTTTGAAGTTTGCACCAAGTCCTGATAAAAAACCTAACGTCTTGCTCACCGGTAAATTAGGAGCACAGCGAGTAATCTATCCGTGTGCAGCAACTTGTCATAGGGCAGTGTTCTTTCACTATATATCAAGCTATCTGCTTTCCAGGTAATCTCTCTTCTTTTCATATTCAATAGCCTTTAATTTCCCCTCAATTTGTTTCTCTACATAGGATTTATGCTCAAGAAATTGAATTGAGTTGAAAAGTGGCAACAGACTTTCAAGGAAGTTTCTTTCTCGCTCCAAGATGGGAACTCGACTTCCTGACCACGACCGAGTAGTAAGTTCGTAATCTAGAGTTTGAAAATCCTCAAATTTAGCATTTTCACTAAGAAATAGTTCTAACAGTTCCCGCCTGAATTCTTCACTAAGGTATTGTGCAGAGTTAAATAAAAAGCACATAAATTTAATATCCGTAGCATTTTTCTTTACGGCATTACAGAAAAAATCATGTTTTTTCTGAGCCATTTCCTCCGATTCAGCTTCCCCTTTTTCTCTAGTGAGTAACTTACTAAATATATTCTCTCTACACCGGAAAGAATGTTCGTCTTTACTCTGAAGATATTTCGCATAGTCTTCAATTTCTTCGATGTAACCCTCTCTTTCCCATAAAAAATTTAACTCTGGCATATCTGTGTGAAAGTCAGGCCATCTTTCCTTTTCATATATTTGATCGATCAATTTATATAAAAACTCGAACCGTCTATCTAAAAGATGTTTTAAAGCATCGCCAGAATAATCGCAGTAGCGATCTAGACTGTAGGCGGCTAAGTACGCATCAAAAACCAATTCCTCGTCTGGCTCAAATAGTTTAAACCAGTTGCCAAATATACTGGAGTGGCTGCTGAATATGTGTCCTAGTGATCTTGCATAGTTAGCATCTTCATTGGATTTATCCGTTAGAATTCTGACAATTTTGCGATAAATAGCATCGTCAATATGCTTATACGTATCCAAATAATCTAGCCAACCTCGCAATTCATTGCTTGGAGTGTTGCTGATATGCTCTATTAACAAGTTCGCGTCATTATCAACAATGGACTCCTCTGGTAACAATGCAAAATAAGTAGATAGCCATAATTTCTTCCACCGATATTCTTTGCTGTTTAACAGTAAGAAAGCATCTTCACTCGATTGAGCCTTAAACAGGTCGGTTACTATGAAATGAGGATTTACTTCAAAAAAGTCATCATAATCCATGTAACTAGATACAATATCAGGAAAGAGTTCTGGTTCTGATTCAGCGATTGCACGAAGAGTCATTTCAATTCCATTTTTTAAGGAGTAGTCTCTATCTCTACCCGACAAGGCACTATTCAATTCTTTACACCTATCAATGAAACCAATGAAATTTGCTATTGTAATACCTTTAAAATGCTTAACTAAACTCTGGTGGCGGTATTGATTGTATTCCTCATAACTCATTTCAAGCATGCGCCGTTCATGCCTGTCTTCAAGAAGTAAGTTTGAAAGTTTAAGCGTTTCATTAAAGAATTCTTCTTTCCACTCCTTTGGATAGTGCAACTTCAAAGATTCAAGGTGCTCACAATAGCCTTGCATTATCATGCAGTGAGACAAATTATCCTTATCTAACTTTTTAACAAAATATCGTTCAAAAAAACGAAGGTCAGCATAAGCCATATCTGCTCCCTCATATCTTGCTCTGCCTATGCACTCACTAATCACATCAATAACGAAAGGTCTCAACTCATCTTTATCCATTAAAAAAGATAGGTTTGAGATAATCTTTTCTCTTAAAGCGAGTAGGTATTCATCAGGAGATAGTCTAAAAGTTATTATGCTTATTTCATCACCGCGAGACCACTGGTACTCTCTGTGCTCAACTTTTAGAAGATAACTAGCCGTTATAATAAAAAGTCGACTGAATAGGTAGTTTTCCCCTTTATCCAGCTGTTCTATCAATTTATCTACAATGAACGATTGTACATAATAGCCGTATCGACAATCATTAGGCTTAAAATTATAACGTTCAGACAGCGCTCGTATTACAAAGCCAAGGGACGCCTTACTTTTAGCAAGATATTTAAGCAGCAATTCAAAGGACATTTTGAATTCTTGCTCATCATAAAACCTAAAACTTGTTAACAAACTGATTAAAGATGATTTATCTGCCTCTTTCTTGGCCTCCTCATAATTTTCACCTTTCCAATCAATATCAACGTCCGACATTCCGTTAATAACCTTTGATGAAAAAACCAAAGCCTCTGTTGGTAGAGCAAACCAAAAGGTGCTCAAAAACTCTATCGATTTATCGACACTCTCACTTTCAGAATACTTTTCAAATATGTCTTTAACCTCACTCCTAATGCCAGCAACAACTTTTCTTTGGTCAAAGGCACTAATGATAGGGTTTAGTGAATCAACAATAGTTCTGGTGTGCACAGGATAAAAATCTTTAACGATTAATGAGAATGGTATTATCTTCTTTTCAAATACGGATATATAAAAAAGGTAAGTAGATAGAACTTGGTCAGATATCTTCACTACCTCGCTTTCATACAAATCTACTATTTCGTTTTTATGTAAGACATCAACAAGTTCCCAAAATTCCTCAGCCTGTATGCCGAAGGAATTTTCCACCATACCCATTTGCTGTTCATTAAGTTTGTCAATTTTTCTAAAGAAAGAAATAGCGCAAGCCGCAACAACCAACCGCTCATCGTCAAGCACAATTTTTACATTCTCGCTCTCCCCAAAGTAATCGCTATATAAGGAAGTAACATTTTGGATAGACTGTATTTGATTTGTTTCTATAGCAACTTTTGATGCCATTACAGCCAGTCGTGGGTTGCCGCAGGATATTTCTTGTATTCTTTTTTGGTACTCCCCATTTTTAATACCAAATAATGTTTCAGACAACTCTTTAATCTGCTCATCAGTTAAAGGGGGAATGACTTGCTCTTGAAGCTCTGTATATTTACTAACCTTTTCTATAACGGATTCTCGCGCATAATCTCGTACTGTAGCGATAATTCGAAAAGTCCGGCTTTCATCCTTTTCATTTAGATAGTGAAGTATGTAATCAAGTCGATTGTCTAGCCTGTTTGCATCGTCGACAAAAATCAGGTAATCCCCTGGTTCGCTAAAGTATGCGGTTATATCCCTTATTAAGTCTGCACCTTTATCAAAAAGACAAACAACATTTGTGTTGTTGTTTTCTTGTTGGGCTTGTCTTGCCAAATTTACTGAAAATAATGTTTTTCCTAATCCGGCAGCACCAGATACAAGTAGAAAATTAGAAGAACTGAGAGTGCTGATTGCATTACTTAGCAAGTCATCACAGAATAGCAACTCATTGTCGATAGACGTTGTAAAATTGCTCCTATCATACCTTTCAATAAAATCATCAATACTCAGCAACTGGCCAGTATCTAATGGTAAATCTAAATACTCTTCTGAAAGGACTGGGTAAGAATTTTTAATGCTCAAAGAAATTGAATCAAGGCCATTAAGAGTCAACATTACTCTTCTTTCGTAGCAAAAAGTTCTGAGTTCGTTGATTTCTTCCGTAGTAAGTTTACCCAAATAACATATGATTATTTCACTAACTTCATCTACAGGAATGCTTGTTTTATTTTCATCAAAGCACTTTTCAATGTCACCTTTTAGCTTATTGGCTAAACGATCCTGTTGAACGGTATATTCGGAAAAAATATACTTTCCATTCTTCTGCATAAACAGACAGTCTGGCGTACCTTTAACAACTCGGTCAGTTGTATTCATCATTCCAATAGGGTTTATATTTTCATACCCCTTTCTATACAGCCAATCATCACAGAGTCTTTGAAATTTTCCGCCCTCCATTTCAAGCAACTTAGATTTTATTTGGTTTTGACTTCCCATAATCCCTCTGTGTGGACATAAATTCTAAAAATTAGGTAGCTGGATCTGAATGCCCTATAACGCCCGCTTAAACTGTGAGTGAACGTGTGCCAAGATTCGAGCGAAGCGAAAATGGCGCGCGTTTGCGAATCAGATTTACAGCGTTTTGTTAGGTGTTTTTCACCAAAACCGCCACCACTGTTTAGGTTTAGAAGGCTCTGTTACTTGTGAATTTTCTGAGTTTGGTGAGTCAAGTTCAGAATTTAACATCTCTGCAATCATGGCTTCAAAAGCTGGTGTACTAACTTGTTGCAATGTAGCCAGAGCTTGCTCTACATTTGGTTCGATCGAATCTGCGTTAAAGCCATTGGCTACTGCCTCTTCCATACACCAACGTTCAAGCTTTGGCGTGTTAAAGGAGAGTCTGACACTATTTGAATTATCGCGATCAACCCAAAAATAAATGGCTGGATAATCTCCTTTGGGCAACGAAGATACTCCATCAAATTCACCAATATATTCGGGAACTGATTCCTCTTCTTTATTCATCCTATTGTGTAACAATGGAAATAAATCTACGTGTTCCATGAATTTCTCCTTTTTATGACACCTAACATTTTATTAGCATGCGCACTCGATTCCCCAAAATCGTTATGCCCGGCTTTTCTTATATAAACCACTGTTATAAATAACATTTATCGCTTTTAGGGTCTATCTCGTTTCCGAGAAAGTGTGCATGCCGCCTATCTCTGGTGACGCGTTCACACTATCTCCGCGCCTACTCGCCCAATCTATTGATTATACTTACTTTCTTCTTTCGTATTCTGAGATAGTGTGAATGAGCGCCGACAAAGCGTGCACTCAAATGGCGAGCTTCCACCTATAGGCGGGTTATCCAGCTAGTATTTTCCACGCTACCGACGATCAGTTCTCGGTACCTAACACACCTTTTCGTCAACGTTGTCAGGCTAGCTTATCAAAGCCATGCTGATTTTTTCGTGCTTAATTGTCCAAAATGTTAGCGAAGGCAGATTTTGTGGGGCAATGGCTGGATCGGCAAAAAGCGCTGAAGGCATTTAATTCCGTCACCCACAACAACCTGTAATCGCCGCGTACTACGTGCCCCATTCTAGAAGGGTGAGGTCGCCAGTTGTGCGATGGGAGATTTATCACACAGTGTCTATGTGGAGTATGGCCGCAACTTATTTTGGCTGTTCACCAAGCTGGGGCCAGGCAGTGTAGCAAGAAAATCCATGCTTGCCGTCGCCAAGTCAACGCATTGCAGATGTGATCTAAACACACTTTTTCTTCCCCCTATACATTCCCTCTTGTAGACTACGCGCGCGTTGACTATCGACTGATAAGAAAATTGATTTATGCCTGCGATTACACCGGCCTTTAAAGTGATAGACGGTTTCTCCCTCTGTGCCACTGACACAGAGCGCCTTGATGTATTCTTTACCTACCTGCGTGAGGGTGCGCCCGAGTTAGCAGAGTTGCGTCTTGAGCAGCTTGTCTTAGCGTTAGCCAACTCCCCCTCTCAAGCCGCGCTCTTTGCCAATAGCGTGTGCAATGAGGCCAAGAAAATAAAGCTATCGCCGGCGTTTGTGCAGCTGGGGATTTTCTCTAAAAACGGCCTTGTGACTGACATTTTTCGTCGACTTTATAACAAAGTGAACCCGCCGCCTAAACGCTGCAACGACATCAATGATCTGCTCAGTTACTTTGTCGGTGGTGAAGATAAAGCGTGGGTAAAGGCCATCTCTCATAAGTGCTGGTTTAAGCTATACCGTCTACTCGTCAAAAACGCCGCCCCGGAAGCCATCCGCTCAACCGGAGCTTATATAAAAAGCGAGTTGTGTTATTCGCTAGAAATGCTGTCTATCTGGATCGCCGCCGAGGAACTTGATCCCGAGCTACTTCGGATCGATCGCCGTTTGAGCGAGGTCGATTCCCCCTTCATCGCGCTACAGCGTGAAACCCATCAACTCGTTAATGCGATTAGATACGAGACGTTGGATCCCAAAGACAGGGCACATTTTTGGGTGATGATTGAGCAATGCCAGCAGCAGGTGAAGCGGATCCGAGCCCGTGGTATCAACCAAATGGGCTTCTCCGCGCACGCTTCACGTATGCTTGAGCGCTTGGATCAAACATTAAATCGCATGGTGCTGTTGATCCAAATTCTTGATTTTCGTCACCCGCATCAGAAGGCGCGCTGTGTATTCAACCTCTGGCGGCAATTGCTTATTTCGGTGACAGAACGCAACAGTGTGCGCGCGATTTACCGCAAAAGCACTCGCACCTTTGCGCAAAGTGTCACCCAAAACAAAAGCAATCACGGCGAGCACTACATTGCCAAGACCAAAAAGGATTATTTTAAAATCCTGCGCGGGGCCTGTGGTGCTGGGGTGATTATTTCGCTACTAGCGTGGGTAAAGATGTATATCGAAAGCCTGCAGCTTGCGCCACTTAATAATGCGCTATTGGTCAGCCTAAACTACGGCGTCGGCTTTATGCTGGTGCATATTTTACACTTTACCATTGCCACCAAACAGCCGGCGATGACAGCTGCAAACTTTGCCGCGCACGTAGAAAAGAACAAAATGGGGCGTACGCGCAGCAAAAAACTCGCGCGCCTGCTGATTAATGTAAACCGCTCTCAATGGTTTGCGGTATGGGGAAACATTACCGCCGCAATTACCGTGAGTGTGCTGGTGAGCCTGGTGTTTAGCCACTTTTACCACAGCCCGCTACTCAGCAGTGAGCAAGCGGCCTATCAAACCTCAGCCATTCATCCTATCAATGGTTTAGCCTGGCTTTACGCCGCTATTGCCGGGGTCTGGCTGTTTTTGTCGGGTATTATTACCGGCATTCTTGATAATCGGGCGGACTACATTGAGCTCAAAGATCGCTTAATCGGCCATCCATTATTCCGCGCAATCTCGCTACAACGACGAGAGCGGATAGCACTTTACATCCATCAAAATTATGGTGCATTAGGCGGTAACTTTATTTTTGGTGTGCTTTTAGGCATGACAAGCTACGTCGGCTACCTTATTGATGTTCCGCTTGATATTCGCCACGTGGCGTTCTCATCTGCTCACGCGGCATACGCACATATGAGCGATTACACGTCGTGGTTTTCTGTTTTATCCAGTCTGTTTTTTGTGTTGATGATTGGCTTTATTAACCTGTGGGTCAGCTTTGGTCTCGCATTATTCGTTGCGCTGCGCTCGCGTAACTGTGAGTTGGATATGAAGTCGGTGAGAACCGCGGTGCTGACACAAATCAAGCAGCATCCCTCTAGCCTATTTTGGCCTAAAGACCCAGCGCCTATGGCCAAACCGCAAGGTACAGGTCAACGCCGTGCGCCATAAAACCTAACGCGTTTGTCACCGGCCAGCGGATGGCCGGTGAGCGCTGATGGCTAAAGCGTCTCTTTTGGCCACTAGCGCTGGCGCTATTTCAACCCACCAGCCCGCTTCACCTCGGCACCATACCAGTCACAGTGTGAGCATGGTTCACGTTTTCATAGACATGGATATTCATCAATATTGCGGTAAATATCTCATAAATGAACAGTCATTTATGCTGTAAAGAATTATGGTCATCAATTAATAATTAACCAGCGAAACTGTCATATAAACTAGTCACCATGCGTTTTCTACCTTATTGACGTTTGAAACACGCCGATAGCGTAATTTATTGTTTACACGGTTAATTGTAACGAGCTTGTAAATGATTCTATTGATAGGCCACGTTAAAGATGCGAACCGACATGTTCGTCTTCCTATTGTGCAGTTGGGAAGAAAGGAATCTTTCAACAACAATTAGGGCAATAAAATGAAACTCTCTAAATTGACATGGCTTATCGCCTCTAGCGTTGTCGCCAGCACACCGGCACTGAGTGCAGAACTGATTAACGTCACTGATGATGCAATGCTAAGTCAGGTCTTAGACCAACCTGCAGGTGTTTACGCGCCATCAGGTTCACAAGCCAACCCACTAGGGTTCAAAGAAGTGAAGCGTATCACCTTGCCAAACGGCAAAGTCAAAGTGCGTTACCAGCAAACCTATCAAGGTGTGCCCGTTATTGACACGGCTGTCGTCGCGACAGAAAAACAAGGTCAACGTAGCGACGTCTACGGTACCATGGCACAAGGTGTCGCGAACGATATCACCTCTATCTCACCCGCGCTCAATAGCCAAGCGGCCTTAGAAACCGCGAAGGCTGCTTTCACGCAGAGCCAACAAACCATTACCTCTGCCCCATTTGAAAACGAGAACACTCGCTTGGTGGTCAAGCTGGATGATGAGCAGAATGCGCAGCTCGTCTACATCGTTGATTTCTTTATCGCTGGTGACGACCCAAGCCGTCCTTTTTATATGATTGATGCCGACACTGGTGAGATCTTGAAGCACTGGGATGGTATTAATCATGCGACTGCCGTTGGAACAGGCCCTGGTGGGAACGAAAAAACGGGCCAATATATTTATGGCACGGACTATGATGGCTTCCCTATCGACAAAACCGGCACCACGTGTACGTTAGAAAACGACAAAGTGAAAACGGTCGATTTAGAGAACGGTACCACAGGCAGCACTGCCTTCACCTACCCGTGTACAGATAGCAGTAACTACAACGACGAAAGATATGTTAACGGCGCTTACTCTGCACTGAACGATGCGCACTATTTCGGTAACGTTGTTTTTGACATGTACCAAGATTGGATGAACACCGCACCTCTGACTTTCCAGCTCACTATGCGCGTCCACTACGGCAACGACTATGAGAATGCATTCTGGAATGGTAGCTCAATGACATTCGGGGATGGCAAATCAACGTTCTACCCACTGGTCGATATCAACGTGAGTGCCCACGAGGTCAGCCACGGCTTTACTGAGCAAAACTCTGGTCTCATCTATGCAGACATGTCGGGCGGGATCAATGAGGCGTTTTCTGATATTGCCGGTGAAGCGGCAGAATACTACATGCATGATGAAGTCGATTGGGTGGTCGGTGCCGACATCTTTAAAGGCACTGGTGGTCTGCGCTATTTTGATCAACCTTCACGCGATGGCAAATCAATTGATGACGCCAGCCAGTACCGTGATGGCATGAATGTGCACTATTCAAGCGGCGTATATAACCGTGCTTTCTACCTCCTCGCTAACAAAGCAAACTGGGATGTTCGCAAAGGCTTTGAAGTATTCACCACCGCGAACCAACTGTACTGGACCGCCAGCAGCACATTTGACCAAGGTGCGTGCGGCGTAGTGAAAGCCACGCAAGACCTAGCTTACAATGGGCAAGACGTTATCGATGCATTTAATACCGTAGGCGTCGATGCAAGTTGTGGTGACAACGGTGGAAACGTGCTTCAGCCCAACCAGCCGGTTACCGGTCTAAGTGGTGGTAGCGGCAGTGAAACCTTCTTTACGTTCACAGTTGATAGCAGCCGCAACGTCAATGTGGTAATGAGCGGTGGCACGGGTGATGCCGACCTTTATGTAAAAGCAGGCAGCAAACCCACGACTGATAGCTGGGACTGTCGCCCGTACAACTATCGCAACGATGAAACCTGTCGTATTAGTGCACAAGAAGGTACCGAGTACCATGTAATGGTGCGTGGCTACCGTAGCTACGCTAACGTTAGCCTTGAGCGTGATTAATCACTCCCTGACAAGCCGCTGTTTCAAACAGCGGCTTTTTGTCTGGGCAAAAACTACTTTTTACTAGATATATAGACACTCAAATAATCCCTAACACTTTTTTCCTTCCACAATGGCTGATAAACAGTCTGTAAAAACCACAAAAGTCTTAATTTTCATCACATTATTACGGTAAAACTCTAGAAATGCTTCAAGTCATCTAGATCACAACACCCATCTATTTTTATCTCGTCTACGCTTAAGATAATCATGGATAAATTGGAGTCATTATGTTCAAGCATCTGTTCGCCATCGTTTTCTCGGCCCTTCTTCTAGCAACACCAGCTCGAGCCGATACTCTCACCATGCCATCGCTCGAATGGCCGCCTTATTCTGGCAAAAATTTGCCTAATCAGGGCGCATCCGTTGCGGTGGTGCGTGCGGCCGTACAAGCCATGGGTCACGAACTTAACGTCGAATTTTACCCGTGGTCGCGCACCGTGTATTTGGTCAAGAATGATGCGCAGTACGCTGGCTATTTCCCAGAATATCACTACGAAACAGACGAACTGATCTTCTCTGACCCCATAGGCACAGGCCCGCTCGGGTTCGTTGAAAACGTCAATAGGCCTATCGAGTGGTCAACCCTTGATGATCTTACTCAACATACCATTGGTGTGGTGCGTGGCTATGTCAACACACCAGAACTAGATGAGCGCATTGCGAATGGCACACTAAAGTCGTCTGCGGTCACCAGTGACACACAAAATTTACAAAAAGTAGGACGTGAACGTATCCCGCTAGCCGTCGTGGATGCCAATGTGCTGGACTATCTCAAAGAGAATGACTCTGCTCTCAGTGCCGTTAAAGACAATTTACAAATGAACAAAAAGCTATTGGTTGATAAAAAACTCTATATTGCGTTTGCCGATAATGCCGAAGGGCAAAAATGGCGCGACATCGTCAATCAAGGACTAAAGAAAATCAATATTGAACAGGTAATGAAAGAACACCTGGGTGAATAATGAACACTCGAGGGGAAAGTGGCCGCAGTCAGGTCGCATGACAATGTAAATGGAAGAGTAGCGCTATGTTTAAGAGTCTAAAAGCAATATTTGTCACTCAAGTGGTTATTGCTGTTTCTGTGGTATTAGGGATATCAAGTTATATTGATTATCAAAATACCAAACAGGAACTGAATAGCGCGCTTGAAACCACAGTGGAAAATGCCACCAATCGTATGAATCTCAGTTTGCCCAAAGCCATTTGGGACTTCGATTTGGAAGCGGCCAAGCTGTCGATTTCCGCCGAGTTGAAAGCCCCCGATATCAAAGCCGTTCGGGTGCTCGATAATCAGGGATCGGCAATCGTCTTTCTGCGCCTCGGGCCACCCAATGAAGAGGGGCAACGCCAGCCCAAAGACATCGGCGACGGCGAAAAGTCGATGTACGAGTCCATGCCCAACGAAGAAAGTGAGCTTTCATTTACCGAGTATGGTGAAACTAACAAGGTAGGGACACTTCAGGTATTCTATAACACCGACAGGCTCGAGGCGGAGTTATCCGAGACCCTCACCCGAAGCCTCATTGAGCTGCTAGTGCTCGACCTTGTGATGATTGTGTTCCTGATTTTGGCATTAACTGCCACCGTCGTTAAACCGCTCAACGATTTAACTGGGCGCGTCAGAGATCTCGCCAGTGGTGATGGCGATCTCTCTACCGTTATACCAGCACCGAAATACAAAGAATTCGCCCAGATCACCGAGCATATTAACCACTTCACCGCTTCGTTGCGTGAAATTGTCAATGAAGTGACCCAAGCTTCTATCAATCTCGCTGAGGTTTCGGCAGAGAGTGGGCAAATGGCGCGCACGAACGCGGAACGCTTGGAGCAACAGAAACAAAGCCTCTCTACCGTTGCTGCCGCCGCTACGCAGATGAATCAATCCATTGCTACCGTTGCGGATACGGCGAACGATGCGGCTACCCGTGCGGCGGGTGCCACGGATCTGGTTAACCAAGTGTACGGCACCATTGAGAGCTCCGCGTCTGAAATCATCAACATGCGTTCAGAGATGGAGAACGTGAATGCTGAAATGCATAAACTGCTTGAGGAAGGTGAGAAAATCTCAGATGTCGTAAACGTCATCAATGATATCTCTGAACAAACCAACCTCTTGGCGCTGAACGCTGCGATTGAGGCGGCGCGCGCTGGTGAGCAAGGCCGAGGCTTTGCGGTGGTGGCTGACGAAGTACGCAGTCTGTCAGTCAAAACCAGTGAATCCACCGAGCAAATTCAATCCAACATCAAGTCGTTGAGTGAAGCGACTGAGTCGGTAGAAAAAGAAATCAATCGCATTGGTAGTATTTTGGAGAGCACAGCAGGTCGTGTTTCAGAGTCACAAGAGTCAGTGAGTCAGGTGCGCGAGACCATCACGGATATTTCCGAGCGTAGCGGACAAATTTCGCAAGCCACTGATGAGCAACGTCAAGCCATTGATGAAGTGAGTCAAGCAATCAATGAAGCTTCAGAAGCAACCAATTACGTGACTGAAGGTGCACAAGAAAACGCAGCACGCACCGACAAAGTGCTTACCCTAAGTGAAGACATCAAAGCACAAATGGGGAAATTTAAAACGTAATCAAAGGAATAACAAGGAGAGAACATGAAAAAGCTGTTTACCGTTATCTTGACAATATTATTACTGGTGCCTAGTGCGATGGCAAGAACACTGACAGCGGCCCAAGACCCGTGGCCACCCTTTGTGACCACAGATCCCGATCGACCGGGGATTTCTGTCGAGCTTGTCAAAGCTGCGATGGCCACCCAAGGCTATGAAGTCGAGTTTAAAAACATGCCATGGGCTCGCGCCCTCGATGCTGTCAGCAAAGGGAATATCGACTTGCTTCCCGCCACTTGGCACACGGAAGCTCGCACTGAGTTCCTACGTTACAGCAACCCTTATATGAGCAATCAGCTAACGTTTATTAAACGTGCAGATGACGTTTTTCAGTTCTCGAGTTTAAATGACTTACAGGGAAAAGTGGTTGGTATTGTGCGCGATTACGGCTACGGTGATGCGTTTTTGGAGGCGACGCATTTTGATAAACCTGTTGTCAATAACCTAGCAACCAATTTGAAAAAGCTGCTCGCCGACCGTATTGACCTGACCTTGGAAGACAAGTTCGTCGCCCAATCAGTGATGCAGGAAGAGGGGCTTGATAGTAACCAGTTTGCCTTTACTGACCAGGCGCTCTCAACCAACCCTTTACATGTCACGAGTGGCAAAGCCAACCCCGATAGCCAGATGTTTATCAATGCCTACAATAAAGGGCTTAATACGATAAAAGCAGATGGTACATTTGAAAAAATCCTGAAAAAATATGGCATAAACTGATCGCATACAGAAATATTGAATCTGCTTAAGGGGAAGAGAATGGTTCTTTTCCCCTTTTTTAGCTTGGAGCAATATGGTTTTACCTCGCCGCCTTAAAACTTGGTTTATCCTTTTCACGCTCGCGTACCTAGGTGCTGCATTAGGCATGACGGCTCTCATTGGCGACACTATCGTCAACCGAGTCATCCAAGAAGAGCAAGAGGACATTAATCGTAAAGCCTCCTTGATACGGTCCCGGATTGAGGCGGCGATATATCACGATACCTATGTCGCTGATAGCTTAGCGACCGTGGTCACCATTGATCCGGAATTCGCCATGGCCAATTGGGACAGTGTGGCGCAAAAACTCCTAGACAAGGCAGATTATGTCCGCAATGTGGGTTTAGCGCCCGATAATATTATCAGTCATGTGTATCCTCTCGAAGGGAACCAAGCTGCCATCGGATTAGACTTTCGCTCTCGTCCAGACCAGTACCGTGCGGTATTAAAAGCGCGAAATCTTGGCGACGTTTACATCGCCGGACCCGTTAACCTCGTTCAAGGTGGTCAAGCGATCATTGCACGGTTTCCTATCTTCTCCTCCCCGACAGATACGTCGAACTACTGGGGAGGAGTCAGTGTTGTCATTGACCATATCAAGATGCTCGGTGAAGTCGGATTATACGATCTCAGTGGCGCCAATGTAGCCATCAAAAACAGTGAAACACTGGCTTACTTTTATGGCTCCCAATCGACAGCTGTCAATGCCGACTTTACAGTCCCGATTTCTTTACCTAGCGGCGAATGGTCTCTCGCCGTCGAATACACACTTAAACGCTCGCCCGAAATCGTGCGCCTAGGTATCATGATTTACGTGATCAGCGCGGGCATATTTATCGTTATTTATGGCCTGATATTACTTTTCTATCGCAGTTTTCTTATCGCGAAAAAACAAGCACTCGTCGACGAGTTAACCCAACTTCCTAACCGGCGGTTCGCGATCGAAAAACTTGATTCACTCACACAAGAGAAAAAAGAGTCCTTTGCGCTGCTCAATATCGACTTAAATGATTTTAAGAAGGTTAATGACGCATACGGTCATGAAGCTGGCGATGCATTGCTTAGCCATGTAGCCTCAGCGCTAAACCAAAGCACCCGCTCATCAGACTTGGTCGCAAGAATGGGTGGTGACGAGTTTATTGTTGTATTGCGAGATGTACACCCTAGCGATGTCAACAAAGTGCTAAAAAGCCTAAAAGAAACGGTCGAGGCCTCCGCATGTCGATGGCAACGCTATCATATCTACCCATCGCTCAGTATTGGCTGTGCCCTCTTTAATCATCGGTCCCCTCGTGATTTAGATGAGCTGATGGCCTCGGCAGATCAAGATATGTACAAAGCAAAATCAGAGAAAAACACATCTGGGCTATCCATTAACGCCATCGGTTGATCGAAAGAGAGCGCAAACCATTTTTTCGTGCTATAGACTGGGTTTACACCCAACTATTAAAACGACTGTCTGTTGGTCTTTCTACTACAGTATTTATCAACAATGAAAAAGAGGTGAAGCACCACCCCTTTTTTGTGTTGTTAATAAACATTTATTTAATATAAGTATCGAGAATAGACTGTAATTCACCGGCGTTACGCATTGACTCAACCCCGGCATCAAGCGTGGCTTTTATTTCCATGGCTTCTGGATGTTCACGCGAGATCATCATATGGAACTTATCACCACTGTTTCCCGGAATAGGTTCAGCTTGCATTCCACCGGCGAGATAATCAGTGCCTTTAGCCACTTTAAACCCCGCCAATATTTCATAACGCGCCAAGAAGACATCACAGCGGCCTACTTCTGTTTTTTGCACTAATTGATCAAAGCTTTTTGCTGATTTTCTGACTTTACTGTCGTCAACACCAAAGCCGGTATAGTTATAGCCAAGCAGACCACACATTCTTAGGCCGTTTAAATCGTCCACTGAGCTTATATTCAAGCCATTAGGGTGCTGATTTGTCGAATAGATGTAGCTCGGCTGCAGTGTGTAGTAATACTCGCTGAGAATAAAGTCTTTGTTCCGCTCTTCACTGTAGGAGGCACTAAGCGCAATATCATAATTGCCCGCTTTCGTCTGCAGTACACAACGTTTCCAAGGAGGCATTTCGACCGAAACATCAATCCCTTCTTTGCCGAGTATCGCGTCAAGGACGTCAACATCATACCCTTGCACTTGTCCGCCTTTTTCAAAGGTATATGGTGGCCAACCAGCACCGTCCCCACAGGCTTTGAGTGATGATGTTTCTAAAGCGAGGGCTGGCCCGGATAGTAGGGAGCCAGTGAGTGCTGTCGCGGCGATTGCCGTTGCAGAAAGTGTCGCTATTTTCATAGTGAACTCCTTTTAGGAAAACTCACCTTAAGTATTGATGATATCTGCGAGAACGCGACCTGAATCACTTATTTTTTACGGATTCAATATAACTACTTCGCCAGGCTTTAACCCCTTACGTACGCGTCCTTGCTGTGTGAGCGATACCAGCCGTGTGCTCACCTCACCCGCATCGAGCACCTTCACATAGTTAAGTTGTCCAATTTGATAATACACATTGCTCGGTAGATAAAGTACTGGCTCGGCTTTTTGTGACACGGTCACTTTTGCAAACATTCCTGGTAGCAAAGTATCACTCGCCTCCGTGTTTGGCAGTGTCACGGCAACACGATAACTGCGTGACGTGGCATCGGCGGCCGGTGTCACGGTGCGCACCACGCCCGTCAGGGTTTTATCATAGGTCGGGAGCGTAACCGTCAACGATTGACCGATGTCGACAAAGGGTAACGCAGATTCCGCCACATTGACCGTCGCTTCAATGCTTTCAGGATTATACAGAGATAGCAGCGCCGCGCCCGGTGTCGCCGTATCCCCTTGGTTGATGATTTTATCCGTGATCAACCCTGAAAACGGCGCTCGCACCAGACTAAAGCCAAATTGGGTTTCAGCCTCATCCACCGCAGCAAGGGCACGACGGTATTCAGACTGCGCCGTTTTTAAGCGATTCTCCGCCTCATCGAATTGAGATTGTGGCACCAGCTTTTTCGCCAACAAGGTCTCCATGCGGCGGTAGTCACTGCGCGCGGTATTCAATTGCGATTGCGCCGAGGCCAAGGCTTGTTGAACTTGGCGGACTTTGGCACTGAGATCGGCATTATCCAAACGCAGCAACACATCCCCTTGCTCAACGCGGTCGCCGACATCAACCAGCACTTCCGCAACGGTTGCGGTCATTCGCGCCGCTAAGGTTGCCGTCTGTCTTGCCTCCAACTGGCCGGAAAAAATGCGGGTTTGTGGCTGCTCGACCGCTTTAAGCGTCAGCGTCTCAACATCATTCGGTCTCTCAGTCGGTGTTGAGACGGGCGCGACATTCGAGGTAAACACCCCAGCCATCACCAAAAACAGGGTTAATAACCCAGTGCCTAGCACCAGTGCGAGTAAGCCTTTTTTTGCCTTCATGCATCCTCTCCTTCTACTGATAAGCCATGGGTCGGGTGATTTTGATACGCAAGGTTGTACACCACAGGCACAACCAGCAAGGTAAACACGGTAGACGCAGCAATACCGAAAATAATTGCCCACGCTAAGCCATTGAAAATAGGGTCGAGGGTGATAATCACATTCCCCAATAAGGTGGTGCCGGCGGTGAGCAGAATAGGCCGCATTCGCACCGCGCCCGCTTGTACTAAGGCTTCGCTCAGCGCCATACCTTGAGCGAGTGACTGTTGAATAAACTCAATCAATACCAGTGAGTTGCGTACCACAATCCCCGCCAGTGCAATCATGCCAATCATCGCGGTGGCGGTGAACAGCGCCGGATTTGGATAGCCGCTGATCTGACCGCTCAAACCATTGAGCAACCAAAAGCCTGGCATGATGCCAATCACGGTCAGTGGAATTGCAAGCATAATAATGCCTGACACCGCCGGTAGCCCGGTTTGTATCAGCATCACTATAAAGACGCCCAGCAGTGCCGCACCATAGGCAATCCCCAGATCACGGAAGACATCAATGGTGATCTTCCACTCTCCTTCACCACTCCATACCACCTCGATACCCTCATCAACTTGCCAACCATCACCCGCGCCATTATCTAGATAACTACGCGCTGATAGCGGGCGAGTACTGTCCGACTCAGGTTGATTAAAATCAGCCATCATATCGGCGACTACCTCGCCCGGTACCCTTCCAGTGGGTTCGGCATACACATACACGACGGGGCGTAAATTCTTATGATAAATAGGCTGATCAACCGGTTGCCGCTCAAAATGGCCGAGTTCACTCAACGCGACCAGCGGCTGCGGCGCATCCACCAAGGCACCTTGAACCGATTGTTTCGCCACCCCTGCTCGACCACGTACATGCAGGGCGAGCAGCGCATCAAGCTGATCACGGGCATCTGGCGCAAGTTGCAGCCTCACGGGCAAAGGATCCATTTCATCGGCGTCGGCCAAATGGGCCAGTGTAACCCCTTGGTTCGCGGCCCTGAGCGCTTGGTTAATATCGGCCACCGCAACACCTGACAAGGCGGCTTTTTCTTGGTCTACGACAAACTGCCAGCTCGATAAAGGCCCTTGAATACTGGTGCTCACTTCTGACACCAAGGCTTCACGCTTTAATCGCTCGGCCACCTGCGTCGCTTGCGCTTGCAGGGTTGAATACGGCGTGCTTGGTGAGCCATACACTTCCGCGACAATGGTTGCCAGCACCGGCGGCCCCGGCGGCATTTCCACTAATTGCACTTCGGCATCATATTTTGCTGCGATGGCTTCTAATTCATCACGCATGCGCGTGACCAAGCCATGCGATTGCAACGTGCGCCGGTGCTTATCCACCAGCACTACCCGCAGTTCACCTTGGTAAGGCGCATGACGAGTAAAGTAATGGCGCACCATGCCATTAAAATCCATCGGTGAGGCGATCCCGGCAAAGCCGGATACCGACACCACCTCGGCTTGCGTGTGTAGATAACGGTTCATCTCTCGCAGCACGTTGGAGGTATCAACATGATTGGCGGTTTCCGGCAAATCCAGTACCACCTGAAACTCGTTTTTATTGTCATACGGCAAGAGTTTGAGTGGCACGAGGCGCAAAGCAGGCAGCAAGGCGGCGATGACGAACAACACGCCCACTAGCCATAAAAACGCTTTGGCGCGACGATTACTCTCGAGCAATGGCAGCAACACGCGTCGGTAGGCACGGTACAGCGGCGTGGTCTCTATGCGATAGTCATCACCTTTATTGGAAGCGCGGACAATTTTTTTGGCAAGCCAAGGGGTGACTAAAAACGCTACCAAGGTACTGATCACCACACTGACCGGCACATTGAATGCAAGGGGCGCCATATACGGCCCCATCATGCCGGTGATAAAAAACATCGGGGTAAATACAATCACAATCGCCACCGTCGACATGATCAATGCGCGTTTGATTTCCAACATCGCCAGCACAATCTTGCGTCCACGCGGCTTATTATCATGAGTCAGGTGCCGTTCAATGTTGTCGATACTGGCAATCGGATCATCAACAATCAGCCCCAACGCCAAAATTAATGCAAACAGGGTGACACGGTTAATCGAATAGCCAAAGGCTAAATCCAGCCCTAATGCCGCGCCATAACTGATTGGGATCGCAATCGCTACCACTAAGGCACTGCGCCAGTTTAAGAACAAACCAACAAAGACCACCACGGTGAGCACCGCAATACCGAGGCTGGACACCAAGTTTTTTACTTTGGCATCGGCGGTTTGACCGTAATTGCGAATAACCTCAACGCTCACGCCCTCAGGAAATTGCGTGGCGACCAGATGATTGAGCGTGGCGGTGACATCCTCGGCCACACTCACCGCGTTCGAGCCTTTTTGCTTCGCCACCGAGAGAAACACCGCTGGATGCGGCTGGCTATCATCGGTCGATTGGATCCAGGTATCTGTGGTGGACTCTTGCGCACCGTCGGATAATTCGGCCACATCCTGCAGGTACACAGGTTTGCCATTCACCACCGCCACCACTAAATGACGTATCTCCTCAAGGCTTTGATACCACTGGCCGGTTTTTAATACATAGCGCTCACCCTGATGCTGAATATCCCCGACATCTCGCTTTTGATGGCTTAGCGAAAAGGCATTAGTCAGATCAGACACGCTGATCTGATAGCTAGCCATAGCCGCAGGATCGAGCGTGACCAATACCTGCCGCGGCACCCCGCCCACTACCTTCACCGCATTGGTTTCGGGAAGGGCTTTAAGATCCAAGGTGGCCTGCTCGGCAATGCGTCGCAGCGCATAATGGTCGAGCTGGTCCGGTTTGTCGCTACGCAGCGCCGCAATCACAATCGGCACATCATCAATTTCCACCGGCTTGATTGCCCATTCGCTCACAGCAGCTGGGATCGCAGCTTGATTGGCGTACAGCTTGTTATAAAGCTTCACCAAGGCTGCCTCGCGATCTTCACCCACGTAAAAGCGCACCGTGACCAACGCGGAGCCTGCTTGGGTGGTGGAATAAACATACTCCACCCCATCAATTTGACTGACTTTTTTCTCGAGCGGCTGCGTCACCTGCTTTGCCACTTGTGGCGCACTCAAACCGGGCGCTTGTACCACCACATCTGCCATTGGCACCACGATTTGCGGATCTTCTTCTTTGGGTGTAAGCCACAGCGCCGCCGCCCCGACCAGCAGTGCGAGCACGATGAGGATAGGCGGGAAGAAGCTGTTCATTACTCGGGTGATCAGCTGACCTTGTGGCTGGGCATCTCGCATATTCGATCCTTTGGCTGATGTCAGTAACGACAAGAAAACGATAGGTAAAATGGCTGAATGTTAATTAACTTAGCGCATCGACGGGCAATGAATGTGTGCTGATCTCTCAGATTCAGACACATCAGGCACAATAGATCCGCTGCAAGGTGGCGATAATCGCCGCGACGTGGGGGTCATTGAGCTGATAAAACACCTGCTGGGATGACTTACGTACCTTGACCAGTTGATGCCGCTTTAACACGCTAAGGTGCTGGGAAAACGCCGACTGACTGAGCGACGATCCTTGTAGTAATTGCCCTACGGAGCGCTCTCCGGCCAAAAGCTGGCACAGCACAATTAATCGCTCAGGATGGGCCATCACTTTCAACATGGTCGCCACCAAAGACGCTTGCTCACGCATGGCAACAATGTCCATGTCAGGTATGCTTTCTGCCTCAAACCGCACGCTTGACTCTGCCATCGCCTACTCCTCTCTCGCCAATACTCATAGCTTAGCGCGGCATTTTATTTAGTCAATTCTAATTTAGTTTAAATATTATTAGACTTTTCTAAATATAACTTCTAGAGTGATCCCAGTGCCGACAAACACTGAAGGCGTTCGAGCCAAAGCGGTTCGGTCTGTCGGGTAATCGTATAGAGGATGCAAAGGAGTCTTGCTATGACAATTGATAATGGCGTACGCGTAATCGCTGGCATGATGGTGCTACTTTCTGTCGTGCTTACCCTCACAGTTCACAGCCAATTTGTTTGGCTAACCGTCTTCATTGGCGTAAACCTGATCCAAAGTGCGTTTACAGGGATTTGTCCGGCTGCCTTTTTCCTGAAAAAACTTGGACTAAGCAACGCTTGATGGAGTCATGATGACCAAAATCGTAATTATTGGCGGCGTCGCTGGTGGCGCCTCTGCCGCCGCTCGCGCCCGCCGTTTGAGTGAACAAGCCGAAATTATCATGTTCGAACGTGGCCCGTATGTCTCGTTCGCTAATTGTGGTTTGCCTTATCATGTCGGCGGTGACATTACCGATCGCAGTAAACTCTTGCTGCAAACCCCAGATAGTTTTCGCGCCCGCTTTAATGTGGATGTGTGCATCAACAGCACAGTCACTGCGATTAATCGCGAAGCCAAAACCGTTACCGTCACCCGTGCCGATGGCAGCAATTATCAAGAAAGCTACGACAAGTTGTTGTTAAGCCCAGGTGCGGCCCCCATCATGCCGCCTATCCCTGGCTTAGATAACCCGCTGACCCACTCGCTCCGCAATATTCCAGATATGGATGCGATTTTGCATACCATTGAAATGAATAACCCCAGCCATGCGACTGTCGTTGGCGGAGGATTTATTGGCCTTGAGATGATGGAAGCGCTGCATCAACGCGGGATTAAAACCACCCTATTGGAGATGGCCGATCAGGTCATGACGCCAGTTGATCGCGAAATGGCCGGCTTTGCCCACCAGAGCATTCGCGATCAAGGAGTGGATTTACGCCTAGGCACAGCGCTGGAGTCCGCCGAGTTTATTCCCACCACGCATGTCGCCAGTGATGATGCCGGCGAGCCGAGTGAGCCGCAACACCTAGAAGGTTCACTGAACCTCATGCTAAATAATGGTGACACGCTGCATACTGAATTGTTGATCATGGCGGTTGGCGTTAAGCCTGAAGTCACGCTGGCGCAACAGGCGGGGCTTGCCATTGGTGAAAAAGGCGGCATTGTGGTCAACAGCACCATGCAGACCCAAGACCCCGATATTTACGCAGTCGGTGATGCAGTGGAAGAAATCGACTTTGTGACCCATAAACCGACGTTAGTGCCACTGGCAGGTCCGGCGAACCGTCAAGGGCGGATGGCCGCTGACAACATGCTAGGAAGCACTGAGCATTATCTTGGCACACAAGGCACCGCCATCTGTAAGATTTTCGAGCTGGCCGTTGCCTCGGTGGGCCAAAATGAGAAGCAGCTTAAACAGGCCAACATTGATTATCAAAAAGTCTATGTTCACGCTGCCAGTCATGCGGGTTACTACCCGGGCGCAGAAATTGTCTCGTTTAAAATGTTATTTGCACCCGACACGGGCGCTATTCTAGGCGCACAAGCGGTAGGCAAAGATGGCATTGATAAACGCATTGATGTCATGGCGGTCGCGCAGCGTGCTGGTATGACAGTCGAGCAGCTTCAACACTTAGAGTTGACTTACGCGCCACCTTACGGCAGTGCCAAAGATGTGATCAACCAAGCGGCGTTTGTAGCGACAAACCTGATTAAGGGTGACGCAAAAGCAATTCATTACCACGAGTTAGATACACTACGTGATGATCAAGTACTGCTGGATGTGCGCAATGCGCCAGAGCGCGAAAACGGCCAGTACATTGAAGGCGATGTGCATATTCCGGTCGACGAGCTGCGCGGACGCATTAATGAGCTGCCAAAAGACAAAGAAATCTTGATTTACTGTCAAGTCGGTTTACGTGGCAACGTCGCCTACCGCCAGTTAGTCAACAATGGCTTTAAAGCCCGCAACTTGATTGGTGGCTATCGCACCTACAAATTCGCCACCGCCTAACCATTCAGATACTCCCTGTCAAAAAGCACGAGCACCCGCTCGTGCTTTTGTTTATTGGCAAATCTGCCCTACCTTGTTTATACCTTAACTATTGTCATGATTAGTTGTAAGGCTTTTAGTCATTAAATCGTACATGATGTCGCGACATCACTCCAATGAGTCTCATTTCCCTTTTTGAGCAAGAGGATAACTATGCTAGGTCGCTCTAACACTCACTTACAAGCATTTGAGCAAGCCATTATCGCCGTTGTCACGATTGATCATCACAATAACATCACCTTTTTTAATCAAGCCGCAGAGGATATATGGGGATACGCCGCGAACGAGGTACTAGGTAAAAACGTGGCAATGCTGATCCCTACCGAACTGCAAGCTGATCATGATAGTTATGTTAACCGACACAGAGAGGGCGGGGAGGATCGTATCGTCGGACGTTAGAAATTCAATCCAACCATGATGCGTATATCGATAAGAATCGCAAAACCGGCGAAGACAAAATTGTTGGCACCAGTCGAGAAGTTGAGATTGAACACAAAGACGGCCATCGTCTCTGGGGACAACTCTCACTGTCCAAGGTGCGTCTTGATAATCGGACACTCTATACCGCATTCGTAAAAGATGTCACTAATGCCGTACAACGACGAGAAGAAATGCGATTACTGTCCATGGTCGCTAACGAAACCGAGTGGTGACGAACCCGAAAGGTGAAGTGGTATACGTTAATCGCGGCTTCGAAGATATGAAGATATGTCAGGCTATACATTTAATGAAATGGAAGGGAAAAAGCCTGGGCATGTTTTGCAAGGACAAGATACTGATCCCCAAACCATACAAGATATCCGCAATCATTTAGCTCGTTATGAGCCCTTTTATGATGGAATATTGAATTATAATAAAAATGGAGAGCCCTACTGGATCTCCTTATCGATAAACCCCGTTTGGGATAATCAAAACCAACTAACCCATGTTATATCCGTACAAGCCAATATTACGCAAGTCAAGCAAACCTGTTTAGATTTCACCCGCAAACTGGATGCTATTGGCGGCGCGCTCGTCATTATGGAGATTGACGCTACTGGCAAACTTGATTCCGTGAACCCCTTATTTGAAGAGGCGCTGGGGCAGGTTGACAAGTCATGTGAGGAGGCGTCACGTTCTATTTATCATCAAATTACTCACGAATTAAAAGAAGCGATTGATAAACAAGGGTATGCTTCGGCGTTGATCGAGTTTGATGGTCAACATGACCAACTGGCGATTGATGCGAGAATCTGTGTACTTAAAGATTTATCCGGCAACATACTCAATTATGTCATGTTCGGTATCGATATCAGTACGCGCGTAAAACCGTCGCAAAAACACAAACATCAATGCAGTCCGTCTCTCAGTCCAGCCAAGAGGTCATGAAAATCATTGATACCATCAACAACATTTCAGAGCGCACTAACTTACTCGCACTCAACGCCGCCATAGAGGCTGCTCGCGCGGGTGAGGTTGGGCGTGGTTTTGCCGTGGTCCCCGATGAGGTTCGTCAGTTAGTCCAAAGCTCTCATCAGTCGAGTAAACAGATTAGTGAGTTAGTGGAAAGTACCGTGCAAAGTATTGACGAACTGGCCACCTTGTTGAATGACATAGAGAGCTAGAACGTCGAGAAGCCCAAGAGCCAACACTCGCGCCATTTATTTACTCAAAAACTAAATTAGTATTGACTTATATTAAAACCTCAGTATGCTGCGTGTCTGATTTAATCGTAACCTGTTTTGACTCACTGAAAGGAAAATCATGACGTTTCAAATTCCATGGGAAGCCTTAGTTGGTGGCATGCTTGTGGGCACAGCCTGTCTGGCACTATTAGCTTTGAATGGTCGCATTGCGGGGATCAGCGGTATAGTGTCAGGCGCGTTGTCATCACGCGGTCGTGAGGCACAATGGCGAGGGTTGTTTTTGCTGGGGATGGTCAGTGCTGGTATCTTGATGCCATTCATTGGCTTCGAATTGCCCGACTACACAAGCCTTACACCGGGATTAACACCTATGGTTGCCGTACTCGCAGGATTATTGGTCGGGGCAGGAACAACGCTCGGAAACGGCTGTACCAGCGGTCATGGTATTTGTGGTATGGGTCGCTTGTCGAAACGGTCTATTGTGGCAACGCTTACTTTTATGAGTGCTGCCTTTGTCACTGTTTTTGTTCGTTTACACCTTTAAGGACGTTTATCGCTTATGTTCCGCCTTGTTGCTCTACTCTCAGGCTTTATCTTCGGTGTGGGTATGATGGTGTCAGGCATGACCAACCCGTCTAAGGTGATTGGCTTTCTAGATGTATTCGGCCAGTGGGACCCCAGCCTTGCATTTGTGATGGGCGGTGCGCTGCTGGTTTTTGTTCCCGGCTACTTTTTGGCCGTGCGTCGGCAGAAAAAACCCTTAATGGCCGATCAATTTTTCCTGCCTAAAACGCGAAAGATTGACAAAAAGCTCGTCGGCGGCGCATTACTCTTTGGCGCCGGCTGGGGACTCGCTGGACTTTGTCCAGGCCCAGCAATCACGGCCATTGGCTCAGGGTCGCTCCCAATTGCTTTATTTATGGTTAGCATGCTCGTTAGTATTCGTTTTGTCGCCTACCTTCAGCGGCCACCTGCATCCTCCCCATTAAACGCTTAAAGATCTAGCAAGGGATTATGCGCCCTAATTATCTACTTTTGGTAGGGCGCTATTCTTCCATACTAATTGGCGAGGCGTTGAACCGTATCTGAGACTTCCTCAGCACCAGCATAAATATCACGCATCACGGCTTCCGCTGACGTAATCTTTTCTCGGCTCTGTTCGGATTCTGCGACGACTTCTTCCATCGACTCACTCACTCCCTGAGTCAATTTTCTATTTTCATCGACAACATTTGCGATTTGCGTTGTCGATTCACTGGTGCGTTTGGCTAAACTTCTCACCTCGTCAGCAACCACGGCAAACCCTCTACCCATTTCGCCGGCTCGTGCTGCTTCAATCGCCGCATTCAGGGCAAGTAAGTTGGTTTGTTCGGCAATTTGATTGATGGTGGTGACAATCTCTTCAATGCTCTGTGCATGCTCAGTCAGTTGATGGAGCTGCTCAGCCGTTGATTGCATTTTCTCAGTGACATGGCTAGTGATATCGACCGCTTCTTTGAGCAAAGCACTACCATCCTCAACATGTTGAAGTGTCGCGGCTGACGAATGGTGGGCGAGTTCAGCAGCTTCTGAGACTGCATGGCTTTTCTGCACGCTAGTGGTTATATTTGAAGCAAATTTCACCACTTTCTCAACACGCCCACTATCACCGAATATTGGATTATAGGTGGCCTCTAACCAGATTTCGTTGCCAAATTTATCACGACGTTGATACTGCCCGCTTTTAAATTGTCCACTTTCTAGCTCTGCCCAGAAATCCGGGTTTTTCTCATAAAAATCGGCGTCGCAAAACATGCGATGATGTTGCCCCGTGATTTCATCTAATTCATATCCCACTGTGGCTAAAAAGTTGTCGTTAGCATGGATAATGTTGCCTTGAGGGGTAAAAATGATGGCCGCCATGGAACGGTCGAGCGCCACAAACAACGCCTCTTTTTTGGCTTTTTCTTGGTGGATCCGCGTCACGTCCGACGCGATTTTGCGGACTTTAATCACTTTTCCGGACTTATCTTTAACCGGAAAATAGGTCGCATCCATCCAAATTTCGTTACCGTTTTTATGTCGGCGCCGGACAACTCCCTTTTGTCTTTCACCCTGACCGAGCCGCGCCCAAAAATCTCGATATTCTTGAGACTGCGAGGTTTCAGGAAAACAGACCGCAGAGTGATGTTGCCCGACAACCTCTTCAGACTCATAACCGATAATATCCAACAGCAACTGATTGCAATTAAGGACAGTTCCATCTGTTGAGAATGTAATGGTGGCAACACTTTCGTTAATCGCATCTAGCTCGATCTCTAGATGCTCTCTATTTTTCTCACTCTCGGCAAGCAAGCGTTTTGTTTGATTAAACATCATGGTGGCTCCCTATTACCTCTAGGCCCATATTTTTGCTCCTTGCGCTTCTCATCTGCTGTGGCTAGCCAATCCACATGAGCGCTTGAGAACATGTTAAATGACGTCTATTCGCGCCATACCAAAAAGCATAGCGAATCACCATGGTTACACCAGTCAGACTTTTTAATGAACAAGCATGATAGGTGTCAATTATGTAAGTAAATAATAAAAACTATACTAAACAATAGGATGAATAATTATTTTTTGTATGCTTAGTTTGCCAAACCGTCCAACAAAGCAGCCACTGTATCAATGAATGGTGTGATGCTTATTGCGCCATCCATTGCGCTCATACTATTGAATGAGATGCCGACTGACTATTACGAAGAAAACAACCCCGACGACAAATACCGATCGCCGCGATCGCAAACAATGGCTACCACCACAGAGCCGGGTTCGGCTTTGGCGACTTGCAGGGCAGCAAACACGGCACCACCCGAGCTAACACCTGCACAAATACCCTCTTCTCTGGCGAGGGCACGCGCGGTCTCTTTCGCCTCTTGCACAGAAATATCTATCACCTCATCAATATTTTCATCGGTATAGATACCCGGTAAATACTCAGCCGGCCAGCGGCGAATACCAGGAATCGCGCTCCCCTCTGTCGGTTGTAAACCAATGGTTTTAATCGCGGAATTTTGCGTTTTTAGATACTTTGAGGTTCCCACAATGGTACCTGTGGTGCCCATGCTGGCAATAAAGTGGGTGATTTGTTGCTGGCTTTGTTGCCAAATTTCTGGCCCCGTACCCGTTAAATGCGCCCGCCAGTTATCCGGGTTATTGAACTGATCCAACACTTTGCCCTTGCCCTGTGTTTGCATGGATAAAGCTAAATCGCGAGCGCCCTCCATCCCCGCGGCTTGAGAGACGAGGATCAACTCACTGCCATAGGCTCGCATGGCATCTTTGCGCTCCTGTGTGGCGTTTTCAGGCATGATTAAAATCAGTCGATAACCTTTAATCGCCGCCGCCATCGCCAGCGCGATCCCTGTGTTGCCACTGGTCGCTTCAATCAAGGTATCGCCGGGTTGGATATCACCCCGCGCTTCTGCCTGCACGATCATATTGAGTGCGGGTCTGTCTTTCACCGAACCGGCCGGATTATTGCCCTCGAGTTTAACTAAAACAGTGCTGCCTGTCTCTGCGGCTAACCGCTGCAAGCGCACCAAAGGGGTCTGACCCACATAGTCTTCAAGGGTGGGGAAATCAGCCACGTTGTTTACCTCTTCATGTTTCATGAATTGCCTGCCTGATGGATGCTCTCAACACCGCGTAAGAGACTGTCTATCGCCACATCCTACAAGGAGGCTTGATACGACACGCAGACATTTTTTCACTAACATATACAAAATGGTTATATTTAAACTGTTTTTTATTCCCTTCAATTGCTTTTATTCTGTGACCTATCCCAACTTTCTTTGCTGATAACAGCAACAAACGGCCATCAAGGATTTAACAATGAAGGTATTCAAAACTCTGGCTCTTTCGGCCTTGCTTGCCACCAGCGCGGCGCCGGTATCTGCCGCCGAGCAAACCCTCTTGAATTCATCTTACGATATCGCACGTGAGCTTTTTGCTGATTACAATCCGCTGTTTGCAGCGCACTGGCAAGAAAAAACCGGAGAATCGGTGACCATTAAGCAGTCGCACGGTGGATCCTCGGCGCAGGCGCGCGCCATCATGCAAGGGCTGCAAGCGGATGTGGTCACCTTCAACCAAGTCACGGATGTGCAGGTGTTGTACGATCGCGGCAAGTTGATCGATAAAAACTGGAAAGAGAATTTCCCCAACAGTAGCTCGCCGTACTACTCCACCACCGCGTTTTTGGTGCGCAAGGGCAACCCAAAGAACATTGAAAATTGGGATGATTTAGCCAAGGACGACGTAGCCTCTGTCTTCCCAAACCCAAAAACCTCAGGTAACGCCCGATATACCTATCTTGCCGCACTCGGTTATGCACAAAAGGCATTCGGCAAAGATAACACCGAGCAGCAAGACCAATTTTTGAAACAGCTTCTCGCCAATGTGGCGGTGTTTGATACCGGCGGCCGCGGCGCAACCACCTCGTTTGTTGAACGCGGAATTGGCGATGTGCTGGTCACCTTTGAATCAGAGGTCAATAATATCCGCCAGCAATATGGCAGTGATAAATACGATATTGTGGTGCCTAAAACCTCGATTTTGGCCGAGTTCCCCGTCGCCGTGGTCGAGCGCAACGCCAAACGCAACGGCACTACCAAGCTGGCGACCGAGTATTTGTCTTACCTTTACAGCGAAAAAGCACAACGCTTACTGGCCGATTTTAACTACCGCGTCCATCACCCTGACGTGGTCAAAGACAATGCCGATCGTTTCCCTGAAGTCGAACTGCTGACCGTAGAAGCCATCGCAGGGGGTTGGGACGAGGCCATGAAAACGCACTTTGCCAGTGGCGGAAAACTCGACCAACTACAACGCCGTTAATGTTTTCTAGGTATTGAGACGCTATGCCATCGCTATCGTATCAACGCCAATCCACACCTTGGGCAGCACGTCAGCAGCGCGTGCTGCCCGGGTTTGGCATCAGTTTGGGCGTGTCTTTGCTGTTCATCAGCTTAATCCTGCTGTTACCGGCCAGCGGCCTTATCATGCAGACCAGCCAAATGAGTTGGCAAGAATACTGGTTCGCCATCACTGACCCACGGATTGTCGCCAGTTATAAAGTCACGGCCGGTGCGGCGCTGATTGCCTCATTATTAAATGGTGTGATTGGCCTACTCTTTGCGTGGGTGCTGGTGCGATACGACTTTGCAGGCAAACGCTTCGTCGATGCGCTGGTTGATTTGCCGTTTGCTCTGCCCACCGCCGTTGCCGGCGTCACGCTCGCCACCCTGTACGCCAATAACGGCTGGATAGGCAGTGTGCTTGCCAACGTCGGTATCCAAGTTGCCTACACGCCGCTTGGGATCGTGATTGCCATGATGTTTACCAGCTTGCCGTTTGTGGTACGTACCGTCCAACCCGTGTTGGAAGAGATCTCCCAAGAGGAAGAAGAAGCGGGCACTGTGCTCGGGGCAAGTGACGGTGCGGTGTTTTGGCGGATTATTCTGCCGACCATCAAGCCGGCGTTGTTAGTGGGTGTGGCCTTATCATTTACCCGCAGTCTGGGTGAATTCGGTGCGGTGATTTTTATTGCTGGCAATATGCCCTACGTCAGCGAGATAACGTCGCTGATGATCTTTGTTCGCTTGCAAGAGTTTGATTTCCCAGCGGCGAGTGCCATTGCCTCGGTGATCTTGATGGCATCCCTGTCATTGTTGTTTGCCATTAACCTTTGGCAAGGCCGTTATCTAAAACGTATTCACGGGCGGTAAGGACACTTTATGAGCACAAACTCGGTGAGAATTGGTGATACCCCATGGATCAGGCGCAGTTTAATCGCGCTTATGCTGCTGCTCGTGGCGCTGGTGTTGGTTGTGCCACTGGTGAGCATCTTTTCCATTGCCTTCGCCGATGGCATCACAAGTTATTTTCAGCATTTACTCGCGCCCGATACCCGCCAC
This sequence comes from Salinivibrio sp. VGrn1, assembly GCF_009377995.1. NCBI lineage: Bacteria > Pseudomonadati > Pseudomonadota > Gammaproteobacteria > Vibrionales > Vibrionaceae > Salinivibrio > Salinivibrio sp. VGrn1. Next base: position 220,864 of record NZ_SATA01000002.1, read on the forward strand.
GCGATTGGCCTTACATTGTTGGTGGCCGTTCTCACGGTACCCATTAACCTCGTATTTGGTGTGATGTTGGCATGGGCGGTCACCCGTTTCCAATTTCCGGGGAGAAAGCTGGTCACCACCTTGATTGATATCCCGTTTGCCGTGTCGCCCGTGGTCGCAGGCTTACTCTATTTGCTGCTTTATGGCAGTAACGGCTGGCTAGGCGCGTGGCTATTTGAGCATGATCTTCAAGTGATGTTTGCCCTACCCGGCATTGTGTTGGTCACTATTTTTGTTACCTGCCCTTTTGTCGCCCGCGAGCTGATCCCGCTCATGCAACAGCAAGGACAAGCAGAGGAAGAAGCAGCGGTGGTGTTAGGCGCATCATGGTGGCAGCTTTTTCGCCGCGTCACCTTGCCCAATATTAAGTGGGCCCTCATCTACGGGGTCATTTTGACTAATGCGCGCGCCATCGGCGAGTTTGGGGCGGTCGCTGTGGTGTCAGGCAGCATTCGCGGTCAAACCAATACCCTGCCTTTGCAGGTACAGCTGCTCTATGAGGACTACCAAACCCAAGCGGCGTTCGCCTGTGCCTCATTACTTGCCTTTATGGCACTCGCCACCTTGGCGCTAAAAGCTTTGGTGGAATGGCGTCAGCATCGCGTGCACGCCAGTACCGCGCCGATTAATGAAAGCAGTGCATCAACGCCTGCCCACTTAACCTTACAAACGAACCAGAGTGAGCCGTAAGCCATGCGCATTCAACTGAACGATATCACCAAACACTTTGGCCAATTCCAAGCGTTATCGCCGTTATCACTCACCATTGAGCAAGGTGAAATGATGGGGCTGCTTGGCCCCTCAGGATCCGGGAAAACCACTTTATTGCGCATTATTGCCGGATTAGAAAGCAGTAACAGCGGCCAGATCCTGTTTGGCGATCGCGATGTCACCCGCGTTCATGTGCGTGATCGCCGTGTCGGGTTTGTTTTTCAAAATTACGCCTTGTTTAAACACATGACGGTGGCAGAGAATATCGCCTTTGGCTTGCAAGTGATGCCGCGTCGCGAGCGTCCTTCACCGGCCACGATGACACAAAGGGTTAATCAACTGCTTGAGGTCGTGCAGTTAGGCCACCTGGGCCAGCGGTATCCCGAACAATTATCAGGCGGGCAAAAGCAACGTATCGCGCTGGCGCGAGCGTTAGCGACACAGCCGGAAATCTTATTGCTTGATGAGCCGTTTGGGGCATTAGATGCCCAAGTGCGCAAAGAGTTGCGCCAATGGTTACGCCGACTGCACGATGAAATGGCATTCACCAGTGTGTTTGTCACTCATGATCAAGACGAAGCACTCGAGCTATCGGATCGCGTGGTGGTGATGAGTAATGGGCAAATTGAGCAAGTCGATAGCCCAGTCGATCTGTATGCTGCGCCAAAAAGCCGCTTTGTGTTTGATTTTTTAGGAAACGTGAATGTTTTTTCCGGCCACTATCAACAAGGTGTCTGGCAAAATGGCAATGCCTTTATCCAACCCACACTAAACACGCACACCCAACAGTCCGGCAGTTTATATGTCCGCAGCCATGAGTTAACCCTTGCCGATAAACCCAATAGCCAACTCTCGCTGCCCATGCGTGTGGTCTCTATCAATCCGGTCGGTGCCGAGGTGCGGGTATCACTCGCCCCACAAGGCTGGGAAAGTGAACAACTATGGGAAGCCACCTTAACTCATCATGCGTGGCAAGCCGCACCGTATCAAAAGGGCGATACCGTGTATGCGATGCCGCACCGCGGATACTTTTTCAACGGCACTGACATGGAGCCACAACGCCTTAATTGGCCATTTTTGGCGAAAGATAGCTTGGTGTATGATATTTAATGGTATAAAAAGGTAAAGCTAATATAGCCGAAGATACACAGATCTATTCGCAAACTTATGATAAAAAAACGCGGGCTCAATCACCCGCGTTTGGACTACCGCCGGATTAGCGACAAAGCACTAGCTCTTAAGATTACTGCCTCGTGTTTCTATTACTTTTTTGTACCAATAGTACGATGCCTTCTTTTTCCTGGCTAAACCATTAGCATGGTCAACATAGATAAATCCGTATTGCTTTTTAAATCCATTGAGCCAGCTCAATAAATCAATTGCCGACCATGCGTAATAACCTTTGACATTTACGCCGATCTCTATCGCTTTTTTAACAGCCACTAGGTGATCATTAATAAAATGAATCCTCGGGATATCACAGACCTCCCCCTCTATAATAGGGTCCTCATCCCCTAAACCATTTTCAGTAATATATATTCTAACATCACCATAGTATTCTTTGAGTAGCTGTAGGCCACTCACAAAGCCATCAGGTGATATTTCCCACCCCCATTTTGTATATCGCTTATCATCCATAGCAACTGTTCGATACACTCCGTCAAAACTCGGATTACCTGGAGCTCCTGTCGCGTTCTCTCGCGTCGGCTCAACAACATCGCCTGGCGTATGTATTCTTTCTACTCGCATAGGCTGATAGTAGTTTAATCCAATAAAGTCATTGAGCGGTGCAGACATTATTAAACTTTCTCTATCATCTTCCGTTATTTTGGGTTGAATCCCTTGGGTTTCTAGCCACGCCATCACATAGTCTGGATACTCTCCCTTCAAAATAGGATCATAAAACCAATTAAGATTAAACTGATTAGCATGCATAGCTGCAAATAGGTTATCTTCACTATTATCAACTGAAAACGCGGGTGTGAAGACATGGCTCAAGCCTATTTCTCCATATTGTTTACGCTTTTTATACGCGATTACAGCTTTAGCATGCGCAGTAAAGACATGATGCGTCGCTTGAAAATACTTTTCTGGCGCATTGTGAATACCCGGAGGATGTGCACCTGCAAGATACCCGTGCCCACAAAAAATAACAGTTTCATTGAATGTAATGAAATGTTTGACACGATCTCCAAAGCTCTCAAAGCAAACATTTGCATAATTCAAAAAAGCATCGATTGTTTTTCTATTTAACCACCCCCCATCTTTTTCCAAAGAGAGAGGAAGATCCCAGTGATACAGGGTTACAAAAGGAACTATTCCATATTTTAAACACTCATCAATGATATTATTATAAAACTCAATACCTTTAGGGTTTATAGCACCTACACCATCAGGAATAATTCTTGCCCAAGAAATAGAGAAACGGTAAGACTCAAGTCCCATTTCAGTCATTAACTTAATATCTTCCTTGTAACGATGGTAGTGATCAATCGCTACTTCACCCGTTGTTCCTTCAAAGGTTTTTCCCGGGATTTTTACAAACTCATCCCAGTTAGTTGGCCCTTTGCCGTCGACATCTTTTGCTCCCTCTATTTGATAAGAAGCCGTCGCGGCACCAAAAAGAAAATCATGTGCAAATTTCATAAAAAAATCTTTTTATACTAGAGGCTTAGTCGAATCGCGCACAAATAAATCACCCACAACAATCTCTGGTTTTATAGTTACTTGATCCTCGATAAGTTGTTGGGCAACTTCCATCGCTCTTTCCGTAATACGTTCGATAGGAATATCAACTGTCGTAAGCTGTGGTACAACAAACTCAGTCATTTTTTCATTGTCGATACTCACGATTGATACATCTGAAGGTACATCAACGCCTTTCTCTCGACAGGCACGTAGAATACCAATAGCAATATCATCACTCGCTGCGACAATGGCACTGAAACGCCAATTTTTGGGAATTTGTTCCAGCGCTTGTTCATAGGCTGCTTTTACATCAAAGCCACACACCAAATGCTGTGTTTCCACAGAAAATGGCTGCTTCTCAGTAATCGCTTTAAAAGCCTCTAACCGAACTTGGGTCGTTCTTGTTGTTGGACAAGGCCCAAAATACGCAATGTGTCGATGACCAATGCTCATAAGGTGGGTCGCCGCAGATTCTATCGCGCGCTTTTGATCAAATGCAATTGAATAACCTGCTGATTCTGGGAGCTCTTGCCCAACGTGAATCAAAGGCGTGGATATTTCATGATTAAGCTCGACAAGTTGTTGCGTCGTCAACTGACGGCTGTAAAGCACAATCACATCACACTTCTGTTCAACCAGGGAGCTCACTGCTTGTAATTCAAACTCAGCTTGATTTTTCCCATCAGCAATAATCAGTTGCTTACCCATCCTAGTCGCACTGGCAGATGCTTGCTTAAGTAAACTACCAAAGTAGCTACCATCAAAGTCTGATAGCACTAGGCCAATACTATTACCGCTACTTGCAGCTAATGTTTGTGCCAAGCTACTGGGCCGATAGTTCAATTGTTCAATAGCTGCCTCAACTTTCACTCGGGTGCTCTCTTTGACCTGTCCAGTCTTATTAATGACACGGGACACTGTTGCCTTAGATACACCGGCAGCCTTGCAAACATCTTTAATTGTGGCCATTCGTACCTCTAAAGGTGAGAGGGGGTATACCCTCGAAACTACAAACTTTCGGATTTTCAGTATTGTAACATTAATTACACAGAATCCAGTTTGCGGTGAATAGCAATTAATTCTTCAACCAGTTCTCTGGCTAACATGCTGGTCATAATATGATCCTGGGCATGCACCATCACCAGATTCACGGGCACCTTTCCTTCGCCCTGATCGAGCCCAATCAGCTGAGTCTGCACATCATGTGCTTGCTTCGAAGCGACAGACGACTGAGACAGGTATTCGTCAACCGCGTTCCAGTCACTCGCTTTCGCGGCTCTCAACGCCTCCATTGCGAAAGACTTTGCTGAGCCTGCATTGATGATGAGCTCCATCACCGTTGATTCTTGGTCAAAATCTGCTGGTAATGTCATTAGTTTTCCTCCCCTTGGGCTTCTTGTACTAAAAGCTGTTTTTCATACACTTTAAAAAATGGGTAATAAATGGCGGTCGCCACAAACATGAGGACAACAACCAATAAAGAAGAGCTAATTGCCCAACCTGCTGCCCATGCCGCGCCAATCGGAGCAGGTGCAGTCCAAGGCACCACTGAAATCACAGCACCGACAATCCCCGTTTTGACACAAAAGTACGCAATCGTAGCGTTAACTAGTGGGGCTGTAATAAATGGGATAAAAAAGGTAGGGTTCATAATCAAAGGAGTACCGAATATCACTGGCTCATTGATATTGAATAGCGAGGGTACAACACTGATTTTCCCTATCGTTTTTAGGTGAGCGGCACGACTACGCATAAACAAAAACACCAGACCTAATGTCGCACCAGAGCCCCCTAGCACGATAAAGAAGCTCCAAAAACCCTCCACAAACACGTGAGGAATTTGGGCACCAGCAGCAAGCGCAGTTTGATTAGCGGACAGATTAGTGAGCCAAAAAGCTTGCAACATACCGCCGACAATAGCGGCACCATGGATACCTGCAAACCACAACACGTGTGTAAGTAGCACGGCCAAAAGAATAGCCGGCAACGAATCAGCAGCACTGACCAAAGGTTTAAACGCTGTCATGATAGCTTCAGGGATGATCATGCCAGTCTGACTTTCAACATATAAGTTGAGAGGATATATGGTCAGTACAACCAAGAGTATGGGAATCAACAGATCAAAAGATTGTTTGATTTTTCCAGGTACTTGGTCCGGCATTTTGATGCCTATGTTTTTCCGTTGGAGAAAGTACATCAGCTCTGTGCTGTAAAGAGAAACCAGAATTGCCGTGAAAATGCCCGTACCTCCGAGATATCCGGCGGGCAGTCCTCCTTTAGTCAGTGGCGCAGATACCAATAGGAAGGACATCAATGACAGCATCGCTGGCATAAATGGTTCCATGCTGTAACTTTGTGCCAAGTTATAAGAGATGGCAGCAGTGATATAGACAGACATGATGCCCATTGTCATGTTAAATGGCGTGAGTAGTTGCCCTTGATATTGCTCAGCAAGCTGCAACCACATTTGTGCAATAGCCCAGTCTGAATCTGCAGCAAAAGGCGGGAACGCAAATATGAGTAGAAATGAGCCTACGATCATAAATGGCATCGCAGAGATGAACCCATCTCTCATCGCCATAATATGACGCTGTGACGCCGCTTTACCGGCAATAGGTGTCACTCTGTTCTCAATAAATCCGAATACATTATCCGTTAATGTCGTCATTGCGACCCCCTAACCTAGCTCTACTAATGTATCGTTGAGGATTTTTTCACCATTCATCATTCCGTAATCCATGGTGTTAATCACTTTAACTTTTTTGTCTTGTTTAGCTGCACTTGCCGAGAAGTCTGCTTCTTTATACTTTACTTGTGGCCCCAGCAAGCAGATATCGAATTTCGGAAGCATATTTTCAAATTCATCCAAACCAACAGCTTGAATATCTGCCGCTATGCCTTGATTCTGGGCCGCCTGTTCCATTTTCTTAACCACCATGCTGGTTGACATGCCCGCCGCACAACAAAGAAGAATTTTTACCATTTTGATACCTCTTGACACTCTGGATAGTTAACAGATGACCCTAAAGTACTCAATAAAGAAACCGGTTTCAGTAACCGGTTTCAAAGTTGAAGACAAGGATCACAGAAACCGGTTACATAAAGCGTTCCATTGTGGTTTTGATCACATAGGCTAAGAATTTTTGTTAAAGATTATTCGAAGAACTCAGGACAGAGTGAGAATAAAAAGAGAGGCGGAGTAAAAGTGCTATTCACTGTATGCGAAGCTATACACTAAACCGATAGCGCCACGGTTAGTTGCGTGAGAGGAGCAGGATAACCAAGATAATATCCTTGTGCATGCTCACAGTCGAAGCCTTTCAATAGTGCAAGTTGAGTGGCTGTTTCCACGCCTTCAGCCACCACGTTTATGTCAAGTCGTTTGGCAATATCAATAATACCTGCAGTGATCGCTTTGGCACGACTGTCGGTTTCCATCGATTGGATGAAACTGCGGTCAATCTTGATCTCATCGACGTTGATTCGGTTAAACATCCCTAAAGAGGTATATCCCACACCAAAATCATCAATGGAGAAGGCCACGCCATGGCGTTTGAGTGTATCAACCACTCGTGCGCACTCAAGAATATCATCAAGTGCCGCGGTTTCGGTTATTTCTAGGCACAGGTAACGCGCGAATTCTGGATTCAATTGCAAGTAGTCATCAATACGCCGGATTGCACTTTCGCTATTAAACTCAACCGCAGAAATATTAACCGACACACGCTGAATGACAGCTCCCAACAGACCGCTATCATGTAACTGCTTGGCAGCTTTTTCGAGTACGAGCGCCGTTAGGTCTTCGCAAAAACCCTGCTCTTCGGCAAGCCTGATAAACGTACTCGGTGGCACCACACCATAGGTTTCATGGGTCCATCTCGCCAATACTTCTAAGCCGGTTAGCTCGCCTGATGCCAAGCGATATTGCGGCTGAAAGACAACCTCAATCTCTTTGTTATTGATCGCAACCCTGAGTGCGGAAACGAGCTGCCTACGCTTTTGAGCTTGCTCAGTTAAATGAATATCATGATACGTTATCGCCCCTTTGCGCTTTTTGGCATCATTCAGGGCGCGCGTAGCCGCCGTCATCAAGGTGGCGGCATCGTCACCATCTGGCCCAAATAACGCCACCCCTATCGAGCAAGTGGCTTTTTGATCGTATCGTTGCAAATGACGATGACACTCACGGTGCAACCTATCAATATATAGTTCCATATCGCTGGCACCGCCTAACGCTATAAGGCAGGCAAAGCGGTCTGCGTGGACGCGCGACGTAAGTTTATCGAGTAGCGTTGATACCTCAATGGCATGAGCCATGTCAGACAGCAGATGATTAGTACGTTCAAACCCGAGTTTATTGGTGAGTGATGTAAACCCATCAATGTCGATAATCACCAAAACATACGAGGTTTGTTGCTCCTGTAGGGCAAGCAAGGTATCCACATGACGCATAAACACTGAAGGGCTGTGCAACCCTGTGACACTATCAATGTCACTCGCTCGCTCTAACGCTAGGTGATTCCTTCTTGCCAGGTTCCAGAGCATAATCGATGTCACCACCACAAAGAAATGCCCTTTAAATGCTTGTGCTAATTCATGCATCTCTAGATTCGTTGATAAGGCAGTCACTACGCGATCGGAGAATAAGATCCACAAAGTCGCAAAAAAGAAATAGATAAACGCCAGCTTCAGAGCGTAGTAGTTCGTTTTTTTCATTGTGGTTCCCGTGCGATGACGTCCATTCAACCTTTTTGCAACACCCTACCTCACGCCCACCGTGACGCAGAGTGAAGGAGGCGGCAATAAAACCGGCCTCTTTCAATCCATTATTAAAAATGAGACAGCGCTTTTAAAGTGTGTAACTGCATATTAGGTCTAATGTTAGTTGTTCGCTAGAAAAAACGACAATAAACAACCTACTAATTGATAAACGCCTTCCATCTCTATCAGCCATCTCATCAATGATTAGGCGTTAGACTACCTAGCATCAATCCAACACAGTCCGGTAAAGCGTCATACATTACCCCGCCGCGCCATCTGCGCGTGCTTGACTCAACATAGGGCCAAATCGCACCGCAAACCAGCCATAGCTGATCGCCCAAAGCAGTGCAGACGCAGAAACAAGCTCTAGGGTATAAACGGGCCAAAACCACATGCCAAATACACGGACGAGGGCTGAAATGAGTAAGGCATAAAAGAGCCAAGAAACAGTGGGACCTTGATAGACATTGCGCCCAGTATGGCCGAGCGTGACTCGCACAATCATGGCCAAGACAACGCCACCGAGCGCACCTATCGCGAATAAGTGCCAGATAAGATTTGATGCCCAGGGGTTAATCACCAAGGCTTTTAATAACAAGCCAAGTGGTAAAAAGAGATAGAATACGTGCAACGAGAACAGCATTGGTACCTGGTACGCTCTCCAACCTTGCCAGCGGTAGAGCCGAACACATTGCGCAATACCCGCTGTAAGCAGCAACCCACGCGCGACCATGTTATCAGTACCGGACACCAAGGTGACGCCAATCAGTAGCACAAACAGAGCGATAATCGCTCGCTCTAGCCACACAGGTGGGCTGGACACCTGTATACCCAACTTTTTCTCCGTGAAAAACGGGATCACGCGGCCACCCATGACGCTAATAAGCAGCATGAACCACAACAAGGTACTGTGCCAAACTTGATTAATAGGTAGTGAGACTTCCCCTAGCATTACGCCGTAAGACAATGCGTTAAGCAAAGCCGCCACCGCTAAAATAGGAATAAACAGATAATTGCGCTGACGCTTAGTCACTACCACGCGATAACCCAACGACCATGCCACGCAGGCCATAAACAGGGTATCAAGTACTAGGCTCGACCAAATTGGGACATCCACCCAGAAGCTCAACCGCGCCAACAGCCATAATGAAAAAATGGCGAAAAGCTTCAGCCCTCGGGTACCCGGCACACCCGTCCAGTTTTGCACCGCCGTCATTAAGAACCCACCGACAATGGCCATCGAAAACCCAAACAGCATCTCGTGGGCATGCCACCAAAGGGAGGGAACGGTCAGTGAAACCATTCCAGGATGCGTGTAAAGCCCACTCCATATAATAATAACCAGACATGAGTACAGAGCACCAAAGAGGAAGAAGGGCCTAAAGCCCAATCGGAGCACCGGTGGAATCTTATCCTCTTTTTGTTTGTCGGTGACATTCAGTAGCATGGTAAAGCGCTCCATAGGGCAAAATGAATATTGCTACCCTAGCACACAGAAGAGCACCACTATTGATATCAAACAAACTCAAACCAATTTAACGTGCTACAAAAAGAAAGGTTATTGTGGTTATTGAGTAACCAAGATCCATGTTGTCAAATCAAAAGGCTGGACGTAACCGATATTAACCACAACAATTTTCTCATCACCAACCGGTGCAACATTCAAGCTGGCAAAGCCAAAGAATGAGGAGGCCCATGACCTATCCATCTAGCAGCAAGTTTGCGGTACTCGGCGCGGCACTTATCGCCATAAGCTATGGATTAGCCCGCTTTGCATTCGGTCTGTTCGTCCCACCGATCCGCGATGACTTAGCACTGAGCCCCTCGCAGATAGGTGTGATTAGTGCCCTGCCGTTGATTAGCTTTGTGATCGCAACTGGTTTTGCGCCGCTGATTGCCGATCGCATTGGCGCAAGAATCACTGCAATTGTTTCTGGCTTGTTTGGCGCTCTGGGTCTAGCCGTCATCAGTCAATCGACTAACAGTGTCTCACTAGCTGTCGGTGTGTTTGCTTGCGGCATTTGCACCGGCTTGATGATGCCCGCCCTCACCGCGGCTATGCAGGCGATCGTCAATCGCGCCCTGCACGGTAGAGTCAGTTCAGTGATGAATGCGGGTACCAGCATTGGTGTAGTCGTTGCTGTACCTGTAGTGCTAATGCTCGAATCGGCTTGGCGCACTGCTTATTTGTCTTTTGCCATAATTGCTTCACTTGGCGTATTGGCCGCATGGCGTATGTTACCGTCTGTCTCGCCTGTCACACCCACAGATGCAGCCCCTGCGCCACCGATCAGCCGATTACAATGGGCGCGGCTGTTCCGTTTATCGTTGTTTGCATTCGCGATGGGATTTGTCTCTGCCGCGTACTGGATTTTCGCACCGGATTTGGTTATTACGCTTGGCGCGCTTCCTACTGATACAACCGCTTGGCTATGGGTTGCCGTTGGCATTGCAGGTTTAGGCGGAGCAATAGCCGCAGATCTTGCAGATCGCAACAATCCCCCAATTACCCATTCACTAATGCTAATGATGCTCGCCGCAAGTATGGCACTTATTGCCGCCAGTCCGGAAAACAGCGGAATAGCGGTGTTTTCTGCTCTGGTGTTTGGTCTTGCCTACATGAGTTTAACCGGCTTGTACCTAATGACCGGAATCCGACTTCTCCCCGGGCGCTTATCCCTCGGACCTGTTTTGCCTTTTATGGCGGTATCACTCGGCCAAGCGGTTGGCTCTCCGGTATTAGGTTTATTGATTGAAAACATGGGTTATGCTGGCGCTTTTTCGGTATTTGCCTCCGCCAGCATTGTGGTTGCCATTATCTCTCCACTCTACCCTCGTCAGCTCGAACAAGAGTGGGACGAAGACGTGATTGAGGACACTGGCCTACAAGCGGCCTATGATCATCAACTACATGATGAAGAAGGTGAGCCTTATCGCGGTGTGGAAATAGAAGAAGAGATCGAAGCCGTTGAAGAAGACCACACCGATGAAAATTAATTACAAAAATGTCATTTAATATCGACATATGATTTAACATTGATCACGTTTAAAAGATAAACTATGATAAATAAACACTAAAATGTAATTTAGTTACACACAAGGAGCGTGCTATGTTATCTGCAATTAAGGAACTTTTTACCCCTCATAAAGATTATGCGGGTCGACATATTGATGCGGTTATTGACCGTTTGGCCGCACAAACAGGGACAGAGGCCCATGCCTGGTCTTACCTCCGCGAGCAAGCTGTTTATGAAAACACGCTCAATGGTATGCGGGTATATCCTCATGAGCTCAGAAAGTACGCGGCCTAGAACAAACTGTTCCTAGAACACCAACAGATTTTGCGTCGTGCTACTGTAAGGTTCGTGCTAGACTCCACGCCATTCAGTGTGTCTGAGCGGGAACGCGGACACACGCTTCTTGTTTGTTGAGTCTGTTATGCCATTTAAAAAACTGGGTTTAAGCGACCCTCTTTGCCAAGCCATTGTCCAACGCGGCTTTACCACGCCAACATCGATCCAAACGAAAGCCATTCCGCTTATCCAGCAAGGGCATGATCTGATTGCCGCGGCACAAACGGGCACGGGGAAAACCTCGAGTTTTATCTGGCCTATCATCGATAAATTATCTGCCGGTGAAGCAGGACGTAAAAAGCGCGCTCGCGCACTCGTCATCGCTCCCACTCGTGAGCTCGCGCTGCAAGTAGCTGAGAGCGCACGTCAAGACAGCCAGTTTACTGAGCTGAAGACCTTGGCGATGGTTGGCGGCATGGACGAGCAGGCACAAAAGCAAGCCTTGATCGACGGCGTCGATATTTTGGTCGCCACCCCGGGACGCCTACGGGATTTACTCAGCCAACGTGCCGTCTATTTAGATGAAGTGGAAGTGCTGGTTCTCGACGAAGCGGATCGCATGCTCGATATGGGCTTTATTGATGCCATTCAGAATATTCTTGACCGCTTGCCGGCAAGCACGCAGTGCTTACTGTTTTCGGCCACGCTCTCTAATAAAGTGCGCGATCTGGCCAAAGCGACCATTGGCGATGAAGGCAAAGAAATCAGCATTGCCGCACGAGATGCCTCGAAAGACAACATCACCCAATGGTGCATTCCAATCGATAAAGATAAGAAATCCGCCCTACTGAGTCACTTAATCAAAGAAAATGGCTGGGAGCAGGCACTGATTTTTATCGAAACCAAGCACGGCGCCGCCAAGCTCGCCACTCAGTTGGAAAAACGGGGCATTGCCGCCGAAGCGTTTCACAGTGGACGCAGCCAAGCCGTGCGGACCCAACTGCTGGAAAACTTTAAAAGCGGTGACATCCAATTTTTAATTGCCACCGGTGTCGCTGCACGCGGCATTGATATTGAGTCGCTTGAGCGCGTGGTCAATTACGATCTACCCTTTCCGGCCGACGAGTACGTCCACCGAATTGGCCGTACCGGTCGCGCCAGTGCTCAAGGCGAAGCGATTTCATTGGTCTCAAAAGATAACACCAAAAACTTGCGCATGATTGAGGCACGTCTCGGGCATCCACTGGAACGTCGCATCATCGAAGGCTTTGAGCCCAAAAAGCCGGTACCACTGACTGCGCCCAAGTGATAATGTGCAAATAATGATCGCGACAAAAACCGGCGAGCCTCATGCTCGCCGTTTTTGTTTGCTTTATGCCTGAGTCAGTGTTTGCCACAGCGCCTGCCATGCATCTGGGCGGCGATAGTATTGGCTCACTGTGATAGCTTGCCATTGACCGTTTTGCTCCACCAGCATGGATGGAAAACCGCGTAAGCCATGCGCTGCCATCAATTGACGGGTTTGATTCACCGCAGGCATCACGTCATTTTCGGCGCGATTCATCGCCTGTTGCCAAGCCCCTGCCTCTATCCCCATCTCACTGGCAAGCTCTGCGAGCGTGTCAGCTTCATAGACGGAGCGACCTTGCTGATAATGGCCACGCTGGATGCGTTTCAGCATCTCTGCACCCTGACCATCAAGCTGCTGGGCAGCGAGGATGGCTTGCGCGGTAACAAAGGAGTCCAAAATTACCGGCTGGTCGCTTGCCACGCGGTCAAGATAGGTTTGACCAAATGTCTGTCCGGTTTGATCGGCAATGGTCTGATCCGCCGCCAAGATGTGTTGACGAAAGCTGTCTTCAATCGGCGCACGCTCACGCATACCACCTGGATGAAGCTGCAAGTTAATCTCAGGGGTGTTGCTCAGGCTTTCAATCAAGGTGGCGGCGCCAAAGCACCAGCCACACATTGGGTCAAAAATATAGTGGACGTTTACCATTCCATCTCTCCCATATGTACTTTGGCACCAATTTCCAAAGCCATCGGCAAACCCGCTTTCGGATATTTCGCTTGCATGGTTTTAATCAGCTCAGCACTGTCTTTGCTGTTTGCTTTCGCCTCGGCAAAGTCTTGCAAATACTGCAGGGCAAAAGTAATGGTGTCAGCGTTCAGTGCCGTGCCCGCGGTCATGTGTCCTGGGATCACGACTTTAGGCTTCAGTGCTGCCATTTCTTCTAGTTGTGCAGCCCAACCTTCACGCGCTTGGTCAGATTGTGCGTCTGCCATCCAAAGGTGAACATTGCCATATACAGCGACGTTACCCAGGATCGCCTTGTTGGCTGGGATCCAAAGATACGGACGGTGTGCCAACTCGCCTTTCGCGCCACGAATTTCAATTTTACGACCGTCCAGTGTCAATGACGTACGGGTATAAGCAGCAGGTACCACGGGATTTTGCGGCGCATTGTCACCCATTTTTGGGCCCCAAAATGCCATTTTTCCATCCAGTTTTTCTGCAATGGTGGCGCGTACTGCCGGTGTGGTGATCACGTTTGCGTCAGGGAACATGCCGTGCAGCACTTCCGCACCAAAATAGTAATCTGGGTCGGCTTGGCTAATAAAGATAGTGGTTAGCTCTTTCCCAGAGTCCAGCACCTTAGCGGCAATGCGAAGCGCATCTGCTTTAGTAAAGCCCGTATCAACCACCATGGCTTCGGTTTCGCCATACACCAAGGTTGAGTTTACGTGGAAGCTGTTACCATCCGCGTTATATACGTCCAAGTTCAAGGGTTCAGGGTTATTGGCTGCCATTGCGCTGCCGGTCAGTAATAAAGAGGCGGCTAGGGTTTTTATCAATTTCATTATCGTGCTCCGTGGGTTTGCATTCGGTGTTGAGATGCTGTGCAGTTTACGGGCTCGACTTGTTCGGATATATAGCTAATAATTTGCATCATTGTTTCATATTTCGATCATATTGATGCGTCGTCGCCATGCATTACACGATCGATATTGTTTATAGCCAACCTCGGAGCACACTCATGGATAAACTTACTGCGGCAAGAGTCATGGTAGATGTCGCCCTAACGCAAAGCTTTACCGCCACTGCCGAGCGTCTCGAGATGTCTCGCCCGATGGTGACTCGCCATGTCGAAGCGCTAGAAGACTGGTTAGGCGTGCGGTTATTACAGCGCACCACGCGCAAAGTATCGTTAACCTCCGCCGGCGAGCACAGCTTGCCACAACTGGAACAATGGGTTGAGCAAGCCAATGCCCTGACACAGCAATGGCAACAAGATGCGGGCTTGACTGGCAAAGTGCGGGTGGCCACCAGTATGTCGTTTGGATTCGCGCAACTGATCCCTGCGGTAAAGCCTTTTATGGCCGCTCATCCCGGGGTAGACGTAGATATTGAGGTGCAAGATAAGGCCGTCGATTTAATTGCAGAACGGATTGATATAGCCATCCGTATTGCGTCTAACCCCGACCCTTCCCTAATTGGTCGCCCGATCGCCGCGTGTGATTCCGTTTTGGTAGCGGCACCGGATTATTTGGCGGCCCATGCACCGATCCGTTCACCGGAAGATCTCACCGCGCATAGCTGTCTCAGTTACAAGCAGTTTGATCGACCGATTTGGCATTTAGACAAACGCGAGGAACACGCCGCGGTTGAAGTGCAAGGTAAGCTCTCAGCTAACGAGGCAACTACCTTACTCAGTGCTGCCATTCAGGGCATGGGCGTGAGCATGCAGCCGGTGTATCTGGCTCATAGTGCCATTGCGCGAGGTCAGCTAGAGGTGGTGCTACCCGACTGGCAGCCCAAAGCGATGGATATCTACGCCTTGTACCCGTCACGTCGCAACCAGCCACCAGCGGTCCGTGCGCTGCTGGATGCGCTGATTGCCCACTTCGCCAATCGCGAGTGGGCACCGGTTGCTATTTAGTCAGCAGAAAAAATTGAGTAAGGCGAGCTATTTAGTGAGAGAAAAAGCGCGCAGACTTAATCAGACGATTTTGCTCGCGCAGCATGATAACGCTGGGCTTTAACCAGCCATTTATCAAGCTGATTGGCAAAGGCTTGTTTTTGCTGCGGACCAAGCGGAGCAGGCCCACCTGTGTGCACACCGCTACTGCGCATGGTTTCCATAAAATCACGGATATTAAGCCGGGCGCGGATGTTTTCTTTGGTCAGCAATTCGCCGCGGGTGTTAATCACCGTCACGCCCTTTTCAATCACTTCATCCGCGAGCGGAATGTCTTGGGTGATCACCAAATCGCCCGCCTCTGCCTCGGCAACAATTTGGTTGTCCGCCACATCAAAGCCCTTTTCTACCTGACGTGAACTGGCGTAAGGCGACGGCGGTAAACGGATAAACTGGTTGGCAATAAAGGTGGCTTGAATGTGCGTTCGGTGTGCCGCGCGCACTATCATCTCGCGCATCGCGACCGGACAAGCGTCCGCGTCTACCCATATTTGCATGCTGGTTCTCTTAACGTTAGCGTCAATGCCTGCATTAAACCCCAATTCACCGCAAATTGAAACGTTACCCCTGCGTCATATCCGCATTTAGTACTGGCTTTACATCGCTTGGCTGCTCAGGCGCGCAGATATTAGTCTGTGTTGGCCGCCCGCTCTTAAACTGCGCTAGCCAAGACGTTAAGCATGGCATCACACCATCTGCAAACGCTGCCCCCCCTTGCCACCAAATCCGTGCCAGTGTTAACCAGCGGTGACGCTCACTGTGTGCATTGGCGATATTATCGGTGCGCAGTAGGCTGTGGTCGGCCTGTTCAAACACACGCACGTGATAAAAAGGCAGCGGCGCTTTAGCAAGCAGCTGGTGATACGTAGAAGCGGTTTTATCTGAATCGACATAAGCATCCCGCGCACCAAACAACGCTAACATGGGCACGTCGAGATCGATTAAATCAGCAGTCACATCCGAGGCCCAATTACGTTGTACAAATTGCCAAAAGGCCTCGCTCATGGGCGCTTTCTCATCCTGTTTTACGTGGTTGAGGTACTGTTGATACGACGCGCCGGACTGGATCAAGGCATCCACTGTCGCCTCGGCAGCTTGCTCTTCCGCAATCGCTGATTCACTGTATCCGGCGGCTAATCGCCGTTGATGTCCAGAATACTCGGATTGCGCCATCCAGTTGACTGCTCCACCGACACTGATCAGAAAATCGATGTTTTCGACTTGGTGCGCCACCTTAGGGATCACCCAACCAGCTTGACTATAGCCCATCAACCCCAGCTTGCCATCCTTTAGCCCCAAGGTTTGGCGCAAATAGCGAATCGCCGCCGCGACTTCATCGGCCCGATCTTGCATCGATTGCGACCGCCAATCCCCGCTCGACTCTCCCACTCCCGGCTTATCCCAAGACAACGCACACCACCCATTCGCCGCTAACACTCGCCAGAATGGGAGGTAATAACCAAACGCATCGGTCGGCACGTCACCAGAGCCATGCACAAACACCACACACTGATTCGGGCTCTCAGAACCTAAAGGTAAAATTAACTCACCCGTGAGCTGATTATCGCCTGTGTTAAAGTGAATGGCTTGACGCTTTAGCCCCGCGTTTGGGTCATCCATGGCTATCACCAAAAACGTGCCCATCAGCACCAGCGCTATCAAACCTCGCTTTAGCCACTTCATACCCTTTCTCCCTCCACCCAATTACCGCTAAAAGGTGTATAAATAGCCGGTATTGAACGACCACAAATCGTCTCTATCAACAATCGGGCTGTCTGATACTTCATCGCCATAGTGGCGATAGCCCACCCCCAACAACAGATGATGCGCGCGGCCAAGCCTGTAATAGAGATTGAGGTCGGATTGAAGCATGCAGGTTTGATCAGGTTGATAAGTGGGTCGGCCAGCTTTGGTGTCTTGGGCTGACACACCGACATAATAACGACTTACCGCGCGACCCACACAAGTCAGTGACACTTGAGGATCAAGCACCCACTGGCCTTGTTCCATCGGCGCGCCATAGCGGCCCACCACCGCGCCACTGTTATAATTATCCGAGATATCATGATGGTAGCCGAGCTCAAAATAGCCCACCGACGTTATCCAGCCGGTGGTTAGATTAGCGGTATACACCGTATCGAGACTTTTCATATCTTTGAGGGTTTTGCTGTCACCGCGGGCGTGATCGCCAAACACATCGTCGCCCACGCCCGCCGACACATACCAGCTGTCGCCCTCGGCGAGATACACACCTAGGGTATCGTTGCGATAAAAAATCCCCTCCCATTGCGCCTCAACCACCAGCTCAATGTCTTGGTCATCTTCACCACCGAGATATATCGACGGCTCGGTATAGCCGGCTAGGCCGACAGTCAGATAATTATCCGCGGACATACTGTCGGTTTGCGCATGCCCGGCTAAGGGCACCAAGATCAAAACGAGACAGATAAGTGTGACAAATGGGTTCACCGGCGATTCTCCATAATGGCGAAATAGTAACTGAGAGTTCGCCCTTATCTTGAAACAACCGGTATTAAGAAAACCTTAAGACTCTCCCGTCATTTTGTGCGCGGCTTCCCAATTGATAACCGCCTTCGCCATCTGAGCGTCGCACTGAAATTCAAAATGCCAGTTGAGCTGTCTGGCAATGCGCTCAACAAGCTGTAGGCCTAGACCAAATCCGATCTGATTCTCGTCCACGTCTGAATCAATAGGGTTGGCAATCGAAAACTGTCCGTTGGTGATCTTAATCTCAATCGCGCCGGGCGCACTGTAGGTGAGCGCATTGCGAATCAGGTTGGTACTCGCAATACGAAACAATTCCCTCTCAATAGAAATAGGATCACTATGATTATCGATATGGACAGTCACTGGCTTATGCGCTGCAAGATACGCCAGCTCATCCACCAGAGTTGCGCAAAGCGATCCTAGGTCGACCTTTGATTGGCGAACCTTATCTGGATGTTGCCGTGCCAGCCAAAGCAGTGATTCAGACAGTGCCATCATATTGGCGTTGGCACGCGAGGCACGCTGCAAGGCCGGATAACTGGCATCCTTGTCATCGATGCGCAGTGACAAAGTATCCAAGGATGCTTGCATAATCGCCAACGGCGTACGCAGTTCATGGCTGGCATGCTTTAAAAACTGTTGCTCCCGTTGGTTATGTTCACGAACCTGTTGCAGCGAGGCCATCAAGTGGTCGGCGATTTGGTTAACCTCACGTACCGAAAAGCGCACATCGATAGCTTGATCAGGGTGTGTTTTTACCCGCGCCGACCATGCCACCAACTCTTTGAGTGGCTTCAATGCATTGTTAAACAAAAGCCCAATCACGGTGACAAGCACCAGCATAAAAGCGGTAATTAACACGCTGGCATCGGCCAAAGAGCGCTCGACAATCATGGCGGCTAATGCTTCGATTTTTTCTGCCGCTTCAAACTCGACCAGGTATAGCCCTTGCGATAGGTGCTGATCGGAGTACAACAAGTAGCCATACTCACGCGTTCCACTGTCATTAATGCGCTGAATTTCAATTGGATCATCGGGCTGTATCGGCTCTGAGGAAAACAAATCACGCACCGATGTCGGGATAGCCTGCCAATCTCGATACGCACTAACAGTGTTGCTTTGGGGCAATGGATAGTTAGGATCGGCGGCCAGCTTCTGCTCTAGCTTGATAGCATCTAGCCGCATGTAGTTTTTGCCTGCCTGACTGATTTGATAAAAGCTAAACACGGTGACAAGTGCCAACAACCCGATAAAGATCGCCACCGCCATGAACACAAGCTGGCGGCGTGATTGTGCGGCAAGGCTTCGAACAGGGCTTTGGCTCATACCGGCGCGGCCTCAGAGAGGGACAAACCAATACCGACATGGGTGTGGATCAGCGTTTTAGCAAAGGGCTTATCAACCACTTTACGCAAATGGTGAAGGTGCACGTTAATGGTTCCTTGGCGCACATCATCGCTGGCCCAAATCGCCTCCTCAATATCGCTTTTGGACACCACAGTGGGTGAGCGGCGCGCGAGTAGCAACAGAATGTTCCAACCGATAGGGGTCAACTTAAGCGGCGTATCACCGCGCGACGCGATATGCTCTTTGGGGTAAATCGTCAGATCAGCAATGGTAATACACTCTCGTACCGGTTGATGACGTCGATGCAAGGCCTGTAAGCGTGCGAGCAACAAAGGCATGGTGCAAGGTTTGACCACATAATCATCCACGCCGGCGCGAAAGCCCTCAAGCTGGTCGGTGTCCGCGCCGCACGCAGTCAGCATTAACACCGGGGTATCGATACCCTGCTCACGCAGCTCACGACAAACCGCCATCCCTTGAACGTTGGGCAGCATATTGTCGAGTATCACACAATCAAACGTCTGCTGGCTGGCAAGCTGGATCCCCGTTTCGCCGTTATAGGCAAAATCACAGTCGATATTATGCAGCTCTAAATATTCTGACATCGCTAAGCTGAGATCGTGGTCATCTTCAATGATGAGTATTTTCATACGGCGTGCTCTTCTATCCGTGTCGCTTTTAATCTACACGAATCCATTGGATAAAAAACACCCCTCTTAATCTCGTCCAATACAAAAAAAGCGCCCGCAGGCGCTTTCATCGAGAGACTATCATATGACTTACTTTAGCAATGCCAACACCGCATTGACGCAGGCTTCAGATGACACCGGATTTTGCCCTGTCACTAAGTTGCCATCAGTAACCACATACGAGGTAAAGTCATCCGCTTTCTCATAAAGACCGCCGTTTTCTTTGAGCATATCCTCAACTAGAAACGGCACCACCTCAGTCAAGCCAACGGCGGCTTCTTCGCCATTGGTAAAACCAGTGACCCGTTTCCCTTTCACTAGTGGCTCGTCGCGATCTGAACGCGTATGGCGGAACACTGCCGGGCCGTGGCATACCGCACCAACGGGTTTGCCCTGATAATAGAAGGTCTCAATCAGCTGACGAGATGTCGGATCTTCCGCCAAGTCCCACAATGGACCGTGTCCTCCGGGATAGAAAATCGCGTCATACTCATACGCATTCACATCGCTCAGCTTGACGGTGTTATTAACCATATCTTGCAACTCCGCATCGCCATCAAACCGGCGTGTGGATTCCGATTGCGCATCTTCCGCTTCGCTGTTCGGATCAATCGGTGCCGCGCCACCTTCCGGGCTGGCAACTACAATGCTCGCTCCAGCATCTTTAAACGCGTAATAAGGGGTGGTGAACTCTTCAAGCCAAAAGCCTGTCTTGTGTCCCGTATCGCCCATGGCATCGTGAGATGTCAGCACCATCAAAATTTTGTGTTGTTGCATCATCGCTCCTTATTGTCACGCGTTTGGGTAGTATTTGCTTGGTTTTCATTGAGTAGACTAACAAGACATGAGTGTTAACGTAAAAGGTGGTCGCTTAGATCACTCTCATCAGTTGACGGTTTTTTTACGTTTATTGTCTAACTCTGACCTAATGCTAGCGCAATAATGACACCTAAGCGCAGCAAACGCCTATCATGAAGTCATTCATCGCTGGTCCCCAGCAACGATTTAGCCTTTAAACATTGATTAAACGAGGTAAACATGAAAAAAACCTATTTACTCGCACCACTGGCACTGGTTGTCGCACTGGTTGGCTGTGAACAGCAAACCAACGAACCACAAGAGGCGCAATCGCAAGTCGAATCTAGCTTAGACGACGCCCAAAATGCAGTGAAAGAAGGCACAGAGCAAGCGATGGATAGTGCAGAAAACGCCATCGATAGCGCAGAAAACACCGTTTCTGAAATGGTTGATCATCATAATGCAAAAACATCACTAGACTGGAACGGTACGTATCAAGGTGTGGTGCCCTGCGCCGACTGTGAAGGTATTGATACCACACTAACACTGAACCCAGACAACACGTATTCACTCACCAAAACCTATCTGGGCAAAGAGGGAGAAGCTCTTAAAGAATCAGGCACCTTCAAGTGGGATGAAACAGGCAGTGTCGTCATCCTTGAAGGGCTGACTGACAGCCCTAACCACTTCTTTGTGGCGGAAAACCAGGTGATCATGCAAGACATGAATGGCGAAACCATCGAAGGCGACCTTGCTGAGATGTATCACCTGAAAAAGCAGTAATCTACCAATATAATCTTACTTGATAAGAGCCTAGCGCTTGCCCCATAAACCAGCACTAGGCTCTTTTCGCGTATTTCGTATCCCCTTCCCACGCTTTCCCGCTTCACGCCAACACTTGCCTGTCTGCACAGATTGGCAGTTTAGTGACAAATTTATTGCTAATAAAACTTGACGGGTTTTCACTCCATGGTTTAACACTTAACTAGAGGCGAAACAAAATCTTATCCGGTGAGCAGGCCGAATGGGCTCACTGAGCAACAGCCGCACCAGACAGTAGAGTCGCCTAGACCGGACCGCGCAACACTCGCGCTTCCTCCGTTTGTTCGATAACAAGACCGAAAAACGGCACCTTTCTGTACCGGTAATCATACTTGATCCAAGTTTGATTACCGGTCAGTAGTACGTTTATAAGCACCACAGTCGTGGTATTGAACAGGAGTCACGCGTATGAGCGACGTTGTATTGAAGTTCTCTTACGAAGAATACAGCGCCCGTTTAGCCAAGGTTCGCTATGCCATGGAAGAACATGAAATCGACACCTTGTTAGTACACGATCCATCCAACATGGCGTGGCTTACCGGTTACGATGGCTGGTCTTTCTATGTGCCTCAGTGCGTAGTGATTGGCGCAACGGGTGACCCTTTGTGGTTCGGTCGTATCCAAGACGCCAACGGTGCGCTGCGTACTGTCTACATGAGCGCTGAGTGCATCACCTACTATCCTGACCATTACGTGATGAATCCACCGCTCCACCCCATGGAGTACCTTTGCAATTACGTCCTGGCAGAACGTTATTGGGATCGTGGCCGCATCGGCGTTGAGAAAGACAACTACTATTTCAGTGCCACCGCCTTTGAGTCGCTCAAAGAAAATCTACCGATGGCAACCCTCGTCGATACGACTGGGCTGGTTAACTGGTGTCGCGCGGTCAAATCCGATCAAGAGCTCACCTACATGCATACGGCCGCCCGCATCGTGGAGAACATGCACCGCGTCGCCTTTGAGATGATCGAGCCCGGCTTACCCAAGCACCTACTGGTGGCCGAAATCAATAAACACGCGGTGGTCGGCCACGATGGTCACTTTGGGGATTATGCCGCGATCGTGCCGATGTTACCCTCGGGCGGTGATGCGGCAGCGCCTCACTTAACGTGGGATGATCGTCCGTTTAAACGGGGAGAAGGGACCTTTTTCGAAATCGCCGGGGTGCATCGCCGCTACCACTGCCCACTCTCTCGCACTATCTTCTTAGGAGAGCCGGGCTATGAATTCTTGCGTGCTGATGAGGCTTTACAGGCCGGTCTCGAAGCAGGTCTCGCGGTCGCCAAGCCTGGCAACACATGCGGAGACATTGCCAACGCCCTCAACGATGCCTTGTTACGCTATGGGTTTGATCGAGAAGGCGCGCGCTGTGGTTATCCGATAGGATTAAGCTACCCACCCGATTGGGGCGAGCGCACCATGAGCTTGCGCCCAAGCGATCAGACGATGTTGCGTGAGGGAATGACCTTTCACTTTATGCCAGGGTTGTGGATGAAAGACTGGGGTATCGAAACCACAGAAAGCATTGTGATCACCCGCGATGGTGCGCAAACTTTGTGCGATCTACCGCGCCAATTGTTTGTCAAACATTAGCTTGGTATAACGAGTCAGAAACGGGGTACCCTACTTGTGCCCTTTTCTGTTCAGCCTGATTATTGATTTTAGCTACACTCATAAGGTGATGATTTAAAGATTAAACTTTACCCGTTTCCGCCGGATTGAGCGTCACAACAGATCACAAGGAGAGGTTATGGAACCCACCGCAATTGAAGCCACCGTCGATTTTCATGCCGATGGTGTACAGCATGGCTTTCTTAAACTGCCTCATTCACACGACCAATCCGCTTGGGGCTGTGTCACTATTCCGATCACTGTGGTTAAAAACGGCGAGGGGAAAACGGCCTTGCTGACAGGCGGCAACCATGGGGATGAATACGAGGGCATCACGGCGTTACTCAATACCTGCCATCAACTGATGCCAAACGATATCAAAGGCCGTGTGATCATCTTACCGATGATGAACGCGCCCGCCGTGACCGCAGGCACACGCACTTCCCCTTGGGATCAAGGCAACATGAACCGCGCTTTTCCTGGTTCACCAACCGGCAGTGTCACCGAACAAATTGCCGATTACTTCACCCGATATTTAATCCCACAGTGCGATACCGCTTTAGACATTCACTCAGGCGGTAAAACCTTAGATCTTATTCCCTATGCGGCGTCCCACCGCTTAGAGAATCTTCAGCAAGCCGACGCCTGTGCCGAAGGGGCTCGCCTGTTTGGTGCCCCCTATCAAGTGCAAACCACTGAAATGGATGCCACCAGCATGTACGACACGGCGGTAGAGCAACAAGGTAAGATTTTTGTCACCACAGAGCTTGGCGGCGGCGGCACCAGCACACCAGACTCCATAGCGATTACCCAACGTGGTATTCATAACTTCTTGGTATTTTCAGGGATCTTACAAGACGACTACCGTCACCCACCCATCGCCCCTATCAAACTCGAGTTACCAGATAAACATTGTTATGTACAAAGCGAGCACGCAGGGATTATTGAGTTCTCTGTGCACTTAGGCGGTACCATCAAACAGGGTGATTTAATTGGCAAAGTGCATAATATTGAGCGTACAGGGACTGAACCCATCCCCTACTATGCCGAGCGCGACGGTATTTTACTGGCCAAACGTCACCTCGGACGGATTTATATCGGCGATACCTTTGCGGTGATTGCCGAACCTGTTTAGCGGAGGGGCCATGAAGCTGGATAAATTTGATATCAAAATCTTGCAGATCTTGCAGCAAGATGGCCGTATTACCAAATCTAACCTCGCACAGGCGATCAACCTGTCTGTAAGCCCCTGCTGGGAGCGGGTAAAACGGCTCGAGAAAGCAGGTATCATCGAGGGCTATGGCGCACGTATCAATCCAGATGCGGTGGTAAAACTTAACACTGTGCTGGTCGAGATCACCCTTGGCCAGCATGATGTTGACAGCTTTCAACGTTTCGAACGTGCCATGCAGCACTGCGACGATGTCAAAGAGTGTTGGGCGACGGGCGGTGGGATAGACTATATCGTTCGCCTTGGTGTCACTGATATCGACTATTATCAGCGTCTGATTGACAGCTGGTTGACCGATGACCTTGGCATCAAACAGTACTACACCTATATCGTCACCAAACAGGTGAAGCGACCAGCCCTCACCTTACCACTTGAAACACCAGATGTTGCTGCCAATGGCTAATCATTGCTTGTCCTTGTTTGCGAGTACTCAATGACACTTCCGCATGAGTCGTTAACCTCTTGGCAATATCTGATCACCTGCTACATGATCACGGTCAATGCCCGTTTCTCTCATGACCAGAAAATTTTCTTCTGTCATTGCGCGGTTTCAGAAAAAAATTCGTTAATCCCCCTTCTTAACAAAAAACCTCTTTTTTGTTCATTGCATACAGTAACAGTAGGCAAACGCTGATAGGCAGCGTGGCGATTTTGAATCAGGAGGGAGTATGACCGTATTCCAATCACGCGATCTTAACTACGCTGGCAGCGCAGCCAATGCATTGCGTCATGATGTAGCCGGCAAAGCCAGTTCAGACGTTCTCGCGTACCTGGACGATCAGCGTCTATTTCGCCAACTTGCCTATGCCAATGGTAAATGGGTCAATGGCGATTCAGATACACCCGTGCTCAACCCGGCAACGGGCGAAGTGCTCGGCTACACCGCATCACTCAATGCTGCGCAAATCAATCAAACCATTGATGACGCCGAGACCGCTTTCCATCTGTGGCGTGCCGAGTCCGCCGAAACGCGCGCCAAGCTATTGATGAAATGGCACGAGTTAATCATGGAAAACCAACACGATCTGGCGCATCTAATGGTGCTCGAGCAAGGCAAAACGTTGCGCGACGCCGAGGGTGAAGTGGCGTACGGCGCGTCGTTCATTCAATGGTTTGCCGAAGAAGCGAAACGCGTGTATGGCGACACCATGCCTAGCCACATTCCCAACGCCCATCTGGCGACACTACGTGAGCCCATTGGGGTGGCAGCTTTAATCACCCCATGGAATTTCCCTAACGCGATGATCACCCGTAAGGCAGCAGCAGCGCTCGCGATTGGCTGTAGTGTGATCGTCAAGCCCGCAGAAGAAACGCCCTTTTCTGCGCTAGCGTTGGCCGAGCTCGCAGAACGTGCCGGGATCCCTGCAGGGGTGTTTAACGTGATTATGGGTGACGCGCCCATGGTCTCGGCCCAGCTTTGTCAAAGCGACAAAGTCAAAGCGCTGAGTTTCACCGGCTCAACGCGTGTGGGCCGCTTATTGCTCGAGCAAAGCGCCCAAACCGTGAAAAAGTGTGCCATGGAGCTTGGCGGCAATGCGCCCTTTATTGTCTTGCCTGATATGGATATTCAACAAGCGGCCCGCGCGGCCATCGATGCCAAGTTTCAAACATCGGGACAAGATTGTTTGGCCGCCAACAAAATTTTAGTTCCGCGCGACAAACATCAAGCCTTTGTCGATGCCTTCGCCGCATTAATGGATGAACTTGAAGTGGGTAATGGTTTGCTGCCCAGCACAGATATCGGCCCATTGATTTCGTCTCGTGCCGTGGATAAAGCCCAAGCCATTGTCGATGACGCCATTGCCAAAGGCGCGACCGTGATGGGCGGAAAACTCAACCCCAACCTAGGCGAAAACTTCTTTGCCCCTACGCTTATCACCAAGGTGACGCCCGATATGCTGGTGTATCAAGAAGAGAATTTTTGTCCTGTGGCGGGCGTGATTGCCTATGACAATCTAGATGAGGCAATTGCCATGGGTAACGATACCGAGTACGGACTCTCGGCGTATGTCTATGGCAATGATATTCGAGATATTTGGCGCTGTCTGCGCGGCCTTGAGGTCGGCATGGTCAGTGTCAACTCAGTGAAAATGACCGGTCACCCTATTCCATTTGGTGGCGTCAAACAGTCGGGCTTGGGCCGTGAAGGAAGCCGCTATGGCATCGACGAATTTAGTGAAATCAAATACTACTGTTTAGGTGGCTTGCCCACGGTGAGCGGCAGCTAATTCAGGTTTGCTGACGGATAAGGAGACTGATCATGCGTCCAGAAACAAAAGCCTTGTTGGAAAAAGACAGAAACACCGTCTTCCATGCTTCAACCCACTTGAAGCAGTATGCGCACGGCGAGATGCCAGGCCGAGTGATTGAGACAGGCAAAGGTATTCGCATCACCGATTCCGAAGGGGTCGAGCTGATTGATGGCTTCGCCGGGCTCTACTGCGTCAATATCGGCTATGGTCGGGAAGAAATGGCCGACGCCATTTATGAGCAAGCGAAAAAGCTCGCGTACTATCACACCTATGTAGGCCACACCAACGAAGCGCTCGTGACCTTATCGGAGCGCCTGATCAACATGGCGCCGGGCATGAGCAAAGTCTATTACGGCATGTCGGGCAGCGACGCCAATGAGTCACAGCTTAAAATTGTTTGGTACTACAACAATGCGCGTGGCAAGCCTGAGAAAAAGAAAATCATCTCTCGGGATCGGGGTTATCACGGCTCCAGCGTGGCATCAGGGTCACTCACGGGGTTACCACTGTTCCATGCGCACTTTGATCTGCCCATCGAGCGCATCAAACATACCATGGCCCCCTACTATTATCGCCGTGAAGACAGCGGCATGACAGAGCCTGAATTCGCGCAACACTGTGCCGATGAACTGGAGAAAATGATCCTTGCGGAGGGGCCCGATACGGTCGCAGCGATGATTGCCGAACCTGTACTCGGCACCGGTGGCATCGTACCGCCCCCCGAAGGTTACTGGGCGGCGATTCGCAAAGTACTGGATAAGTATGATGTCTTGTTGATCGCCGACGAAGTGGTATGTGGCTTTGGCCGTATCGGGAGTGATTTTGGCTCTATTTACTACGACATGAAGCCTGATCTTATTACCGTTGCCAAAGGATTAACCTCCGCCTATCAGCCACTGTCTGGGGTGATGATCGGTCACAAGGTATGGGATGTACTGGAAGACGGCACCGATGCGTGGGGCGCGATTGGCCATGGTTACACCTACTCTGGCCACCCACTGGGCGCGGCAGCCGCACTGTGTAACCTCGATATCATTGAGCGCGAGAATCTGACTCAGAACGCCGCGACCACGGGGGAATATTTGCAAATGAAGATGAAAGCCGCGTTTGCCAATCACCCACTGATTGGCGATAGCCGCGGGGTGGGTTTGCTCCATGCTCTCGAGTTTTCGCCTGATCGTGCCAACCGTAGCCACTTTGACCCTAGCCTTAAAGTGGGCCCACAAGTGGCCGCAGCCTGTATGGAGCAAGGTCTGATTGCGCGTGCGATGCCACATGGCGATATTCTTGGTTTTGCCCCACCCTTGGTGGTCACCCCCAACGAAGTGGATGAAATCGTCGCTAAAGCGCAAGTCGCCGTCGATAAGGTGATGGATAAACTCGTCACCAGTGGACAATGGCAACCCAAATAGCGCGATGATTCCTATCCAGTAAGCAAAAAAAAGCGCCGACAACTCGGCGCTTTTCTCATTAACAAACTCTGGTCTTACTAACTGGCAGTCGCCGGCTGCAATGCTAAGTTCGCTTCTTTCTCTTGCTGCATCCGCATCACCGCAATCGGGCCGGTGATAAAGGTAAAGGCAATCAAGAAAGACACAGGCACGGCGGTGATCACGATAAACGACTGAAGCGCATTCAAGCCACCATCGCCGGCAAGCAGAAGCACACCGGCAACCACACCCATCACAATCGCCCAGAACAGACGATGACGGCGAGTTGGCTGGTTGTCACCTGATACGGCCATCGCAATCGAGTACGCCATTGAGTCACCCGTGGTCGCCACGAAGGTGGTGGTCAGCAGCATAAAGGCTGGGATCAGAACCACGCTGTAAGGCAGCTGTGACAAGGACGCAATCAAGATAGCAGGCAAACCCGCATCCGCCATTGGGCCAGAAATGCTGCCAGGCGATTGCAACTCATAAAAGATACCCGTACCACCCAGTACCGAGAACCAGAAGTTAGTCGCAATCGGTGCACAGATAGCCACGGCGACGATCAGCTCACGAATCGAGCGGCCTTTCGAGATACGAGCGATAAAGATCGCCATCATGGGTGCAAAGCCAATAAACCAACCCCAGAAGAACCAGGTCCACCATGCATTCCAGCTACCGTTATCGGTATTCAGTGCTAGCGTATGCATATTGTTGAGGTAGTAGCTAAAGCCTGAGCCAAACTGTTCGAAAATAAAGCCAGTTGGACCCAGCACAATCACCACGCCCAACAATACGGCTGCACCAATCACATTCATGCGGCTCAGCCATTGTAGGCCTTTATCCATCCCCGTAAATGCAGAGATCGAGTAAATCGCCACGACGGCAGCCAGAATCAGCATCTGCATTGGCATGGTGTTTTCGATACCCACAAAGCTTTCTAGGCTGTAGCCAAGCTGGGTGGCCAAAAAGCCAATCGGACCGATGGTACCGGCCGCCACGGCAATGATAGAGCAGGCATCAATCACAGAGCCTAACCAGTGGTTTTCCAGCTTGTCACCGAGTAGCGGATACAGCAACGCACGAGGGCGCAGGCGCACACCCGCTTGATGGTGGGCATACATCAGTACGATGGTTGCCAAGGTGCCTAATACTGCCCAGGCTAAAAAGCCCCAGTGGAAAAAGCTTTGGCTCAGGGCAGGGGCGACGGTTTCCATCACACCCGCTTCCATGTCACCCAACGCCGGCGGCGGCGTCATGAAGTGATAAATAGGTTCCGCGGCTGACCAGAAAACACCACCGCCCGCAAGCAGGGTGCACATGATCATCGCAACCCAACGGAAACGACTCATTGAGACAGTATCCGTGGCGCCAAGTTTTAATTTACCAAATTTACTGCCGCCGATAGCAAGCGCCAGTACAAAATTGATCACCATCAACCACTGCCACCAGTAACCAAAAAGGTTGGCAGACTCAGAAAATAGAGACTGGATAACAGAAGAGAAGTGTTTCAGGTCAAACAAGGCAAAGGCAAGGAAGACAGCAACAAAGCCGATGGTAAACACGGCTACGAGACGGTCATTATTTTGTGTAGATTTAAGCATTAGTTCGCTCACAAGGTGTGTGAGGGAGGGGACTCTATCAGTGTGGCGAATGAATGACCAGAACAAATTGTTACAGTCAAAGAAGGGAAAAACGTGACAGGCATCACCTATTCAGCCATGGCGGGGGCTGAATAGGAATATGACATTTTTGTTAAGTGGGCAAAATTTACCCAACACCGTGTCGTCACGCTGGTGTCTTCGGTTTCTCTGCCTTATTCGCCTTACCCGTTTCGAGCACTTTTTTATGCAGCACCACGGTGGCGCGATACAGTTTAGGGTGAACCTGTGACTCGCCTTTTTTTGCACGATTACACGCCGAAATCACTGCCGCCGTTATGCAAGCGGCCACTTTCAGCT
Organism: Salinivibrio sp. VGrn1; assembly: GCF_009377995.1. Classification (NCBI taxonomy): domain Bacteria; kingdom Pseudomonadati; phylum Pseudomonadota; class Gammaproteobacteria; order Vibrionales; family Vibrionaceae; genus Salinivibrio; species Salinivibrio sp. VGrn1. The sequence continues at coordinate 250,988 of NZ_SATA01000002.1, forward strand.
GTCCAAGCTGATAGGCATAGTTAGCAACCTTTATCGCCATAAAAATCGATTGGTCGCTGTATTTGTAATTACGGGCGGCGAATTTCTCAAAGCGGAGAAAGTCTTTGTGATAACCCTTAAGAATGCGATCAACGTGGCGATCGTAATACTTTTTATACTTGGCGTAGCTCCCTTTGGGGTTGCTCGCCATAATGTCTCTCACCCAGACAAACGATTGCAGCTGTTCCTTTTCAAATAAGCCACTCAGCCAGGCAAACATATGACCTCCCTACTGCTAGCTTAGCGGCCTTATTCTACTCAATTTCCGTGACTAATCTATGAAAAGGCGAAAGTAACTCATTGACTGGCGGTTATTTAATCAGTGTTGGCCGCTAACTATTACGAGGCCCCAATGGGCAACAGCGAGCGACCACAGAAAGATTAGGCTTGTGTGTTGATGTTAATGGTATAGGTGGCGTCCCCGACGGGGAGCATATGTAGGATCTGCTCGCCAAGCGCTGGATGGGTAAGCAGGTAATTGCCTTGCGGAAAGCGGGTGTCTTCCGGCCCTTTCAATACTAGGCTGAAGTTTTCTACCGCGTGTCCGCCCACCTCATCACCGTGGCCAGGATGGGTGTCGACACGCGCCAGCGTCATTGCGTATTCCGTATCCGTTCCATCAATGAGCGTGATCGTTTCATTAATCAATTCATTGACATGCTGGAAAGATAGTACATTCATCGTCCCTCCCGCGCCCCTCTTTGGGTCAATGCGCTTGTTAAAGCTTTACTGATAAGATTAGATGAAAAATTCGACAATGCACAATAGCTTAGTGATTTTTTCAATCGCTTAGAACGACAAAAGGCAACCCATCGGTTGCCTGACTAACGCTTAATTACGCTGACCCAGCCGCTTTAACTGGGCGGGTCTTATTCGACTTTGTTTTGTAGTAATACCACAAACGTCTGCTTTTGTTGTTCATCGAACACCTCTCAATCAGATTAATGAACGATATTGATGCCAAGCGCCGAATGCGGCGCCAATTCATAGTCTTATATTATTTCGTTTCGGAAAGCAAATTCGATCACTGTCAAGCAGCGATAAGGCGAGAAAACAGCCAGCTCAAGGTGCTAAATACGTATTCAATATGTCAGGTAGGTCAGGCGCAAGGCCCACAAAAGAGAAAGCCGCTCTATTGAGCGGCTTCAAGACGCATTCCTTGTTGGTTGTTGGTCAATGAACATGTTTCTTACATTGCCCCGTGTGCTCACTACGTTGAGCGTCCTCACCGCATGGTCTTGTGTTAATTGCCTGGCTGGCGGCTAACAAGGTGTCGTCATGGGCGCCTGACATTAACGGGGACTTAACGCATTATGTGGCGCGTCACTGCGCGCTAATCATCTACCAAATTGTGTGTCAGCTCAGCTGACATTTTCAGTAAAGCACACTTTTGCCACTGTGCCACGGCGTGCCGTTCAAATTGTGAACAGAGTAATAAATCTGACACAAACTGGGATTTCGCACAGCATACCGGCCTGATTTATGCCACCGAACCACGCCAACATAAAAAATTCTCGCACCACTAGACGACCGGTCTAATTTTCATTATGCTACCCCACATGAAATCGAGCAGCACCCAAGAAACCAGCACTCACAACGCGACCCACCAACACTTGTTGGAAACGGGCGTGAGCGTGATGGCGCAATTTGGCTTTAGCGGCGTCGGCCTTAGCGCGATACTAAAACAAGCCGGCGTGCCCAAGGGGTCTTTTTACCACTACTTTGCGTCGAAAGAACAATTCGGCCAAGCCGTGTTAGACCACTATTTTGCTTGCTACATTGCCGATGTAAACCGCTTACTGTCAGATAGCACGCTCTCTCCCATTGCACGTGTACACAGCTACTTCAGTCGCTGGCAAGCACAATATTGTAGTTTGGATCCGGTGCAAACGTGTTTGGTCGTCAAGCTGAGTGCAGAAGTGGCTGATTTATCCGAGCCAATGCGGCTGGCACTGCGCGATGGCACCGATCAGCTGATTAGCTGCTTGGCGAATACCCTCGCCCAAGATAGCGATGTGTTTGATGAAAAAACCGCGCTTACCACTGCCACGACCTTGTATCAGTTGTGGCTGGGTGCCAGCTTATTAACCAAACTGCATCGTAACGACAGTCATCTTGCACAAGCGATGACCATCACCGAAGAAAAGCTCGGGCTGATCGATTAATCCTGTTGTGCTCTACCCAGCACGTCAGTAACCAATAAATAGCAGTTGATGCGTGGCGGTAACACAGGTTGCTACCCCACCATCATCCCGAAACCCGCCAAGGCGGGTTTTTAACCGGCATTAACTAGACGACCGGTCTAATTTAAATAAACGCTTGATACCATCAAGCACAACAAAAGGAAGGATGAGCAATGAACAACTTTGAGTTCTACAATCCCACACGTATCGTTTTTGGCGAAGGTAAGATTGCCGAGCTGGATCGGCTCATCCCGGCCGATGCAAAAGTGTTGATTCTTTTCGGCGGCCAAAGTGCACGTAAAACCGGCACCTTGGATGAAGTCGAACAAGCGCTAGGGCAACGTCAATTTGGCCTATTTGGTGGCATTGAACCCAACCCGCGCTATGAGACCTTGATGAAGGCGGTCGAGAAAGTCGGCGCTGAAGGTTATGACTACCTTCTCGCCGTGGGCGGTGGCTCAGTGATCGATGGCACCAAATTCGTTGCCGCAGCCGCGAAATATGACGGTGACGCATGGGACATCCTCACCAGCATGGGCGGAAAAGTGGAAGCAGCGCTGCCATTTGGCTCTGTGCTCACTTTGCCTGCTACCGGCTCTGAGATGAACAAAGGCTCAGTGGTGACCCGTGAGTCAATGCAAGCGAAACTGCCGTTTATGAGCGAGCTGGTGTTCCCGCAGTTCTCAGTGTTGGATCCGGTGAAAACCTACACCCTACCGATTCGCCAAGTGGGGAACGGTGCGGTCGATGCATTTGTTCACGTGGTGGAGCAATACCTCACCTATCCTGCCAATGCGCCGGTGCAAGACCGCTTTGCCGAAGGCCTGCTACAAACCTTGGTTGAGTTGGGCCCACAAGCGCTGGAAACACCAGAAGATTACAATGTGCGTGCGAGTCTGATGTGGACAGCCACCTTAGCGCTTAACGGCTTGATTGGCGTGGGTGTCCCGCAAGACTGGTCAACTCATATGCTTGGTCACGAGCTCACAGCCCAACATGGCTTAGACCACGCCCAAACCCTTGCTGTTGTGCTGCCTGCGATGCTCAATGAGAAGTTTGAGCAAAAACAGGCCAAGCTCGCACAATTTGCAGAGCGCGTTTGGCATATTGAGCAAGGTAGCGACGCCGAGAAAGCCAAATTAGCGATTGAGAAAACGCGCGATTTCTTCGAGCGCATGAACGTGAAAACACGCATGAGCGATTACGATCTGGATGAAACCGCGATTGAGCCGTTGATTGAAAGTCTAACCCAACACGGTATGACCCAGCTCGGCGAACATGGCGATGTCACCCCGGACGTGTGTCGCCGCGTGCTGCAAGCCGCGCTTTAATCGCCGGTTTATTTCATTGCTATTGTGAGGCGCGCTGAATCAGCCGCCTCTTTTCCCAACATCAAGGGAGGAACCCATGTCATCACTCAAGAATCAACGTTTTGTTCTTGCATCACGCCCAGTTGGCGCACCCACTGCCGAGAACTTTCGCTTAGAAGAAGTCGCCATTCCCGCACTGGGCAACAATGACGTCCTGATTGAAAACCATCACCTATCGATTGACCCATACATGCGCGGCCGGATGAGCGATGCTAAGTCGTATGCTGAACCGGTAGCGATTGATGGCCTGATGGTCGGCGCCACCGTGGGTAAAGTATTGGAATCTAACCATGCCGATTACCAGGCCGGTGATTGGGTACTGGCTTATAAAGGCTGGGAAACCCATTCTGTCGTCGATGGCGATACCCTGCTTAAACTTAACCCTGATCTCGCGCCGGTTTCATACGCGCTTGGGATCTTGGGGATGCCCGGCTTCACCGCCTACATGGGCTTATTAGATATCGGCCAACCCAAAGAGGGCGATACCTTGGTGGTCGCAGCCGCAACCGGCCCCGTTGGCGCGACCGTCGCTCAAATCGGTAAGCTGAAAGGCTGCCGCGTGGTAGCGATTGCCGGTGGTGAAGACAAATGCCAATACGCTCGTGAACACCTCAGTGTTGACGCGTGTATCGATCACAAAGCCGATAACTTTGCCGAGCAGCTTGCCGAAGCCTGCCCGCAAGGCATTGATGTGTACTTTGAAAACGTCGGCGGCAAGGTATTTGATGCGGTGATGCCACTGCTTAACACCGGCGCACGCATTCCCGTGTGTGGCTTGGTATCTCAATACAACAACACCGCCCTGCCAGAAGGCCCAGATCGCCTTTCGCAGTTGATGGGCACCATCTTGGTTAAGCGCCTAACCGTGAAAGGTTTCATCATTTTTGATGACTACGCACACCGTTATCCTGAGTTCGCTCACGACATGGCCAAATGGGTCGGTGAAGGCCAAATCCATTACCGTGAACACGCGGTGAATGGCTTTGAGCAAGCGCCTCAAGCTCTGATTGATGTACTCGAAGGCCGCAACTTCGGCAAGATGGTCGTCAATATTAAATAAAGCCCGCTTTATTTCGTCATACCGAAAACCCTGCCTCCCCCTTAGCGATGGATAGCTAAGGGGGTTTTTTATGAGTGACGTTCGCTTTTCCGTTCCACTCCCCTTCTTGATGCAGAAGAAACACTCAGTGCCAACTACACTAATGGGGATGATTGACTAGCTTCATCGAAATTTGGCAAGGCTGACCGCAGGACACAACCGTTCCACACCTGTTTCAGCTAAGAAAGAGGATGTATTCAAAATGGCCAAAGTCGCACCCATGATTCGTCATCAGATCAACCTCGGTTTTGCGTTTGTTCTGATTATGGCATTACTGACGATTTTTGCGGTGGTGGAATGGAAGGTAAAACCCGAGCTTATTGAGCAGCGACAAGAGCGGATCAGCATCAATCAACACGCCCTGCTCGATTTACTCGACGCCAAACTCGGCCAAATTGAACTGTTAACCAGCACCATGGCGTTAGCGGGGACCACACTCCCCAAAGATGAAGCTCTGTTCCGCACCACCTTTCCCGAGATCCTCAATAATCATGGCGATCCAGCGATTGCCGGCGGTGGTATCTGGCCCGAGCCCGGCACATTTACACAAGGGGTGGCGCGGCGCAGTTTTTTCTGGGGCCGAGCAGGCGCGACCATGGAGTACTACGACGATTACAACCATCCAGACGGGAAGGGGTATCACAATGAAAGTTGGTACGTAGCGGGCAAAACAACCCCCGTCGATCATTGCAGTTGGTCCAACGCCTATATTGACCCTTTTACCAAAGAGCCGATGATCACCTGCACCGTGCCAATGAAAGATGATAAGCGCTTTGTGGGTGTCGCCACCGTCGATATGAGGCTCGCCGGCATCTCAGATATTTTGTCCCAGTATGGCAAAGAAAACGGTGGCTATGTCTTCGCCTTCGACGCAGACAGCAAAGCGATCAGCTTTCCGCAATCAGCCGTCACCTTTCAACCCTACAGGAACACACTATGGACGAGAGACGAACTGCAAGTGCAATTGCCTTGGTTGCAATCGGCGTTCAAGGCAACCCAAACACTCAGCACCAGCAAGCTAATCACGGTAGAAAATGACGGCATCCTCAACGAAGCCGCATATGTCCATTTGATTCGCTACCCTGAAGCCGACTGGGTGATTGGCCTCGCCATCCCTAAAAGCAAAATGACCGCCGCCGCTGACAACATGGGGTTGTTTTTAATGATAGCGATTGGTGGCTTGCTGCTCGTTGTCGGTGTCATCGCGACGATCACCGCCCGCAATTTACTGGATAAAATTCGACAAACCACCCATCAGATCCGAGAGTTGATCGATGGTGAAACCACCCAAGCACTCGACGTGGGGAACCTGAATGAAGTCGGGGAATTACGCCATGCCGTCAACGATTATGGTGATAAACTAAAGGCACTGCTATTGCGTTTAGAAACACTCCAAGATGAATTAGTTCAGAATGAAAAACTGTCCTCACTCGGCTCCCTGGTCGCAGGCATCGCACACGAGCTGAATACCCCCATCGGCAACGCACTGATGTCTTCAACCTCCATCTTGTCGATGAAGCAAGATTTTGTCCAACAACTCGAAAAGCCGATCACACGTGACGATTTAGACCAATTTCTCACCCATGTTGAAGATGGGACACGGATTGTTGAACGTAACATGTCACGTGCCTCCGAATTAATCCGTGCATTTAAACAACTGGCCGTGGATCAAACCAACGACCACCAGCGCGAGTTTGACCTCCATCATCTTATCAACGAAGTGCTTCTGTCTTTGCGTCCGACACTGCAGCGAACGCCTCACCACCTTGACGTAGATATTCCTGAGGCGATTAAGCTCAATAGCTACCCTGGAGCCCTCACCCAAACGCTGATCAACTTAATTAACAATGCGTTAGTGCATGCATTTACCACGCAAGATCAAGGCCATATTCAAATCCATGCGAGTCAGGATTCACACGATCAGGTACATATTACCGTCCAAGATAACGGCGTGGGCATGACGCCAGACGTGCAAAAACACATTTTTGATCCCTTTTATACCACCCACCTCGGTCAGGGCGGATCTGGCCTTGGCTTACATATTACCTTCAACCTCATCACGAGTGTGCTCGGTGGCCGTATTCAGGTAAAAAGCAAACCGCAACAGGGCAGTCGCTTCATTGTGACGATTCCACTGACGGCCCCCGAACGTGCCTCGTCGTCTTCATAACGATGGCTGGTAAATGGAATATCATTGTCCAGCCAACTGCAACGCCGTGGGCAATGCGGTCATTGCGCCTTTTGCCGTGGTGGCCAGCGCGCCACAGCGGTTGCCTTGACGCACGGCCTCAGTCACCGCCTCTGGTGACTGCCAGTCAGGCAACTTGGCAAGAGCCGCCAGCAAGCCGCCCATAAACGCATCCCCTGCACCCGTGGTGTCCACGACCTTGGCAGGTGTTGTCGCCACCTGCCAAAGCGCTCGGTTGAACGCGACTTGTGCACCGTCACTGCCTAGCGTGACCACCCACAAGGACACACTCGGTACGTGCGAGACGAGCACTTCAAGCGCGGATTTGATGGACCGGCTCTCGCCGGGCTCGGAGCCTGTCACTAACGGCGCAGTCAGTAAAGCAAGCTCATCATCAGACACTTTGACCACATCCGCCAGCGGCAAGGCTTGCCTCACGGTCTCTAGCATCTTCGCCTCGCTTTGCCACAAATCATCACGCAAGTTAGGGTCAAAGCTGACAAACCCACCCTGGTCACGACACGCTTGCATGGCGCCGAGCGTGGCCGATCGCGAGGGTTCGTTAGCTAACGCAATGGAGCAAGCATGTAACCACTGCCCCTTTTCAAACACAGGGAAGTCATCGGGCTGCACAAACTGATCGGCACTGGGTTTCACCATAAACGTAAAGCTGCGCTCACCCGCCTCATCTAACTCAACCAACACGGTTGAGGTGCGTTGCGCGTTATCGCGATGCATAAACGCAATGTCTACGCCTTCATCGGCCAACGTGGTTTGCATAAAACGTCCCAACGGATCGTCGCCCACTCGACCAATAAAGCCTGTTTTCTCCCCCAGCCGGCTAATCGCCACGGCCACATTGGCGGGCGCACCGCCCGGACATTTTAGGTAGTGGCGTTCACCCTCTGGGATCAAATCCACTACCGCATCGCCAGTGACCCATACCTTACTCATCACGCTTGCTCCTCGTTCAGTGCTCGATTAGGCCGCCGCCGTTTGCGCATATTTTTTACGGGCACCCAGTACATAAGTCACCGCAAACGCCACGACAAAAGCAATGGCCATTCCGATGATATACGGCACCACTCCGTCAGGGCGAATCGAAATGATCCCTGGCAGCCCCGCGGCACCCAGCGCTTGCGCTTTCACTTTAAAGAAGGTGATGAACGCGCCTGCACAGGCTGCGCCGACCAATGCACCGATAAACGGATAACGGTATTTAAGGTTAATACCAAACATCGCCGGCTCAGTGATGCCAAGCAGTGCCGTGATACCCGCCGGCATCGCAATTCCTTTCGCTTTCACATCCGCGGTTTTTAGCCCGAACGCCAAACAGGCCGCGCCTTGCGCCACATTTGACATCGCGGCAATCGGGAAGATAAAGGTACCGCCAGTGACCGCAATGTCTGCCAACAGTTGAGTTTCAATTGCGATAAAGCTGTGGTGCATCCCGGTGATCACAAACGGCGCATACACAAACCCAAACAAGGCACCACCAATCATCCCTGCTGATTCATACACCCAGTTAAGACCATCGCCGAGCAAGAAGCCGAGATCACGGGTAAATGGACCCACCAGAGTAAAGGTGATCAGCCCGGTGATAAAAATCGCCAGTAGAGGCGTCAGCAAGTTATCCAGCACCGAGGGAATAATACGACGTAGCCCTTGCTCGACTTGGGCGAGAATATAAGTGGCAACCAGCACAGGCAGTACCGAGCCTTGATACCCGACTTTTTCAATCTCAAAACCAAAGATTTCCCACACTGGAATATCGCCGGACACCGCCGCACCGCCAAAGCCCCAGCCATTGAGCAGATCAGGGTGGACCATTAACATCCCGAGTGCCGCGCCCAAAAAGGGGTTAGCGCCAAACTTTTTACTGGCAGAAAACGCCAGCAGTACCGGCAAGAACACAAATGGCGCATTAGCGAAGGTATTGATCATATTGGCCAAATCGCCCATTTGTGGGTAGGCCTCAATTAAAGACTTGCCATCAATAATCAAACCCGGCGCAGTCAGGATATTAAAAATCCCCATCAGCAAACCACCGGCGACGATGGCTGGAATAATGGGAACAAAAATATCTGACAGCCCTTTCACCGCGCGTTGTAGCCAATTTTGCTTCTCAGCGCCAGCCGCTGCCACGTCTTTCGACGACATATCTGACTGGCCCGTTAATTTGCTGAATTCGGCATAAACATTATTAACAATGCCCGAGCCAAAAATGATCTGTAACTGACCACTGACTTGAAATTGGCCTTTCACACCTTCAATCGATTCAATCGCGCTTAAGTCCGCCAAGTTATCATCATGGAGTGCGAGTCTTAGCCGCGTGGCACAGTGTGCCGCCGCCGCGATGTTTTCTTTTCCACCCAGTTTATCGAGTAGTTGTTGTGCTATTTTTTGGTAGTTCATGGCTACTTCCCCTGCACGCTCTCACCGTCTTTGCCACCGTCACTTTTATTTTCGTGTGGCGTCACACGCTCCACATTTTCGGGAACGATCCCGAAAATGATGTGCTGAATCCTGTAAAGCATCAAGTATGAGGGCTAATCGCTGTGAGATCGATCAGTAAACCGCCGCGTATCTCTCACCTTAAACGTGATGAATATCACTAAATAGGGGGCATTTAAGGCGCTATGTTTGCAAAGGATCCGTAAATGGAACGATCATGGTACTCCCAGCAAAGGAGAACCCATGGCTAGCTTGAATGATGTCGCCCGTTTAGCGGGTGTTTCTAAATCAACCGTTTCACGCGTGATTAACCAGGAATATGGCGTAAAGCCCGCCACCATTGAAAAAGTTAACCGCGCCATTGAGCAATGCGGCTATGTGGTCAATCAAATCGCTAAGGATTTGAAATCTAACAAAACCAACCTCATCGGGGTGATTGTACCGCGAGTATCGTCGAATGCGATGTCAGCCAGCGTTGATGGGCTTAGCCATGTCTTTGATAAAAAAGGCAAACACGTGCTATTGGCCAACACGCGCCAAGACGATCAACGTATTTGTTACTACCTCGATTTGTTCAACCAAAAACGCGTAGAGGGGATACTGCTGTTTGCCTCCACGCTCAACCCCGACTTGGTGCACGCCATTAAGCGCTCGAGTGCGCCGGTGGTGGTAATTGGTCAAGACGGCTCACCCTATAACATTCCCAGCGTGATCCATGATGATTATCGGGTGGGCTTTTGTGCTGGCGAGCAGCTTATTAATGCTGGCTGCCGACAGGTGGGCTTTCTGGGGGTACAAGCGGAAGATATTGCCGTTGATCAGCAACGTTATCAAGGCTTTGAGAGCGCATTGACCACGTTGACCCAAACGGTACCCTTGTTCCATTACCAAGGCCAATTCTCGATTCAATCGGGCTATGTCGCCATGACCGCTATGCTAGAGCAATATCCTGATCTTGACGGTGTATTCTGTGCCACCGACCGTATCGCGATTGGCGCTATCCAAGCCTTGCAAGCACAAGGGATCACCCCTGGGAACACCGTGAAGCTGATGGGAGTGGGCGATGACGAGCTTGCCCAAGTGGTATCGCCAAGCTTATCGACGTTTAACTATGCCTTTGATGCAGCAGGAGAAAGTGGTGCCAAAATGCTGCTCGAATTACTGGAAACCGGACAAAGTCATGTGTCCAAATTGGTGATGGGCTTTAACTATATCAGCCGCGCCACCTGCCCTTAACACAGCGATCGTTAACCCAATACAGAGAAATTTTACTTGCGCCACCGCCGTCTTTTTCGCTATTTTTGGAACGTTCCCGAAAATAAAATTGGTACGGATAGATGGAAATAACCCCAACAGGCCTGGTTGACGCATGTGGTGGCGCCGATAACGTGCGACGAGCATTGCGCCATCAAGACAAGGTGATCATTGAGCTCATCGAGCTTGAACGCGTGAACCAAGACGTGCTGCCAATCAGTACGATTGACCATTCACTACGCCAGATCACCCTCGATCAACCCGTCAGTCAGGGGGCGCTAACGGCACTGGGACGCGTGATCGATCACAACCTGCGTGAACAAGCCGCGCCCTTCTATTCACCCAGCCAAAAGACAGATTTCCATCGCCCCGGATGGCATATCAGCCCTCCCCAAGGGCTGCTGAATGACCCCAATGGTTTTATTTACTTTCAAGGTCACTATCACCTTTTTTATCAGTGGTATCCCTTTGCCTGTGAGCACAAAGATAAATTCTGGGTGCATTTAATCAGCCCTGATGGGGTGCAATGGCATACCGCGCCGCTCGGCATCACCCCAAGTGATTGGTATGACAGCCATGGGGTATTTTCAGGCCACGCCATGGTGATGAACGACGCCCTTTGGCTGTATTACACCGGCAATACCCGCATTGGCCCCGAGCGTTTGCGCCAAACTACCCAATGTGTGGCACGGTCAAGCGATGGCATTCATTTTGAAAAGCTCGGCCCGGTGATTGATGCCCCACCAGCAGGCGTGACCGAGCATATTCGCGATCCCAAAGTCATCCATGACGGCCAACACTATCGGATGCTGTTGGGCGCGCAACGTGAAGATAAAATAGGCCGCCTGGCGCAGTATTCGTCTGCTGATGGCCTTACGTGGCACTATGACGGACTAAGCGGTGATAGCTTAGGCGAACATGGTTATATGTGGGAATGCCCAGATCTGTTCCAATTAAGCGATCAATGGCTTTGTATTCTCTGCCCACAAGGCAGCCCATCACCAACGCCCGATCATCATGTTCCTCACCACAATGGTTACGCCAAAGCCACGCTAGAAGCGGACGGCATCACGCTTGATAACTGGCAAGTGCTGGATCATGGGTTTGATTTTTACGCCCCGCAGACGGCGCAGACCCCTGACAATAAGCGCATGCTTATCGCTTGGATGGGCCTGCCAGACGAAGTTGAACAACCCAGTTTCAGTGCGGGCTGGTTGCATCAGTTAACCTGTCCACGTGAGTTACGCTGGGAAAATGGGCAAATTTATCAGCGCCCAGCCGCCGCGCTGGAAAGCTTAAGAGGCCCTCAGCAACTTTTGGTGATTAACCCTGAGTGCCACTCAACCACCGTGGATTTAGGCACCAAGCAGTTTGAGCTCAACACCACGCTGCCCATTCCGACCAGCGGCCACTACACGCTATACTTTCACAGCCGCAGCGGCATGATGACGCCAGCCTCCTCCGGCAAACCATCCGGTTGTGCACTCACCATTGACGGTGACAGCCGCACCCTAACACTGGATAGAAGCGCAAGCCTCGCCACAGAAGGCGATACCCGTCGCTGTATTCACTTGCCCGAGCCGCTAGAAGATTTGCCACTACAGGTTCTCGCTGACACCAGCTCACTGGAGTTCTTTATCGCCGGCGGGCGATGGACGATGACCAGCCGTTACTTCAGCGCTATTGATGCAACCTTTTTAGCGCTGACACGCGATCGCCACGACACGCCTTTGCCAAAAGAGATGGATTGGTATGCGTTGAAAAACGCCAGTGTTAGGTGATACATCAGGGAAGTGGCGTTGACCACACCACGCCACGTCTGACTGGCACAGTTAACGCCCATCAACTAGCATTAAGGGTTTGAATCTTCTGTGTTTAATCATCGCCATGATATTATTGGCGATGATTAAACACGCTTCTTATTTCAACCAAGGTGACGATATGCTGCTTGCAATACTGGCGATTATTGCTGGATTTGCGCTTTTGGTGTGGAGTGCAGATAGGTTTGTAGAAGGCGCGGCTGTGAGTGCCCATTATGCCGGTATACCGCCGCTACTCATTGGCATGCTGGTGGTAGGGTTTGGGACATCAGCGCCTGAAATGGTGGTCTCAGCGATGGCTGCAGTCGATGGCAATCCTGCGTTAGCACTGGGCAATGCGCTGGGCTCGAACATCGTCAATATCACCTTAATTCTCGGGGTGACCGCCCTTATCGCGCCTATTGCAGTGCATTCCACCATTGTGCGCAAAGAGCTACCCATTCTTTTAGCCATCACTCTCATTATCGGGACAATGCTATGGGACTTCACGATCAGCGCCTACGAAGCTTTACTGCTTATCACAGGCTTTTTACTGCTGATCGGCTGGTCAGTGTGGTCTGGCATACGAACTAAAAACGATACCCTCGCCACCGACATGAATGCCGAACTCAACCAGCAAACCCTGTCGCTAAAAAAAGCACTGATGTGGCTAACGATTGGGCTGGCACTGTTAATTGTGAGCTCGCGCATCTTGGTATGGGGTGCCGTTGAGATCGCCCAACAACTGGGCATCAGCGATCTGATTATTGGTTTAACCATAGTCGCATTAGGCACCTCCCTGCCCGAGTTGGCCGCCTCAATTATCGCCGCCCGCAAAGGAGAACACGATATTGCCGTGGGCAACGTGGTCGGCTCCAACATTTTTAATTCCCTTGCCGTGATTGGTATTGCTGGCGTCATCGAGCCGATTCGCGACATCACCGAAGCGGTCTTCTGGCGAGATTGGATGGTGATGCTCGCCGCCACCGTGCTCTTACTGCTGGTCGCAATACGCTTTGGCAAGACACGCGAAATCAACCGCGCCGAAGGGGGATTACTGTTTGTGTGCTATATCAGCTATACCTGTTTGCTGATCTATGCCGTGCGGTAGGAAGTTAAGCGTCATACAGTCCTCACAAAACACGCCAACGTTGATATGGGCTCTAATGCAGCGCGTATCATACCAAGGAGTAAAACCATTTATTCGACACCGATCCAATAAATAAAACAGCTTTTCTACCATGACCACATTGAGTCGAGCTTTTGTCGCGAATTTTGCTAGCATTGGCCGCTAAAAATAATCATAACCCCCTTGACCATTCCATTGAGGGGATTGAGCAAAATGCTTTGCTCACTGGTGATACCCGCTTAGTTGGCTCAAGAGAAAACACAGATGACTTTCTTCACATCGACACAGTCTTATCGTTGTCCATTTTTCAAAAACCCTGAAACATGTAACTGTGCGGCTTGTGTCAATCAAAGATTGATGCAAGAAAGCAAAGAAGCCGTTAAACGTACAGAGGCAAAGAACTTTGCCAGTGGTGGCTCTATTCCTAGTATCAGTGCTGCATCTGAACCCGCACCAGTTCAAGAAAGCACGCAACAAAAGGTCGCTCGTCAACGCAAAGCGCGGATTGAGGAAAGTGAAGATAACTGGAAAAAAACACAAGCTGCTGCATTTGATTTGGCTTGGATGCAATCGCCTAAAACCCAACCTCAGAGTGCACTTTGGAAAGCGCTATTTACCGACGATACACCTGAGGAAAAGCAAAAACTTATCAAACAAGCGAATACCCATCTCAACGAGCCCGTGAGAGAAGGAGAGATCGTTGTTATTCCAACCGCTGAGCCAAGAACCACTAAAGAGAAAGAGGCTCTAAGCGCGCTCCAAGACGAAGCGGCAATAGGCAGCCTAGAGCTGGGAAAACTGAGCGATGATTCTCTTTCATTGGTTAATCGTCATTTGGAGCTACTTGACTATTTTGCTGACGACGCCTTGTGTACCATCGATGAAAGCGAGTCCGGTAAGTATTATGATTATGCCTCTATCGGAGTGGGTATCGCCGCCGGGTTTGTTCAAAAACACCTAGAGAACATTCAAGGCATCTTGTCAGAGATCAATGAGCTCTATGTCGACGATTTGGCCAAGAACGGTAAACCCAGTGCCACGTTTTTTGCTCAACGCGCAAGCTTGTTCAAAAAGCTTGATGACTCATTCGCGCGTTTGTCCAAGCGCAGCGTAAAACTCCCCTTATATACCCAAGTTAGGCGTAACCTAAAGCTTTCAACTAAATCCGTCATTCATCACGCTGACGAAATTATTAGCAAAGGCTATGTGAGTAATCTCGGAAAGCGCATCGCGAATATCTCTATTGGGGTAGATGCATCACGCGCTGGTGGTTACGTTGGATTAATGCTAGGTGGTGCAAGTGTCGCAGATAGCATTTATGAAGCCTGTAATGTTGATAGTTATGGTGAATGTGGGAGAACAACTGCACAAAAAGTCGGAGGATTTATGAGCTCAATCCCAGCAGGCACAGTTGGCGGTCAACTTGCGGCTGGCGGAACCGCATTACTTTTGGGAGCCATGGGTATTGCTTCGGCACCGGTAATTGCAATCGCCGTGCCAGCGGCTTTTGTGGTAGGCGGCCTTACTAGCGGATACTATGGTGGCAAAGCCGGCGAATATTTGGGCGATAAAGCTTACAACGTTTATGAGTGGATTCTGGAATAACCAATATGTCAACAGCAGAGTGGTGGGAGTTTTTGATTGCAATCCCTGCGCTAATTTTTAGTAGTTACTTTCTTCTTTGGGCAGTACCCGCAGTGTTTATACTTGCGGCCTTGGCGCTTGGCGACATCAAGCGGATTGAGTTTATAGACCAGCAACTAGCAAAGAATAATGAGAAGCTGCATAGCACATTACGCTATCAATTTTCCTATACAATAGTAAATAGATTTATGTGTTATTGTTTTGCATACCCATTGATTCGTCACAGGCAAAAGACCAATTCGTATAAATTTAAATTATTCATGTGGATAAACTGCTTTGGGTTTTGGAGCTTCTCTCTAGGTATTTTATTCCTATACCTATCGGATATTTTAGGCATTATTAATTAACAACCATTTGACTCATGTAAAAAATAATCATGCATACCCTCGATATTTTCATAATGGGATTAATACTTATTTTTGGAGGATACACCTTTTTGTGGGCTGTACCAGCCGTATTAATACTCGCAATCTTGGCGCTTAATGACATCAAACGTATTGAATTTATAGACCAGCAACTTGCTAAAGATGTAAAAAACTTCACAGCAAGCTTGATTATCAATTATCTTATAAGATAGTGAACCGCTTTACTCTTTACTGTGTTTCCTATCCGCTTATTCGATATCGTCAAACGACCAATTCCTGGAAGTTCAGATTCTTTATGTGGTACAATTTTTTAGGATTTTGGAGCTTGATTTTAGCGATTATATTTTCTTACCTATCCGAGCTTTTAAATATAACATTCTAATTGTCATATCTTTGCGAGTAATTTTATGCCAGAAAGTGAATGGTGGGGATTTTCACTTGTTATTCCGGGGTTGGTTTTCGGAGGATATCTTGTTTTATGGTCAATACCTGCCGTCTTGATACTCGCAATCTTGGCGCTTAATGACATCAAACGCATTGAATTTATAGACCAACAACTTGCTAAAGATGTAAAAAAACTTCACAGCAGGCTTGATTATCAATTATCTTATAAAATCGTCAATCGCTTTACTCTATACTGTGTTTCCTACCCTATTATTCGACATCGCCAAACGACCAACTCATGGAAGTTCAGAGCCTTTATGTGGTACAATTTTTTAGGTTTTTGGAGCCTTATTCTCTCGGGCATCATTATCTATCTGGCTAAGTTTTCCGGTGTGATAGACTGAAAAATTGATCTTATCTAACTTGGTGGCTGGGGTTCTATTACTGGCATTCTATTAGCGTTCGGTAGCGAAGAAAGAATAACTTGGCTAGATCTTCAGCTGGCAAAAAACGCCAAAGATTCACACTCGAATCAACAATGTATGACATCATATAGTATTTTTTCTAGATATATTGACTATTTTGTCATGTATCCTGTTATTCGCCATCGCGCAAATGAGAAGTCCTTAAAGTTTGAGCTATTTATGTGGATTAACGCGATTGGTATTTGGTCTTGGATGATTGCATTCATCTTTGCAGTGATTACAAAGCTTCTATGAACTATGTAGGTTTCAGGCTCGCACACCACTCCCCCTCACCTATTGATTTCACACATAGTTACACAACGGTGCGCTTTTACGCTTTACATCGATCGCGGGTCGATGAACACTGCTTGGCAGAGTATAATGACACCGATATCACGTAGAGTTAGTCACACATTATGAGCAATACCACCGCGAAAAAGCCGAGTCCCCTGTTTGAAATCCTGTTCAACGTTTTCATCCCCTCGATCATCTTGATGAAGTTGAGCGGCGATGAATACCTAGGGACAGCCACGGCACTGGTCGTCGCTTTGGCCTTTCCTCTCGCTTACGGCGGGATGGATCTGGTCCGTAACCAGAAATTCAATTTTATCGCAGCACTGGGCTTTATCAGCGTATTACTGACAGGCGGGATTGGCCTACTCGAGCTCGATACCCGTTGGTTAGCCTTAAAAGAGGCGCTGATCCCCGGCCTTATTGGCTTGGCGGTGTTAGGGTCAACCTTTACCCGCTACCCACTGATGCAGAAGTTAATACTGAATGACACTGTGCTCAACCTCTCGTTGATTAATCAGCGCCTAAAAGAGAAAGGACAATCCGACGCCTTTGAGCGCTGCTTGATGTGGTCAAACTACCTGTTCGCCAGCACCTTTGTGTTCTCATCGGCGATGAACTACTTCCTTGCCACGTGGATTGTGACCAGCCCTGCCGGCACGTCCGCGTTTAATGAAGAGCTAGGCAAAATGACGCTGTACAGCTACCCGATGATTGCTATCCCTAGCATGTTGATGATGTTCGGCATCTTTTACTACATTTGGCGTCAGATACGCGCGATGACATCGCTAGAAACAGAGCAAATTTTCCACCTGAAATAACAAGCGCCACGCGCGGCGTTTCAAAAACGGGTCAAAAACAGATCAAAAAAAGGGAGGATAGCCTCCTCCCTTTATCATCACTTCCATCCTTGACGCCACTTCTCGTCACTTTTGAGCTCACGCCAGTCAATTGGATACTCTTTTTTCGACAGCACCGACTCAAGCACGCATAACACCACCACACCGTCCTCATCATACTCAACGTCGGAGACGACAAAGTGCTTCTCGCGTTCAATGGGTTTTACCGCCGTCCACTTGCTATTGCGTAATTTGGCTGGATTGATCTGGTTCACGACTGCCCCGTTAGATACTGCATCTGTTAAACATAACGATACCTAGTACGATCGAGGTTCGGTTTGGTTCAGTGGTGGCGGCAGTGTGCTGATAACTCGTACCCACGCTCCTGCGTGGGAACGGACCGAATCCAGCGGGTTCTTAATTATATTACTATGTTTCTACCAACCGGCTTCGAAAGTGTTGGTGCGCCGACTCAGAAATATCACAACCCAGATATTTTCTATCTAGATTTACTGCCGCAACTAATGAAGAACCAGAACCAAAGAAAGGGTCAACTACTAATTCATCTTTTTGAGAGCTCTGAGATATGAGCGTTTCAAGAAGTTCAACTGGCTTTTCTGTCGGATACCCACGATATACACGTTTATACTCTAAAATATCAGGGACACTTAAATTGTTTAGTTTCCTTTTCCCTTTTTCGAAAAAAAGAATGTATTCGTGTCGAGCTCTATAGTGATAGCCCATACCGATACAGACTTTATCCCACACTATGGGCTTCCAGAACCTAAAGCCAACTTTCTCTGCTATTGGCTTGATAGTAAACATTGTTTCTTGATCACAAAACAAATAGAAGTGAGAATTTTTCTTTAACACTCGATAGACTTCCGATAATAAACTCTCGAAGCGTTCATTAGGGAAAATATCGAACCATTGATTGCTAGAGCCCTGACTAACTTTCAATCTGGTTGTAGTGCCAATTTTCCTATGTTTTTCTAATGACTCGTATGGTGGGTCAGTCACTAAAAGATCAACGCTCGCGTCCGCGAGCGTTGAAAGCCAGTTTACGGCGTCATCTTTAAATACTTGCATAAACCTTCAGACCAAACTTCTACAAAGGCGTCCATTTTGATGTACAGTAGAGGCTACACCTTTATTTAGGCGGCGACAATCAATACAATAGCTTTGATGACCAGTAGGGTTCTGTGCTGTTTTTCGTGCGGGTGTTTTACCAAAATTTGACGGATACGGGTGGAAAACATGCTCTCCACCATTCGCATCTGAACAATGTGGGCATGATTTATATTTACGTCCTGTAGCCGCATCTTTCTTATAAATCATGCCACTATTTAGTGCTTTACTACAACAACTACAATTCATGGGATCCTCCGAAAGTTATTTCATAGTCACAATGCCATAAGTTGCATAGGAGTAATGAGATATCATTCTTATTTCTTGAATGTAGCGAATGATATAAGTTACCGTCTGAAGGCTCTACCACACTTAGCTACGATGTTTACTCGTTCCCACGCTCCTGCGTGGGAATGTATATGGATTTTGAATCATGGCAGGATTCGCCACAACATCACCGACCTGCACTTGTTCTCTATTCTAACACTCGCGGACAACGTCAATACCTTTAGCGAACAAGCCCTAGCCAGCGTAACGCTACACAGGTTATGGTGCTGTTTGTGTTTGAATGATAGCTAGAGCTAAATATGCATTCCCACGCGGGAGCGTGGGAACGAGAAACAAAGTGTCGGCTACGCGACACTTACTCTTATTTGTTAGGTTTTTAATGCACCTAACTATTTTCTAGGCCTATTTTTCAAGTTGTTAATTTTTTCAACTATTATATCTTTTTCTACTTCGTCAACAATTTTACGGTACACTTTCAGGTGCTTTTGAGTTCTTTGAAGTTCAATAGTTAAGTCATTTAATGCTAAGTCTTTAGTCATTTTTACAGTCTTGTGATAATTTTCAACAAAACTTGGAAGATCCTTAGTAAACTCGTTATAAGTTTCACTGAGTTTTTTTATCTCCGTAACTCTTGATTCCATTGCATCAAGAGTTCTATTTTGTATATCTATTGTTTTACTAAGCGCTGATATTTGAGACTTTAGACCTTTAATTACATATAGGAAGAAAGCAACCAAACCAACCGATTCCAATAATGATGAAATTATTATTAGGGTATCTGTAGCCAAAACTACTCCTCGTCAGCAATACTTCCAACTAATGCTTCTGTAAAGATTTGGACTTCAGATTTAAACCGGTCAAAGAACACCCCAAAGCCAGCTTTTGAATAAACTGCAGGTGTCCAAGCCTCTAGTACAGCAAGTTCATGCTCTTTAACAATAGTAACTTTACTTAACCAAAGCTGTGCGTTGATAGCATTTGCAGCTACCTCGTCAAAAGTTGTACCTTCCAGCCCATAACCTGCTCTTAAATTAATACCGTTTGCGCGTTCATTTATGAAGAAATTGACAGGCGCACTTGCACCGCCAGTAAGATGCCAGTCACCATCTTCATCTTGACTAGATGAATAACCAAAAAACTCTAAGTGATTGAGAAATTCTTGTATTGCCAAATCATACACCTTTAAGATTAACATATTGAAATAAACGTCGAGATTGTACTATACAAACCGAACTCTTCTAAAACATAACGCTTCACATCACCGGCAGCAAAGAGCGACGTGCAGCGGCGCTTTTTGCTGTTCGGTGCATGTGATTGTTATACGCCTTATCACTCTATGAAGTTTAGCCGCCCAGAGCTCCACTCGTACTCATCAGAGCCCCCCTGAATGTCAATCAGAAATCTACTCGGCTGATTTTGTCTCTCAACATTATAAGAAATCACAAGTCTCTCTCTTGCACGCGTCATCGCCACGTATAATCTAGATGCTTCTCTGGCCATTCCATCGGTGCCCGCATACTTATTTGGCATAGCCCCATCCACCACGCCAACTATGAATACATGTCTAAATTCGTGGCCTTTTGCAGATTCTATCGTGCTTATTGCAACACTTCTGGATGCCTCCACACCAGCGCTTTGCTTTAACTCGGCCGCTTTAATTGATAGTTGGTCTAGGCGTTCTGAAACCTTCTCCCTAATTGCCGAGTTTAGGCCGATAACACATAACTCAGGGTAATCTTCTGTTTCTTCAAGACTTTGATATTCATCTATCGCGCTACTAATCATAGCAGATACGAAAGCCACTTCCTCTTCCTCGCCTCTGCATTTCACGACATAGGGTCGCTCTCCCGCCCTTGCCGAAAAGTCTGGCTTAGTGGGATTGTCTATATTGTCCTCATCTACGTCAGCGAACTTGTATCTTTCTATCAATGAGTATGCTGCAGACATTATCTCCTTCGAGTTCCTGTAATTCTTCTTCAGTACGTAGCTTCGATTATTTACGTTTACTCCGCAATTCTTTAGTGCAAACCCCTTGTTATATATTGTCTGCGCCCCGTCTCCGACAAGGAATAAACCATTCTCAGACTGTGCAATCCTTCTTTCCGAAGCAACAGGAAGAGCACCGATCATAGTAACTTCCAATTGCGACAAATCTTGCACTTCATCTACCAAGACACACCGGTACGGAGTAAAAGCCGAAAGGGTACTACCAAGAGAATCTGCATCGACAGCAGCCCACCCAAATGATTCTAGAGAATCTGTATCTTTCATTAACAACGATATGGCTGCCGATACCACGCCCTCGTAGTCCAACACAAATGAGTTCTTCAGGGACTCGACCTTGTATCGGGCGGCGTCAAGAAACACCCGACGCCCCTCAGTAGAAAGCCCAACCACGCGGCCGTGGCGCTTAAACGACTGAGTCTCCAGATAAGAATTGAATTCCGAAAACCTTAACCTACTTCTAATATGGAAAACCTCTTCATCACAGAACCGTCGCAAGTCTGCGTACTCTAATGCCGAAAGCTTGGTCTGCGTGAAATTATCGTGATTCCTCACGAATTCTACTAGATCACGTGAGATACTATTCGTCAGCTTGCCATCCGCTACCCGATAAGCCGCCTCACCCTTGGGATGCAACTCTTTAACTATGAAATTAGCAAGACTATTGATAGTTGATGTCTGGATAAACGAGGATTCGACTCCGCATAGTTCCTTAATCAGCGAATCCAGAAGTTTGCGCATGCTTTCGGTCAGAGTAACCAGCAGAATCGGCGCTCGATATTTCTTAGCCAAATATCGCGCCCTATGAAGCATCACGCACGTTTTCCCACTACCTGACACACCTCTTAGCCTCGATGCGCCACGGAACTCTTTGAGCGACAACGCCTTTTGTTCAGGATGTAAGAATAGCAACCAATCCGCCCATGACGAATCATCGGGCAAAGTAGCAACCTCCTCCCATGTCACAAATAGCTCGCTATTTTTTGGATCAACGATGCTTTCCGCGAGTTCAGCGCCGCTACTAACGGTTGCCTCACCTAGCTCAAGTGTAATTCGCTTTTTCAGCTCACTTAGCTCACCTTTATGAGCATGCGAAAATAGGTCATCAAACAGTACAGCCCGCTCTATACCATCAACACTCTCGATATATTCCAATATTCCGCTGGGATCACACTCCCAGTCTTCTGGCGTAACACGAAGTACATAATCTACAAGACTCTCACCTAGCTGCAGAGAATCCAAGTCCACTGATTCTAAGTGCCGAAGCAACGGAAGCGCTCTCAATTCTTCGGCAGAATCAATATCAGGACTGACAATCCGAACGCTACGAGGCTCTTTCTCAGATACCTGAACAAAGTCGAGAGTTTGATCCTTGCTGCTCTTTACCCAAGTGTAATCCTTGTGTGACTCCAACCATTGCTCACAATCTTCGTGATCGCCAGCAAAGATAAACGCTCGAACATTCTCTTTGCCGTTAACCAACTGAACAACAAGTCTATAGCCACCTCCTAAATCATATTTTTCGATATTTTCTAGCCTTGATTCCCCGTGATTTGTCCTCTTCAGGCCAGAAATAGAACCTTCGGTGCCAGCTTCCGCTAGAGCGGCGCGAACCTTAGTAATGGCATCTTTTCCCTTCTTTCCATGCTTGGAGAGAACCCGAAAGCACTTATTTAGCCCCTTCGTTTGAATCACTTTATACATAGATCTTCGGTCCTATACATTGCTTTCCTGCGTATAACATTGTATGAACGTGCACGCTCAATTCTCCAAAATCGTTATACGCCCTCTTACCTTACTAACTGTTATAAAGAGAATTTATTGCATATCATGTATATCTCTTTTCCGCGAAAGCGCGCATGCCGCCTATCCCTTCTCGGGCGTTCACATTATCCCGAAGCGTTGAACTGTAACCACATGAATAATTCGGTTATTTTTATCGCCCATTCCGAGATAGTGTGAACCTGTCACGGATAAACGCGCACACTATTTGCTGTATCTAGCCGATAAGCTGTAACCACCCATCCACTCACCAAGCTACCGCCGATCAGTTGTCGGCACCTAACACGCCATTTGATTGGCTATTTTGCGGATTATTGTATCAAGCGTTGTTTTGCTTTTCGTGCGCTATTGTCCAAAGTGTTAGCCAAGCCATGTTTTGTGAAATGGGTACAAAAAAAGCGGCCTGGGTGGCCGCTTGGGTCTCGACGTGGGTTGCCTTACCGCGCAAAGCGGGTGGCGTGGAAGGCGAGGTGTTCATCAATAAAGGTACTGATGAAAAAGTAGCTGTGGTCGTAGCCGGGTTGCATGCGCAAGGTAAGCGGAGAGTTGTGTTTCTCGGCCGCTTGTTTCAGGGCTTGCGGGTTAAGCTGCTCGGCCAAAAAACCGTCTTTGTCGCCTTGGTCCACCAGCATCGGCATGGCAGTGGGGCCTTGGGCGAGCAACACAGTGGCATCGTAGGCTTGCCAAGTTTGTTCGTCATCACCTAAATAGGTGCTAAAGGCCTGTTTGCCCCACGGGCACTCGGTGGGATGACAAATGGGGCTGAACGCCGAAATGCTGCTGTAGCGTGATGGGTTACGCAAACCAATCACTAACGCGCCGTGGCCGCCCATGCTGTGTCCGGCAATCGCGCGCTGGTTATTGACTGCAAAGTGCGATTCAATCAGCTCCGGCAGTTCATGAGCAACGTAGTCGTACATCTGGTAGTGCGACTGCCATGGCGCTTGGGTGGCATTAACATAAAACCCCGCCCCTTGGCCGAGATCGTATTGATTGGCGTCGGCTACGCCCTCGCCGCGCGGGCTGGTGTCCGGTGCCACAATCGCCATACCCAAGGTGGCGGCTTGTTTAAACGCGCCGGCCTTTTGCATAAAGTTTTCGTCGGTGCAGGTCAGGCCCGAGAGCCAATAAAGCACCGGCACAGGTTGTTCTTTCGCTTTCTCTGGCAGAAAGATCGCAAAGGTCATTTTGCCGTTGGTGGCTTTAGAGTCATGCTGCCAACGTTGGTGCCAACCGCCTGCGACTTTGTTTTCGCTTATTTTTTCTAGTTGCATGGTTATTTTACCGCCGCGTTGCCACGGCGGCCGTCCTGTTATTGGTCCATGTGGATCACGCTGCGGATGCTTTTGCCTTCGTGCATCAGTTCAAAGGCACGGTTCACGTCATCAAGGCCCATGGTGTAGCTGATAAATTCTTGCAGGCCAAACTCACCATCGAGGTAGCGCTCGACAATGCCGGGCAGCTCCGAGCGGCCTTTAACGCCACCAAACGCCGAGCCTTTCCAGACGCGCCCTGTCACTAGCTGGAACGGACGGGTCGAAATCTCTTGGCCTGCGCCGGCAACCCCAATGATCACTGACTCGCCCCAGCCTTTGTGGCAGCACTCGAGCGCTTGGCGCATCACATCCACATTACCGATACATTCGAACGAGTAATCGACGCCGCCGTCAGTCATCTCCACAATCACTTGCTGGATTGGCTGATCGTAGTCTTGCGGGTTAATCACATCGGTGGCACCCAGTTGCTTGGCTAGGGTGAATTTGCTCTCATTAATATCAATACCGATTATGCGGCTAGCGCCGGCCATACGTGCGCCGATGATGGCTGACAGGCCAATGCCACCCAAACCAAAAATCGCCACCGTGTCGCCTTTTTCTACTTTGGCGGTATTCATCACCGCGCCCATGCCGGTAGTCACGCCACAACCGAGCAAACAAACTTCTTCTAGCGGTGCGGCTTTGCTCACTTTCGCTAATGAGATCTCGGGCAATACGGTGTATTCCGAGAAGGTCGAGCAGCCCATGTAGTGGAAAATGGTCTCGCCGTTGATAGAAAAGCGCGACGTACCGTCAGGCATCAAGCCTTTGCCTTGGGTTTCACGTACCGCGCCACACAGGTTGGTCTTGCCAGATTGGCAGAATTTACACTCACCACATTCGGCGGTGTAAAGTGGGATCACATGGTCGCCCACTTCTACACTGGTCACGCCTTCGCCGACCATTTCAACAATCCCGCCGCCTTCATGGCCGAGAATGGAGGGGAAGACGCCTTCAGGATCGTCGCCCGATAAGGTGAACGCATCGGTATGGCACACGCCGGTAGCGACGATTCTGACCAACACCTCACCCGGCTTGGGCAGTTCAACATCGACCTCTTCCATTTTCAGTGGTTGACCGGGTCCCCAGGCAACCGCGGCTTTGGATTTGATATGTGTTTGTCCTGGCTGGATGGTTAGTGCCATTGGAGGTTCCTTTCTGTTCTTGTTAATTGCATACCTAACTATGCTAACCAAGTTAGATTTAGTTATAATCCCGCAAATTTGAAAATTATTATTTCACTCACGAAATAATGTATATGTGTGTATAGAGACAGGATAGACAGCAATGGCGCCCCACTGGGAAGGACTTAACGAATTTTTATCGGTCGCCGAGCATGGCAGCTTCACGCAAGCGGCCAATAAACTCGACACAACGGTGGTGTCTGTGAGTCGTCGGGTGGCTGCGCTCGAGGCGTATTTGGGGGTGAAGCTGTTTCATCGTACTACACGGAAGGTGTCGTTAACCGATGAGGGCGAACTCTACTATCAGCGCTGCCGACCGCTGATGGCCGCGTTAGTGGATGCCGAACAAACCATTACCCAGGCTCAGTCGTTACCCGCGGGGCAGATTCGTGTCACCGCACCGGTAAACTTTGGTGAGCAATATATCGCCCCGCTGCTCGCGCCATTTATGGTGACGTATCCGCAAGTGGCGGTGGATTTACATCTGACTAATCGGCGAGTGGATATGACAGATACCGGCACCGATGTCGCGATCCGCATTGGCCACTTGCCCGATTCAAGCCTGAAAGCCAAGCGACTCGGGTCGCGGCAATTAACCATCTGCGCCAGCCCGGACTATTTGGCTTTAAATGGCCGCCCCGAGTCGCCCAGTGCGCTGAGTCACCACAGCTGCTTAGTAGGATCGAACGAGCATTGGCACTACCAAAGCGGCGGCAAAGTGCGCACGTTAACGGTATCAGGCCGATTGCGCTGCAATTCAGGCGTGGCATTGCTCAATGCCGCCAAGCACGGATTAGGGCTGGCTCAACTGCCGCATTATTACGTGCAATCCGCGTTGGCAAGCGGCGAGTTGGAGGAAGTGTTAACCGATTATCGGGTAGAAGATGAAGGCATTTGGGCGCTGTATCCGAGCGGGCGGCAGTTACAGCCCAAGGTCTCAGCTTGGTTGGCATTTCTGGCCGAGCACTTACCCGCCCAGCAGCTACGAACAGGCATTTAACTGCCTGATTCGGGCTCAGTGTGATGCGCGAGCTGGCAAAAAAATCGCCAGCACAAGGCTGGCGATAGAGATTGCTCAGGGTAAACGCTCAATTAGTCGCGCGCCGCCCGCAATGCGCTCTCGGCAGGTTTAATTGCCGAGATTTTAAATGCGCCGACATGGTGATCCAAGGTACGCGCTAAACCGGCTAAATCTTGGCTGCTCGCCTCAAGGCTGTGGCTATCATCCAGCCCTGCTTGCGCCGCCTGGTTGACCGTATCCATATTGACGTTGATTTCATTCGCCACGCTCGATTGCTCTTCGGTCGCCGTCGCCACATGGGTGTTCATATCCAAGATGGTGCTAACTTGCGTGGCAATGCTTTCGAGTGCGGTCAGTGCTTGCTCAGTAGCACGGTTGCCCTCGGTGGTCAGCGCTTTGCTGGTATCCATGGCGTCAACCGCGTTTTTCGCTTCTTGCTGAAGCTGATCGATGGTTGATTGAATTTCTTCGGTTGATTGCGACGTTTTAGTCGCCAAACTGCGCACTTCGTCAGCCACCACCGCAAAGCCACGTCCGGCTTCGCCCGCGCGTGCTGCCTCAATGGCTGCGTTTAGGGCAAGCAGGTTCGTTTGCTCGGAAATCCCCCGGATCACATCCAGAATCGACACAATGGATTGTGTGCGCTCGGCCAGTGAGGTGATCACCGTCGACATATTATCCATCTCGGTGTCGAGCTGGTTAATCGTCGCGGTTGCTTCGGCCAAGGTTTGCTTACCGGCTTCGGTTTCACTGTTCGCCGATGACGCCGAATCTGCCGCATTCGAAGCACTTTGTGAGATCTCGTTGATGGTAGCGATCATCTCATTCATCGAGGTGACCACCAGCAAGGCTTGTTCGCTTTGCGACTCACCACGTTTCAGCGAGTGCGCCGCTTTATCACGCAGCGATTCGGCCGAGCGCCCCAGCTCTTCACCGGTTTCCACCACATTGGCAATGATTTGGTCGATTTTTTCCACAAAGGTATTAAACGCCACCGATATACGGGTAATTTCGTTGTTGCCGGTCACCGGCAAGCGCACCGTTAAATCACCGTCGCCTTTGGAGATATCGGTCAGCGCATGCTCTAGGCCTTTGAGTGGCGCGAATAAACGGCCTAATAGCCATACCAGCACCAGGGTACAACCAATAAAAATCAAGCCAATCGCGGTGAGCTGGGCAATGGCGATACCATTAGCAGCGGCATCGACCTCCGTAATCGGGATGCCAACATCAAACGCGCCCCACAGGCGGCCATCAACATAAACCGGCATCATAATGTCGTATACCCACACATCTTGCACATCGGCATACCAGCGAGAATGCTGCGGTTGGCCTTGGCCGGCACCGGCGACGGTATAGTTATCGCTATACACCTTACCCAGCTTTTGGGTGTCGCTGTGGGCAATGGCTTTGATGTTTTTATCAATCATTACCGCATAGCTGATGTCGTCGCGACCTTTGAGACCCGACACCATGTCTTGTAAATCGGCGGTGGGAGTGGAAGAGTTTTCTAAAATGTATTCAGCACGATCGGCCAGGAGCTCAGCCTGTGCTTGCGAACGCTTGAGAATAATGTTGTCTATCTCGTCATGCGAGATAAAGGTGGTTGCGGTGATACTGGCAATCGCCGCAACGGCAAACATGGCGCATACCACGATCAGGATGAGTTTTTTCACTTCGCTGACTTCCTATCTGTGCATCATAACTGCCATGGAGCATAGCGACAGGTCGGAGGAGAAACAAGCGATACCTCGCAAAAGTCAAATTAGGATGGGATGTTTACCGCAAAAATAACCATTATCGATTGACTAAAGCGAGGAATAACTTTGGTGGTTCAAACGCTTACGCGGCACCAAACCGAGTCGCGGAAAAGCAGTTAAGCAGCTTGTGCACCATAAAACACAACATCAAGGTGAGCACGATAGCCACCAGGTTGCTACTCACTCTGTATAAGGCATCATACATAAAGTCTTGGTTCGGGCTTAAGTATTGTCCGAATAAGATCCCAAGCGTGGCCATGGCACCAAACCCCACGCCTGATCCCCCGGCCTCTTTTAAGTGGGCGTTGGCAAACAGCATGGTGCCTATCCATAGCAGCGGGATCACTAAGATCAGCACATTAAACCAATCATATAAAATGACTTGGCAACCAATCCCATAAGCGACACCCAGTACAGTGCCTATCGCCCGCTTTCGTGCATAGCTGAGCGATCCGTTCCAATGCATCGGGAACAGTAGCAACACAGTGGTGGCTTGCGCTGAAATCGAATCGCGCAAGTCAAACAACTGGAAGATGAAAAACGAGACCGTCGCCAAGGTTGCGCCCATCAGCGCTTCGTGTCGCATCCGGTGCGATTGTTTTCCTCCTGCGGGTGCGGCGGGCGGCTGACGCGGCGTGACATCGGGAATTAACCAGGTCACTAAATACGCCACCGCGACTGATAACACATTCGCGCCCAGGTTACCGAAGATTAAGGTGTTAATCGGTAAATCGGGATAGCTGGCAAAGTGCAGCATAATGCTCAGGCTTAACACACTGTTGGCACCAAAAAGAAAGAAGCGCCCTTTGGACATACAGGCAAACTTATAGGTGAAAAGCAAGAACACCAGCGGTGTCATTAATCCAGGGTGCGCGCCAAACAGTCCCCCGAGCAGCCCGACTTCTATCCCACTGATCACCGCGGAGGCGAGCAATTGCCGTGCAGCACGACCGTTAATCACGGGTACAAGTCCAAGCAACAACATCGGCGTGACGGTAAAAAACACCCCAAAGCTAAAACCGAAAAACTTACACACCGCAAAACCGAGCGTGGCACCGGTGGCAATGCGCGCGCACTGGCGCACATCGTTATCACTTAAGGGGTGATGCCATAACCTCATCATCAGCTCCCCTTAGTAAATGTAATGCAGCATACTCAAAAAGCCGACTTGCGCACGGGCCAACCACTGCGTTACTGCGCTTTCAGGCATTAACTGTACCGTGGCGCGAGCCCCGGTTGGCAACGAGTGGCCAGGCCATTCGTCGAGCTGAATGTGCAGGCGCATTCGCTGCGCATCACGCACCCAACGGTTGGAGTTAAACGGTGAGGCCAGTTGACCATTGGCGTCGATTTGTCCGGCACTGACCCCAGCATCGACACTGCTCACGTGTCCCGCGTAAAGCTTGCCCGGCTCGCTATCAAAAGTGACATTCACTGGCGTGCCGGTGTGCACATCAC
This sequence comes from Salinivibrio sp. VGrn1, assembly GCF_009377995.1. NCBI lineage: Bacteria > Pseudomonadati > Pseudomonadota > Gammaproteobacteria > Vibrionales > Vibrionaceae > Salinivibrio > Salinivibrio sp. VGrn1. The sequence continues at coordinate 280,431 of NZ_SATA01000002.1, forward strand.
GTACGCTTTTTTCGCGAAAGTCGGCAATCACATCGGCGCGTTCAGACACCAAGGCCATCAGCGGTTTACCCGCACTGGCATAAGCCCCTACATCCAGCTGCAAGTTGGTTACCACCCCATCATGGCTGGCTCTAACAGTGGTGTAGGATTGGTTAAGCTGGGCTTTTTTTAGTTTACTCAGCGCCACTTGTTCGGCGATATTGCTGGCACCGTCACCGCCACGTTGAATTTGAAGGGCACTAACGCGCGCTTTCGCGGCTTCCCATTTGGCGCGGGCGGTATTAGCCGCACTGATCGCATCATCACGTTGCTGCTGCGAGACACCATTTTTAGCGAACAAAGCTTTTAAGCGTTTTGCTTCACGCGCTTTTTGTGCCAAGACCGATGCCAATGCTGAGACATCTTGCCGCGCGGCCATCAGTGAAGCATCCAATTGGGCGTTAGTCTGTCTTGCCTGGGCAAGGGCGAGTTTGGCTTGGTCGACCGCAATGCGATAAGGCGCACTTTCAATCCGAAACAGAATATCGCCTTGGTGAACCCGTTGGTTGTTTTCTACCGCCAGCGCACTGACCGGCCCACTGACTTGCGGGGCCACTTTAGTCACCGTGCGCGTGACCATCGCGTGAGGCGTCAGCGGCATCAAGTTATCGGCGACCAAAAAGTAGCCAAAAATCAAAACAAAACTGAGGGCGGCCACTTTTACCCAACGTGCAAATTTTTCATCCGGTGTCATTCGTACTTCTTACCTCTATTACCTATTCTTCTGTGCCGCAGTCGTCTTCGGTGGTGGCGGTATAGTCCATTGCATTTTGATTAATGGTGACCAACACCCGCTCCAAGGCGTCAAAATCTTCAGCCGCAATACCAGAGAGCAAATGCTTGCGCACCCGCAATACCCGCGCTTCGATGCGTGACATTAAGTCACTACCACTGTCGGTGACATGCACCGTACGGGTGCGCTTGTCCTCGGGCGAGCAGCGCCGTGTGATCAGCCCCTGCGCTTCTAAATGCTTCAACGTGCGCATCAAAGAGCCCAGTTCAATTTCCAGCGCCTGTGCCAATTCACTTTGGCTGATGCCATCCCCCAATCGGCGCAACATCCAAAGCGCACTCCAACGTGGATAGCTCAGCCCCAGAGGCTCAAGCTCTGAATTCGCCACACGGCGCCATAATCGCGCCGTGCGCCCTAAGTGCTCAGCGATAGACATGTGTTCGGGATTGGGCGATGTCATCGAGTTTTCCTTCCATCGTGAAAATACTTAGCAGGCTAAGTAATACCAGGCAGACACTATAAAATAGTTAGCAGGCTAAGTAAATAGAAAGGTGACGAGCATCACAAAAACATAGCAGGTTGCTTGGATGAAACGCGCTCGCTGCTTACCACCATCTCTGGTAATCTATCTCGCGTCATCTTTTTGTTTGTAAAGGAATTACCATGCAAGATCTGTGGGATCGCCATCTCCGTTATCGCAGCCATCATATTGATGTGCCGCTGGATCATAATGACGCTAACAGCCCCTCTCTCTCGATTTTCGCCCGCGAAATCGTCGATACGCGTAAAAATGAGCAAGCGTTACCCTGGCTAGTGTATTTTCAAGGTGGACCTGGCATGGAATCGCCTCGCCCTAATGGCGCGAGCGGTTGGTTAAAACGGGCATTAGACGATTACCGCGTGTTGTTGCTCGACCAGCGCGGCACAGGGTTAAGCTCGCCGGTGAATCACCAAACGCTTGCCCATCTCACTGCCGCTGAGCAAGCGGACTATCTGAGCCATTTTCGTGCCGATAGCATCGTGAAAGACGCCGAGTGTTTACGCGAGGCGTTAGGCATCAAGCAATGGGCGATCCTCGGACAAAGCTTTGGTGGGTTCTGTGCCCTCTCCTATTTGTCGTTCTTTCCACAATCGCTATCACGCGCCTTTGTCACCGGCGGTATCCCGCCGCTCGAGGGGCACGCCGATGCTGTGTATCAAAAAACCTATCAGCGCGTGGAAGATAAGAACCAGCAGTTTTTCGCTCAGTTCCCCGATGCACAAGCCCGCTGTCACGAGATTGCCCAGTATTTGCAAAACAATGCGGTGACGCTGCCAAACGGTCAGCCGTTTACGGTGGAGCAGTTCCAGACCATTGGCCTAAATCTCGGCCGTGGTCATGCGGGGCTGCCGCTTTATTATTTATTGGAACGAGCCTTTATTGAGGTGAATGGCGAGCGTGTGCTGAGCTATCCATTCCTTGATGCGATGCAGGCAGAACAAGGGTATTTAACCAACCCTTTCTACGCTATTTTGCATGAATCGATTTACTGCCAGCAGCAGGCGTCGCAGTGGTCAGCCCATCGAGTACGCGATCAGTTCCCGCAGTTCCACTATCAGCCCGATCAACCGTTCCGGTTTACCGGCGAAATGGTCTATCCGTGGATGTTTGATCAACTTGCCACGCTCAAACCACTCAGAGAGGCCGCGATGTTGTTGGCAGACAAATCGGATTGGCCGGCGCTTTATGATCTCGAGGTGCTCAAGCACAACACGGTACCGCTCGCCTGTGCCACCTATGTGGATGACATGTTTGTTGAGTTTGATTACTCCCGCCAAACCTTGGCGAAGGTTGCCAACAGCCAAGCGTGGATGACCAACGAGTACGAACACAACGGCATTGGCGTCGATGGCGAGCGTATTTTGGATTGCTTAATCGATATCGGCGATAACCTAGCCGCCCTCAATGGTTAATGACGCTCCGCTTACCTAATGACGATGGCCATGCCTTTGCTGCTTTGGCATGGCCGCATCACGGTTACCAATCTGATGTAGCGTCTGCGGACATTTTCACTGCAACAAACTGTGATCTAATTCAAATCAATTATTGGCGCTGACAAAGCTGATACGCTGACTGTTAATACGGTGCACACCGGTTAAACGTATAAAAATGTTCGCTTACGGCTGTCTCGTTAATGTATCGCTTACTCCCACGGATTTTGTCTTTATCACTGGACAATTAGGCATCCGTCAAGCGCTTGCATGTTGCGTTAATTGGCGTAGTATAAATGCGTTCTCTCAGGGAACAGGACGTTCCCAGCACGATGTTAGCGTAGGAAGTTGTGCCACCGTACATCGTCACTTTTCTTTTCAAACTTTGCGTTCACACAGATGAAAATTGTAAGTAAAACAGGCAAGAAGAGAGCCATTTTTTACAAATCTAGTGTTTTCTTTGATAAATTATGGTCTCGCGATAAAACGCCCGTTTCTATCCTTTTACTCGCGGTAGTCATTGGCTTTTTGGGCGGCGTGGTGGTCACCCTTTTCGAGCTCGCCATCCACTCACTGTCTCAATCCAGAACCGAATGGTTAGACAGTAACATCAACTCGATGATTCCATTGGGTGTACTCGCGTTTCTTATTAGCGCGGGGCTCGCCTTACTCGGCTATTGGCTTGTTCATCGTTTTGCTCCTGAAGCGGCAGGCTCGGGGATCCCAGAGGTTGAGGGCGCGATGGAAGGCATCCGTCCCTCACGATGGTGGCGAGTTATTCCAGTGAAGTTTTTTGGTGGTTTAGGCGCGTTAGGCTCTGGCATGATTCTCGGTCGCGAAGGCCCAAGCGTGCAAATTGGTGCCAATATTGGCCGAATGGTCACCGATACCTGCCGCATCAAAGACAGGAACAGTAACCAAACCTTGCTCGCCTCCGGTGCTGCAGCGGGGCTGGCGGCGGCTTTTAATGCTCCATTGGCGGCTATCATGTTTGTGGTTGAGGAAATGCGACCACAATTTCGCTATACCTTAATTTCAATTAAAGCGGTGATCATTGCTGCGATTATGGCCGATATCGTCTTTCGCTATATCAATGGCCAAGAGGCGGTAATTGTATTACCACAATACGAAACGCCGCCACTTATTTCGCTGTGGTTCTTTCTCGTTCTGGGCTGCTGTTTTGGGGTATTTGGCGTACTGTTTAATTTTCTGATTATGCGCTTTCAGGATTTTTTTCAACGCTTTTATCAGAAAAGCCAAAAACGGATCTGGTTAGTGGGTGCCACGTTAGGCGGCTTTTTTGGCTTGCTACTTATCTATGCGCCTGAGCTGACCCATGGTGGCATTAATTTAGTGCCAGATTTCGTCACCCTCAATTATTCAATCAGTGCCCTGCTGTTTATCTTTATGGCACGCACATTACTGACAGTGATTTGCTTTAGCTCGGGTGCGCCTGGGGGCATTTTTGCGCCCATGCTGGCGCTAGGGACCTTGTTAGGCACAGTGTATGGGTTAGTAGTTGCCAATATGTACCCTGATATGGGAATAGAGCCGGGTATGTTTGCGATTGCGGGCATGGGCGCTCTGTTCGCCGCAACCGTGCGTGCGCCGATTACCGGTATTTTGTTGGTGATTGAAATGACCAACAACTATTATCTGATTTTGCCGTTAATCATCACCACCCTCGGTGCCACCTTGGTCGCACAGTTGCTTGGTGGACAACCAATTTATACGGAGCTATTGCGTCGTAAAGTACGCGAGCAGAAACTTCGGATAGAAAATGCATCTCAATGAGGGATGCCGTGTTTTTCGAGTAGAGCGGTGATCGTGCCACTATCTCTCATTTCTTTTAATACGGCATTCAGAGGTTCGATTAATTGCCGATGACGTTGATGTAAGACGAGAAAAACCGAGACAGAATCAACCGGTTTTTCTCCCATACGAACCTCAGTAAACTGCTCTTTATCCAGGATACTTTTAATGCCACCATAACCTATCATCGCTTGAACCCGGTGGCTATTAACCATATTCAGTGCAGCGCGTTCTGTTCTAGCACTAACAAGCTGCCACTGATAGCGTTTTGCAATTTCAACAGTAACCTGATCACCAATAACTCCCACGACATACTGGTAGTCTTCTGGCTCTAACACGTGCGTGTATCCAAATAAATAATAGTCCAATGACATCAGAGGTTCTTTCGGATAAACCGCTTCAGGAATATTCTGATAGGCCAGTCGTGTCCGGCCAAAATCCGCATCGATAATCCCTTTGGCTAGGGCGTTTTCGGACCGTGCGAGTGGCATTTCCATCCATGTCAGTACAATACGCTCATCAATGGCAGTGAATGCATGCTCTACAATCGCTTTAGTAGCCAAAGAAACAGAGTCACTGGCATCACGATAAGCAATCGTTAGTGTATTTGCCATGACACACAACGGTAACCAACAAACGACAAAGATCCATCCGTTTTTCACATTACCACTCCAAGAGTCCACATCCCTTTAGAGATTAGAAGAGCTCCGGCGTATCGTCTATGCGCTTGTTAGTGACGTTGTCACTTTTAGATTTATTCCTAGGGTCTTATTAAGCTTCGTAACATGGCAAGACATAACTCACGGTCGGGGAGTACATCAAATTCAGCCCTTACGATTAGCCCTTCCAACAGCGTCATCACCGCATCAGCAGTGGCCTTTGAGCCAACAACCTGTTCAATTAAGCCGTAAATTTTGTCTTTGTGCGCTTTAGCAATCTCTACAATTTGGCTGTCTGTACTGCTCTTAAACTCGCCAATTGCGTGCATAAACATACAGCCTTTAAAGTCGTCTTGTTTAAACCACGCCAGATGCCAATCGAGGAGCGCCGCCAATTGGGCGTCTTTATCCTGATGCGCATCAATAGCCTGCTGCAATCCCTGCTCAAATCTTGTATGACGCGCTTGCAGCACAGCCTCAATCAAGGCCGATTTAGCGCCAAAATGGCGGTACATAGAGGTCTTTGAGACCGCGGCTTCATCACGGATTTTGTCGACGCCCACCGCGGTGTAACCAAACTGATTAAATAACGACTCGGCCACCGCCAAGATGTGATCGCGCTTGCTCATATTGCGGCGGTGATCAATAACCTCGGTGAACCACATCATTGGCCTGTGTATTGGCATGGGATCAAGCGGGGCTAAAACAGTTCAGTTCCTAAGTCGCGCAAGGCTTAGGAACCCATACCAACACTAATGAAGCAAATAGCCTGAAAGGGTTAGCCACACGCCTAGCGCGAACGCGCCTCCGAGAATCATGGCTTCCAGTAAGTAAGCCTTAATCACGTTATACCATTTCATACCTAACCAATCTTTTTTTATCTTTCGAGCATCAAATCAAAAACCGATGCACTTTGTCTACCATTATATACAAAAAGCCTTATGACGGATCACATAAGGCTTGATATAGCTTGATTTTTAGGCATAAAAAAAGCGAGCCACAGGCTCGCTTCATAGACAGTGGAAGATACGACAATCAGGCCATTGCCATAGCTTGTTGTGCGATCACCAGCTCTTCGTTGGTTGGGATCACCAATGCTAGCGGTGACGCTTGGGTGGTGATTTGTCCTGCGGCACCAAAACGCGCGGCGGCGTTGGCATCGGCGTCCGCTTGATAGTCGAAAATGGCCAGCTCTTTGAGAATCATCTCACGCACTGGCAGTGAGTTCTCGCCAATTCCGCCTGTGAAAACAATCGCATCCAGGCGAGATAAAGGCACCATGTAACTTGCGATGTATTTTGCTACGCGATACGCGAACATTTCTAACGCCAATTGTGCACCTTTGTGACCCTGCTCTGCCGCCTCGACCAAGCCTCGACAATCGTTCGTCAATTCCGAAACACCCAATAAGCCTGCTTTGTCGAGCAATTCATGATGGATCTCATCGGTACTCAGGCCTTTTTTGGAGAGAAACTCTAAAATGGATGGGTCGATATCGCCACAGCGTGTGCCCATCATCAATCCCGCCAATGGCGTGAAACCCATGCTGGTATCGACACTTTGGCCATCTTTCACCGCACACAAAGAGGCACCGTTGCCAAGGTGTACGGTAATTACGTTGGTTTGCTCAGGTGCTTGGTTAAGCCATTTAGCGGCTTCACGGCTCACATAATAATGGCTGGTGCCGTGGAAGCCGTAACGGCGAATGCCATAATCATTATAGAGCTGACGCGAGATCGCGTAGTGATACGCTTTTTCCGGCATGGTTTGATGGAATGCAGTATCGAAAACCGCGACTTGCGGCAAGCTTGGGAAGGCTTTGCGTGCCGCTTTGATGCCCACTACATGCGCGGGATTATGCAATGGCGCCAAGGCTTTTAGTGCATCAATTTGTGCCAGTACGGCATCGTCTATCAAGGTGGCTTGGCTGAAGGTTTCACCGCCGTGTACCACTCGGTGGCCAACGGCCTGCAGTTTGTCACTCAACTGGTTGCTTTCGATAAGGCCCACAATGATATCCATGGCCTCTTGGTGGTGGTTGCGTCCTGCACTTAAGGTTTTCTCGGTTTTTTCACCGTCGACTTTCCAGCTCATCCGCGCGTCATCGCGCCCAAAGCATTCTCCAGCGCCGGAAATCACCGCATCGCCAGTTTGCGCATCCATTAATGCAAACTTTAACGACGAGCTACCTGAATTAATAACGAGTACCAGTGCATCACTCATAGGGTTACCTTATTGGCAGAATTAGGATAACGGCTCACGGCCGTCACCCCATTATTAAAATATTTTTGAACAATTCAACTGTCGTTATAGTGATAGCATACTTGCGCAACAATTTACTGCGTAAGATCAAGCTAAGTGCGCACGGACTAGACAAAAACAAAAACCGATAAATAGCTCACGGCAGCGACAGCCAACACTAATGAAAAATAAGTAACCAGGGCACGTCTCCGGCGGATCCAAGTCCCCACGCCCTCGAGTAGACTGCGATGTGGACCCGTCACCCCTAGGCTGAGAGCATATTGATGAGCTAGACGTTGGTGGCCTTGCGCATATAACCGCTCAAGCAGCTGGTGGACATGCGCCACTGAGCAGTGACCCAGCACAGCCATACACTCCTCATGGGGCATGACCGTGAGCAATTCAACTTGCTTGTTGAGCTCATATTGCAAAAAGGCATTGCGAGCAGCCACGATTTCTGACCTTGAAAAAGTGGTCGGTTCAGTAAAAGCGTTGTTCATTACCGTCATGGCGAATCTCCCGATTGGCAGCAGGTAACGACCATCAACAACATAGTGCCCAGCAGGGCAGAGTGATGTATAACAGCGAGAGGAGAAAAACAAAGCAGGCGGGGCCAACTATCAACGACAGTCGGTAACAATGAAATGTAGCAATACCAACAGTCGCTATTTTTCTCCGTTAAGACTCGGAGGATGGTCGGTATTGTTCATGGTTATCTCCAAATACATGTGTTGCTTAGAAAGCATGACAACTATACCAAAAAACGCAGGGACTGTCTGTCAACGGAAGGTCATCTCTCACCCCATAGCTCGATCAATAATAGCCATGACATTAGGATTTCGCGTCAGCTCGCTGACGGCACAGCAACACACTGGCCCCTAACAGTTGCGAAAAGGCGACCGTTAAATCGGTTTGCATCTGCTGTTCACACTCTTGCTGCAGCGTTTTTAAACACCTGAATGCGGCTCCATGATCGGCTTTGCCGCTAATTAACACATAAAAGCAGAGCTTTAGCGTCGCCTTAAATTCACCTTCGGCATGCATCGCTTGCATCCAGCTTTTCATAAATGCATTGATGGTGCCACTCGTATCGAGTGGCGTACGCAGGCTCTCCACCAAAAAAGGCTCTAACGCGACCATAAAATCTTGCTTGCGGGGAAAGTGGTGGCTGATCCCGGTGCGCGATACGCCTGTCGCTTCACTGAGCGTGGTATAAGACATTCCTTCATAACCAAGCGCCAACAGCTGCCGCTTCGCCTCTGCCAAGATAGTCTCAATGGTTTGCTGTGTTTGGGCTTTACTGCGTTTTGGCATGCGTAATCTGTTCTCCCCGTCAATCGCCGTCATTGGCGCTGTGATGACACGCGCGCCACTCGGCTCGCGGTCAGGCTAACTCACGAAAAAGTCCCGCCCCTTTTAAAATAGTACAGACTGACTCACTCAGCCTGACACTAACGCTTTACCAAGACGCTGAAGCGGATCAAACTTCCAAAAACCTTATTGAGAAGAATATGAAAAAACTGAAAAATCCGAAGCAAATCACTGCAAATAGTGCCGTCAGTCATAATTTGAACACGTGTTTAAATGATTATCTTGCTTCTCCTCGCCCCTGATCACTAAATTAACATTATTATAACGTTTAAACGTAGTCTTACGTTGCGACAATGAGGAAGTCCAATGTCACATATCAAACCGAACGATCAGATCCTGCGGTGGGCCGATGAACGTCCAAGCCATGTTTTTCTGCGCCAAATTCACGGCCGCCGCTTCCATGACTACACCTTTGCTGATGTGGCCGACCAAGCATTGCGCATGGTTACCGCACTGCGTGATATGGGACTGAAACCCGGCGATAAAGTCGCGCTCATCTCCAAAAACTGCGCTGAATGGTTTATTGCCGATTTAGCGATGATGATGGGCAGCTATATCAGCGTGCCGATATTTCCCACGGCCGGGACAGACACCATTGACCATGTGGTGACCCACAGCGAATCGAAAGCCATGTTTGTAGGCAAGCTTGATGACAGTAAAGCCCTGAGCGCCTCACTGGAAAACATGCCAGGCTTAAAGACCATTGCCTTTCCTTATCCCACGATTAGCTGCCATTACGAGTGGCATGATTTGATCGCCAACCATGAGGCATCAGATGAGCGCCCTGTGCATCAAGACAGTGATATGATGTCCTTGGTGTATACCTCGGGCACGTCGGGCTTACCTAAGGGGGCGATTTTAAGTTATGGCGGCTACTGCTGGTCCGCTCAGCGTTTGATTGACCATATTGGCATTGAGCCTGATGACCGTTTGTTCTCTTATCTCCCACTGGCGCATATTACCGAGCGGGTTTATATCATGGGCTCAGCGATTATGGGCGGGATCCCTACCGCTTTCCCTGAATCGCTCGATACCTTTATCGAAGATGTCAAAATGCATCGCCCCACCTTGTTCATTTCTGTCCCTCGGCTTTGGACACTATTCCAGCAACGCATTCAAGAAAAACTGCCGGACGGAAAGCTTAACCTTCTCTTGCGCATTCCCTTGGTCAATAACCTGATCAAAAGCAAAATCGCAAAAAACCTTGGATTGGATCAGGCACGCGTGTTGGGATGCGGCTCAGCGCCTGTCGCGCCCGCATTACTGCAATGGTATGAGAAGCTCGGGTTACACATTACCGAGGCGTGGGGAATGACTGAAAGCTATGCCTACAGCACCCTCAATTATCCGTTTAGAGCAGACAAAATCGGTACTGTAGGCAATGCAGGTCCCGGCGTTGAAATCAAAATTGCTGACGATCAGGAGATCTTAGTCAAAAGTCAGGGGCTTTTTAGCGGCTATTACAAAAACGAAGAAGCCACCGCAGAAACCTTGGTAGATGGCTGGTTGCATACCGGCGATCTCGGTGAACTCGACAACGAGGGATATCTCAGTATTTCGGGTCGCAAAAATGACACCTTTAAAACCGCCAAAGGTAAGTTTGTCGCGCCCGTGCCGATTGAAAAGCGTTTGTTCGAGCTCTCTAATGCCGAGATGCTCTGTGTGATCGGTTCAGGCATGCCAGCGCCTATTCTGCTCGCGCTGCCACACCATTTTCCACATTTTGACCGCGCGCGTTATGAGCGCCGGGTGAAGAAGGTGATTGATACCATCAATGGGGAGCTGGAGTCACACCAGCAAATCAAAGGCGTATTGATGATTAAAGAACCTTGGAGTATTGAAAACGGCAAACTCACGCCGACGCTGAAAATTCGCCGCCACAAGCTAGAGCAAGAGTATCATGATATCGGTACTCACTGGCCAAAAGGCACCTTGGTGCAATGGGAAGAAGACTGGGACTGATCCTTTCTCTCATCGCCTGATAACACTCACCCACTATTGGCATAGACGCGCATAGTGGGTGATGTTTTTCTCCATACCTGGCTGATATCGATAAGCCGTGCTACAAACATCGTAAAACCTGACCTGCCTCAATGTGCCACAACCAAGACTTTGCTAAAGATCGTCGTATCGACTTACAGCAGGCCACTCGCACACTTTTTATGCCTGCTGCTTTTAACGTAGGGAAAGACCATGAAAGAGAATCAAACCGACACCTGTGATGCATGTGGTGTCAGCGCTGAAATAGGTTACATCATTTCTGAGGGCGACGAAGTGGCAGAAGTGACCATTCACGGCGACAGCAACGACGCGGTGCAAGCACGCTTCGAGCAATACCTAGCCCTCGCAGAGAGCATTAATCCTGCCGTTAAGCATGACTTTGATCCGCAACAGCTCGACGGCCATCGCGCGCACATCAAGCTACAGTTTGAATGCAGTGCCGAAAAGCTGATTTTTGAATTGCGCAGCCGCGGACTCAATAACGCGTAAATATCACACGAAAACACCATGCGTTTCAGTGGTTCAAGCAACAGGGTGTTATCTCACACCCTGTTGTTGCTTGCTGAACACTGTTTATAAGCGCAAACTTTGCCAAGCCTCGCACATCTCTCGGAAGGTGGTTGCATCTCCCTCGGGCCGATCTGGATGCCACTTCAGTGCCATTTTACGCCACTGACGACGGATTTCATGCTCACTGGCATTCTCATCCAACCCCAACACTTTTAACGCCTTATTGCGCTCCAACATGGCCTCGCCCGGCGCCTCATTGCCAATATGACGCTGATAGTGCTTCCAAAACGACGACAGCAGCTCTTTCACGTCATCTTGGCTGGCGTCATAGTTATTCCAGTCCATGTAGTAATCACGCAATGGATCCTGATAATCAATTTCTTTGGCCACAAAGCCACTGTTACCAACCCGCCATTGCAGCTGGATATCCATTGACTCAACCTGCAACCATTGCTGTGGCAACAACATTTCTTGTAGTTGATACAAGGCATTCATTATCAAGAAATTGCGTTTGAATAAATCAAGGTGGGGGTCAGCATCGAGCTGGGCCATCATGGTGTCTTTTTGCAGCTCACCGAGTAGGTGGTGCACTTTCCAGCTTTGTCGCGTTGATTCTAGAATACTGAGTATTGGCCAAATCAGGGGGTTGTCTATTTCATCCCGTTTTTCAGCAAGCATGACGTTCATCCTCTGTCACTGGCCAGCTACCTTGAACCGGCGTCTCTTAGGGTTGGTTGTAAAGCCACCTTATTAAGGTATAAACCAATTCTGGCTATTTTGTAGCAAATATCGGGAAATCCATTTTCGGCACGCCTATATGACCGCGTTCTCCGCCATCATAATGACACTCCCAACGTTGCCGATTAAATATTAAGCATATCCAGTGCCAACTTATGATGAAAAAGAGACCGTTTTGGCATATTAAAACCAAGTCTTGTCTGTTTATGTCGAGTCGGCATCACAAGGCATTCACCTTAAACCGTGCAAACCCCATAATTTTTGTCATCTCATTCGCATTCTGACCAGAACTCCATTAACCTTTTTACAAGCACATACTAAACAACTTTTCCTCTATGACAGCATCTCCAACACAATGTGAGGCCTGCAGGGATGCGCAGCCGCTCACATTCGAATTTACCATGGCATTCCAACCGATAATTCAGCTTTCTACCGGTTCCATTTATGCCTATGAAGCACTAGCTAGGGGGATAGATGGCAGTGGTGCAGGCAGTGTGTTCCAACATGTCAATGCAGATAATCAGTATAAGTTTGACCAAACCTGTCGCATCAAGGCAGTGAAGCTGGCCGCTGAGCTGGGTATCCCTTGTTATCTCAGCATTAATTTCATGCCCAATGCGGTTTACGAGCCAGAGCGTTGTATTCGTACCACCCTTAAAGCGGCGAACGACTATAACTTCCCACTTGATCGGATTCTGTTTGAGTTCACGGAAGGTGAAGAAGTGTTGGATTACAGCCATATTCAACGCATTATTCGCTATTACCGCTCGCAAGGTTTTTTGACCGCAATCGACGACTTTGGTGCTGGCTATTCCGGCCTAACAGCGCTGGCCAAAATTGACACCCATATGGTGAAACTGGATATGGCATTGGTACGGAATATTGACACTGACGTCACCAAGCAAGCCATTGTTCGCCACAGTGTGGCTATGTGTCATGAGCTACATCGTCAAATTATTGCCGAAGGCGTTGAAACAGAAGGCGAGCTTCAGTGCCTGGTTGGCTTGGGCGTCGACTTCTTTCAAGGGTATTACATCGCTAAACCCGGGTTCGAGTGTTTACCACCTATCAATCAAGCACCTGGATTAGAAGCCTTCCACCGTCAATAAGATGACGACTCAGCGAGTCTTAGCACTCGCTGTTTTAACTCCCTCACAATCACAATTGATAATCTTTCTCAGCTATCAACTTTCAAGGTATACTGTCGCGCAATTACCGCGTTGAATAGGTGTAAAGAATGAATGGTGAATCGCTGAACGCACGTGGCCTCTCCCGGCGTCAATTCTTACAAACAACCGCAGCGGTGGCAGCTCTTTCCACCCTACCCGCTTGCTCATTAGTCTCAGCGTTCCGAGAAAACGAGCAATGGGAATACCATCTCAGCGCCGAGCCCAGTCAGGCCGCGTTGGTTCCCGGTCATCAGACCGACGTCCTCGCCTTTAATGGCAACATCCCAGCGCCCACGCTCCGCTGCCGCCAAGGCGAGCCAGTGACGATTCACTTTACCAATAACCTCAACGAACCCACCACCATTCACTGGCATGGGTTACGTATCCCCATTGAAATGGACGGTGTTCCTTTCTTATCCCAAGCGCCTATTCAGCCCGGTGAAACCTTTACCTATCGTTTTACCCCACCTGATGCCGGCACCTTTTGGTACCACCCGCATATGAACTCTGTCGTGCAGTTGGGTAAAGGGCTGGTCGGCGCGATTGTGGTCGAGGAAGCCACGCCTGTCGTGTTCGATGAGGAGCACACTCTGACACTTAAGCACTGGCATCTCGACCGACAAGGCCATTGGAAAGATCTCGCCATTCCACGCTACAGCGCGCGCATGGGGACACCCGGTGAATGGGGCACCGTGAATGGTATTCATCACCCTGAATACACACTGCAAGAAAAGGCGACCACACGGCTGCGCTTAGCCAATGTGGACAATACGCTCACCTATCCGATTCAAGTGCGCGGCGCAGAAGCCTGGATAATCGCCATCGATGGTAACCCGATTGCCACACCACGCCGACTAGAGGAGCACAAGATAGCCCCAGGGATGCGGCTAGATATTGGCCTGATTGCACCAAACGCTGGCGAAAAAATCGAGGTGATGCATATGAAAGGTGACTTTCCTTTCTTACTCGCCAGCTTTACCTCGACACCTTCTCATCTAGAAGAAAAGCCATTGCCCGCTTTGCCGCTCAATCCCGTCACGCCGATCGATTTAGCCAACGCCGAAACCCGCCACTTTGTGTTTGAGTGGGCAGGGGCGATCACACCGGCTGATAAACAAGGCAAAGGGAAACACGAATTTTGGCTGATGAATAAACGCGCTTGGGAAGGAATGAGTAAAGGTAATATTCCTGAGCCGATCGCCAAACTGGAACGCGGAAAGACCTATATCTTCGATTTAAAAAACGTCACGCAATACCATCACCCTATTCACCTGCACGGTCACACCTTTACTGTGCTGGAAATGGATGGCAAACCGGTCACGCCATTCCACACTGACACCGTGCTGTTGGGTAAAAATGGCCACGCCAAGGCAGCGTTTGTGGCCGATAATCCGGGCCGATGGATGTACCATTGCCATGTTATTGAGCACATGAAAACCGGCCTGATGGGGTTTGTCGAGGTCGCATAGCGGCCAAATCACGCCTATAAAAAACGACGAGCACTTGGCTCGCCGCTTTATGCCGTCACTCGGTTTTCACCCGCTGCGATTAACTGTCCTTTTCCGTTTTAAAGCGATTAACTAACTCTGATAGCTCTGAGGCCACCATACGCAGCTCGGCGGCTGTTGCATTGGTTTGCTCTGCCGTTGATGCTGCACTGTTGGCACCTTCCAAAACACTGGTCACATTCTGATTAATATCTTCCGATACCGAGTGTTGCTCTTCTGTCGCCGTGGCAATTTGTGCCGCCATGTCGTGAATTTGTCCTACCAAACTTTGGATGGTGTCAAAGACACTCAAGGCCTCTTCCGTCGCTTCAGTGGTGGTTTGTGAATGCTCAACACTGCCTTGCAGCTTTTCAGAGAGCTGGTTGGTGCGTTGGGTTAAGGCCTGCAACAGTTCATCGATCTCTTCGGTTGATTTGGTGGTTTTTTGCGATAGCACCCGCACCTCGTCTGCGACCACCGCAAAGCCTCGTCCATGCTCCCCAGCGCGTGCTGACTCAATCGCCGCATTAAGCGCAAGCAAATTGGTTTGCTCGGCAATACCTCGAATGGTATCTAACATGGCGGTGATATTGTCGTTCTCTTTGGTGAGCTCCGCCATCGCACTATCTGCTTCGTTGAGCGTGGTGGCCATTTCTTGCACCGCGGCACGCGTGTTATTCATCAATGCCATGCCTCGGTCCACTTCTGACTGGCACTGCTGGGCGGAGTCCGCCGTTTGATTACAGTTGTGCGATACCTCATTGGCCGTGGCCACCATTTGGTGGAACGCGGTGGCAATTTGCTCTAGCCCTGAGCGCTGCTGATGACTGGCACCATCCAGCTGCTCCGCAAATTGGGTGGTTTGATCGGCATGAGACGACAGCTTGGTCGATCTGTCCTTTATACCGATGATCAGCTCTTGAATCACATCCACAAACTGATTAAACGCGCCCGCCGTTTTGCCCAGCTCATCCTCGCCACGCACCGGTAAACGTTTGGTCAGATCGCCATCGCCACTCGCGGCATCGCTCAGCCCGTCGCTGACCGCAATGATGGATGCCGATATACGGTGGATCATAAAGTAGCCAAGCACACCGAATGCAAGCACGAGGATCAGACTGATGGACAGGATCACCGTTTGCAATTGCGTTACTTGGCCGAGTACCTCTTGCTGCGGCACAATACCAATCAGTCGCCAACCACTCTCCGGTGCTTTGTACTGGTTGACAAAGTAGTCTTTGCCAGCAAAGGAGACGGCGGTAAGTGATTCACTAAAATTCCCACCGCTGTATACACTTTCGACACTCCGGGCAGGCTCAAAGTTATTGTCTGGATTGTTCGGATCCGCAAGCACTGTGCCCGTGTCTTCCACCAACACAATATAGCCCGACTCACCGAGGGTGACGTCGCCTAACATATTTGTCAGCGCTTCTAGCGTAACATCAACACCAATCACACCACGCAAGCCGTCTTGCGCCTGAAACTCCATCACATAATCGAGCAGAGGTGCGCCAGTGTTTACATCTTGATACGCCGGCACACGCACTGGGTTGTTGCCACTTCCCTGACCCGTTTGGTACCAAGGGCGCTGGCGTGGGTCATAATCCCCCAACTCTCCTTGTGGCCATTGAATGTACCCACCATCGCTCAGCCCAAGAAACACATAGGCGAAATCCTCTCGTGAGTCCCCCATGGATTCCAACAAACCATACGCCCGTGCTTCGACGGGGCTGTTTTGCTCAGAGGTCATGGTTTTCGTCGGGCCCATATATTTGGTGACTGAGCTATCCAAGCGTTTAAGCGCGTCGCTATTACCCAGCATTTTGGCGTTTGCCGCCAGCCCTTCTAAGTAGAATTTAAACGCATTGCCTATGTGCTGCATTTCTTTGTATGAGCTCTGCTCATAGCTTTGTAATGTACTCGTTCGAAACTGATAGAGTGACACAATAGCGATAATGAGGGTGGGCAGGATAACGCCTGTCAGGACGACAACGAGTAATCGTTTTTTAATACTCATACTGACCTCCGTCAGTGACAGCACATAGGAGCATGTTGGTAAAAAGGTTGAATGTGTTGTTTTAAATTAGAACAACTATTAATGACAATCTAATAAATAACCTATTTCCCCTCACTTTTCCCACGACACAGCGTCGAGCTGATTGCTTTTTTAGACAAATGTAGAGACTCGGCAGACACAGATTGCATCAACACGCAAAACCCTTTAAATTAGATAAATCTAAATTAAAAGAGAGGCATTATGACAAAGAAGAACTATCAGGAAATCAATCAGCAACAACTGGCGCTTAATAAACAATTCAAAACACACAGTAGTGATACCCTGTCCGCATTCGGACAGCTGCACCGGGCGGCAATGGCTGAGGGCGATCTTGACGTAAAAACCAAAGAGTTAATTGCACTAGGGATTGGTATTGCCGCACGCTGCGACGGCTGTATTGGTGCCCACGTGGCCGCCGCTCTCAAACATGGCGCAACCAAACAAGAATGCGTAGAGACCATTAACGTCGCGATCGTGATGGGTGGCGGCCCGTCATTGATTTACGGCTCTCAAGCACTAGAGGCGGTTGAGCAACTAAGTGAGGCGTAGGGATCGCAACCACCTAAAAAGTGGACGTGACCTGCAACAAAAACGCAGCCATCTCTGGCTGCGTTTTTCTCGTCGTCGTATGCGTTCAGGGAGGGCTTAACCGCGATAATACCGCTGCGGCACAAAAGGCATTTTTTCGACCGTCATGGGCAGTTTTTTGCCACGCACTTCCGCGTAGACCTCGGTGCCGGGGGCAATAAACTCAGGCGGGAGATAACCCATCGCCACGGGCATCCCTTTGGTGGGGCCAAAGGTGCCGCTGGTCACCACGCCGATTTCATTGTCGTCTGCATCAAACAGTTTGCTGCCTTCACGGACAGGGGCTTTACTTTGGCCCACCAGCCCAATGCGCTTGCGGCTCACCGCTTTGGTAGCGATTTGTTCAAGGATTTTCGCCTCACCGGGGAAGCCACCCGCACGCTCACCATCGGCGCGACGCACTTTACTGATTGCCCAGATCAATGTTGCTTCAACCGGCGTAGTGGTGGTATCAAGATCATGCCCATATAAACACAATCCGCATTCAAGACGCAGCGAATCACGCGCACCCAAGCCAATCCATTCTACCTCGTCGTAAGCTAACAGTGCTTTGGCAAGAGCTTCTGCATGTTCAGCCGGGACAGAAATTTCGAACCCATCTTCGCCAGTGTAACCTGAGCGGCTCACCACGCAGTGAATGCCATTAATCTCAACCGGTTGAATGTCCATAAACACCATATCGTTTACGGTTGGGTTGAATGTCGCCAGTACTTGCGCCGCTTTGGGGCCTTGTAGAGCCAGCAAAGCACGATCTTCTAGGACCTCGACCGACACATCTCCTGTCAAGTTATCGCGCAGGTGCTGAATATCCTGCGCTTTGCAGGCGGCATTCACGACTAAGAAAAGGTGATCGCCTAAGTTGGCAATCATCAGATCATCTAAAATGCCACCTTGCTCGTTAGTGAACAGTGCATAGCGCTGCTTTCCTTCTGGTAAATCCAGTACATCAACCGGGACTAATCCCTCTAATGCTTTCGCCGCATCCGTGCCATGAAGACGAATTTGTCCCATGTGGGACACATCAAACAAGCCCGCATGCTCACGACAATGGAGGTGCTCTTTGCGCACGCCCAACGTATATTGCACTGGCATATCATAACCAGCGAATGGAACCATTTTTGCACCCATATCAAGATGCAAGCCGTGTAACGGGGTCGTCAGTAACTCTGCCATTGTTCACTCCATATTGCGCCGGCGGGCCTCTTGCCCACGTTAAGCGATGTATTTGTGTCGTTGGTTAGGAAGCGGTCACCCATAAGATCAGTGCATCGGCATCACTGACGGAGGCCAACATGTGCCCCATGGTAGCGTCGTAATAAACACTGTCGCCCTCATTGAGGATGATCGCTTCGTAAAATTCGGAAAAAAATTGGATGCTACCTTCCAGCACCAATAAAAATTCTTCGCCGTCATGGCGGATCCAGTCGCTATAGTCTTCAAACGCGCGCGCTCTGACCCGCGATTTAAACGGCATCATTTTTTTGTTGCTAAGCTGCGTCGCCAACAGCTCATGTTCGTAGGTACCGGTAGGATGCGCTTTTCCCTGACCCGCTAGCGTCACGTCTCGCCGGCCTGTTGCTTGCCGTTTTTTTGGCGGAGCAAACAGTTGCGGAATATCGATATCCAAGCCGTGCGCGAGCTTCTGCATCGCTTGGAAGGTTGGGGATATCTGCTCATTTTCAATTTTGGACAATGTCGAGCGAGCCAACCCAGTCCGTTGGCTTGCCTCTTCAAGCGTAAGCCCAAGTCCTACCCTGACTGCTTTTAAGCGCGGGCCCAGCCGCAATGGCGCAATGGGCTCGCGCGTTTCACCCTCACGTTGCGATCGTTCAACCTGCATCGACGGGTACACATCCTGTGTTGATTGGTTTGTTGTCACCTGCTTTCGCCTCTATCGGTTGTCCCGCTATGTTTGACGCTTTAACACTTTTAACAAAAAAGTTTCCTATCGGAAAATACCGGTATCATAAACGTGACGCAACCAGCGAATTGGTGAAAGCACGCAACCTATCACGCTCACCCCAAACTGAGCCCCTCACTTTATTTCTCGTAAAAACAAAGCATTACACACTTGTTTATTTACCCGTTATTCAATGAACGACGAGTAACCCCCGAGCATTCACCGACATTGATTTGCAATTTACCCTCGCTTAAGATAAAAAGGCAAACGTTTGCGCAGTTATGCAATGGTTTAAAAAGAGAAGGTTTTGTCTCTAGGATCACAACATAGGTTTCTTATTGGAAATTTATTTTGCGGAAAAGTGAACGCTTAGGTACGTTAACAAAATGTTTAAATCAACAGTGCGCGTATTCATCGATCGCGACTGTTGAGTGCAACGTGAAGCAATGTCGACATCTTCGATGTAAGACAGCATGAATAATGACAAAAACGTACCTTACTGATTGAGGAGACAGGCCATGAGTCACAGCATGTTTGACCTGTTCAAAGTCGGTGTCGGGCCTTCAAGTTCCCACACCGTAGGCCCGATGGTGGCCTGTGCACGCTTTACGCAATACGCGGCACAAACGCTCTCAGTGACCGACATCGAACGTGTCAAAGTGGACTTATACGGCTCACTCGCGCTCACCGGGAAAGGCCATGCCACCGATGTCGCCTGTGTGATGGGATTGATGGGCGAAATGCCCGCGACCATAGAGTCAGATGAAATCGATACCATGACCAAGCTGGTCAAAAACGGCGGCGAACTCCCCTTTGCTGGACGCCACTACATCCCATTCAATTGGCAGGCAGATATTGCCTTTCACTATGAGCAAGTACTGCCCGCGCACCCCAACGGGATGACAGTCAGTGCATACGATAAAGCCGGTGACTGTTTGGCCAGCAAGACCTATTTCTCTGTCGGCGGCGGCTTTGTGGTGGAAGAAGGCGAAACCGATGCATTGGCAACAGATTTTGTCCCTCCTCACCCGTTTAATAGTGCGGCGGAGTTGCTTGACCAATGTGCAAAAACGGGCATGTCCATCAGTGAGCTGATGTTTACTAACGAAGTGGCACGCGCGCGATATCACGATAGTAGCGCCACACGTGACACGGTTAACCAGGGACTGGATCATATCTGGCAAGTGATGCGTGAGTGCATCGATAGAGGCATTAAACAAGGTGGCGTGTTGCCGGGTGGTTTAAACATTAAGCGACGTGCCAAAGGCATGTACGACGCCATTCACGATAAACAAGCCCATGGCTTACCCACAGATACCAATGATTGGGTCAACCTATTTGCCATGGCGGTCAACGAAGAGAATGCCGCCGGTGGTCGTGTGGTCACCGCCCCAACCAATGGTGCGGCAGGCGTGATCCCTGCCGTGCTTGCGTATTACGACAAATTTGTGTCGCCCAATAACCCAGCCGGGATCCGTACCTTTATGGCCACCTCTGCGGCTATTGGCTCTTTGTACAAGACCAATGCCTCTATTTCCGCCGCAGAGGTCGGTTGTCAGGGAGAAATTGGCGTGGCGTGCTCCATGGCAGCTGGCGGCTTAGCCGCGGCGATGGGAGCGAGTAATCAACAAATTGAGAACGCCGCAGAGATTGGTATGGAACATAACCTAGGTCTCACTTGTGATCCCATCGATGGCTTGGTGCAAGTTCCCTGTATAGAACGCAATACCATGGGCGCCGTCAAAGCCATTAACGCTACCCGATTAGCCATGGGTGGCGACGGCGAGCACCACGTCTCGCTTGATAGCGTGATCAAAACCATGCATGAGACCGGGCTCGACATGATGAGTAAATATAAAGAAACCTCACAGGGTGGCCTAGCCACCAATGTGATCCCGATTAACGTCGTGGCCTGTTAGCCACCATCGCCAATAAGGAAAGCGCAATGAAACCGAGCTACCCGAATGTAGAATTGGAGCAGTTTTTCTCCACTAACTTATCGGAATCCGATGGTGCTGTGATGTCGGCAGTGCAGGCCGAACACAAACGTCAGCAACAACAAATTGAACTGATCGCCTCGGAGAACATCGTCTCGCAAGCCGTGATGCAAGCGCAAGGCACCTGCTTAACCAATAAATACGCAGAAGGCTATCCGGGCCGCCGCTACTATGGCGGCTGCGAGCACGTTGATGAAGTCGAAGCCATCGCCCAAACCCGCGCCAAACAGCTGTTTAGCTGTGAGTATGTCAACGTACAGCCGCATTCGGGCGCACAAGCCAACGGCGCCGTCATGCTGGCCCTACTGCAACCCGGTGACACCATTTTAGGTATGTCACTCGATGCTGGCGGCCACCTCACTCACGGCGCGCGCCCAGCTCTATCCGGTAAATGGTTTAATGCTGTGCAGTACGGCGTGAGCAAAGACAGTCTAGAAATTGATTACGATGAAGTCGCGGTGCTGGCTCGTGAGCATCAACCTAAGATGATCATCGCTGGTGGCAGTGCGATCCCGCGTCCGATTGATTTTGCCCGTTTCCGCGCGATTGCCGATGAAGTGGGTGCCTATTTAATGGTCGACATGGCACACATTGCTGGCCTAGTGGCCACCGGCACCCACCCTTCGCCACTGCCCCATGCACATGTGGTCACCACCACTACCCACAAAACCTTACGTGGGCCACGCGGCGGGATGATCCTCACCAATCACGAAGACATCAACAAAAAGATCAATTCAGCGGTATTCCCCGGCTTGCAAGGGGGACCACTGATGCATGTGATTGCCGCCAAAGCGGTGGCATTTGGTGAGGCGCTGGAGCCTGAGTTTAAATTGTATATTGATCAAGTGGTTGCTAACGCCAAAGTCCTGGCCGAGGTTCTACAAACACGTGGCTGCGACATTGTTACAGGCGGCACCGATACCCATCTGATGCTCGTCGATCTACGTCCAAAAGGCCTAAAAGGCAACCAAGCGGAGCAAGCGTTAGAACGCGCTGGCATCACCTGTAACAAGAACGGCATCCCTTTCGATACCGAAAAACCCATGATCACTTCAGGCGTTCGCCTTGGCACACCGGCCGGCACTAGCCGTGGCTTCGGCACTGAGGAGTTCCGCCAAATCGGAGAATGGATTGGTGATGTGCTGGATGCCTTAGTCGAAGCGCCAGAGGGCAATGCCGATATCGAGGCACGCATTCGTAAAGAGGTGCAACAGCTGTGCGCGCGCTTCCCGCTATATCGCCAATAAATGGCGGCGCGAAGCCATAAACAGTCTTGCAACGACTTAGCCAATACCATTGACACGTACGTTATTAAGACACAGGAGGCGGTATCGTCATCCACAGACCGCCTCACTTTACATTGTAAATCGCTCAACGACTGAGCAGCTCGCATTAAACGCAGGAGAGTAACAAATGGACGCGACACTAAAGTTTTCTGAAAGCCATGAGTGGGTCAAAGACAACGGCGATGGCACGGTGACCATGGGGATCACCGATCATGCCCAAGGCCTGCTGGGCGATGTCGTGTTTGTCGATCTGCCCGAGGTTGGCGACAGTACTGAAAAAGGTGAAGGCTTCTCATTGGTGGAGTCGGTGAAGGCAGCGTCTGATATCTATGCCCCGGTCGATGGCGAAGTAATTGCCGTCAATGAGGATCTTGAAGATAGCCCAGAGCTAGTTAACGAAGCGCCTTTTGAAGGAGGCTGGATTGCCAAAATTAAACTCGCTGACGACACCAATTTGGATCATCTAATGGACGCGGACGCATACACCGCCGCCATCGACGACTAATTCAGGACGACTATCATGACGCATACTCGTTTACTCGATAGCCTGGTGGCCGATAATGACTTTATCGCTCGCCACAACGGCCCAGATACTCAGCAACAAAGCGCGATGCTGGCGGCGATCAATGCCACCAGCCTCGAGCATGTGATTGAAGAAACTGTCCCTGCCGATATCCGCTTGCCACAGCCGCTAAACCTCAGCGCCCCCAAAAGCGAAACCCAGATGTTGGCGGAACTGAGCGACATTGCCGCGCAAAATACCATTAAGCGCAGCCTGATCGGCCAAGGCTACTACCACACGCATACCCCACCGCCTATTTTACGCAATGTGCTGGAAAATCCTGGCTGGTATACCGCTTATACGCCCTATCAGCCCGAGATCTCGCAAGGCCGACTCGAATCGTTGCTGAACTTCCAGCAAATGGTGATGGACTTAACGGGAATGGATTTGGCCAACGCGTCGCTGCTCGACGAAGCTACTGCCGCGGCGGAAGCCATGACCCTGTGTAAGCGTGGCGGCAAGCACAAAGGCAACGCGTTTTTTGTTGCCAGCGATGTGCATCCACAAACGCTGGACGTGATTAAAACGCGCGCCAATTTCCTCGGCTATGACATCATTGTTGATCATGCGGACCAGCTGAATCAGCACGACGTATTCGGTGCCCTGCTCCAGTATCCGGGCACCACCGGTGAAGTGCGCGATCTCAGCACGCTGATTGCAGACGCACAAAGCAAGAAGACGCTGGTTGCGGTCGCCACCGATCTGCTTTCACTCACTGTGCTCAAAGCGCCGGGTGAAATGGGCGCGGATGTAGTGATTGGGTCGGCACAACGCTTTGGTGTGCCCATGGGTTACGGTGGCCCACATGCCGCCTTCATGGCGACACGCGACAAGCTCAAGCGCACCATGCCCGGCCGCGTGATTGGCGTATCGGTCGATAGCAAAGGCAACCAAGCCCTGCGCATGGCGATGCAAACGCGCGAGCAACACATTCGCCGTGAAAAAGCGACTTCCAATATTTGTACCGCCCAAGCCTTGCTGGCCAACATGGCCGCTTTTTACGCGGTGTATCACGGCCCTGAAGGCTTGAAGAAAATTGCCCGCCGAGTGCATCATCTCACCGCACTGTTCGCCAAATCGGTACAAGCGGCTGGGTTGAGCCTTGCCCACGACAGCTTCTTTGATACCGTCACGCTCAACACGGGCGAGCAAACCGACCCCTTGTATCAAAAAGCACAGGATGCCGGCTTTAACTTGCGTAAATTAAATGGCCAACTCGGCGTGAGTTTCGATGAAGCGAGCACGCTGGCAGAAGTCAACCAATTGCTTACCGCGCTCACCGGTCAAGGCAATGCAGAAAGCGTGGCGAGCGATATTGAAGCCAACGAATTTGCCGCGATCCCTGCCGCATGCCGCCGCACCAGTGCATACCTAACGCACCCCGTCTTTAACCGCTATCACAGTGAAACCAAGCTGATGCGGTATATGAAGGCGTTGGAAAACAAAGACTTCTCCCTTACCCACGGTATGATCCCATTGGGCAGCTGTACCATGAAGCTGAATGCCGCGGCCGAGATGATCCCCGTCACCTGGCCAGAATTTGGTGCCCTACACCCATTTGTGCCGCTGGCGCAAGCCAAAGGCTATCAAACACTGGGTAAATCACTGCGTGACATGCTGTGTGAAATCACCGGCTACGATGAGATCTCCATGCAGCCGAACTCAGGTGCGCAAGGGGAGTATGCGGGCTTAATCGCGATTCAGCGCTACCATGAAAGCCGTGGCGACAGTCACCGCAACGTGTGCTTGATCCCAAGCTCTGCCCACGGTACCAACCCTGCTTCCGCGGCCATGGTCTCAATGAAAGTGGTCGTAGTTGGCTGCGATGATGACGGCAACATCGACATTGACGATCTGAAAGCTAAAATCGACAAACATCGCGATGCGCTCTCATGCATTATGATCACCTATCCATCGACACATGGTGTGTACGAAGAAACCGTGCAGCAAGTGTGCGAGCTGGTACACGAGGCTGGCGGCCAAGTTTACTTGGATGGCGCCAACATGAATGCGCAAGTGGGGCTGACCACACCGGGCTACATTGGCTCAGACGTTTCGCACCTCAACCTGCACAAAACCTTCTGTATTCCCCACGGTGGTGGCGGCCCGGGCATGGGGCCAATTGGCGTGAAATCGCACCTTGCGCCTTTCCTCCCCGGTCATGTGGAGCAAGGTGACGAATTTGCCGTGTCGGCCGCACCAATGGGCAGTGCCTCGATTCTCCCTATTTCATGGGCGTACATTGCCATGATGGGTGAACAAGGCCTAACGCGCGCGACCGAGTTAGCAATTCTCAGTGCCAACTATGTGATGGAGCGTTTGCGTCCCTACTACCCCGTGCTTTATCGCGGTAAAAACGGACGCATTGCGCACGAATGTATTATCGACATTCGCCCACTCAAAGAGGCATCCGGCATCAGCGAAGAAGACATCGCCAAACGCTTGATGGATTATGGCTTCCACGCGCCGACCATGTCATTCCCGGTCGCGGGTACTCTGATGGTTGAACCGACCGAAAGTGAAAGCCAAGAAGAGTTGGATCGCTTCTGTGATGCCATGATTGCCATCCGCGAGGAAATTGCCAAGGTGCAAGACGGTGAGTGGACGCTGGAAGACAACCCATTGGTCAACGCGCCTCACACCCAAGCGGATCTGATGGCAGACGAGTGGTCTCACACCTATTCCCGTGAGCTGGCTTGCTTCCCATCCGCCCATAACAAGGCAAGCAAATACTGGCCATCGGTCAACCGTGTCGATAATGTCTACGGCGACCGTAACTTGATTTGTTCTTGCCCTAGCATTGAAAACTATATGGATGAGTAATCCACTAGTCACAGATAACCAAGTTAAAAACTAACTTGATAAACGAAAGGCGAGCCGCTCGGTTCGCCTTTTTTATTGCCCCGTTTTGTCGGCTAATGTCGTTCTTCGCAACAGCCAGTCTTAGCGAAATTTTCTCCCGTCTTACTGCTTGCTGGCTAAACTTAAGGCAATACACCTTTTCACTGAGAGTGATTAAGCCTTGCTGAGTTCATGTCGACGCCCTGTTGTACGCGTGCTGTTGTTGATACTGCTGTTGGGAATGGCCGGAATGGTCCATGCGGCTACGCCAACTGTGCGTTTAGTCACGCTCGAATATCCCCCTTACATTCAAACCGCCGATGGTGCCCTCGACGGTGTGGCGGTACGAGTTGTCCGCCAAACTTTTTCCAAGCTCGGTTATGAGGTAGAAATTGAAGTACTGCCATGGGCGCGAGCACTCTATCAGGTCCGAACTGGCTTAGCGGATGGTATATTCACTATTTTCAAAACACCTGAGCGCGAAGCGTTTCTCGATTACTCTCAGCAGGTTTTATTTCAACAAGGGATCCGCTTTGTTCATCGCCCCGATGTCAGTATCTCTGAAGATGCGATTCAATCGTTCAATTTTGGCGCTTACTCCGTCTGCGTGATCAACCAAGTCAGTTACGGCAGCCGGATGGATGCTGCCTTGGCGCAAAATCAATTCGATCAGGTTTTCCGCCTAACTCGCGCGCCACAGTGCCTTCGGATGTTGGAAAGTGGCCGCGCCCGCTTGTGGCTCAGCAACCATTTTGGTGCACGCGCACTGATTAGTCAGCTTAATATGAAGGGTATTGTCGAGATCAACCCCCACCCGATTGAGGACACCCCCAGTTACATTGCCTTTTCTGAAGTGCAAGGGCTATCAGCTCTACGCGACCAATTTGATCAAGCGTTAGCAGACATGAAAGCCACCGGAGAGTACCAAGCGATCATTGATGACTTTTTTAATGATTAATCGCTGACATTCCTGCACAAGGTTTTATCGCGCACTCACTTTGAGCCGCTAAACAAAGGCCGCTTATCATCCAAGTCTACCCTTACACCGTAATGGAGCATGTCAGTTATCAACAAAGGACGCGACATGCTCTCATTTTTAAAGCCGAATCCGGTTAAAAAGCTTAAAAAGCAGTACGAAGCTAAGCAACAACAAGCCTTTCAGGCGCAGCGCAACGGCGACATCCGTGGTTATTCACTGCTCACCGAAGAAGCAGAAAAGATTGACAAACAAATCAAAGAATTGGAAAACAACGCTTAGCCATTTGAGACATGGCTAAACTGCCGTTTTACCAAGCGTTGGTACAGAGGGCAGCGTGCCAGCAGGTCGGTATGGCTGCCTACATCAACAAGCTTGCCTTGATCCATCACGACAATGCGGTCAGCATGCTGAATGGTCGATAAGCGGTGAGCGATAATCAAGGTAGTGCGGTCACGCATTAAAGCCGCCAAGCCTTGCTGAACCGCATGCTCACTTTCGCTATCAAGGGCGCTGGTGGCTTCATCGAGCAATAAAATTCGCGGGTCCTTGAGAATCGCGCGGGCAATCGCGATTCGCTGCCGTTGCCCACCCGAAAGCCGCACGCCTCGCTCACCCAAAAAGCTGTTGTAGCCGTCCGGTAATTGCTGAATAAACCCATCGGCGTGCGCTTGAATCGCCGCCGCTTTGACGGCGTGCTCACTGGCGCCTGGCCTGCCGTAGCGAATATTGCCTATTACATCATCGCTAAACAGAGCGGGTTGTTGTGGCACCAGTGCCATTTGTTGGCGCAACGCTTGCGGGGATAAGCGACGAATATCTTGCCCGCCCAGCCTAATCGCGCCTGACTGCGGATCATAAAAGCGTTGCAGTAATTCAAATACGGTGGTTTTTCCCGCCCCCGACGGTCCGACTAAAGCGACGACTTCACCGGGCTGAATCACAAGGTTCAACGCATCAATCGCCGCTTGATGAGGACGCGTGGGATAATGAAAATGTACCGCTTCAAAACGAATATCGTTGCTTAATGATTGAGCATCGACACTCGGCGAGGTGGCGGGAGTGCGAATATGGCTTTGCACGTGCAACAGTTCCACCAAGCGCTCCGTCGCGCCTGCCGCACGCTGCAACTCCCCCATCACTTCCGACAAGGTAGCCATCGAAGAGGCAACCATGATGGCGAAAAACACAAACGCACCCAGATCCCCTGCTGACATAGTACCTTGAATCACATCGCGACCGCCGACCCACAACATGCCAGTAATGGCGCTGAACACAATCACGATCACGCCGGAAATAAGAATGGCTCGTTGTTTGACGCGCTCGCGTCCGATCTGATAGGCGCGTTCCACCTCTTGACCAAATGCGGCTTTGGCGTGATCTTCTACCGCGAAGCTTTGCACGGTTTTAATATTGGTGATGGCTTCACCGGCATAACTGCCCACGTCCGCCATTGAATCTTGGCTTTGCCGCGACAACGCTCGCACACGACGGCCATAAATCAAAATCGGCACCAGAATAAAGGGCACGGAGGCCAGCACAATCAAGGTCAGTTTAATATTGGTGGCAAACAGCATGATGATGGCGCCCACACACATCAACGCACTACGCATCGCCATGGAGAAGGAGGAGCCGATGATGTTTTGCAGCAAGCTGGTATCTGTGGTGATCCGCGACATGATTTCGCCACTGCCGTGGGTTTCAAAATAGCTCGGATGTAGGCCAATCACATGATCAAACACCGCTTGTCGAATATCGGCACTGACCCTTTCACCCACCGATGACACCAAATAGAACCGGAAAAAGGTGCCGATCGCGATCAATACCGTGATCAGCAAAATAAACTTTACCGCATTCCCCAGCTCAACCAGTGATTGCTGTGCAAAGCCTTGGTCGATCAAAAGGCGAACGCCGTGTCCGACAGAGAGCGTCAATGACGCGGTAAACACTAAGGCCAGCAATGCCGCGCTCACTTGCCAGCGGTAAGGGCGAATAAACGCAATCAGCTCCCACAGAACCGTCAGATTTTTACTGTTGCGACTTGAAGCAGATGGCGTCGAGGCGGCGCGCGTTAAAGCGGAATTAGCCATAAGCTCTACTTAGTGCTGTCCTTGCACATTTAGGGGCGAGTGAGCAGGATCATTAACTCGCGATTGTCGTTGATAAGCGCATCGATGGTGCATGCATCTAACTCCTCTAAAAAGGCTTGCTTGGCTTTCACCATATGATTGCACGACACATCAAACAAGCGTGTCACCTCGGTAATGTTGGTAAGCTCACCCTCTGGTAAAAAGGCCAGAAAAATTAACATGCAAAATGCGCAGTCTTAAAGCTGGTTCGTTGCATACTTTCAATCATTCTGTCCGCACTCTCGCGCGTCAGCCCGCGCATATTCAGACGCACATTTGGTACAACCAACCTCAACCCGCAGATGCGTGTTAAGCCAGATTCATTCAGCTTTTTAGAACAAGATGCTCAATCATACGCTGTGTTCGCACGACGTTTTTGTTTCTACACTGCAGCTATTGTTCAGCGTCACCGTTGTTCAACATCGAATCAGTGAGGAGAAACATTATGATTACCGTCCGTCATGCCAGCGATCGCGGTCAGGCCAACTTTGGCTGGCTACAAAGCCGCCATACTTTTTCATTTGGTAGCTATTACGATCCTCATCATATGGGCTTCTCTGCACTGCGTGTGATCAATGATGATATCGTCTCGCCCGCCGCAGGCTTTGATACCCACGGACACCGTGATATGGAAATCATCAGTCTGGTGCTGGAAGGGGAAATAGAGCACAAAGACAGTCAAGGCAACCGACAAACCCTACCGGCTGGCGAGTTCCAACTGATGTCGGCTGGGCGCGGTATTTATCATAGCGAGTATAATGCCTCATCAACCCAAGCCTTGCGCTTTCTACAAATTTGGATTGAGCCCAATGAGCAAGGCGGGGAGCCGGGTTATCAGCAAAAAGATTTTGGTAAGCAGGCTGGCTTTACCGTCATCGCGACCCCAACCGGAGAAAATGGCACCTTACGCATCAAACAAGATGCGCGTTTGCTACAGCTGATTCTACCGCCCAGTGAATCGGTTACCTTGCTTTTGGAGGCAGGACGCCATGCCTATATACATCAAGTCGCGGGCCCGCTCGACGTTGAAACGACATCTCTGGCTCCCGGCGATGGCGCAAAGATTGAAGATATCCATCATGTCACCTTTAGCAATAAGGGCAACGAAACCAGCCAAGCACTGGTGTTTGATCTCCCCTAACGCGCAGATTCAGCCACTCTGGCCTGCCGGTCTATTTGCGCCGCAGGCCTTAGTCTGTGTACACTGCGCCCTTTCTTCATGCATGAGAGGTTGAATGCTCACTCTATCGAATAAGGTGGCGATTCCCGACAATGAGATTGAACTCACAGCTATTCGCGCCGCAGGGAAAGGCGGGCAAAACGTCAACAAAGTATCGAGCGCCATTCATCTGCGCTTTGACATCCAAGCCTCGTCACTGCCTGATGCGTACAAAGCCCGATTAATGGCTCTGTCTGATTCGCGCATCTCCAAAGAGGGCGTCGTAGTCATAAAAGCGCAAAACTACCGCACCCAAGAGCTAAACCGAGAAGACGCGCTAGAGCGCTTACAGGCGTTGATCAAAGGCGCGATGGTAGAGCAGAAAAAACGTAAACCCACCAAACCTACCAAGGCCTCACAACGACGCCGCGTGGATGCTAAAAAACGTAAGAGCCAAACTAAAGCCCTGCGTGGCAAAGTGGCTCCTTAACCATTTCACGCCACCACTTTATTACGACCACCCGCTTTAGCCGCATACAAATTCGCATCCGCTTGACGGTTGATTTCTTGGGCACATTTTGATGCCTCGCTTTGGGTGACCCCGATACTGACCGTCACAGGAATAGCGCGCTGCTGGTAAACAACGGGCGTTTGCTCAATACTCTCACGGACTCGCTCTGCCACCGCCAGTGCATTTTGGTGCGAAACATCCTCTAAGAGAATACAGAACTCCTCGCCGCCTTGACGAAATACGTTTTCGCTCCCTGCGACGTCAACCATGATATTCACCACCGATTGCAATACGACATCGCCGCCATCGTGCCCATATTCGTCATTAACCGCTTTGAAGTGATCAATATCGAGCACCAAAAGATGAAACGCAGCCTGCTGATTCTGTAATACCTGATAGCGATGTTTCAACGCGAGGCGGTTATTGGCTCCAGTTAGCGGATCACACGTGGCTAGTTTACTTAACTTGTTTTCAGCCAATACACGGTTAATCTCATAAGCATGAGCGACAATGGCAATGCTGAAATAACAAAACGCAAAGTTGAGCATCATAGTCAACATGTCGAAGTACTGCTCGACATAAAACTGAAAAGCAACATTAGCAATTTGGATAATAAACAGCGCTAATGTCGCTGCCAGACCGGCTTTATAGCCCAGTAACAAATAGTAAATAATCGGAAAAAACAGCGTCCAAATAAACACCCCATAGTCTGTTGGCTTGAGAAAAGTACCGACAACCACCAAAGCCGTCAAACTAGCCGACATGATATATTTGTGGCCACTAAAAACGGTGTTTTTGGCGGTTTGTCGATACACATACCAAGAGTAAAAAGCATACAAAACCAAAAAAG
Organism: Salinivibrio sp. VGrn1; assembly: GCF_009377995.1. Lineage (NCBI taxonomy): Bacteria > Pseudomonadati > Pseudomonadota > Gammaproteobacteria > Vibrionales > Vibrionaceae > Salinivibrio > Salinivibrio sp. VGrn1. The sequence goes on from NZ_SATA01000002.1 coordinate 312,017, forward strand.
AGGCATAAATATAGCTTTGACTAACAACAACATTACCCATCGCCACCAAGGCTGCTAAACCACCCACACCAAGGCTCATTCCTTTAAGCACTTTGATACGCAACTCGGAACTGCTGCTGAGTTCACTCACTTCCATTGTTCATTCTCGTGTAGGCCAATGTTTTAACATCAGCTATCATAGCTCGGATTTATTAACATGTTAATAACAAAGGTATCAATGATATGTGCACACGCATATTTAACAATCTCAACCGACAATACCCTGTCACGGCGCGCAATATGGACTGGTTTTGACCCATTAATACCTACTTCTATCGTTTCCCAAAAGGTACGATAAGTCGAGGGCTAAGTGCGAAGTCTGCTAGCCAGCTCGGTATTAGTAAGCAGCTGATGGCAACAGTGCTACGCAACGCTTTGAGCGAGCCAGCTATTACTTAACCTTTAGCCAGCCCGCGCAAAACCGGCGTGAAGCTGTCTATCAAGCACGCTCGCTCGTAGCCACGTGCGCCGTACCTGTCAATTTTAATCCTTATCACACTGAAAAAGCGTCTTACACCATTTGGACCAATGTGGCTGATCACCGTAAGCACGTTTATTACCTTTCCAATACCTTGACCATGGACAGCGTATGGATAAACTTTTCATCGGACCATCAAGACTGTCAGCGACTGCAACTACAAAAAGAAAAATCGACAAAGTCCGCCTGCCCGGTTCAATCGGGTGATGTGAGTCGCTACCTCACGCTATGCGAGAACCCGTTTCAATAGTGTATTTGTGACTGTTTCGCTATTAAGCGTTTTACTGTAAGGGAACCCCCATGACTGAACTGAATCAACGCCTTAAGGCAATTCGCATCGTGCCAGTGATTGCGATTAATAATGCGGATGATGCTGTGCCGCTAGCAAAAACCTTGGTCGATAACGGCCTACCGTGCGCTGAAATTACCTTTCGCACTGACGCGGCCGCCCGTGCTATTCGTCTCATGCGCGATGCCTATCCCGATATGCTGATTGGTGCCGGCACGGTACTCACTACAACCCAAGTCGACGCCGCAATTGACGCAGGCGCCGATTTTATTGTCAGCCCTGGGCTTAACCCAACCACAGTGAAACATTGCCAGCAACGCGGCATTCCTATCATCCCCGGGATCAACAACCCCAGCTTAGTCGAACAAGCCATGGAACTGGGGCTGGATACGTTGAAGTTTTTTCCTGCCGAAGCTTCAGGCGGCATTGCAATGTTAAAAGCATTATCTGCCGTGTATCCCGTGAGTTTCATGCCAACTGGCGGCGTGAGTGAGGCGAACGTAAGCGATTATCTCGCATTGCCTTCGGTGCTTGCATGTGGTGGCACTTGGATGGTCCCTGCCAATTTGATTGACGCGCGCAACTGGGATCACATCGCTGCATTGGTTAAGGCGTTGTAATGGCTGTCACCTCAAGCAAGGACATCTTTTCCGCTTGAAAAAGATGCTGGAGTCGCTCGCACTCGTCATCGCTTGTGCTTGCAACGCCAACGTGTCACCGATACCGTCTCTTCTCGATTTATAAAAGATGCTGGGTTAAAAACGGGGAGAGGCGGTATGTTGACCAAGGCACTTGAGCACGTTTTTGGGTTTTCATCATTTCGTGCAGGACAAGAGTCGGTGATTTCTCAGATAATGCAAGGGGAGTCGGCCTGTGCGATTTTTCCTACCGGTGCGGGTAAGTCATTGTGCTATCAACTACCAGCCACGCAACTGCCCCACTTAACCCTAGTGATTTCACCTTTGCTAGCATTAATGCATGATCAAATCGCCTTTATGCGCCGTAAAGGTATTGCCGCCGCTACCATTGATTCCACACAGACTCCCGAGCAAACTAAACAAGTGATGGAGCAGATCCGTCGCGGCGACATCAAAGTCCTGATGATTTCGGTCGAACGGTTAAACAACGAACGCTTTCGCCAATTTATTGCGCCCATCCCGATCTCCTTATTGGTCGTAGATGAAGCACACTGCATCTCTGAGTGGGGCCACAATTTTCGCCCCGATTATCTCAAACTCCCCGCTTATCGACAGCAATTAAATATTCCTCAGGTATTGCTTCTCACCGCGACTGCGACACCCGCGGTTGTCGAGGACATGCAAAAAAAATTCGCGATCCCAGCAAGTAACACAACATTAACCGGGTTTTATCGCTCCAACCTTTACCTGAATGTGGTCGCCGTGGAAGAGGATCAAAAACGGCAAGCGCTGGTTGAGCAGTTGCAGCCTGCTCCCCACTTACCAACTGTCATTTATGTCACCCAGCAGCAAACGGCGGAGAATATGGCCGAGTGGCTACAAACCCAGCATATCCCCGCGACGGCTTACCATGCCGGCATGAGTCACGATACGCGTGTATCAATACAAGAGGCATTTATGTCGGGCCATGCGCCGTGTATTGTCGCGACCATCGCCTTTGGGATGGGCGTCGATAAGGCGGATATTCGTCGTGTCATCCATTTTGATTTGCCTAAATCGATTGAGAACTATAGCCAAGAAATTGGCCGCGCCGGACGAGACGGAGAAAACGCTACGTGCACTGTGCTCGCCAACCAATCTAGCCTGAATGTGCTGGAAAATTTTATCTACGGCGATACGCCAGACAAAACGGCGATCCAAGGGCTACTGGAAGAAATAAAACAAGCCGGTCAACCATGGGAAGTCATGCTACACAGTCTGTCACGGACGTATAATATACGGCTTTTGCCGCTTAAAACCTTGCTGGTTTATTTAGAAATGGCCGGTGTAATCACCAGCCAATACAGTTATTTTGCCGATGTGAAGTTCCAATCCGTTGAGTCACCAGAAACCATTACGGCTAAATTTCAGGGTGAGCGGCGCGAATTTGTCGCCCAACTATTTACGTGCGCGGTCAAAGCTAAAACCTGGTACAAGATGGATTTCCAACAACTGTGGCAACGCTTTGGAGCAGAGAGAAAGCGCGCGTTAGCGGCACTGGACTATTTTCACGAGCAAGGTTGGATATCACTTGCCACCCAACAGGCCACGCAAGTCTTTTCGGTCAGTCCCCATGAGATTGATGTTCAAGCGCAGGCTGAACAATTACATAACCTTTTTGCTAAAAAGGAAGAGAGCGAACTGGCCCGCATCAACCAATTACTGGCTTTATTGGCCTCTTCAACCTGTATTAGCCAGCGCCTTGCCGACTACTTTGGCGATCACGCGGCGCCAACTACTTGTGGCCATTGTTCGGTATGCCAAGGACATATTGCTCAGCTACCCCCACGCCCTGAATTACCCGCGATCGATGTGCAGGCATTATCATCATGGTGCCAGCACTTCGCCGCCGCTTGCGATGCCACGCCAAGTCACGCGGCAACGACACGTTTTTTACTCGGGCTGTCTTCACCGCTTCATACCAAAATCAAGGCGAAGACAATACCTGGTTTTGGCGCCCTTGCGTCGTATCCGTTTCAAACGGTCAACGCTCGCGTGCTCGCTGAGCACGGTGCCCAACAATAACGGATAACAATGTGGCGCATCCAGCTTAGCAACGCTCGGAGCGCCACCTCATGCCGCTGGCATTGCCACAATCGGGTGTATCATCACGAACGCACTACCCTCTCAGTTTTGCGGAAAAAGTGACATTTATCCCCAGCTGCCAATGTTTTGTTCATATACTGGTAGTAATGGTCGCATGCATTGCGCGCCATCATTTCTAGCCATTGCCAGATTCAAGGGTTGTTTATGCGGCATTCTGGGGTGTTATCTGTGGTGACTCGTATCATCGTTGTGGTTCTGAGCATTGGCGTCCTCTTGACCATCACGCTGAGTGTTGACGCTGAGCAAAACCAACAGTCCAAGCCACAAAGCCCTGTTTTAAAAGTGGCAAACTCGCATGCTTGGCGACCATTTTCCTATCTTGACCGCAATCAAGAGCCAAAAGGGATCCTAATTGATTTTTGGAAAGAATTTGGCAAACGTAACGGCTATCAAATTGAATTTGTGCTAACTGATTGGCAACAATCGATTGATGCTGTGCGAAGCGGTCAAGCCGATGTTCACGCAGGCTTACTTCGCTCACCAGAACGGTTAGCGTTTATGGATTTCGGCACCCCACTTTTTAGCATCGATACGCAAGTGTTCTTCAGCCAAGCTCTCACGGGCGTATCGGCAGATTATGTGTTAGCGGGCGACACCGACCACGCAGTCGGTGTTGTGCAAGGCGGGTACGAAGAAGAGTTTATGAGAACCGAATTTCCAGACGTAACGCTACAGCTCTTCCCGAATAACCAAGCCATGCTTGATGCAGCGTTATCTGCAGACATCCAAGCATTCGTCGCCGATCTGCAAGTCGCCAATTATCACCTTTATACCACCACTAACCAAAAATTGTTTATACCCGTCAGGCACCTCTATACAGAAATGTTATATGCCGGTTTTGCGAAAGGGAAGACGGCATTACTCAATCAAGTTGATAATAAATTTGCTTGGCTCGACGATGAAACCAAGCGGCGGCTATTAAATCGCTGGGTATATTACGATGTCGAGACCGTCTATCCCGCGTATTTGTTACCAACGCTAATCGCCTTGGGTGTGATAGTGGGCATCAGCTATATCTTTTTACTGAAAAGAACGGTTAAACAGAAGACGTATGCGCTGCAAGCAGCCAATGACTTACTGCAAGCGCAAGCGATTACTGACTCTCTCACTCATCTTCACAACCGACGTTACTTCTATCAGTGCCTATATAGCCAAATGCGCGAAGTCAAGGGGATAACCTTGATGGTGTTCGATATTGATGACTTCAAAGCCTTTAACGATGGGTTCGGCCACGCACATGGCGACGAAGTGCTTTGCTTTGTCGCTCAAACAGCGCGGAGTCTATTACCCAATGACGCCGTGGTGGCAAGGATCGGGGGAGAGGAGTTTGCCGTGCTGCAGTATTTTTCTACCGCTGAGCGTGCCGTGGCGCAAGGCAAACTGCTGTGCAACGAGATATCAAGACAAAGCCTTGCGCTATTTAATCATCCATCTATGCCCGTCACAGTGAGTTTGGGCGTGGCTTACTACCCAAATGGTATGCCTCACAGTGAAATTGTTGATGCCGATAAAGCTATGTATCAAGCTAAAAAGCAAGGTAAGAACTGCGCCGTTCTCAATGTGTTCGATTGATCTTTAATCGCGACTGCATAACCACTGCGCTAAACGCTGTACGTGCTTTGACGAGAGAAAAATAATGGTGAATGCGATCGGCCAAGCGACGATAAAAGCCTCAACCCAACGCCAAACAAACCCATCACTTAACCCAGTATTCACAGCCGTAATTACCGCTGTCATCAATGTCACCATTAACACTGACATTAAAAAAGGCGCAACAATAGGAAAAAATCGTTTAGGCAGCATAGCGACCTTTACATAAGAAAAAACTAATATTTAGACTTTAGCGATACAAAAGAAAAATAGCAAGTACTGTTAGTGGTCTCTTAGTACATTATTGAGGGAGAGTTTAAGGGAGGGTTGTCAGTCACTCTCCATAAAATTCAGTAGTAACGACTCACCATATTGAGGCCTTGCTCACGTTTTTTATTTGCGCTTAGAGGCCTAAAAGCGCCCATTGGACGCTTTTAACAGGTTATAAGGGTGTTCACTAGCCTATCAAGTTATAGAGCAACGCTGAAATCGCCAGCATACCTGTCACAAAGATAAAGTAAGTACCCGCTTTGCCGCGATACTGCGCCAGCGCTTTGACTTTGTAGGCCGCAACCGTTGGCATAATAAATAAGATCATCGCAATCACAGGCCCAGACAATGCGCCCATCATATCGAGGATACTGGGGTTAATCACCGCACACCACCAAATAGCAAAAAACATCACCACCACGCCGAGCTTATCGGCCTTTTTATAAGTGAGTTTGCTATGTTTGGTGACCAGGCCGTTCAGACTTTCGCGTGCACCGAGGAAATGCCCCAAGAACGATGATGTGATAGCAATAAAGGCGACCAAAGGCCCTAAGGTGCCAATAAATGGATTTTGGGTGACATTAGCAAGGTATGAGAGCACAGACACATTTTGCGCCTTCGCTTCCGCCATTTGTGCCGGGGTGAGCGTCAACACGCACGAGAAAACAAACAGGAGTACAAAGGTAACTAACATCACGCCCGCGCGTTTAAGAATTTGCTCTGACTTGCCTTGGGCATCATCACCATAGTGACGGCGCTGAATGTTGGCAAAGCTAGAAATCGCCGCCGCATGGCTGAACGAGAAAATCACCACTGGCACGGCGAGCCATAGATTCATGCCCAGTTCTCCCATCCCGGGCATAGCGAGGTTCGGTGCTTGCCATGATGGTATTAGGTAAAAAGACAAAAACGCCAAGATAGCAACCAGCGGATAAACCATCGCCGCAAATGCACGCAGCATCAGGCGCTCGCCCCCCATCATGATCGCAATCATACCTGCGACTAGCACACCAGACAGCATGACACGGTTTGGCGACGCCCACCCGAGTTGATTAACCAAAAAGCTATCAACTGTATTAGTCAGCCCAACGCCATATATCAACAAAATGGGGAAAATAGAAAGAAAATACAGCACGGAGATCAAACGGCCTGCATGGCTGCCGAAGTGTTCGGCAACCACATCGGTGAAATCGGCATCTTTGTGGCGAGACGACAACACAAAGCGCGCTAAGCCTCGGTGAGCCATAAACGTCATCGGAAACGCCAGTACGGCCATAATCATGAGTGGCCAAAAGCCCCCCATCCCGAGATTAATGGGAAGGAACAGGATCCCGGCCCCCACCGCTGTACCGAACAAGCTGAGTGCCCAATGGGTATCATGTTGGGTCCAGCGGTGCGATACACTTTTTGAGGAGATATCTATAGTCTGGTTCACGTCAAACTCTCTTAGTTATAATATTTTGTGCGGTTGCATAGTAGCGAGTTCAACTTAAAGTATCACATAAATGTAATAGATATATGTCCTAATTGTTTTGTTAAATACTTGTCATATAATCTAGGTTAAAATCTAAAAAGCAGTTTATAACTCTATTAAAACCCTAAACTTCCAACATAAACCTCCAAATTACCAAGCAAAGACAGATTGATTGAATTGTTTGCAAAATAATGCAACAACCACATTTTCGTTCGCAACATGTTGACAATGTGTAACAACTCATCTCTCAGTTTTTGATGATAAATTATTCACCTGTTACATTTCGATCGCGTGAGCAATTAGCGAGGACGATCACACGCTGCAAGTAGCAAGGCGTTTATCCTGTGCTGACCGACGTGTTCTCCAACTCCGCGATAGGCCAGCTTATGCGTGAACCCATTATTATCGACTGCGATCCCGGCCATGACGATGCCATTGCACTGGTGATGGCTTGTGCACTCCCCCAGCTTGATATCAAAGCAGTCACCACCAGTGCCGGAAATCAAACCCCAGATAAAACCCTTTACAACGCCAGACGCATTTTGACTTTGTTGCAACAAACACACATCCCTATCGCGGGTGGCGCACATAAACCACTCACCCGTGAGCTCATTATTGCTGATAATGTTCACGGTGAGTCGGGCTTGGATGGTCCTGCGCTGCCAGAGCCCACGATGGACGCCCATCCTGATAATGCCGTTAACCTAATGGCCAGTGTACTTCAAGACGCTGACCAGCCTATTACCTTGGTCGCGACTGGCCCTTTAACCAACGTGGCTTTACTCCTGGCCGCCTACCCGGATTTAACCAACCGGATTAAGCAGATTGTGCTGATGGGAGGCGGTGTGACCTTGGGCAATTGGACACCAGCAGCCGAGTTTAATATTTATGTCGACCCAGAAGCCGCTGATCGCGTGTTTCGCGCTGGGATCCCAATCACCATGTTTGGATTAGATGTTACCCACCAAGCGTTAGTCAAAGATGAAGATGTGGCTTCCATCCGTGGCATCGATAATCCCGTGGCACAGACAGTTGCGGGTTGGCTTGATTTCTTTATGCGCTATCACCGCGATCCCAAGTGGCGCCTAGACGGCTCACCGCTGCACGATCCCTGCACCATCGCGTGGCTGGTGATGCCTGAGCTCTTCGAGTGTGAATCACTATGGGTGGGTGTCGAGACACAAGGGACGTTAACCACTGGAATGACGGTCGTCGACCGCTATCACGTCACGGGCAATCTCGCCAATACCGAGGTGGCAATGGCCGTCGATCGAAAGGGCTTTATCAACTTGCTATACGATTGCTTGCGCCAATACCACTAAAAAGCGCGGCTTTGTGCCGCGCTTTATCGTCATCTTGGGTCATAAAACGGTTTCGGTCATAACGCGACCGCCTTAGCGACAGTGCATTAGTATCGCGCTGTCACACTGACACCGTTAAAAGCAGTGTAACCATTAAGCATCACGTGATAGCGACCGTTTTGTGTGCTTTGTACCGTACACACTTCACTATTGCCGTAGTTGTATGGACGGCAGTCCCAGCTATTTAAAGTTGGTTTCGCCCCATAGCGTACGTACAAATCTGCATCGCCTGAGCCCCCGCTGATATTGACCGTTAGACGTTGCCCCGCGTCAACATCAACGTAAAAGAATCGCTGCGTACCTTGTGCCCCAGAAATACCCGTGACTGGCTGGCCATTTTTGAGCTCATTTTTTGGCCCTGGCGTTGGGTCACAATCAGGCTCACAACTGCTATCCGCTTGGCTATAGAGCAGTTTGTTAACCGAACCACGAGGATCACTGATTTTATTTACGCTAGCACGGTTGCTAATTAAGCTCTCGACTTGTGCTGGCGATAGGCTATTGTTTTCTTGTAAATACAAGGCCGCAACACCGGCAACATGAGGTGTCGCCATTGACGTGCCACTGATGGTGCGATAACCACCGTCATACCAGGCAGATTTGATTTGCGAGCCTGGTGCAAATACATCAAGACAGCTGCCCCAGTTGGAGAAACTTGATCGGCTATCGCTGCTTGTTGTTGAGCCCACGGTGACGCCACTTGGCTCACGGGCCGGCGAGCTGTTACACGCATCGGCATTGGAATTGCCAGCCGCCAGCATAAAGCTCACACCCGATTGCACCGCACTGGCAACCGCACGATCCAGTGCTGTAGACACACCACCACCTAAGCTCATGTTTGCCACCGATGGTCCACTGGCATTGGCAGCCACCCAATCAACCCCGCCAATCACACCGGACGTTGAGCCCGAACCACTACAGCTCAGCACTCTCACCCCAACAATGTCGACATTTTTAGCGACGCCATATTGGCTACCACCGATAGTGCCGGCCACATGGGTGCCGTGACCGTTACAGTCTGACGCGTCATTATCGTTATCAACAAAGTCATAGCCAGAGCGAGCACGACCACCAAACTCTACGTGTGACGTTGTCACACCTGTATCAATGACGTACGCCGTCACACCTGTGCCATCAAAATTGGTACTGTAATTGTTATCCAAAGGCAGGTTACGTTGGTCAATGCGATCCAACCCCCAAACTGGATTACTCTGGTTGGCGTTTGGGGTGATTACCGGGTCCAAGGAAATCGTCTTATCTTGCTCGATAAAGTCCACTTGCTCGTCCATACGCAACGCGCGCAGTTGCTCTGGCGTCAATTTGGCTACAAAGCCACTCAGCGAGCGATCAAACACTTTCTCAACTTTAACCGCGTGTTGGTTAACCATGCTTGAAACGGTTTGCTGAGTGAAGGTTTGTAGCGCTTGTGGATCGTCGCTGAGCGTCATCGGTTGTTTGAATACCACAATGTATTGGTCTTCAATCCCCTGCTTGTCTGACGCGACAACGAGTGGCGCTAGCGTTTGCTGCTGAGAGATCGCTTGTTTACCCTCTTCCTGTTTTGCGAGCGCTGCAGACGATGCAGCGACTAATGCTGATGCAATACAGCAGCTAAGTACATGCTTTAACATATTGTATTCCTTACAATGGTTAAACGTATCAAAAATTAATTGCCTACAAATAACAACAAGCACGTTTATAAAGCTATGCATCAACAGCACTTTTTTCCGCAGAGAAAATCGCTTTATTTGTCCAACCTACCAGCATTATTTACTACTACATCAGCAGCATCACTTTTAACTTTTTGTTTACAAAGTGTTTATGTAGGCCATCCGTGAGCACTTAACACTTTTTTACTAAAAATGATTGATGAACAATTCTTTGATGCTGCTCACAGCTAAAATGAAAGTGAATTAACACATGCAGTTAGAGAGTGAGATTGATTGGCATAAAAAAGCCAGTGACAGAGCACTGGCCGGTAAGATACTCGGTGTTCAACCTATTAACTTGGCTGCTCATGCACCAACACGCCGCCTTCAAGCGCCCCAACTAATACATTCGGAACGTCGGCTTCATCAGAGGTAACAGCAATACGCGTGCCCGGCCCAATCGCTGAGATAGGGGCTGCCATCATCAAAGAGCCACGCTCCCCTTCATCAACAAGCTTCCACGATGGCGCGGCTGCCGCATGATCATTGGCATATAGCCGACACTTGTTTCTGTCAGGTTCAATTAAACAGTCCAGGCCATACTCAATGTCGTCATAAAAAAACGACCACTGATAATAACCCGCATTGACGCTGCAAGGGGTTTTGATAAAACTCAACGCCTCTGCGTTATCTTGGGTTAAGGTAATAAAGCGCTGTGCATCTGGCACCATCGCTAAATACCCCAGTGATTTGCCATTGGCATCGGTGACCGCGAGCTTTACCTCTTGCTCAACCATCGCGCGCTCATGATCGCCAATGTCTGGCAACATGGAATCGGGTTGTACTGAAAACGCCATTGTGTCGCTCCTTTGGTTGCTTCGCACCACTTTTAACAGTTATGTAACAACCAAAGATATAGATCAATTTTTCGGAAAAGTTTAGTGATTTAATTGGACAATATGTTGATGAACCGCTCGATACGATCATCATGCCCGTTGGTCGAACAACGACGCTGATTGTGGCTTCAAAACGATCGCTGCTAAGATCGTAGTGTATAGTGTCGCACCTATCGCAACCATGATTAACATCACCCAGTCTGCGGCACCATTAAGCATCGCAAGTGAGGAGCCCGTTAACGGTGGCGCTGATAGAGCACAGACAAGGCCGACTACAATACTGAACACAAAAGCGCGCTTGGCGCTGCGCAAAGAAAAGCGACGAAAAATCACTAACGACACTACAGGCAAACCCACTAAAAATAATAACCATCCCCAGTAAGGAGCGGCTGAGTACAGTAGTACGGTAAAAATTGCGTCAAGAGTCATGTCCGCCTCCATTAAATTTTTCCATCCAACATCGCTTGATAGGCTGGTAACAACATTTGTTCTTTCATTACCCAAGCCATCCACGTTTCTTCTGTTGGACTAATAAACGGGAAAGAAGGGAGTAATTTGCCACCGTAACCGAACTCAGCCAGAATCGCTTTGCCGAACCCAGTGATCAATGGGCAAGAGGTATATCCATTGAACTCAGCCTCTAAAGGCTTGTCGTTCAGATAACTTAAGAGGTTTGCCTCAACGATGGGAACTTGTTTTTTTACACTTGCAGCCGTTTTCGATAGCGGAATACCGGTCACATCACCAATGCCAAATACATTGGGGAAAGTGGGATGTTGTAGCGTATATTGGTCTGCCGCCATCCATTCGCCCTTATGAGGACCTTGATTCCAAACCAGATCACTATGCTTGATCACATCGGGCGCACTCATTGGAGGCACGACGTGGATATAATCATACGCTTCGACTAGTGTCTTTCCCGTTGCGGTGAGTGAGAAGCGTGCTTTTTTGTTGGTCGGATCGATGCCAATCAACGTTTTCTGATCAGCAATGTCTACCCCTTGGTCACCAAAGCGCGCCATGACAAAGTCGTTATAAACGGGAATCGAAAACAATCGATCTTTAAACGGCGTGGCGAAGCTCACATCAAATGCATGACGCCGGCCAGTTTGCTCAAGACGGGCGAGAGAGGTAAAGGTCATTTTAAGTGGCGCACCTGCGCACTTGATGGGAGTTTCAGCAAGCGTAAATATAGCTTTGCCCTCGCCTTTATTCATAAACTGTTTAAACGCCGTATCCGTTGCCAGTGCACCTTCTGGCCCCGGATAAACACTACCAATACCATGCTGACCGATAAGACGTTCATCCATTCCCTCAATGTGGGTGTAATTAAGTTGGGTGCCCATGGCAACAACGAGTACGTCATAGCTGAGCGTCGTTCCATTCTCAAGTACAACTTTTTGTTGTTCAGGTAAAAACGCACTGGCATTTTGTTCATGCCAGGTTATGCCGGGAGGCAGCCATTGCTCTGTAGTTGATAAGACTTGAGACGCTTTCCATAATCCAGATGCCACCAAAGTTTGTCCAGGCTGATACAGGTGACGCTGACGTGCACCCACTAATACTATCTGATCAGCGGAAAGGTGTTGCACAAGGCGATTAGCCAACGAGATACCGGCAGCGCCATTCCCGACAATAACGACCTTGGCGCGCGTCTGAGCGCGTGAGGGTAAGCTTGCCGGCATCAAGCTTATCGCGCCTGCGCCTGCCAGTAGTTTTAAAAATCGGCGTCGTTCTAGATTCGAATTTTGATACGACATGACCACCCTCACTAATTAAGATATCACTTAATTAGTAGTTTCGAATCAAAATAAGCGCAACATCATTAGATAGCTTTTGTGGCTTTATTCACAATTCAATCAAGAGTCATTACCACATTAACCACCAGCGCATTAAGCGTTTGTACCAGCGGTTGTACGGGGGTTTGACTAAAAAGCTGGTGTCCCATTTATCACGGGTGAGGACGGTTTTACGGTGGCTAAAAGTATAAAAGCCTTCAATGCCGTGGTAATGCCCCATGCCGGAGTCACCAATGCCGCCAAAAGGCGCATCTTCGGCAGCGACATGGAACAAGGTTTCATTAATCCCCATACCGCCAGCGTGAAGCTGCGTGGTGACCTGCGCGCGTATCTCAGCGTCATTGCTCATCAAATACAAAGCGAGCGGTCGCGGGCGCGCCTGAATATAACGCAATGCCTCAGAGATATCTTGATAGGTAACCACAGGCAGGAGCGGGCCAAAAATCTCTTCTTGCATCACCCGCATATCATCGGTGACTTGGGTCAGTAGCTGAGTTGGCCAGCGTCGTTTTTCCGCAGTTGGCACGGTTTGCTGGTCGAGCGCACACCAGCGACGCGCACCCTTATCGAGCGCATCTTGGAGCGTTTCTTCTAGCCGCATCGCTTGGGGTTGATTAACGATCTGGCTGTAATCTTGATTGGCCTCAAAGTGAGGATACATAGCACGAAATGCACGTTGATAGGCGTGTATAAAGGCTTCTTGCCGATGTTCAGGGCAAAGCACATAGTCGGGGGCAACACATATCTGCCCAGCATTTAAGCACTTCCCGTAAATGAGCCGAGAGACAGCCACGTCCATATCAATTTGATCATCAATGATCACCGGCGATTTACCCCCCAGTTCGAGGGTCACCGGGGTCAAATTATCGGCCGCCGCCAGCATGACTTGACGTCCGACCTGGGTTGAGCCGGTGAAAAAGAGATGGTCGAACTCTAACTCGGTAAAGCGGCGCGACACTTCAACTTCACCTTCAACCACGGCCACTTCGTTTGGGCTAAACACCTCAGCGATTAACGCGCGTAATACCTGGTTGGTGTTGGGCGTGAACTCCGAAAGCTTAAGCATTACCCGATTGCCTGCTGCCAACGCGCAAATCAGGGGACTCACTGCCAGCATAATCGGAAAGTTCCAAGGCACAATGATCCCAACCACGCCTTTTGGCTGAGGGTGCACGGCCAATTTGGTGCCTAGCAGAGTAATACCAGGACGCCGTTTTTGCGGCTTCATCCATCGCTTTAATCGGCGACGGGTGTAATCAATTTGGTGCAGCAAAGGCAAGATGTCGGCAATTTCAGTATCAACGGGCGCACGGTAGCCGTAATCGTCGCTAAGGGCTTGTTGTAACGCAGACGATTTTTGCTTGATGGCCTGACGCAAGCGCAGAAGCGCGTCGCGACGATGGCTGTACTCTAAAAAAGGATACTGAGACACCTGTTCTTTTTGCGCGTCGAATGTCTCTCGCATCTCTTTAACCGTTTCCAACCACTGTGAGCCTGACTCTGTCATCCTTGCCTCCTCTGCCGATACAAGATCGCGATACACCACTTCTTCATTGATGACATAGTCTTACTAACAACGCAACTTGGTATGCTTTACATCGTTGTACTGGGAATAGCGACCAAGGCATGCGCTCCCCATCTCGACTTTGACATGTTAAAGCCTTGTATCTTCATGCTTATTATTCATCAGTTTTTAGCGCGATAGCCCACAGAAAAGCAGCTCGATTATCGAGTAAAGATTGTCGCTTTGTTGATCTCAGGCTTATACTGGATCAAACTCAGTTTAACGCCAGCTTGATTCGCTGATATCGAAAGGAAATGTGGTAGGCATGAACGACGAGCCAACAAAAAACGAAATACTGACGGAAAGTGGTACGAATGAGCTAGAAATCATTGAGTTTCACTTAATCAAGCAACTTCCTGACGGCAGTACCAAAACCTGCTATTACGGTATCAACGTTGCCAAGGTTCGCGAAGTTATCCAAGTTCCGGAAACCACTGACTATCCAAACGCCCAAGCGCACATGATTGGGGTGTTTTCGTCACGCGACAAGCTAACGCCACTGATTGATCTCGCAGGCTGGTTAGGCGTCCCGACGCGTCCAGAGAAAGACAATAAGTTTGTGATTGTCACCGACTTTAACAACATGACTAATGGGTTTTTGATTGACAGTATTAGTCGTATCCATCGTATTTCCTGGGAAGCGGTTGAGTCCCCGAGCCAATTTTTAGAAGCAGGCGAGCAAGATTGTGTGGTCGCCGTTGTCCGCAAAGACAACAACCTGATTATGATCCTGGATTTTGAGAAAATCATTGCCGATATTAACCCTGAGTTGAGTATGGAAAAATACGATGTCACTCAGGACAGAAACGTCAACATTTCCGAATCCAGCGCGAAAAAACGCGAAGCAAAAACGATTTTAGTGGTGGACGATTCCGCCTTCATCCGTAGCTTGATTGAGAACACGCTACGCTCAGCTGGCTTTAACATTATATCGGCCAAAGATGGTGGCGAGGCCTTTGACAAACTCACCGAATTCGAACGCATTTCCAAAGAAGAAGGTGTGTCGATCAATGAGTTTGTGGATGCGATTGTGTCAGACGTAGAGATGCCACGTATGGACGGTATGCACTTAGTCAAACGCCTCAGAGAGATGGATACCTATAAAACCATGCCTATTATCATGTTCTCGTCGATCATGAGCGAGGATAACCGCGCTAAGGCTCTGCAATTGGGCGCCAATGATACCATCACCAAACCCGAAATCGGTCGCATGGTTAGCCTAGCTGATACCTATGTATTCGGCGCACCACTTGATGATTAATCAACGATAAAGGCCAACATAGTGAACAAAACAAAGGCTGCACATTGGCAGCCTTTGTTCGTTTTAGCGTGACAACAAAGTTGTCAGTCAAGCCATTAACTGTTGGTTACCTGTGAGCGATGGCTTTCACGGTAACGGTGACTGGCAAAATACGTTTTCGCCGCTTGGTTTACCTTAGGCGCCAGCAACAGCGCTGAAACCATGGTGGGCACTGCCATCAGCCCATACGCCCCAATGAGGAATAAGAACACCACATCCAGCGATAATACCGCCCCCAGCACCACAAGCGATAAGTATAGGTACTTATAATACTGACCCGCCTGCTCGCCAAATAGATACACAAAGCATTTATAGCCGTAATACCAAAATGTAAATACCGTGGTGAAAGACAAAACTAACACCTGTGCCGCCAATAACCACGCTCCTGGCGCGCCAAAGGCCGCTTTGAATGCCGCCATGGTCAGACTAACACCTTGCATGCCCTCGGCTTGATCAAGCACACCGGTCACCAAGATCACTAGCGCAGTGCAACTACAGACAATTAAGGTATCAATGATAGGACCTAGGCTAGCGACCAATCCTTCTCGGACTGGCTCATTGGTTTTTGCCGCGCTGTGTGCCATGACCTCGGTGCCAATCCCGGCTTCATTAGAGAAAGCACCACGACTCACCCCCACAATAATCACACTGATCAGGCCACCGAACATCGCATCCGGTGAAAAAGCACTGGCGAAAATCGACTGAAACACGCCAGGCACGCGCTCGGCATTAAGTGCCAAGGCGGCGATCGCCATCACCATATAGCTGCCCGCCATCAAAGGCACTAGCGCACCAGCAACATCAGCCACACGCTGCAAACCACCCCAGATCACCATACCGACGAAGACCGCCAGTACAATGCCCAGTGCCCAAGAGAACGCACTACTCTCTAGCCAAGCGATCCCCGGAAATAGCTGAGTTTGCACCACGGCACCAAGCTGGTTAATTTGGAAAGACGGCACAAATCCCATCAAGCCTGCAATGGCAAACATCACCGCTAACCATTTAAATTTTGGCCCTAAACCGTGCCGAACCGTATACATGGGGCCACCGTGGACATTGCCGTTCGCATCTTTGTGACGATACATGACCCCCAATGTACAGGTATAAAACTTGGTTGAGACTCCTAATAATGCCGTTAACCACATCCAAAACACCGCACCGGGTCCACCTGCGCTGAGCGCCAGTGCCACGCCGGCAATATTACCAAGGCCCAAAGTGCCGGAGAGAGCGGCGGCGAGCGCCTTGCGATGAGATAAATCACCATGGCCACTGCCATCGTCCACCTTACCGGTTAACAGCTTGATACTGTGTGCCATATACCGAAACGGCGTGAGTTTGCCATAAAGGGTAAAGAAAACCCCGCCACCAACCAATAAGATCAGCATCGGCTTACCCCAGATAAACCCGACAAATGCGTTAATCCATTCTTCAATCATGTTTTGCATCCTTTCTTGATGCTTGGCTAATTACTTTGCTTACTAGACCACTGTCTAGCCGATGCACGCCAACTAACAAAATAATTAGACCATAAAGCAATAAAACCATTCTGGCGTGACTAAAAACCTATTCAAACTAAGTCCAAACACGCTTTCAGGCGATAGAAACTCCGTTCATACGTGATGTTGATCTCATAAAAACCAGACGTTATTGAATAACTAACAATACAATTTGATTTGAACACAAAGTAGAGTGCATCGCCTTCGTCGCTATCAGAGCGCTCGATATTTAACCTTACTTTTATCCGGTGTTTTGCGTCAGTAGCATTCGCTATACTCCGCGCTCACGTATACATACACCACCCATGCACTGGATTTACGCTCCAGCCAGCAAGAGGAAACAAGATGTCTAAATATGTCATTTGTGCCTTATATAAATTTGTCACACTCGACGACTACCAGTCTTTGCAAGCACCATTGCTTGAAGTAATGGAAGCCAACCAAATAGGCGGCACGCTCCTTCTCGCCCAGGAAGGCATAAATGGCACAGTAGCAGCGACAAGAGAAAATATGGATGCGCTGTTTGCGTGGTTTAGAAATGACCCACGCCTAGCGGATATTGACTATAAAGAGTCGTTCGAAGACAGCCAGCCATTTAGTCGCACCAAGGTAAAACTCAAAAAAGAAATTGTGACCATGGGGGTTGAAGGCATCGATCCGCGCCAAAGCGTGGGCACTTATGTCAAACCAACAGAGTGGAATCAATTAATCAGCGATCCAGATGTGTTAGTGATCGATACGCGTAATGATTACGAAATCGAGATTGGTACCTTTGAACGAGCCGTTAATCCGCATACAGATAGCTTCCGTGAATTCCCAGACTATGTTGAACAGCAGCTTGACCCTAGCACGCACAAAAAAGTCGCCATGTTTTGTACCGGCGGGATCCGCTGTGAAAAATCGACCGCTTTTTTGAAAGAGAAAGGCTTTGATGAGGTGTATCACCTAGAAGGCGGGATCCTTAAGTACCTCGAAGAAGTGCCTGAGAGTGAAAGCTTGTGGAACGGAGAGTGTTATGTCTTCGACAGCCGTGTTGCCGTTAATCACGATTTGGAGCGAGGGTCTTACGCAATGTGTAATGCCTGTCGCCTTCCCATCACGCAAGCGGACATGGAAAGCGAACACTATGAGCAAGGCGTCTCTTGCCCTAAATGCATCGACAAACACACCGACGCCCAAAAAGCAGCGTTTCGAGAGCGAGAGTACCAAGTCCGTCTCGCACGAGAACGTGGTGAACAGCACGTTGGCGGTGAGGCGAGAAAGATCATTGAACAACGTCGCGCAATGAAAAAATTCCGGCGCCAACGTCAAAATCAAGATAAATAATAATACAAAAACGGCACGCCAGACGTGCCGTTTTTTATGATATTGGGCAGGGCTAACGTATAGTAAAAGCTGGATTGTTTTACCGATGGCGTCTGTGCTGAATAAAAAGGAGTGAATAAGCGTGTTTATAGGTCCCTTTTATAGCTTGGTCGCCGCGTGTTTATTCACGATCAGCTGGTGGATACCTAACGTCCTTCTTACCTTGCTTTTCTCATGGTGTGCGGCAGCATTTTTCGCCGTTAGTATCGCTTATTGGCGCAATCAGCCTCGCCTTTTTCGCAAACGCCAATCCGGGCAGTTGCCTCGCATCAGCCAGTGGGTGTTTGCGCCATTTTTTACCTTTACCCACCTGTACAATCGTTGGGCAAGAAAACGCGATGTTGCACCGCCCGTCCAGCAAGTCGCCCCTGGGCTCTATGTCGGTGCCCGCCTGACCTACAAAGACATCCCCGATCTGCAAACGCAAGGTATTGATGGGATATTAGATGTTACCGCTGAATTCGAGAGCGTCGACCGTTTCACACAATCACAGGCTGTCGCCTATCTCTCGGTGCCCGTATTGGATCATGCCTATCCCTCGCGTAGCCAACTGATGCGCGCGTTACAATGGCTACATCAACAGCGACAAGCGGGACACAAGGTGGTGGTGCATTGTGCACTAGGACGCGGGAGGTCCGTGATGGTTGTTGCCGCCTATCTTTGGGCACTTTCTCCCCACCATTCGCTCGAGGATGTGCTTGGTGACATCAAAATGGTACGCCCCAAAGCACACTTGAACCAACGCCAGCGCCGCGCTTTAGTGCGTTTTCAGCAAAGCGGTGCGTTGCGGTTGGCGCGTCCCATTGCCTGGATCATTGCTAACCCTGCTGCAGGTGGAAAGAAATGGCGTAAGCACCGCGACTATATTCAGGCCTATTTAGGTGACGGGTATCGGTTAGTCGTCCATCAGACACGCCATAATCGTCGTAGTTATCAACTCGCTTGCCGCGCTGTTTCACAACAGGCTGATGTGGTGATCGCCGCCGGTGGAGACGGCACTGTGAACGCCGTTGCGCGAGCACTGATTAACACCGCAATCCCTTTAGGCGTATTACCGCTTGGCACCGCAAACGCCTTATGCCATGCATTGTGGGGGATAAAGACCAAATTTTTAAATATTGATGCCGCTTGCGATGTAATTTTAGATGGGACGCCACGAACCATCGACACCGCACGCTGTAACGGCAAAGTGGCGTTGCTAGTCGTGGGCGTTGGCTTTGAACAACAAATGATTCGCCACGCCGCTCGGGAGCAGAAAAATCAATTAGGCCAGTGGGCGTATTTGCAGGGTCTACTCGGGGCTGCCAGTCAAAATCAAGCCATCGATCTCACCGTTAAATTCGATCACCAAGCGCCTCAATTGATCCGCACAACCAGTATGGTGGTCGCCAATGCAGCACCAATGACAACCTTATTAGCCCAAGGGCAAGGCCAACCAAATTATGCCGACGGCAAACTCGATGTCACTTGGCTCACCGCGAGTTCTACCAAAACAGATACCGCGTTGTCTCTCATGGAATTAGCATTCGCGAGCCTGTTTGAAACACGATTAGGCCGCTTTACTCACTATCAACAAGTCACACGCGTCTCGATACGTGCTACATCAGTCATTGACTATGTCATTGACGGCGAGCTTTATCGCGACCGAAAACTGACGATTGACGCGCAGCCTCAATCACTCGCGATCCTGTCTCCGCCTCTTCCTGATGCCGCTCAATCAGACGATAATGCATGATATTGCTGGAGTTTGTTGTATAAGGTTTTAGGGCTGATCCCAAGCGCCTTAGCCGTACGCTGACGGTTTCCTTGACAGCGCGCGAGTGTTTGTAAAATCGCTGCTTTTTCGAGTTCATCAAGTCTGATTCCCTCTGGCAGCGAAAGCGCCTCAACCGCTGTTGACGGATCATCAGCCATCACGTTAGCGGGTAGGTCCGTGACTTCAATGCACCCATTACTCAATAGAAAGCCATGCTCAATAGCATGTTTGAGTTCACGTACATTCCCTGGCCAGTGGTAGTGCTGGACGTGCTCGAGCGCGTTATCGCTAATGCTCACGGTTGTCTGATGATTAAAATTCAATTCAGCGAGGAAATGCGTGGTCAGTGCATGAATGTCATCTCCTCGCGCCCTTAATGGCGGAACCGTCACCACAAATTGTGCCAAGCGATAATAAATATCCTCACGCAGCTTACCTTGCTGAATCGCCTCTTGCGCGTCGCGATTGGTGGCGGCCAAAAGACGCACATTCGCTTTTTGATTGCGTGTCGAACCAACTGGGCGGTATTCCCCTGACTCCAGCACCCTCAATAATTTCACTTGCAGCGACTGGGGCATTTCCGTTATTTCATCGAGAAACACCGTTCCCCCTTCGGCTTGGTAAAAAATCCCTTGGTGATCTTGATGCGCGCCAGTGAACGCCCCTTTGACATGACCAAACAACTCACTTTCGATCAGTTCTGGGCTCAGCGCCCCACAGTTGACCGCCATAAAAGGGGCATCCCCCCCTTGGCTTCGCCTCTCCATCCCGTCTATGTCAGTCGGTCGACCCAAGCCATGGAGTGTTTTTGCGACATGCTCCTTGCCCACCCCACTCTCACCGATGATAAACACATTCGCTTTCGTTGGACCTAGTCGTTGAAGCTGGCGGTACAGGGCCAGCATCGGGCTTGATGAGCCCAATAAATAACCGTATTGATCTGCCTGGCTAGTAATAACGGGGGTACCCTGTGATTGCCCACGATCCTCACCGCGCATCTGATCAATAACGAGATGCTGGAAGGCCTGCTTATCGATAGGACGACGAAATACCGTCGCAGCCATGTCTTGGGCGTGGTGATTCCAAGCAGGAAAGGGCGCGCCATCAGTCAATAACACCCATTGCGTGTGGGTGATACGCGTCATGATGGCGAGCAGCTCATCGATATCGCCATCCTTGGTGTCAACATCTAATACGACCCAGTCAGGGTCATCAACCTGACACGCTTCTAACAGTGCGGCTAACGTATCAAACCACACCACGTTCGTCGCTCGCGCGTTAAGCGCCACCTTTAGCATCTGACGCAAAGAGGCATCTGACGACTGAGGTAAATAAGCGAACAAGCAAGACATATACATCGCATTCCTTCCAAGCGTTTTCTTGTTCTAGACTGCCATATCCAACCCCAGTTATTAAGTAATAATTGCCAACACTTAGGAAAAAGTTACCTAAAAGGAAAAACCATCAAATCATCAACCACTAGATAAGCTGTTGATATTTAGATTTTTTAAGAATTGGCATAGATTTCGCTTTTGGGAGCTTAGCAGCGCCACAACGTTGCTCACACTCATTGAAAAAGGAGGATTTAATGAAGACGACTCCGCAAGGTCGATTTCATCCTTTATTTGTATCATTAGGGTTAGCGCTTGCGCTTGGCGCTTCTTCTGTCTCTGCGGCGAGCAGCGCCAATGACTGGCAAGATGAAGCCAAAGACGCTTGGATTGATGGCAAAGCCGAGTCCATGCTGATGGTGAACACTAACCTCAATAACTTTGATATCAACACAGATGTTGAGCAAGGCGTGGTCATTCTAACCGGGAAAGTCGATACCGAGCTTGATAAAAGCTTGGCCAGTGGCTTAGTTCGTCAGATTGATGGCGTGAGTGAGATAAAAAACGAGCTCACTGTGTCGCAACCTGCGAGCCAGTCAGCCGACCTAGGCCAAGCCGTCGTTGACACCAAAGTCAGCGCGGCGCTTAAAACAAGCTTGTTGCTGAATCCCGATATTAGTGGAACCAATATTGATGTATCCGTTAACGATGGCGTCGCAACCCTATCAGGCGAAGTGAAAAGTGATGCCGCGCGCGATCTTGCCGTATTAATGGCAGAGAACGCGCAGGACGTTGAACGAGTCATTGATGAACTCGACGTCGAAGGCAATGCCTAAATAATAAGGCGTTTCGCCACTGCGTTTCGCCACTGATTAATCGCCTGTACGTAGACTTAGGCCCTTTTAACAGGAGGTATTATGCAACGCCAAGAGATGATAGATAAGTTACATAATCGCTTGCAAGACTGGAATCAAGAAATTGATAAACTCGAAGAAAAAGCGAATGTTGCTTCGGCAAATGCAAAAGCAGAGTACCGAGAGTCAATTGAGCATTTGCGCGCAAGAAAAGAGCAAGCGAAAACACGCATTAATGAGCTGCAGCATGCCAGTGACGATGCTTGGGACGACATTAAACAAGGCGCCGAACAGGCACTGACGTCTCTCAAAGATGCCTACGACTCAGCTAAACAAAAATTCTAGCGAATACGATAGGATTGAGACAATTCGCTCCAAAATCTTTGCCGCTCTCATCGGAGCGGCTTTTTTTTGCCTCTATGTTAAGGTAATAGCTCTATTTTACTGAAAAGGAGGGGTTATGCAGGCTCGTGCGCTTTTTGTTGCGATATTGAGTGTTTTTGGTGCCATGTGCGCCATTCAATTTGGCGCATCCTTTGCCAAGCAGCTTTTCCCTCTGGTGGGCCCTATTGGGACCACTGCCCTGCGTGTCGGCTTTTCTGCCCTCATTTTGTGGCTCGTCTTTCGCCCTTGGCGTCAGTGGCCACGCGCGCGACATTGGCGAGCGATAACGGTATATGGTGGCTGTCTTGGTGGCATGATGATGCTGCTTTATTTGTCTATCGAGACTATTCCGTTAGGAATTGCCGTCGCACTTGAGTTTACCGGTCCTTTATTGGTGGCTTTAATCTCTATTCGTCGCGCCAGAGACAGTCTTTGGATCGTGCTCGCCGTTGGCGGTGTTATTACTCTCCTCCCCGATTTGTCAGGCGTGGATGCCTTGGATCCAAAAGGAGTGGCTTACGCATTAGCGGCGGGCGGCTGCTGGGCTGGCTATATTCTATTTGGACAAAAGGCTGGAAATTTAGCGCCAGGCGGCGGGACGGTTGCTCTGGGGATGAGCGTTGCTGCCCTTTATCTCGTACCAGCGGGCTATATTGCGACTGATGGTGCGATTTTTCAATGGCAATTGATACCCTTGGGGATCGCTGTCGCCCTTGTCTCCAGTGCTATTCCTTATTCTCTGGAGATGATAGCGTTACGCAACATGCCCAAACAAACCTTCAGTGTGATGATGAGTTTAGAGCCTGCTGTTGCCGCCATGGCTGGGCTACTCGTGCTCGATGAACAACTGGCCCTGCGTCAATGGCTCGCGATTGGCATGGTGATCAGCGCATCACTCGGCAGCACGTTATCGGCCAAACGGCGTTAAAAGACAGTCGATCGAAAAGAGCGCCGACCATCGGCGCTCTTTTTTGTCATCCCATCGTGTTAGCAACACGGGCTTACTTGAGTGCTAGCTTGCCTCGCTTAATGGCAGTGCGTGTACTTTAACGCGCTGCTGCTCGATGTATTGGCTAATCGCATCAGCCTGTTCTTCAGTCAGATACAAACCTAATTTGGTGCGACGCCATAAGGCATCTTCCGCATGCTGAACAAACTCATATTGCACCAGATAGTTAATTTCCACCTGGTAAACCCCATCAGCAAACCGATGACCCATATCCGCTTCACTGTGACAACCTCTCATCAGTTGATGTGTGCGGGTACCGTAGGTATCGACAAATCGCTGCGCCGTACTATGGCTTAACCACGGATAACGTTGTTTAATCGACAGGGCGAGCTCATCCCGTGTGCAGCTGAAATCACCACCGGGAAGCGCACCGTTAGCCGTCCAAGGCTGACCCATCTTGTCAAAGAATGGCTCGAGTTTGCGCATCGCAGACTCCGCCAGCTTACGATAAGTCGTGAGCTTACCGCCAAAGATGGAAACCAACGGCGCTTGATTGCCTTTTTGTTCCAACTCTATGGTGTAGTCGCGTGTCATCGCCTGTGGCGAGTCCGATTCATCATCACACAATGGTCGCACGCCACTGTAGCTCCAAACGACATCCTGTGGCTGAATTTGGTGAGTAAAGTGCTGATTGACGACATCAACTAAGTAATCAATCTCAGCCTCGTCAATTTTTGCTTCTCGGGGATCGGCTTTGTGCTCCACATCCGTGGTACCAATCAATGAGAACTTGTCGAGATATGGGATCACGAAGACGATACGGCCATCATTATTCTGCAGAATATACGCTTGTGGGTCTTGATGAATACGTGGCACAACAATATGAGAGCCTTTGATCATTTTGATCCCACGCGGCGATTCTTCGTGGAGACTGTCATCGTAGAATTGCTTCACCCAAGGGCCAGTCGCGTTCACCAATGCCTTGGCTTTGCGCTCAAAGCGCTCACCGGTATGTGCGTCCTCTAGCGTCACTCGCCATATGGTGTTTTCACGCTCTGCCGCGACCACTTGGCAGTAATTGCGCACCTCTCCCCCTTTTTCACGCGTATATTGCGCATTGAGTAAGGTTAAGCGCGCATCATCCACCCAAGCATCTGAGTACTCAAACCCGACTTTCATGTCTTTGTTCATGTAGCCAGTTTTACGCAAATCAACCTTGTGGCTGCTCGGTAATGTTGAGCGCTTACCGAGGTGGTCATATAAAAATAGGCCACAACGGATCATCCAGGCTGGGCGCAGATACGAGCGATGCGGCAAACGGAAACGCATCGGAAACGCAATATGGGGCGCCTTGTTGATCAGTACCTCACGTTCGGCCAGTGCTTCCGAGACCAAACGGAACTCATAATGCTCGAGATAGCGCAATCCACCATGAATAAGCTTCGAGCTCGCGGATGAAGTGGCCGATGCGAAATCTTTGGCATCGTACAGACCCACATTGAGTCCACGACCCGCCGCATCAGCAGCGATACCGGCACCATTAATCCCGCCCCCAACCACGAGGATGTCGAGAAGTGCGTCTTGATGAGAATTATGCGTAGTCATTTTTAGCCGACCTTGTTCAAATATGAGCGAACGAACATTAACTGATGGGTGTAACTGTATATCAACTTTCGTTTTCGGTCACTATATATGTTCGAAAAATTATTATTGACTGTGACAAGTGTAGAAGAAGTGTTAAGAAAAAGGCGTTCATGTGAACTAAAAAACCGTCTGGCGAGTAGTCCTATGCCTTTATAGGCGGAGAAAAAACGCAGTAAAAGAGAGGAACACGAACAATCGGCCGGCGACAGGGCAATATGAAAAAAGGCGCGAAAACGCGCCTTTCATTATAAAAGAGTGATATCAGGCTTACACATCTTCTTCTTCATTATGCAGCTCAGCCCACGCTTGTGCGCATTTTACTGCTCGCTTCCAACCACGATAGCGGCGATTGCGTTTTTCTTCGTCTCGATGTGGTTCAAAGCTTCGGTCCAGTTTGGCTTTATCTTTTAGCTCATCCAGGCCATCCCAGAAACCGACCGCCATACCCGCAAGGTACGCCGCGCCTAACGCGGTGACTTCTGTCACTTCCGGACGATGCACGTCGGTGTCGAGCACATCGGCTTGGAACTGCATCAAGAAGTTATTGGCAACGGCGCCGCCATCAACACGTAACGCTTCAAGCTTAATACCTGAATCTGCCTGCATGGCATCCAATACATCACGCGTTTGATATGCAATGCTTTCTAGGGTTGCGCGAATGATATGGTTAGAGTTCACACCACGGGTCAGCCCCACAATGGTACCGCGAGCGTAGGCATCCCAATAGGGTGCTCCCAAACCGGTAAACGCCGGGACAACATACACGCCATTCGATGTATCAACTTTGGTGGCAAAGTATTCAGAGTCATGGGCGTCTTCCACCACTTTTAGCTCGTCACGGAGCCATTGAATTGAGGCACCACCCATAAAGACCGCGCCCTCAAGCGCATAGGACGGTTCGCCCTGCGGGCCACAACCAATGGTAGTCAACAGGCCATGGCTCGATGTCACCTTCTCTTGCCCGGTGTTCATTAGCAAAAAGCAGCCCGTTCCATAGGTGTTTTTCGCTTGGCCGGCTTCAACACACATTTGTCCGAATAGGGCTGCTTGTTGGTCACCCGCAATCCCCGCGATAGGAATACGCGTACCGCCTTTACCACCGATGTTCGTTTGTCCATAGACTTCGGAAGAGCGGCGCACTTCAGGGAGCATTGAAGCAGGGATCCCAAGCTCATCGAGCATTTTTTGATCCCAGCACATATCATTGATATTAAACAGCATGGTGCGTGATGCGTTAGTATAATCAGTCACATGCACACGCCCTTGAGTCATCTTCCATACCAACCAGGTATCCACAGTACCGAATAGCAGTTTACCGGCTTCTGCGTCTTCGCGCGCACCTTCTACGTTGTCCAAGATCCATTTCACCTTGGTGCCAGAGAAGTAAGGGTCAAGGACTAACCCAGTATTATCACGCACATAAGACGCCAATCCACGCTCGCGCAAGTCATGACAGATGTCAGCAGTACGGCGGCATTGCCACACGATGGCATTGTAAACCGGTTTACCGGTTTCTTTGTTCCACACAACCGTGGTTTCACGTTGGTTAGTAATCCCGATCCCAGCAATCTCATCGCTACGAATGCCAGTTTTGCCCAGCACTTCCACCAGCGTTGAGCTTTGGGTGGCATAAATTTCCATTGGATCGTGCTCAACCCAACCTGCTTGCGGATAAATTTGCGTAAACTCGCGCTGAGATACACCGACGATATTGGCATCGTGATCCATAACCACTGCACGTGAGCTGGTGGTGCCTTGGTCGAGAGCAACAATATACTTGTTCGCTGACATAATAGGGTTTCCTTCTATCTCTCTTATTTTAGTCTGTATCGCGACATTTCGCGCCATGTGCTATTGCACATTGCTCAATGTCGCGCATTGCTTTATTTCATGCTGAGCGCCATTGGACACAGTGCTAGGTTAGGCGTTGACTTCTCGCGTCTCCGTTTCAGCCAGCTCATCGTCGTCACATTGGTTAGGGATCGTACAGCCATGTCCTGCTTGGGGGAGATATGGGGCAATCGCTTTCGGATACAGCCAACCGCCAAAGCAGGCACCCAAAATAGGGGCAACAATAGGGACAATGAAGTACGGGATATCACGCGCGCCCGTCAGGGCATAGTCCCATCCAGCGAGGTAAGCAAACAGCTTCGGACCAAAGTCACGCGCTGGATTCATCGCAAACCCGGTCAATGGACCCAAAGAGCCACCAATGACGGCAATAAGAATACCAATTAGCAGCGGATTCATTGGACCACGAGCCGCACCATTGTTTTCATCACCCAGTGCGAGAATACCGAACATCAGTACCGCAGTGATCACAAACTCTACCGCCATGGCGCCCGTAAACGACAAGGCAGGATGCGCATAGGTCGAGAAGATCCCCGCCGTCGACAAGGCCTCAGGGCTACTGCGCAGCATGTTGTTTGCCAGCTCAAACTCGACAAAAAGGTTACTATAAAGGCTATAGACGAGCGCAGCCGAGGCAAACGCGCCAAGCATTTGTGAAATGATGTATGGAACAACTTTACTCTTATCAAAGCCGTGGAACGCGGCGAGTGCAATGGTGACCGCGGGGTTAATGTGCGCGCCGGACACCCCTGCGGTACAGTAAATGGCGATGGCGACACCAAAGCCCCATACAATACTGATTTCCCACTGACCAAAGTCAGCGCCGGTGAGCACTAAAGCGGCCACGCAGCCCACACCAAAAAAAATGAGTAAGCCCGTGCCGATAAACTCGGACACGCACTCTCCTAATAGAGTCGACGATGCCTTTTTCATATGATTATCCTTGTCACTGTTAGTAGGGTTACACGTTCAAAACCACACTATCATTTTGCATAATCACAGCATCTCGAAAACAAACTCACAACAAAAATGAGCGTTCGAGCATAATTTTATGTCTCAATACTGACATTTTTGTTAACCACATCATCATTTGAGCAAGTTCGCGCACAAAGTGAGCAAGTGGAGCTTGGGCAGCTTGGAAGGCAGGCGGGGCGTCGCTCGCCCCGCCTGTTGCGGTATTAGCCGGCTGGAGAGAATGTTTGCTATTTGTTAATTTATGGTTGCTTAGCGATACCGATGGTATCTAGATCAATCCCCTGCTCTTTCGCAAGCGATTCGAGTACGGGAAGTAAAGGACCCAATTGCTCATTGAGCGTCTCGCGCACCGAGTCGACCATGACTTGCGTCTGGCGCTCGATTTCGAGATTCACTTGATCCCCTTCCACCTTTCGCTCGAACGTTGTCATTCGACGTGTTTCAGGAATAAGCCAAACGTCAAACCAGCCTTGGTCTTTGTTCACCTCTGCGATGGTCAAACTCGCACCATTGATGGCAATATAGCCTTTGGAAAAAACATAGCGCATCCATTCAGGCTGTACCGAAAAGCGCAAACGATAATTTTCGTCTTGTACCAGCACATCGGATAAGGTCGCACGGCAATCGACGTGTCCCGATAACGGATGTCCGCCAATTTCAGCGCCATCTTTCGCGGCACGTTCAGCATTCACCGCATCCCCAGCTTTGATGCTGTTTAGTGTCGTAATCGCGAGACTTTGTACCATCACATCGAAGCGAACCAGCGTCTGCTCAAGCTGCGTAGTCACTGTCAAGCACACACCATCGATAGCAACGCTGGCTCCCACCGCTAACCCCTCACAAAAACCATCCGGGAAACGAATATCGAATGTTCGAATACCTTGATGATCGCGGCAAACTTCAATATGTGCCACCGCTTGAATAATTCCGGTAAACATGTGCATATCCTATTGAGCATTTCCCAGTATCATACTGCTTGGCAACAAAAATGACCAATGCATAACTGATAATAAATCTCATTAGCATTGATAGTTACCCAGAGCTGGCGTATAGTGCGCGCTTTTATACGTCAGTGAAGTAGCATCAATATGCCATATCGCTCTCTACGTTTTTCCATTTTGGCAGCCTTTGCCGTTAGTGCCCAAACCGCCAGTGCGACCACAAACTCCTCTTCTAGCCGCATTGAAACTATCGAGATACAAGGTGAGCAATTAAACCACCCTATCACCCTCACCTCACCCGGAAAGTCGACGTTAGAGCTAGACGATATCCAACGTGAACAGGCGCATAATATCGGAGAATTGGTAATGAAGATGCCTGGCGTCTCACTCGACGCTGGCGCACGTCCAGGCAGTGAACGTATCAATGTGTGGGGCTTTTCGCATCCCTCGGCACTGTCTGTTCGGATCGATGGTGCCCCCGTCGGCTTTCAACAGTATCGCTATGGTAGCTTTTTCATCGATCCTCAGTTACTACGATCCGTGCGCGTAGTAAGAGGCGATCATAATGTGCGTGCCAGTGTGGGGGCTTTTGGTGGCAGCTTTATCATGGAAACCAAAGAAGCGGCTGACTTTCTTGACCCTGATTCGTCGATTGGCGCGATGGCTCAAGCCGGCTTCAACAGTGTGAACCAACAATGGAAGCGCAGTGTGACCACTTATGGTGTTTCTGACGCTGGTTGGTCAGCGCTGTTGCACGGCTCTCGACGTGATGCCGATGATATCGAACTGGGCAACGGTGATGTCTTTACGTTCTCTGGCTACCGTCAACACAGTTTGCTGGGTAAGATTCGCTACCAGTCAAACGCGCACAATATGATGCTCAGCCACACCCGCTATGACGACCAAGGGAGAAAGCCGTGGGCGAATCGTCGCGGCACCATGCCTTCAATTAGTGATTACAAAATCAATAAATATGGTAGCTACGAAGCCGCACTATTCGCCACCTCAGTAGATAATCACTATCGCGAATATACCAGTACGTTGAATTATCACTATCAACCGTTTAACGACAATATCGACACCCGTGTCGTGATCGCGCATTCACAAAACCATCGCTATTGGGAGCGCCCAGATAGTACCTATCAGTCTTACATCACATCAGGCCAATACGGCCACCAAGTCTGGTTGTCCTATGAGCGTTGGTTTGCCGAGATCACCAATACCAGTTACCTCGGTGATCACGAAGTCATGATCGGGGCCCAGTATCAAGATCAAGACCGAGACTCGCACGTCTACAACCACACGTATCGTAAAAAGCCATCGAAAAACAACGGCTACTACACACCCAACTTTGAACCATCGGGCGCGCAACAAACAGCCAGCGTGTTTGTACAAGATAAGTACTTTATTACCCCAGATCTCGAACTCACCGCCTCACTTCGCTATAGCCATATTCGATCACAAGGTGTGCCAAACCCAGCGCCTGATTACAACGATCCATCAGTCGGCCATGATTACAGCGCTATCAGCCACCAAGGCTGGGAGCCCCGTGTTGCATTGACTTATGATGTCAGTGCATCAACACAGCTTAAAGCGGCTTATGCCTATGGAATGAAAGCGCCAACCATTGACGAGTTATATACGGTGCAATATGCCAAGGCCTCAAAACGGGCATCTTCAAGTCGCGACCTTTCCGTCACTCGTATCAATGCGTATCTGTTGGGCTTGTCTGATAAACGTCAAAATGTGTTAACTGCAGGCGATCATCTCGCCTCCGAAGTCACATTATTCTGGAATGATATTATTCATGATGTTGCCCAGCGCCGAGGTGTCAATGCAACCAAGCAAAAAGAGGGCTATTACACCAACTTGGACGGGCGCTATACCTACGGTTTCGACGCACAACTGCAATATCGTCTCGGCAAGTGGTCTGCCGATGCGTCTGTCTCTATGGTGCGAGGTAAACACAAAGGTTCGTTGCGCGATAGCACTGGCGACGATGAATACTGGTATGAAAACCCACCACTCAATGCCAAGTTAGGGATTGGACACCAATTGACGGATACCGTCCAACTCGGATGGCAAGGCCAATACTGGGATGAGCAAGACCGTCTTCCAGAGAACTCCTTTTTGTATACGGCAAATGTGGAGAGCGACGCTTACTTCTTCCAAAACCTGTATGGAGAATGGAAACCCAGTGATGATTTCGTGCTTCACGCAGCCATCGTCAATCTTACCGATCAGTATTACACGCCTTATCTGTCTGCCGGTGTGCCAGCCGCTGGCCGAGATATCCGCATTAATGCCACGATGCGTTTTTAACCAATCGGGAGAAGCCCAACTCGCAAAGCCGGACACACGTTCGGCTTTCTCATTACATCGATGCGAGCCAACATTTTCCAACCGGATCAATCACTCATCATTTAGGCTATTGACAGACAAAACGGTTGTCCTGCTGTGAGCTTGCCCATAAAACTTGGATTTCTGCTCACGGGTTAACCCACGTTCTGACTTCACGCGCTCCGTTCATACCCAATGAGTACTGTATATAAAGGAAGAGTAATTACTCTATTAGGCATATTTTTCGACTCAGCCTCAAATTCTGTCTAATTATACCTATAAATTCGATATCAACATCCATATCATAGCGCGGTTAATTTTCCACCTTTTACTGCCTCACCACCCGAAGGACAATGAATATGGCTAACGAACGATCATCGGATCAGTCGCAAGAAAGCACGTCAAGTTCCCAAATGGAAAAAACACCGTTAGTAAAAAAACTAGATAATCAAGAGTTAAAAAACACAGGTTTCTGGCTTAGCCAACTATTTATGATCATATCAACAATAGTGGGCGTCTACTTGGCTGCCCAAAGTGGCTTGGAGCAAGCATTAACATTTGATGCATACAGTAAAATGGAGGACAACTATTATTTACGCCAATCCCTTCATGCTGAGCTTACCGACAATGCTGATGCGATTGAGGCCTATGCCGATGAATTTCTAATTCGTAGTCGTCCATTACAAGAAATCAAAGATTTTCGCCCCCCTCTTGATCGTTATGTTTGGGAAACGATGAAATACAACCCAACAACGTTAGAAACACCGAGTTCGTTAATCACTCAGGCTCGCCGATTTTATTCACACTCCGATAATTTAATGGATAGAGCCGAACGGCGAGCCTTGGGTGCCAACTATGCAGGTAAGCAGCTCAAAAAGCTGGTTAAAAAGCTTCGCGAACAAACATTACCCGATTTAAAACGCAGTGCTGAGCAATTGAAAAAGGAACTCAGTGAGAAAGGTGTAGAAATCGGTTCACTTAAGGAAACGTAATTATGACCAAGCGTAATAGTTGCCCAAAATGTCAAAACCAAGAGTTACTTGCGACCGAGTATCAGGGTGAAACGATTGACGTATGTCGTGGATGCGGAGGTCTCTGGTTTGAGAACATGGAAGTCAATCGTCTAATTGAAGAAGTTAATGATGGGCCAATAGGTGAATGTTTCAGCGAGCGTTTTGGCGATTGGATCGCTGATACGGAACTTGATTGCCCAGAATGTAATGAGCATATGACACGCCACCACTTGCTGGAAAACTTTCATGTTGAGATTGATGTATGTCGACAATGTAACGGTAGCTGGATAGACAAGGAAGAGCTAGAAGCAGTAGAGAAAAGTCCCGTTCTAAAAGAGACCCTCGATCATCTCAACAAAAAAATTAGTTGGAAAACATATTTGTTTCAAATGCTCACGGCCATGCCTGTTGAGTACAACATCAAACCTCAAAGCAAGCCATGGGTAAACTGGTCATTAATCGCAATTAACATTCTCATTTTTCTGACCTATGCAGCGAATGACAGCAGTATGCATTATGTCCTCGATAACTTTGCAATGATTGCAAACGAAGTGAGCCATGGAGAAAAGCTATATACGTTACTGACTGCGACATTTTTGCACGGTGGTCCTATACATCTCGCTGGCAATATGTACTTTCTTTTTGTTGTCGGAGATAATATAGAAGATGTGCTCGGCCATAAAAAGTATCTCATTCTTTACTTGCTCTGCGGTTTAGGCGCGTCACTGATCAGCATGGTGGCTCATATAGGCAGTGCTATCCCAGCACTGGGGGCGAGTGGGGCTATTGCGGGGCTCTTTGGTATTTACCTTGTATGGTTCCGCAATGCTAGCCTAACATTCATGTTCTTTTTTTATCAGCGCAAGCTCGCCGCCGCTTGGTTCTTTGCTATTTGGCTTGGTTTTAACCTCTTGGGAGCACTTTCCGGTGCAATGGGTGTCGACTACGCAGCGCATATTGGTGGTTTTTTAATTGGCTTGGGCATTGGCCTAGCCACTAAAGAAAAAATATGGGAAGCAAACCCTCTGGTGCGATTGATAAATAGCGACTTTGCTCAAATCAAACGTACCTAAAAGACCCGCTCTACGCATCGCGCCGGTCAAGGCAGCGATGCGTCTCTCTCTAGCCCCCATTTCCATGCTATTTGGGGGTTTATTTTTGATGGAAATCACGTTATTGATACATATCACATTTCCTCCTCGACAGCTTCGGAGGCTAGTTAATGACGACCATTGCCGTATTTAGCGCCAAATCTTATGACAAGGCCGCCTTCTCCCATGTGAATGCTGCGTTTGATTATACGTTTGAGTTCCATGATTTCTTACTCACTGAAAAAACCGCCAAGATGGCGCAAGGCGCACAAGCCATTTGTGCTTTCGTGAACGACGATCTTTCTCGGCCCGTTTTAGAAATCCTCGCAGATTCAGGGGTTTATTTAGTTGCATTGCGCTGCGCGGGATACGATCGCGTCGATTTAGATGCCGCCAAATCGCTGGGCATCACCGTGGTACGAGTCCCCGCTTACTCGCCTGAATCGGTCGCCGAACACACGGTTGGCATGATGATGTGCCTCAACCGCCGCTTCCATAAAGCATACCAGCGCACCCGAGACGCTAACTTTGAGCTGGAGGGTTTAGTTGGGTTTAATTTCCATGGTAAGACAGCTGGGATCATCGGCACGGGCAAAATCGGTATTGCTACCATGCGCATTCTTAATGGGCTAGGCATGCGTATTCTCTGCCACGACCCCTATGAAAACCCCGAAGCAATGGCGCTTGGTGCTGAATATGTCTCGAAAGAAACACTGTATGCCCAAAGCGACATTATTTCCCTGCACTGCCCGATGTCTCAAGATAACTACCACTTGCTTAGCGCCGACGCCTTTGCGCAAATGAAAGATGGCGTGATGGTGATTAATACCAGTCGGGGCGAGCTACTCGACTCGGTTGCCGCGATTGAGTCACTTAAACAGGGGCGCATCGGATCGTTGGGACTCGATGTTTACGATAATGAGCGTGAATTATTTTTCCAAGATAAGTCGAATGATGTGATTGTCGATGATGTGTTCCGTCGCCTTTCAGCCTGTCACAACGTGCTGATCACCGGCCACCAAGCGTTCTTGACCAAAGAAGCACTGCACAATATCGCCGAGACGACTTTAACCAATATTCAAACCGTTTTGAGCGGGCAAGCCTGCCAAAACCAGATTGCCGAAGTGGAAGATCGTAGTGATTAATCGAGACTGGACCATTGATTAATCTTGACCTCTAACTAAGAAAGCAGGCCTGAATCATCAGGCCTGCTTTATAATGGGGCGATACGCTTTGATACGTTACATGGCTTCCATGAAAATCTTGGCGATTTCGTCGTGTGTTGCTTGTTTCGGGTTAGTGAAACCACACGCATCTTTCAACGCATTTTCAGTCAGCACATCAATATCTTCTTGCTTGGCACCTAATTCGTTCAAGCCTGCAGGAATGCCTACGTCCGTTGAAAGCGACTGAATCGCTTGGATGGCGGCTTTCGCTCCCTCATCAGCCATCATATTCTCTGTATCCACGCCCATTGCAGTGGCGACATCACGCAAACGCTCAGCACAAACCTGCGCGTTATAGCGCTGAACATGAGGCAGCAATACGGCATTGCACACGCCGTGCGGCAAGTCATAAAAGCCACCAAGCTGGTGCGCCATGGCGTGGACATAGCCCAAAGACGCATTATTAAATGCCATGCCCGCCATGAACTGGGCATACGCCATTTGCTCGCGCGCTTCGATGTTTTGTCCATCAGCGACAGCAGTACGCAGATGCTGTTGAATTAACGTCATCGCCTTTAATGCCACTGCATCCGTAATCGGCGTCGCCGCGGTAGACACATAGGCTTCAATCGCGTGAGTGAGCGCATCCATACCTGTGGCCGCGGTTAATGACGCAGGCTTAGCCAACATTAACTCAGGGTCGTTGACAGAAATAATAGGCGTGGTGTGCTTATCGACAATCGCCATTTTAATGTGGCGTGCCTCATCAGTAATAATGCAAAAACGCGTCATTTCCGATGCGGTTCCCGCCGTGGTATTGATTGCGATTAACGGCAACTGAGGTTTAGCTGATTGATCAACCCCCTCATAATCACCAATTTGCCCGCCATTGCTGGCCACCAAGGCAATCCCTTTTGCACAATCGTGTGGGGAGCCACCGCCGAGTGAAATCACGCAATCACACTGGTTCTCTTGTAACAGTGCCAGCCCTTGCGCCACGTTTTCGGTGGTCGGGTTTGGCTGCGTGCCATCATAGACCACACTGTCGACCTGTCGGCTATCAAGCAGGCCTGCAATTTGTTTTACCACGCCAATTTCGTTCAGCACCTTATCTGTCACGATCAGCGCTTTTTTGAATCCATGTGATTGAATCGCGTCTGCCGCTTCTGCAAGGCAACCGGCCCCCATCAGGTTAACGGCTGGGATAAAGAAAGTGCTCGACATAATCGTTGGCTCCTTTTGTAGGGATAATCGGGCTAGCACGAAAAC
The DNA here is from genome assembly GCF_009377995.1 of Salinivibrio sp. VGrn1. Taxonomy (NCBI): domain Bacteria; kingdom Pseudomonadati; phylum Pseudomonadota; class Gammaproteobacteria; order Vibrionales; family Vibrionaceae; genus Salinivibrio; species Salinivibrio sp. VGrn1. The sequence continues at coordinate 347,937 of NZ_SATA01000002.1, forward strand.
GGTGCTCCCTTTTTGCTTTGAAGCCTTTTTGTAACACGTGGTTTGTTCGTCACATTTTGATCCAGCGCAATTCGCTTGGCAGGATGCAGAGATAAAAAGGCAAAATTGAGAGTTATGTCATCGGCGCGCACCATATCGTTTAAAACGGCAGCAACCATTCATTTTTTTGACACTTTCTTGAAGAACACTGTCTAACGTGCGATAGGTTATGGAAGCTAACGCGTAAACAGAGAGAAAACCATGGGAAAAAAATACACACTAACCGCTGTGGCAGTATTGACGGCATCTTTGGCGCTCACCGGGTGTGAATCAATGTCCAACGCCCAAAAAGGCGCAGCCATTGGTGCCATTACTGGGGCTATCGCGGGTAAGTCAACATCCAACCACAAAGACAAGCGCGCATTTATTGGCGCCGCGATTGGTGCCATTGGGGGCGCAGCGGTCGGCAACTACATGGATAAACAAGAGCAGGCTTTTCGTGAGGAATTGGCTGGCTCTGGCATCCAGGTCGTTCGAGAAGGGGATAATATTCGCCTGATTATGCCGTCAAACATCACCTTTGGGCTTGACCAAGACGCTATTGCCGCTGACTTTTATCCGACCCTGAACGCCGTTGCTAACGTCATGCGTAAATACGATAAAACCTTTTTAAGCATCGAGGGGCATACGGATAACACTGGCGCGGCGTCGTATAACCAAGGCTTGTCTGAACGACGTGCGATGAGCGTTAAACGCTATCTTGCCAGCCAGTCTATCGACAATGCGCGCCTTTATACCTCTGGTTTTGGTGAAACGCGTCCTCTCGTCGCCAACAACAGCGCCTCTAACCGCGCCTTGAACCGTCGCGTCGAGATCCAAGTCGTTCCTAATACCCAGTGATCATGAGTCCGGCGCGTTCATCGTACGTGAGCGCGCCGAATAAACAGACTACAAAGCATCTAAGTTATCGAGCAACGCTTCTGCGTGACGTAAGATGCCATCACGCTGGGTCGGCGCCATTTTGTCCCAATTTCTATAAGGCATTGCTGTACGCGGGTTATGCGCAAATCGCTCGCGATGCCGATGCATAAAATGCCAATAAAGTGCGTTGAGCGGGCACGCTTTCTCGCCGGTTTTGTCCTTCACCGAATAATGACAATCACCGCAATAATCACTCATGCGATGAATATAGGCCCCACTGGCGGCATAAGGCTTAGTCGCCACAAGCCCGTTATCGGCAAACTGGGTCATCCCTCGGGTGTTAGGCATCTCAACCCACTCAATCGCGTCGATATAAATCGACAAATACCAATCATCTACCTCATCCGGCGCGACGCCCGCCAATAGGCAAAAGTTGCCCGTCACCATTAAGCGTTGGATATGATGCGCGTATGCGGTCTGCAAGGATTGCGTGACCGCCTGTGAGACACAACGCATTTTGGTATCGCCCGTCCAAAAAAAACGAGGAAGCGGCCGCTGCGCGGATAATGCGTTCTTGTTAGCGTAGGCAGGCATGTTTGTCCAATATACCCCGCGTATATACTCTCGCCAGCCTAGAATTTGACGCACAAACCCTTCAATTTGAGCAAGGTTAATCGCCTCCTCCGCTCGAAAGTGGCTAATCGCCGTTTCAATCACCTGCATTGGATGCAATAGCTTGGCATTTAACGCAAAGGATAGACGGCTGTGATAGAGGCTCCATTGGTGTTCGCTTTGCCCTGTCATAGCGTCTTGGAATTGACCAAACAGGGGCAGACAGTGACGACAAAAATGATCCAACAACGTTTTAGCCTGTGAACGGGTCACAGGCCAGAGCAAGTCTGGCGCAGGCTCTCCGATCGTCGCCACGTGATGCCGTTCAATACGCGCCAAAATATCGCGTACATCATTGCTAAATATTAAGGGGGTTGGAATAGCCGCTAAATCACTTTTCTTGAGTTTATTACGATTGTCTTGATCGAAGTTCCACCGCCCTCCCTCTGGAGATTCTCCCTCCATCAAAATGCCAAACTGCCGTCGCATATCGCGATAGAAATACTCCATTTTGCGATGTTTATTGGCAGTGAACTGCTTGGATATTTGATCGAACGGCAGTAAAAAGTGCTCGGTATCCACGCATGTCACTGTGACAGGCTGGGGTAAAGCCATCTCTTTTAATTGCTCGTCTAGCCGGTATTCGTCCGGGCGTTGATATTCAAACGTTTTGATCTGATAGTGCTCGCACAGATCAGCCACTAACGCCGGTAAGTTTTCGTAATTTTGCGTGTCATCCAAGGTTAGGTAGCAAACATGATGCCCCGCTTGACTCAGGGCATGGGAAAACGCTTCCATGGCAGCGAAGAAAGCGCACACCTTTTGGATATGATGTTTGACATAGGTTGCTTCTTGCTTGAGCTCGGCAACAAGATACAGCACATTTTCATCGGTCTTTTTGTACCATGAGTGGCTGGCGTTGAGTTGATCACCTAACACAAGACGCAACGTTGAGTACTGGCTATTGGTCACTGGCACCTCGGTATTTATCAAATAAGCGTTAAGCGATACGCAGCAAACCACATTTTCGATGATTAACCCTGGCGGGTGCTTGAATCTTAGGGAAAACCCTCTACATTAGAGCCAGTATTGATCACCCATGCGGCGGCGAGGCGATGAGAGCATTCTTTGTCGGGCTTTTTTTACTCCCAATAGCAATGATAGTGGCTGAGCCAGCGCGTGCCATGAATGAACCGGCAAGCCAATTTGTTCAAGATCTTCGCTTTCATGGCTATATCGACAATTATGGCAATGTGAAACTTCGCTTTGCCCCGATTACCGCTTTACCGGCAGGTTTTAAGACCAAAGGTTACTTGGATATCGAGGCCAGTGATATCGTACGTCTCCCGCGTGGGCTTGATGTTGGTGGTTACTTTAATGCCGCCAATACAGCGATTAGACAACTCCCAAGAATGAAAGTGGGGGGATATATCAACCTCACCAATACCGCCATTAACCGCCTTCCTCCTAATTTAGTCGTTCGGGGTGATTTAAGCCTCGTCAACACACCGCTTACGCAATTACCGCGCCGTTTGTTTGTGGAAGGAAATCTATACCTGACAAATTCACCCATTGAGCGCATTCCTGACGATATCTACGTAGGCGGAAATCTCTATATCCGCGGTACCAATATCCAGTCAGTCAGCCCCGATCTTCGTATTGAAGGCCAAGTGCTTCCTTCTTTAAATCAATGATCTCGCGCTCGGCGTTGATCGAATTAGTTGTCAATCCGTACGTTAATCCCGAGCCTAGTTTTTAAATTACAGTCAAAAAAACGGTCCACTATGATTATCTTACATCATCTAGAGCAATCGCGATCGCAGCGGATTGTCTGGTTATTAGAGTCGCTGGCGATTCCGTATCAGCTGGTACGTCACCAACGTGATCCAAAAACCAAACTTGCGCCTCGCGAACTGAAGAAGATACACAGTTTAGGGAAAGCACCCATCATCGAAGACGGCGATGTGGTGATTGCCGAGTCAGGGGCGATCATTGAATATCTTATCGACAAGTACGGCGATGGCACGCTAACCCCCAACACGGATAAAGAAAAGGGCCTGTACCGCTATTGGATGCATTATGCGGAAGGCTCCCTGATGCCGCCGTTGGTGATGTCTTTGATCTTTAGCAAGATCCCAGAATCACCGATGCCATTCTTTATTCGTCCCGTGGCAAAAAAGCTGATGAAAGGCGTCACTGAACAGTTTCTCGCCCCTCAGCTTCGCGATCATTTTGCGATGATTGATTCACATCTCGCCAAACACACCTGGCTGTGTGGAGATACGCTAACAGCGGCCGACATTCAGATGAGCTTTCCGTTACTAGCGGCGCGCAAGCAATTGGATGCTCAAAAGCACGCCAATATTCTTCGCTACCTTGAACACGTTGAGCAACAGCCTGGGTATCAAAATGCCTTGTGTGTTGTCGGCCCTCTACAAGCGTTATAAAACCACCCAACGCTTATGTGGGCAGCGTTGATGCTGCCTGCATCACCCAGCGTTGATAACCGGGTCGGTCACTCAATTGTTGATGCCAACGGGAAACATTGGGTGGTAGCACCCAGTCGCTTTGCTGGCTAAGGCAATGGATTAAACTTCCCACGGCAATATCTGCCAACGTCATGCGATCTGAGGTGAGATACTGCTGGTCGTCGAGTGCATCATTGACTCTCTCTAACTCATAGCGGCATTGTTCCATCGCCCGTTGCTTCGCTTGCCCCTCATCGGAACCGTCAGGGGTAGAGGCAAACAAAGCGGCTTTGATAACTGGCTGGAAAGAAGACAAACACCAGTCCATCCAGCGCTCATAACAGGAACGTTGAAAGGCACAATCGGGATACCACATTTTATTGCCGTAACACGCGACGAGATAACGCAATATAGTGTGTGACTCCCAAACACTATTGGGACCATCTTCGAGCACGGGCACCTGGCGCATCGGACACCGCTGTGCGACCGCTTGTGCATCGTGCCGATTGTGGTGAATATCCACTTCTTCTAGCGCGATACTTAAATCTAACTCATCGATTAGCCACATCACTTTCTGAACATTAATCGATAGCGGATGCCCATAAACTTTCATTTTGCTCTCCTTGTCACGCGATAAAGCAGTTCCTTGCTCGGCTGCACCTTCGAGGCTCGCACAATCCTTTTTCCATAGCAAGTAATCGGGTAGATCAGCCAAAAACCTCAAGACTTGACCAATAATGCATCACAAAAGCAACAGGTTGCACCTCGTTATAAGCTTTTTGTGATGTTTCCTTCTGAAACGGATACGCCAAATTACGGTGGGCTTATCCAGCTATGTCACATTTCTTTCATCACGTATTGGCCTACCCGGGTATCAGCGTTAATCTATTGATTGTTATGACTTATTAACAAAACACTCAACCAAGGAAGGATTATGAAAACAACGGTATTAGCCAGTGCGCTAGCACTCGCATTGAGCAGCTCGGCGTTTGCCGCGCAAGTCCCTGATGACGTCACCCTTGCCGAAAACCAAACGCTTATCTGGGGTGTCGCGGGGGAAGTACCCACGTTGGACCCCACCAAGTCCAGTGATACCGCCAGCAATAAAATCATCTCGGATTTGTTTGAAGGATTGATGGTACGCAATCCAAATGGCGACGTCGTACCTGGCCTGGCCAAAGACTGGGAGGTAAGCGAAGACGGGCTCACCTATACATTCCACCTTCGCAAAGCAAAATGGTCTGACGGTGAACCCATCACCGCAGACGATGTAGTGTATACGCTACAGCGTGTGGTTGACCCAGTCACTGGCGCGCCTTATGCCTGGTACCTAGGGACTGCCAATATCCAAAATGCCAAAGCGATCACCGACGGTGAAAAATCCGCTGAGCAGCTTGGCGTCAAAGCCATCGACGATCACACGATAGAATTTACCCTTGAGCGCCGCACGCCCTACTTCCCGAATATGCTCACCCACTCGTCCACCTATCCGGTGCCACAGCATGCATTGGAAGCTTTTGGTGATAGCTGGACCCGCCCAGATAACATGGTCAACTCAGGCGCTTACAATCTCACCAACTGGGTCATCAACGAACGGATTGATTTGGCGCGCAACCCACTTTACTGGAATAACGACGAAACAGTGATTGATAAAACCTCGTATGTCGCTTCCAGTGATGTCAACGCTGAATATAACCGCTACCGAACAGGTGAAATTGATATCACTTCGAGTTTTCCACTCGAGGCCTTTGATCAGATTAAAAAGGAACGCCCTAATGAACTGATCACTATGCCGTCTCTGGCGACTTACTATTATTTGTTTAACACAGAGAAAGCGCCCTTTGACGATGTGCGAGTCCGTAAGGCGTTGTCGTATGCGATTGATAGAAACATCATTACCGACATTATCCTCGGTCAGGGCCAGCTTCCGGCATATAGCGCCACACCGCCAGCCATCAACCATTTTGAGCCACCTAAGCTCGAGTGGGCGGAAATGAGCCAAGATGAGCGCTATCAAAAAGCCAAAGCCTTGCTGGCAGAAGCCGGCTATACCCAAGATAACCCACTGGAATTTGAGCTGGTCTATAACACCATGGAGTCACACAAAAAACTGGCGTTAGCCGTGACGTCTATGTGGAAGCGTCATCTTCCTGTCAATGTCAATTTGGCCAATCAAGAGTGGAAAACCTTCTTACAAAAAGTCTTACAAAAAGACTTTGATGTCGCCCGCGACGGTTGGATAGGTGATTACAACGAAGCGTCCACGTTCCTGAGCTATTTCAGTAGTGATGGTATGAACAAAACCAGTTGGGGCAATGAAGATTATGACAAGGCACTTGATCAGGCTCTAACGGTCGCGGAGCCCGAGAAACGAAAAGCGTACTACCAAGAGGCAGAGCGTATTTTCGCCCGAGACATGCCAGCGATCCCATTGTATTTCTATACCCGTAGCGTGATTAAGAGTCCGAAAGTGGGCGGGTATAACACCGATAACCCCAACAAGCTAAGGTATACACGTAACCTGTATATCACCAAAAATTGATCGCCTCTGAATAAAGGCAACCTATCAATGAGGCCAACGCCACGCTCTGACGCGTGGCGTTTTTATTCATACGCACAAAAACAAAAAAGCGCCAGCCTTTCGGCTAGCGCTTCTTTTTAATTTGGCTCCCCCAACTGGACTCAACGGGGGCGCCCAGCCCAGTGACATATTCCGCGCAGCGGAACAGTTAAAAAAATTTGAGAGCCTTGATTGAAACGACTCTCCGCACGACAGACTAGATTCCAAGGTTATTCAAATTCGCGAGAACACTTTGGGAATTCGAACAAAAAAGCGCCAGCCTTTCGGCTAGCGCTTCTTTTCAATTTGGCTCCCCCAACTGGACTCGAACCAGTGACATACGGATTAACAGTCCGCCGTTCTACCAACTGAACTATGGGGGAATCGTCTTTTGCGACAACGAGCGAGATGATAGGCAATCCATTATCTCGGTGCAACCCTTTTTTCAATAAATCCCCACACACTCGGCTCGAATGGCTAAAAAGGCAACAAATCAGACGATTAAACTATCGTCTTTGCACTGACGTAGGTAAAAGTGCAAATATACAACCCAGTAGCTGACTTCAAGGACCCAGAGACATTGGATAAAGACGCACTCCCACTGTTTATTGCCGGCCCCATGCTAAGACGTACCACACAGCATGAAGTGACCTTATGGTCAGTGCTAACACAAAAGCCCGATGATGGTACCGTGTCCGTTTATCAGCACCACCAGATATTAGCATCCATGCCATTGTCAGCCGGGCATTGGTTTCGTATTGGCGAGCGCGCTTGGGTCGTGCTTCATCATCTCCGGTCAGCCCATGGGTTTCCCGTCGATAGCCCATTGTCATACGACATACAGATCAACGACAGTGGAATGGCAGACATCCAACCGGAGCTCTTGTATGACAACGAGCAAGCTCCCTCTTTTTGTATTCCCTCAAAAGCCACCCACATCGCGCATGGCTCATGCCGACACCCACACCACAACTGCGATGATGCCCTCGTCACTCTCGACCAACACTTGGCCACGACCCCTATGACACACTGGCCTAATATGTTGATTATGAGTGGGGATCAAATCTACGCAGATGACGTCGCCACGCCGATGCTGCAGCGTATTCGCCGGTTAATTGCCGTATTAGGTCTTAAAAATGAGTTTTTCGAGGCCGCGCCCATTGTCGACTGCCGTGCCTTGGATACACACCCTGACAGCTATGTTCAACGCGGCAAGCTCCTCCCTAGCCAGCGCGCGGAAAAGGGCGGCCGTTTAGAGAGACTGTTTGGTCAACCACTGCCTATTTTTACATCCAAAACCGTCTCCAATCACTTGATAAGCTTTGCAGAACACGTCGCCATGTATTTGCTGGTTTGGGCGCCCGTTTCTTGGGCGCTAACAGACGGACCTCATCTTCATCCCCCCAGTCAGCTGACCGACAGTCAACGCGAGCGCTATCAACAAGAAACACTCGCACTCAATGTGTTTCGTTCCGGTTTAATCGGCGTGCAGCGACTATTCGCACACCTATCAACCTATATGATCTTTGATGACCATGACATCACGGATGATTGGAATATCACCGTCGGTTGGGAGCACGCCGCGTATCTCAATCCCTTTTCTCGTCGTATTATCGGCAATGGTCTGATGGCTTACTGGTTGTGCCAAGGTTGGGGCAATGCGCCCGATAATTTTAGCCAAGACTTTATCACTACCGCCCGCCAAAGCGCCTATCAGCCCATGAGTGTTTGCGATCTGGACACACAAACAGAGACGCATCAAGCCATGGTGGAGCAATGTCTACGCTTTGAACACTGGCATTACACGGTGCCAACGACGCCACATCTCGTTGTGTTAGATACACGCACTCGTCGCTGGCGATCCGAGTCACGAATGAATAAACCGTCGGGCCTGATGGACTGGGAAGCGCTGATGGATTTTCAACATGATCTGTTAAGGCATGATAGCGCGGTGATCGTCTCTGCCGCCCCCATGTTCGGTATTAAGTTTATTGAAGTATTGCAACGAGTCGCGACCTGGCTGGGCGCGCCAACTGTTGTCGATGCGGAAAACTGGATGGCACACCCAGGGAGTGCCAATACGCTACTCAGTATTTTTCGCCATCAACGGACACCCACCAATTATGTGATTTTATCTGGGGATGTGCATTACTCGTTTGCTTATGATATCCGAATCCGATTTCGCGCCCATAGTCCGCGATTGTGGCAAATAACTGCCAGTGGTTTCAAAAACCGCTTCCCCGAGCCACTGCTCAGCTTTTGCGAGTGGTGCGATCGCGTTTTATTCAGCCCACTGTCTCCACTGAATTGGCTCACGAAACGTAAGCGTATGCGCATTGACCGGCGCGACCCTGATACGCCAGGCCCGAAGCGTCTCGTCAATGCCAGCGCCGTGGGATTGGTCACCCTGAATGAAGATGGCTCTCCACGCACCATTAGCCTTCTGAAGACCGATGGTCAACGCGTCTCTTTTCCGGAAAAGACAAACACATAGACAGCTCGCCTGCTACATCACCGTGATTATCATCGATGAAGTTTGGATAATCGCGGTAAGCAGGCCTAACCTTATTAAAGGTAGGCCGATAATAGGAGGCTTTATGCAAGGAGAAAACCACGCACTCGTTTTTGATTTCCCAGAGCACCGCGATCGTATCCATCACCTGAAACAATATGATCCAGCGTTTCAGCTCGATGCACAACGCTACCATCAACTCGATCATCATATTCGTGGTTTAGAGATGAACCAAATCCCTACCAGCGACGATGTTTTTACCGCCATGAAACGACAGCGCGCGCACCTCAAAGACCGTCTATACCAAAAACTACGCACGCACTAACAGGAGCTGACAATGCATATGTTGCATCGACTCTGCCTGTTGGTTCTTTGCCTAGGCATTGTAGGGGCGACCCACGCGAAAACCATCAACACGGAGGCGGTGAACCTTCGTGTTGAAACACTGAAGTCCGGTTTTTCTCACCCATGGGGGATCACTGAACTTCCGGATGGTGATCTGCTCATCACTGAGCGAAACGGTAACCTGAAGCGCTTAACCCCCAATGGCTTGGTCGTCTCCATTTTAGGTACCCCGAAAAACGTGTTTCAAGAGGGGCAAGGGGGGCTATTAGATATTGCTTTGGCGCCTGATTTTGCGACCAATCAGCGTTTATACCTCTCTTATGCCGCCGTCGACGAGCAAGGGCAGGCAGGTACTGAGGTAATGGTGGCCACACTGTCTAAGGATGTACTGATTGACAGTCGCGTTATCTTTAAAGCCCTTCCCAAGCGCGGTGGCGGGCGCCATTTTGGCAGTCGTTTATTAGTCACGCCTGAGTATTTGTATATTACCCTCGGTGACCGAGGACACCGTGATCGCGCTCAATTCGCTGATGATCATCTTGGCACTCTTGTGCGCCTTCATCATGACGGCACCGTGCCCGAGTCAAACCCTTTTGTCCAAACACCGAGTAAGCAATCGGAGGTCTTTAGCTTCGGGCACCGGAATATCCAAGGTATCGCGTTAGATAACAACGGCACCCGTATTTGGGCACATGAGCACGGCCCCCAAGGTGGCGATGAACTCAACGTAATCCTCGCCGGTGAAAACTATGGCTGGCCAACCATTACACATGGCGTTAACTATGGGCTAGGCACACAGATCGGAGAAGGCACATCCAAACCTGGCATGCGCCAACCTGTCTATTACTGGGATCCCTCTATTGCACCATCAGGCATGACGATGGTGAACAGCCAGCAGTTTCCGATGTGGCAGGGGGATTTACTGCTCGGGTCGTTAAAGTTTGGCTTGCTAGTAAGGCTAGAGCTGGAGAACGGCCAAGTCAGGCATGAAGAGCGAATGTTAGAGGGTCAGTTTGGCCGCATTCGCGATGTGATACAAGCACGTGATGGCAGTTTACTCATCCTCACCGATAGAAGAAACGGCAGTGTACTGCGTGTCACACCATTACCTCAGTCTTAGATAGAAAGGCTGGAGGTCAGCTCGCCATCATTGTGAGGTATCGACAGACGATATTGCTCACCATCGTAGTCTAAATTGGTGACTAACCACGCGCTTCGTGACTTAGAACGGTCGTCGAATTTAAGCCCACAATGATAACGCTCACCTTTAAGACGGTGACTCAATATCACGCCGCTCATTGTCAACGCTTGGCTGGCAGGGATACCTGTCAAGCTAAGCGCTGCACTTTTCTCCTCATCAATCTGCAAGCCAATCGCACGGTAAGAAAACAAGCACCCGCCCACAGAGAGATCGTGTATCGTCACGGGCACGCTGGCTTTACCGTCTATATTTAACGCTGCAGAGAGCTCGACATTGAAACGCTTGTCTTGGCGCAAAGGCGTGGCGTTCGCACCGTCACGAACAAGCTCGACACATAAAAGGGTATGGTGAGCTTCCATCAAGCCTTGTACTTTTCCACCAAATCGAATCAGCGATCCATCGGCAGAAACACCATGAAGACGTAAACTATAACCCGCCCCAAAGTACTGCTTTTTCTGTTGGCTCGACAGTTTAGGTAGTTGCAGATAACAAAAACGTTGTCCATCACTGCCAATCAACAACCCATTAAATCGGAACAAAGCTTTAGTAGGCGTCTGAATGTGAACACGCACCAAGGTTGCCACCCCCAACTTAAGTACCGCGTGAGTGACAGCTAAAGCGATGGCTTCTTGGTTTTTGTCTATCGCATTAAGTTGCTCTTTTCTTGGCATAATGGCGTTCGTTGTCGTCCGCTAATAAGGATTTCAGTATTTTTATTAAGATCGGTTGCGTTGAGTATAGATCGCCCTATTCGCCCATGTTACTTTTTCGATACATAAAGCACTCATCTATCAAGGACACATCATGAAAGGGACGCTAAAGCGGCTACTGATAGGCTCAATACTGGCCTACTCCCCCCTCGCCCAAGCAAGCGATGAGATGGCATGTGGCAAGGTCTCTATCGCGGATATGAATTGGAACTCAGCCACACTCATGGCACATGTTGATCAATTTATCTTAGCCCATGGGTATGGGTGTGATGCTTCTCTTGTCCCAGGCGACACCATGCCTACTGGCGTCTCAATGACAGAAAAAGGCGAGCCTGATATTGCCCCAGAGTTTTGGACAAACTCACACAAAGCAATGTTGGATAAAGGCGTGCAAGCAGGACGGTTAAGGTATGCAGGCGATGCATTCTCACAAGGTGGCAACGAAGGCTTTTGGGTACCCAAATACATGGTCGATCAACACCCCGAGTTAGCGACCATTGAAGGTATCAAAGCGCATCCAGAGCTGTTCCCTCACCCTGAAGACCCTGACAAAGCCGCATTTATGGGCTGCCCGGCGGGGTGGACATGTCAAATCTCAGCCCAGCACATTTTTAACGCCCTTGAATTGGACAAAGCCGGCTTTGAAATTGTCGACCCAGGCTCTGCGGCAGGCTTAGCCGGTACCATCGCACGAGCCAATGAGCGAAAAAAACCTTGGTTTGGTTATTATTGGGCGCCGACCCCTGTGATGGGAAAGTATGAAATGGTTAAAGTCGATTTGGGTGCCGATGTCAATTTAGCGCACTACAAACAATGTATCACCCAAGCGGACTGCCGTTCCCCCCAGGTCACCGCATTTCCCACCTCTCCCGTGCATTCGCTAACCACAGCATCCTTTGCCAAACAAGCGCCCGCGGCATTTAACTATATCAGCCGCCGTGAATACGATAACCAAGTAATGAGTGACATGCTGGCTTGGATGGACACCTACCAGGCAGACGGTGAAATAGCCGCAGACGAGTTTCTTCGCCGCTACCCTGCCGTTTGGCATCAATGGGTTGATGCACAAACCGCGCAACGTGTCGAAGACGCGCTGCGATAATGGTAGCGCATACACGGTGGGAAACGTAAACAGACATGACTTGCCGAGCGTCAAACATGACCTCGGCAAGCATAAAAGTGTGTTACTCGATCACGCCAAGCTCACGGAGGCGTTCCATCAAATAGCTGTTAGCCGTATGGCGCTCAGACAGTACAACATCTGGCTTAGGGTGCAAAAATAGCGGCAGCGAGATACGCGCTTTGGTTTTATCCGCACCTTCCGGGTTCACGACACGGTGAGTGGTAGAAGGGAAATAACCGCCGGATGCTTCTTGAAGCATATCACCAATATTGACGATTAAATTACCAAAATCACAAGGTACATCTAACCAGCTCCCATCTTTCGCTTTCACTTGCAAGCCAGGCTCATTGGCAGCAGGCAATATTGTCAGCAAATTAATATCTTCATGAGCAGCCGCTCGAATCGCCCCAAGCTCTTCATCACCCTTTAACGGCGGGTAGTGTAAGACACGCAATAAGGTCTGTTGGCTACCATTAATCATGCTAGAAAGTGGTTGCGAGAAGTGTTGACTTATATCTGATGGTGATTGGCGCTCAACCCACGAGAGCAAGGTTTCCGCTAAATGCGTGGCATGCTCGTAATAAGACTGTAAATTGCCTCTCAAGGCGTCTGGACACTGTCCCCACGGGTAATAATGAAAGAACTCTTTCAGATCACGCTTGGTATGGCCTTTCGCGGTCTCTGCGACTTTTGAGGGAAAAAAGCCGTCTTGCGTGTCGGGCTTATAGGTAAAGCGGTGCTTGTCTTCGGTATTAAAAAAACCTTCCCATTGCTGATAGATATCGGCGACCCATTGTTGCTGTAATGGGTGATTTTTTAATACACCAAAACCTGTTTCACGTAGGGATTTAACAAACGCCTGCTCTGCATCAGGCGCAGTAAAGTCAATGGCTTGCAGTGTCATAATACTCTCGTAATCGTTTGCTTTTTATCATGAGGTAAGTGAAACAATAGTTTAACAGGCAGGTTAACGGGTACAATGCCATCCTGTTTTTAGAGAGAAACGCTTTGTTTCTATAAGGGGACAATCTAACCTCAAGATAGGCAAACGTGTATCACGTGTTACACTCTATGCCGTTGTCAACGCATGGAGGTTATATGGGCGTTATTCGTTGGATCCTAGGTAAAATTATTCTGGTTGTTGAGTCATTGACCCAACCCAAATCCCCTCAATTAAACGCAGCACAAAAGCAAGCGATGGACACATTGGCACAGCAGGTCACTCTATATCAATTCGCGGCCTGCCCCTTTTGTGTAAAAGTGCGCCAGGCAAGCCGAAAACTCGGCTTACCGCTTCAGACCAAAGACGCGAAGCGCAACATGGATGCCAGAAAAGAGCTTGAACAAGGGGGAGGGCGAATCAAAGTACCCTGTTTGCGTATCCAACAGGCAAACGGTGAGGCGCGCTGGATGTACGAATCGGATGATATTATTGCCTACTTAAACAAACAGGCCACACCAATTATCGAAAAATAATTAGACACCCGCCAAGCTAGCGTCTATGTTTTTAGTGACAAGACTCCTTCGCTTGCCCCTTGTCGCCCGACCGGCTTATGCCTTTTATCGGGCTTTGCTAAACTGCCCTAGCCCTATGCGTGGGCAGTTTTCTTTTTCAATTCAACAATAAATCTCGTGACTGTGTCTGATCGATTTGTACGATCCACCCGCCGTTACTACGGGAGAAATGGACCCTTTCCCATTTTCCTTCGGAGCGTATATCATGGCGGTCACCGCTCTGTCTTGAGTTAGGTTCAATCACAAACTAGCTTTAAAAAGATGGAGATAATAAGGAGTGTGACATGACAACGTACGATCCCAGATATACTATCCGCAAAAGCCGTTATACCGACCAACTCATTTTGCTGGCGCTGTTGTGTCTCATGCTGGTCAGTCATGCTGTCGAAGCAAGACCGATTTTGACCATTTATGGTGATGTCGCCAAGCAATCCTTTACTCGTGAGGAGCTGATGCAGCTGGCTGACCGCACAATTGAAACGGAAACCCCTTGGACGGAAGGTCAGCAGGTTTTTCTCGGTGTGTCAGCACAAAAACTGCTGAAAACGTATGACAAACAAGGCCATGCATTGAAAGTTCACGCCCTCAATGATTATTGGTCAACAATACCGAGTGACGAGATTAATAAGTACAACCCTGTTTTCGCCATTAAGAAAAATGGCGAATGGATGCCGATTCGCGACAAAGGGCCGATTTGGGTTATCTACCCATTATCCGAATTTAATCAGTACGATAATGAGATTTTGCACAGTCGTATGGTATGGCAAGTTAACCATATCGAAATATTAGAAGAAGAATAACAACAGCCCTATTAGCTCAACCACGGTTTTTGCCTACTCCACGAGCTTCCCGACTCAACCACAAGCAGCTGGGCAAAACACAGCAGTAAAGGAATATATTGGTATGGTAAAGCGCCCTCTTATCGGTTTCATCATTTTTGCATTTACCACGTTAGCCTTCGCGGCCTCAGCGCTTTACCAGTTTCATAATGCCTACGCACGACAGGCACTGCATACCCAATTGTCAGCATGGGCTTTAGCACAAATGGAACTCGAAACCTTAGAGTTTCGTAATGAGCTCGCTTTGTACCTCGCCACGGCCTCAGACAAACAATCTCTTGTCCTCTCTTATGATATCCTATGGAGCCGTTATGATACGTTTTTAAGCAGCCAAGAGGCTGCGCCCATGCGCCAAGCATTTGATGCTAAGCCCGTGGTACAACGTGCTTTTCGTTTAATTCAGCAACATGAGCAAGCGGTATTGAACGGTGACCGACAGCGACTTTCTGGCCTTCTTCATGAAATGGATATTGTGCTTCCTCAGGTACGAAATCTGATGGTCAATAATTTTACCGGGCCGGCAGCTATCGAACAGCGTGAATTTTTACAAGACCAAATAAAAACCATGTACGCGGCCATCATTATACTGATGTCGTTATTGATTTTTTTCGCCTTTCGCCTCTATCGCAATAGTAGCAAACAGCAAAAAATGGCATGGCACGATAGTCTCACTGGCCTACCCAATCGCAATTACCTTTTGGAGTATCTCTACAAAGCAGCACATAAAAAACAAATACATACCTTATTGCTGATCGATGTTCGTCGTTTTAAAGACATCAATGACCTGATGGGATACGAACAAGGCGATGTCGCGCTAACACAGTTGGCCAATGAATTAAAAAGCATGTGTTTGCCTTACGGTTATCCTTGCGCGCGGATCAGCAGTAATGAGTTTGCGGTTCTCGCATACACCGACAATCGTCAGCTGAGCTTCTTTACTCAGCCTTTGTGCAACGCGCTGCGAAGCGCGATCGACAGTGTCTACCCAGGTCATCGATTAGCGGTGGCTATTGGCGTCGCAAAGAGCCTCGATTTGGATGACAACGTCATCAGAAATCATCGTCAGTTTGCCAATCAACTGTTAAACAACGCAGACCTTGCACTGATGAGAGCCAAACAAGCGCCTGTGACGCAAGACAGTGTTGATATTTTTAAAGCGGAGTACGAGCAAGAAGCGAAGCAACGTCGTCAATTACGCGATGAGCTCAAAGCTCACCTTGACGATCCTTATCAAGAGACACTCTATGTTTTGTTCCAACCCATGGTGGCAGCGACGTCAACACGCCTTGGCTGTGAGTGTCTGATTCGCTGGGACCATGCTGAGTTTGGCCCCATAAATCCAGCGGTCATCATCAATATCGCCGAGGAATCTGGTCTGGGTCGGGCACTCGGTGCTTGGCTTTTGCGTCAAGTTTATCTGGCATTAAACACCGAATGGCAAACCATTAATGACCATATTGATATTGCGATTAACCTTTCTGACTCGTTTTTCAACGAGTCCTTGATTGCCGATGTGATCACTGTATTTGCTGATCACCCAGAACAACGTAAACAACTGATTTTTGAGATCACAGAGACGATGACCATCGACGATATTGGTCGCTTCAATCTGCTGATGAATCAACTGCGCGACGTCGGTATTCGGATAGCGCTGGATGATTTCGGCACGGGTTGGTCATCCATGTCGGTACTCAGCCACCTGAGTTTTGATAAAGTCAAAATTGATCGCTCATTTGTCACCGGCATGGCCAATACACCGCGCCAGCATGTGTTAGTCGACACCATTTGTCATATGGCCCATCAGCTCGGTATTTGTGTGGTAGCCGAAGGCGTCGAAACACAAGAACAACTCACCAGCCTAAAACAGATGGGCGTTGACGAATTCCAAGGCTACTTCTTCGCCAAGCCGCTATCCGCACTCGACTTTTATGCTTTCTGCATCGATCACTTAAATCATAAAGACAAGTTATTGATGAGTGATTAATCAAACACTTCTTCTATATCGACCACTTTTGAGCGGTTAACCGTAATTTTCCAACGCTGATACACCGTCGGCTGCCCTTTTAACCGCTGACAACTAATAAGGTTAAACTGATGCCGCTTTTCAACCGAATCTTTGAGTACTTGGCCTTCATTAAGCCGATATAAGCGCTGACTACCACGGTCCATAAGGCGAGAAAAAGAGCGGAAATCAAATTTCCACACGTCACGAGTGGTGTCATAACCCGACAAAAAACGGGTTGTCTCTAACTGTGTTTTCACTTTAAGACGCACTACCGCCTCTTCCCGTTGACGCAGTTTGCCACGACGCAATTTCTTCACTTCATCGGGTAGGGCAGCAAAATCCATATAATCTAGCCACTCTAACTGCCGACCTATTTGTCGATTGGATGTGGGGTCAATAAAACGTTTTCGCCACTTGGGACGTCCTTTACGAATCCAGCGCCACAACGCGTCACGTAAATCATCTTTAAAGATCTCTCGCAATGCATACACACCCGCCATGGCCAACACGAACGATAGGGTGATTTCGCCTAAATATTGACGTGCACGGACAATAACAGTGGTGACAAACAACATCACAAACGCCGTCGCGGACGCTTTAGCCAGTTTGTTAAGGTTTTTACCTAGCGCCTGCGGCACTTGGCGAATCGTCACGGGAAACTCAATCAAGCGGCGCGCCAAGCGCATCTTATTGACCATACGAGTGGGATCGCGCCGTGCTTTATCCGAGTTATAACGGTTAACGAGGCGGTGTGCCTCTTCAGCTTGGCACAATTCAATCAATTGCTGGCGTACCCCCTTGTAGACGTTTCCACGCGGCATATGGGCTAATAACGACAGAAAACGTTGCTCCGTCAACCAAGATAAATAGTTGTCTATATTATGGTAATACTTGAGTAGCTTGGTATTTTGCGGTTTGTAGCGCCGGAGTCGCCGTAAAATCTCCACCGCCATCTCTATCGTATCTTCTAACTGCTCTAACGCTTGTTCATCCTCTAGCCCAGAAACGGATTCAAAAAAATCGTGCGTCGCTTTTTCAAGCGATAAGGCATACTGGTACGCATAGAGACTCAAGCTCACTCGATATTGTTCGGTTGGCAGTTTGTCACGACTGGCTAGGCGAGCATGTACCAAGGGCAGATGATAACGAGACGTAAAATACGTTCGACTATTGGCGAGGACACGGTAGTAAAACTCATCTTCAGAAAGCACATGCTTACCAAACTTAAGCTCACCAGGGACGAAGAGATAAAACTCGACCTCTTGGGCACTGACTTCCTCGTTGAGCACAGCCACCCTGACTGATAAGCCCTCATGTTTGTCTACTGTGATCACGACTGCTCTCCTGTGAACGCCAATAAATTTGCTACCAAGCCGATCCCCCATAATACGCGTACGACCAAGGTGTTACGAGTATCGCACATTTACCGCAACACAAGTGAAAAACCGCCATATCGCGTCAATCAAGCTGGTTGTTTTTTGTTCAATCGATCGTCTTGGGGTTGCTCTCCACGACTCGCGCGTACTGCCGCCATTGCCTACAAAGAAATTAACGGGGTTATCCACAGGTACAGTAGATAACTTTACAATCCAAGCGCTAAATATAGTTCAGAGCGCACCATATCTAGTATGCATATGACAGCATCCTGTTCCATAGACGACGCTAGCCTCGAAGTCGCTTAGGCCAGTCGAGAAAGCAAAGCTGTGCATGCGTATTCGCGATCTCTGTCCAGTGCTCGACGGGATACTGCACCACCGCCACACCTGAGGTCGGCAAGTTATCCTTAGTCATTCCCACGCCATGCAAATAATTGTTTAGTGCGGGGTTGTGGCCAATAATCATCGCCACATCATGCTCTAACTCGAGTGCTTGGATGGTATGAATGATTGCCGATGCATGCTCACTGTATAACGTTTCCTCTAAAACAATGGGCGGCTTATCGGTCAGCGTTTGTGCCACCAGCACTGCCGTATCTTTCGCGCGTTGCGCTGTGCTGGTCACAATCGTTTGTGGCTGGTGCAACCAAGCATTCAAGCGCTCCGCCATTTGCGGCGCTTGCCGAAATCCTCTCGGATTGAGCGGACGTTCGTGATCATCGAGGCTCGGATCATCCCAACTCGATTTTGCGTGGCGCATCAAAAATACCGTTTTCATCGTCACCCCCTCAATGTTCAATAAAAAAAGCGAGCCACGGCTCGCTTTTGGTTTTCACTGGTGTCTAGGCGGTTTAACTCGCCACGACTTGGCGCAAACGCTCCTGCACCACATTGACCAAAAGGTCGGGCTGGAATTTAGAGATAAACTGATTACAGCCCACTTTTTCAACCATTGCCTCATTGAAGCTACCGCTTAGTGAGGTGTTCAGTGCAATGTACAAATCACTCATCCGACTATCAGAGCGCACTTCATGCGTCAGTTTATAACCGTCCATTTCCGGCATTTCCGCATCAGTGATCATAAGCAAAATTTCGTCACTCACGTTTTTGCCTTCATCGCACCAACTCTTGAGCAAGTTCAGTGCTTCAGCACCATTTTTCTTGATGATGCACTCAACGCCAAACTGCGACAAGGTTTCACTAACCTGCGCGCGCGCCGTGGATGAGTCATCGACAACCAGTACTCGCTGCCCCGTCATATAAGGGGTCAGTTGCGGGTCGAGGACATCTTCAGAAACGCCAACTTCATACGCAACGATCTCAGCCAGCACTTTTTCCACATCCACAATTTCCACTAAACGCGTTTGACCATCAAAGTCTTGGCGAGTAATGGCCGTTAAGTAATTATTGCGCCCAGAGCTGGAGGGCGGCTCCATGATCTCATCCCAGCCCATGTTTTTGATATTGATCACCTGCCCAACGAGGAAAGCTTGGATAGTGCGGTTATATTCAGTCACGATCACGTTACATTCATCCGACATGCCTATCGAGCCCATGCCGATAGACTGACGTAGGTCAATCACCGGAATAGATTTGCCGCGAATCATGGCAACGCCACGGATGTTCGGATGGGAGCCAGGCATTTGGTTGAGCTTTGGCACTTTAATGACTTCACGTACTTTAAACACGTTGATGGCAAAAGGTTGGGTAGAGCCAAGGTAAAACATTAAAAGCTCGAGGCGGTTTTCACCCACCAATCGTGTCCGCGAATCTACCGAATCTAAAATATTGGTCATAGTCTACTCAACCGTCGTATTACTGCTCATTCGCATTTATCCGGACACGTAAATCCTTGCTAACGTGCCTCAATGTTGGGGCTTTTGTGTCGCATTGCACTGAGACTTTCAAGTACCGAGACAAAAAGCGTGTTCTTTCTTATTTTAGGTAAGATACAGCCACAGGCAACCTCTTTGCAGAAGGTGACGTCTAAATGACTGGCTCACTTAGCCTATATCTTTCGCTATCTTAACAAAAACCGTGGCCTAAAAGCGTGGTATACACCACGTTTAAATGAGACTATCAATAAGTTTCAAATGTGAGACAATAGCAGGCAAAAGTTTTATCTTTTCACCCGTTAGCCCTATCCTTGGGGTAAGAATAGGTGTTTAAAGACAACACTGTTACCCTAAACAGAAGACTGACGATAACACGCAGAGTGATGCTATGAAGAGCAAAGCGAATCAAGCACAAGGCATGTTGATGTTCCGCCTCACCGCCACCCAATCTTTCGCGATTGGCACGTTGAAGGTACGAGAAATCATTCCTTTTCAGCCGCTCACGGATTTGCCGGGATCTCACCCAACGGTGATCGGAACCACTAGCTTCCGTGGCATCGCGACCCCTGTCATTGATATGGCAAAAGCGATTGGCTACAAACCCGTGGCTAAGTCAGAATGGGAGTCTTGCTACATTATCGTGACCGATTGTCAGCGCCGGGTGATGGGCTTTTTGGTCCGTGGAATCGACAAGATCAGCGAGTGCGATTGGCGTTCTATTTCAGAGCCACCGGAAACCTTAGGAACACGCGCGTTTCTTACCGGCGTGATGAACATCGACGACAAGTTGGTGCAACTGCTTGATGTTGAATACATTATGGAGCACATTTTCCCCTCTGATCCTGACAAGCTGCACCCCATCTTAGCCGACGTCGATCGTGAGAAACTCAAACCCATGAATATCCTCTTGGTCGATGACTCATTGACGGCGAGACGGCAATTATCAGAGGCGCTTGATAGTATAAACATCCCCTACTTTGTCACCAATAACGGCCTAGAAGCGCTGCAAATGATGAAAAATGCCGCCTCAGCCGGCAAGCCGTTTGATATTATTGTTAGCGATATCGAAATGCCTGGGATTGATGGCTATGAGCTAGCCTTTGAAATCCGCAGCGACGATAAACTGGCGGAAGCTTACTTGATATTACACACCTCGCTATCAAGTGATATTAGTGTCGACCGTGCCAAACAAGTCGGGGCGCACGAAGCACTGACGAAATTCGATGCCACTGAGCTAGTGCAAGCCATGTTGCGCGGCGCGATGATGAAAACATCCGGTTCATCGGTCAAGCTCGAGGGCAGCCCAACCGACTACTGAGCGTGATTACCACGCTATCGGTGAGCCTTGATATGTGTCATGACACTGTCAATGCTCACCTGTTATCGTTGCCACCATCAATCAGCGAAGAAGGTAGGGTGACGGTTTAGCCAGCTAATGAGGTTGTTGATAAACTGGCCTCACAATGTCTTTTCTTCACCCGCCTGTTTCATTCAAGTGTTTAAAAACTCCCCACTTCAAGCGCAAAAAGACTGGGTTTGCCGCAGCGCTTGTGGTTTAATTTTTTCATACTTCAAAAAATAGAAGGCGACTACTATGACCAGCGTATACGAGATTGTTAAGCACTCACGACAAAAGAACAAACTGAAGCGCGAAATCCAGGACAACGACAAGAAAATCCGTGACAACCAAAAGCGGGTGGTGCTGTTAGAAAACTTGCTCGACTACATCCAGCCAGAGATGTCCTATGAAGAGATCGTGGAGATCATCAAAAACATGAAAGGCGATTACGAAGATCGCGTTGATGATCACATCATCAAAAATGCGGAAATTTCTAAGCAGCGCCGTGAAATCAGCCGCACTATCAAAGAGCTAACTAAACAAAGCAAGGGCGGTAAGTAATCGCTTGGCTTGATTGACCCGAAGAAGCCCGCCAACTGGCGGGTTTCTTTATTGCGCGAGAGGGTTAGTAATAGGCTCACCAAACATCGGTAACGGTCGCTCGTTACTATCGTCGTAGCCAATATTAAATCTAACCCGGTTGATACACACCTTCTCTTTAGTCTGACTCAACACATCAAACAACCTAAATCGCTCACCAAGCTCAGGGTGTGCTTGTTGATAGCGACGAAGGGTATCACCTAATTGACGATAGAATGCAGCCTCGCTTATTCCAAGAGATACAAACCACGGCGAAATAAACCGCAGTGTGGTGACAAAGTGTCCTGTGTATAAGTCATGCACCAGATAGTGTGGCGGTAAGTGTTTGATCGCCGCTCGCACGGCTTTATCCAAGCCATCCAACTCTGGAAACGGTTGATCGACAAAGCGTAAGTCACCATGAAAATCTTTGATCATGCAGCCCACAGGGATATCGCCTTCAAGTACCACGGTAATGTTTTGTCCGTGCGCAACTAACCCAACTCCGTATTGGCACAATAAGTGATAAAGGGGTACCACAACGTGATCAAACAAACGCTGCAACCATTCGCTAGGCGTTAACTTGGTGCGCGTAATCAGCGCTTCGACACAGCTGACCCCATCACCACCCGCTTGCATTAAGGTCGCCATACTCATGGGTCGCTGGTGAGACGGCAACAGGCTTTCGGCACGTTCACGCCAAACGCATCCCAACATTTCGTGATATTTGTAACAGCTGTCAACTTGCGCTTGATAAGGTTGCGGACAGTACACGCCGGCGACTTCCTGCTGCACATGCATACCAAGACGCGATAATAACGCATCCTGACGTACACAGGTTGACAGCCATTTTGACAGCACTGGGCCATGCGCAATAAAACTCCCCGGTACGCCGCGATAGCAGGAGGTATTGAGAATGGTTAACGCTGTTTTTACGTCATACTTGCCTTGTTCATCCGCCGGACTCAAGGTACGAATCGACTGCTGTGGACGCCACTGTTCTGTACTCGCACCCAGGTCAATGATGTCACCTGAAGCGAATAAAGACGCATATTGGCTGTAGATATAACGCTGCATCTGCCACGGATGCACCGCCATTATCAGGTAATCATCCCGTTCATCGACCGCTAAGCGCGTCATGAGTGCATCATAAGCGGCCGGTGATAGGGTCTCAGTGAGTAAAGAGGCCTGATCTAGTCCATCACTAAAACCATAGCGAGCACACGTTCGATGCACGGCGAGATAGTGCAACGCAAATGTGTTGCCATACTCAGGCGCATACTGATGACTATCTTGCTGGCCCCACCCTAATCGCCCTTTATTGGCAAGTGCCTTGGGATGAGCATCCAAGTAAGGCTGGCGATCGGTTTCTGATAACGACACGAGTTTATCGGCTGGCAGACTGCTAAGCATCGCGAGATGCTGTTGTTCCGCCATGAGTGTTTCTTGATACTCCTCGATAAAACCGCCCAGATGCAAAGGCGCCATATCGATAACAGGCTGTAAGTCCATCACCAATGTCATCAACTCCGGATGGTGATTGTCGCCCCGTGACACGCTGCCACTGTCTACTATCACCATTCCCCAAACATTCATCGTACCCGTAAACCACCACTCTGCATCGGGCAACGCCAACCTAAACCGATGTTCTTCAAGGTGGTCAACGGTAATCGCATTTTCAAAATGAAGCTCACTGATCGCTTTTGCGAGCAGTTTCTGATTGGCCGCTTGCCAATAATTCCCCTGCATTTTTTACGTCCTTTATGCGTTATTTTTCACCAATTTAGGTGAAATGTGGCAATTCGGTTATCAATGTATTGACATTAGGAGTAAATATCAATAATCATAATGATATCCATTATCATTTGATTTTGGAATTAAGGTAGTGACGAAGAAGTACTGCAGGGACGCAGCCTCATCATGCCCTGCAGCGTTGTGACGAATAAGGATAATTATGAACACCAAAAAAGCAGTCGGCTTTTCGCTCTCGCCGCTGGCGTTAGTGATCAGCGCCCATCTCGCCCATGCCGCCCCTTCTGCGGCCAATACCGAAACCATCATTGTCACCGGCAGTAAAATTCAAACCACGATCGCCGATTCAGCCAGCACCAACTGGGTGATCACCAATGAAGAATTAACCCGTGAAATTCAAGGCGGTGAGTCTTTAAAAGGGGCGTTCGGGAAGCTGATCCCAAGCTTTGACTTTGGCAGCACCAACGCGCGCACCAACGCCTCACAGAATCTACGTGGCCGCAGCGCACAAATTATGATTGATGGCGTGGCATTGAATGCTGCTCGCACCATCAGCCGCCAACTGGATAGTATCGACCCCTTTAATGTCGCACGTGTTGAGGTACTGTCAGGCGCAACCTCCATTTATGGCGCGGGGGCTACCGGTGGTATTATCAATATCATCACCAAACGCGGTGAAGCGGGTGATGCGCAACTTGAGGTTCACACCGGCGTCACCACTGGGTTTAACAACAGCGACGACCTGACCAAAAAAGCCGCGGTCGCGGTCTCCGGTGGCAGTGATACCTTGCAAGGGCGCTTATCCGTAGCGTATGAAGGCAAAGGCGCGGCCTACGACGGCAATGGCGATCCTATCCTGCCCGATGTGACCCAAACCGATACCCAATTCAATGACAGCATTGATGTGATGGGTAGCTTGGATTATACCCCTGATGACGAACAGCACCTTTCCCTAACTGCTCAATACTATGACAGTCAACAAGATACGGATTATGGGATTGATTATGGGCATATGTTTACGGGGCTTAAAGATGGCTCACTAATTAAACGCTCAGATGGACTCCAGCTAGATGAGCAACCCTTTACAGAGCGAATGATGCTCAACGCTCAATACAGTAATGCTAATGTCTTTAACCATTCCTTACTGGCCCAAGCTTATTATCGTAAAGAAACATTTGGATACTTCCCCTACCCGAGAGGAGCTAATCTGAGTGGTTCAGAGCAGAGCAATAGTGTTCTCGGAGCAAAGCTGCTATTAGAGAAAGAAATGGGGGCATTCACACTCAACTATGGAGTCGATTATAATCATGAGGAGTTTGATGCGCTCCAACGCGTTTATGAAGCTGCCACTAGCTACGCGAGCAATGGACTCAAATTCAAACACATCGGGGATGTCGGTCGTTATCCCGACTTTACCACACAGAATGCGGGTATATTTACTCAAATAGACTGGTCTCTGAGCGACAAGCTTAACGCATTCGCTGGCTTACGTTATCAGTATACTCGCTACGAAGGAGACGATTTTGTTGGTTTTAACCAGCAAATCGCAGAGTTAACTGACTCTAACCTCAGTAACTCCTTTGAAAAATTCGATGCCATCCCAGGCGGCACCACAGACAAGGATATTTTGCTTGCGAATGCAGGTCTCAAGTATGACCTAACAGCCAATCAACAGGTTTGGGCTAACTTTAGTCAAGGCTTTAATATGCCCGATCCTGGTAAATTTTATGGGAAAGGGATTTATGAAAATGCATCTAATGATCCAAAGAAAACAGAATATACTGGTAAAATATCGAATAGCGTAAACGTTAATAATACGCCTCTTGACGGTGCTAAAACGAACTCCTTTGAGCTTGGATGGCGCACCCAACAACAAGGCTACAATGCGCAGCTTGCCGCGTATTACTCCCTCTCCGATAAAACTTATAAGTACAAAGGCGCTGATTTAGAATTAAATAGCAACAAAAAGCGTATTTATGGTTTGGAGGGGCAAATCAAATACTATCTCACAGACACTTGGTACAGCCGTGCACAGGGTCACTTAGTGCAAAGCGAAACCAAGCACAATGGTAGCTGGGATGAGCTGAGTATCTACAATGCGAGCCCTTCCACCGCGATGGCGGCAGTGGGTTACGATAACTTCGATTGGGGCACCGAGCTCAACCTCCAACACGTTGGTGATTTGTCGGACGAGGCAGGATATAAACTAGAAGGCTACGAGTTAGTCGGCCTTAATGGTTACTATACCTTACCAGTAGGCCAGATTAATTTTGGTATCCAAAACCTACTTGATAAGCAATATCAAACCATTTGGAGTCGTAAAGCACAAAACGCCTACAGTGAACAGCCTGAACCATCGAAACAAACTGCCGCAGCACTGTTTGACTACGCCGGCGTTGGCCGTACCTTTAGCTTGAGCTACAGCGCCACGTTCTAATTATGTTCCTTTTCGCGCCCAGTCCTCGCTGGGCGCCTTTTCTCCCAATGTGTTTCAACCATAGTTGCACCACAACATTGCCCAATAAGCCCGTGTCTGTAAGGAGTTGTCATGACACATCCCCTGAGTTTGAATGCGTTTTTCAATGCGTTGTTTGTCGAGCACCCACACACGCGGGTGATAAAAGGTCAGCCTGACCACGCCTGTTTCCCGTGTGAACAGGGAGAATTATTGTTACCGCTCACCTACACCTCAGCAACCGGCCGTCATCGTTATCAAGGTGAGATACTGTGGCGCGGTAGCGACGGTGAAACTGTCCCTACAACCTTTGCCGATGCGGTTTGCCGTATCGCGCAATCAGTGCCTGAGGTCAGTGGCGAGCGTCTCGACCGCTTTGCATCACGTGTTAGCCAGTCTGACACCTATGTGCAACGGGCAGAGGCACATTGGCAACACAGGTTCGCCGACCGCTGGCCTCAGCGTTTTATCGAATCGGAGCAGTCTCTGACCGGCGGACATAGCATGCACCCTGCCCCCAAGAGCAATGAACCACTGACGCCTGAACAGCAAGAAGCGTATCTACCCGAGTTTTCCCAGTCATTTACGATTGAATGGTTTGCGGTTGCGCCGGGGCAATGGACAGGTGAAGGGGTTAACCATGATGTACTCGACACCTTGCAATCCTTGTTTGTCGATAGCGTGGGCTTAACCCATGCGGCCAATTTGCCGCAAGGCTGGCTTCCCTTGCCCATGCATCCGCTACAAGCGCAAGCGTGGCGTGACAGTGATGACGCACGTGCACTCAAAAACAGCGTGATTGATTTAGCCTTGACCAGTAGCGGCTGGCTGGCCACCTCATCATCACGCGCCATCTATCATCCCGACCATCAGTGGATGTTAAAAGTCTCTCTGCCTGTCAAGCTCACTAACTCGGTACGACTATTAACCGCCACTGAAGCCAAGCGTGGTACCTTACTAAGTAAAATGCTCAACGCAGCCCCCGGGAAAACGCTGCAGCAGCGAACCCCCACGACGACCTTTATCGAGGAGCCGGTCTGGTGCACCATTTTGTCCGCGCAAGGTGAGCCTTTATCACTGCCTTTGGTGAGCTTGCGCGACAATATTTTCGCCCACCAAGCCGATCAAGATGTCCACCTGCTCGCCAGTATCAACCAGCCGCATGAGCAAGGCAGTCAAATTGGCGCACTGATCGCGCAAGCCGCACAGCATCATCAATTGTCACAACATGACGCTGCACACCATTGGTTAGTCGCCTTCTTAGACCATATTCTGTATCCCTTGTGTTTGGCACGCAGCGATTATGGCATTTTGTTACTGGCCCACCAGCAAAATATCTTGCTGCGTACCGCGCACGGTTTGCCTAATGCCATGATGTACAGAGACTGCCAAGGTATTTGGGTCACCGACCCTGCCCCGACGCTGTTCCCCGATGCATTCAGTGAAGGGTTACCCAGCTGTTACGTCACAGCCGACAAGGTTGACCCATATCTGAGTTACTATCTGATCGGTAATACACTAATCAATACACTTTCGGCGATCAGCGAAGCCACCGGTGTCACCGAGCAGCGTTTGTGGCAGGTCTGCCGTCAAGCTTTCGCAACGTGGCGAGCGAGCCACCCTGTGGATAGCCGCCTGTATGACTATCTTCTCGACTCGCCGACCCTGCACTGGAAACGGAACTTTACCACCTTCCTCGCCGATCACAATGAAGCGACACTGGCCGATCCCAGTCAAATTTACACGGATATCGATAACCCATTTTATGGTGATAACTCACTGGGCTCATGGGTATTTAAACCGGTCAATCTTGATCGCACCGTGGGACTTCGCAGCCACTCGCTCGACGCGTCTTATCACCTCATCGACGTGATGGAGCATGGTCAAGCCAAAGCGACCTTCGTGCTGCACCAGCCGGACAAGGACACCGCGACGCTAACCACGCGCTATTGCAATGATCAATCGCTCTGGTGGTCGGCCATTGAGCACGCCTTTTATCAGCATCAATGCCAAGCGCTGTATGCCAGTGATTACCCTCACGCTCTGCAATCCGTCGTCGCCCCCGGCACACCGCTGACACTGTCGCAGTTTAAACAGCACTGCCCGATTTGGCACCAAGCTCAGGCCCCCTCCAATGCGACGTACCAAACCGCAGAGAACGGCTTGACCCACCCAACGCGGCCTGAGAAACCACAAGGCGTGTTCTATCGTCGCTACTTTTATCATCTCAAACGCACCCTGACGCTGCGTCCGGTGGAAATAGAACGCGATCTCGCATGCTTTCACGCCTGGCATAACCATCCGGATATAGCCCCGATTTGGGAATTAGAGGGCTCGCTCGACTTTCATCGCCAATATCTACAAAAGGCGCACCATGACGCACACCTTATCCCCGTGATTGGCGAGTTTGATGGACAGCCTTTCGGCTACTTTGAAATTTATTGGGTCGCCGAAGACCGGCTTGGGCCTTACTACGATGTCGATGCTTTCGATCGTGGTATCCATATGCTGGTCGGCAATCCGCATTTTTTAGGACGTCAGTTTTTTAGTACTTGGGCGCAATCGATCATCCACTACTGCTTTTTAACCGAATCTCGCACCTTAAATGTGATGGGAGAGCCGAACGCGGCAAATTGGCGTGTGGTACGTATTAGTCGTGGCGTAGGCATGAAAAAACAAAAAGAATTCGATTTCCCGCATAAGCGCGCCGCACTGTTGCAATGTGAGCGTAACGATTTTTTCGCACATTATGCGCAATAAGGATGCAGTGATGACAAGGCATTACTCTGTTTTAGGTGTCGGGCTTGGCCCCTTTAATCTTAGTGCGGCGGCACTGCTGGCTCCCCACACTCAAACGATTTCAAGTTTGTTTGTTGAGCAAAAGCCACGCTTTGCATGGCATCCTGGGTTATTACTGGATGATGCCAAAATGCAAACCTCGTACCTGAAAGACATGGTAACGGCGGTTGATCCAACCAGCCCTTATACCTTTATTAATTATCTGGTTAAAACCAAAAAATTCTATCCTTTTACGGCGCGGGGCGAACAGACGGTCTCGCGTTTAGAATTTTCAGATTATATGGCTTGGGTGGCTCACCAGCTTCCCAATACCCAATTCGACACCCCCGTCATTAACATTACGCCACACGGCTCAGGCTTCGCGGTGAATACGCCACACGGACAATTGACCTGTGATCATTTGATCCTTGGTACTGGTACCCACCCGTTTATGCCTGACTGTGCTGCGCCGTTTGTGGGTGATCAGGTCTTTCATGCCAGCGAACTGGCACTTCGACAACCGGACTTGAAGGGTAAAAAAGTTGCCATTGTTGGTGGTGGCCAAACTGGTGCCGATGTCTTCCAGCACCTCTTTGATGGTGAATTTGGCAAAGTCGCGCATATTGATTGGATATCTCGCCGCCCTAACCTACAAGGGTTGGATGAGAACCCGTTTACTGATCAGTACTTTATGCCTGATTATGCAGAGCAGTTTCACGGTCTCGACCCCAAGGTCAAACACACTCAGCTGGCACAACAAAAGCTGGCCAGTGATGGGATCACCGAGAATTGCTTACAAGGGCTATATCAGCGCCTCTATCATGACAAATATGTACGCCGGTCACCGCTGTGGTGGCGACTGCTTCCAGGACAAACACTCACGGGTATGCAATCGCATCCATCCGGTTACCAGTTAACCACAACGGCAACGTTGACCGGTGACTCAGCGACAGTCGATGCAGACGTGGTTATCTTGTGTACCGGCTTTTCTCGTGCCCTGCCTCAGTGTCTCGATACCCTGCGCGATTGTCTCGATCTCGATGACAAAGATCGGCCAAGTGTGAATGCGCACTACCGAGTAAAGATGCGTGAAGGCTACGTGCAATCGTTGTATATGATGAATGTCGGCACGCATTGTCATGGCATTATTGAGCCGCAATTGAGTCTTGCGGCATGGCGAGCCGCCACCATTATCAATGCGATTAACGGTACACCACTGTACGATATTGCCCATCACCACGGCCTACTTGATTGGACACTGGCGGCGTCCACCTCTTCCACAGCTAAAATGCAAAAAGTAGCAGGTTGGTAATGGCCCACGCACAAACACAAGCGGCGAGACAAACCGCAAGGTGGCAACCGATCACTTTGACCTTGATTGCGGCTTTGATGGGCATCGGTCAGAACGGACTCTTGGTCTCGCTCCCCCTACTGGTGGCGCAAGGTGGCTTTTCACTGTCGACATGGGCAGTGATTATTGCTGTAGGGAGCGTGTTGTTTCTCCCCGCCGCGCCATTTTGGGGACGGATCAGCGACCAATATGGTCCCAAGTTTGTGGTCCTGCAAGCGCTAATCGGCATGGCGACTAGCTTTGCGTTATTGCTCGCTGCAACAGTGGGCGCGCAAAGCAGCGCTATCCAATGGCCTTGGTTAGCGCTCGCAGTACTGGCACGGGTGATCTACGGCTTAACGGTTGCAGGGATGGTGCCTGCCAATCAGCATTGGGCCGTGTTACTCGCCGGTGAGGCGCGTCGTATGCAAGCGATCACCTCCATCAGTATTGGCTTAAGCCTCGGCCGATTAGCTGGCCCGTTGATTGCCTCGGCCGTATTATTGATCAGCCCCTACGCGTCACTGACGCTGATGCTATTACTGCCACTATTAGGCGCAATCGCTATCAGTATGATGCCTCACTGCGCGGATAAGAAGGACGAACCTCATTCATCCGCCCATCTATGGCTCGCGCCAAAAGCCATTTGGCCCTACATGGGTTACGGTCTTGCCGTATGTGCAGCGATTGCTCTGTTGCAATACAATCTCACCCCCATGCTCAATCACCTCACCGAATGGTCCGCCGATAAAGTTAGCCAAGCCATCGGCTATTTGCTGACGTTAAGCGGTATCGCCACCTTAGCCGTACAAGTGTTAGTGGTAAAAAGACAGCGTCTGAGCACCGAGCGTATGCTAAGCCTTGGCGCAATCAGTATGGTGATAGGTTATGCCTTGCTATTAGTGCCACATTTTGCGGCGTTAGTGATGGCAATGGTGGTGATATCTGGCGCCTGTGCACTCCTGATTCCCGCCTATACCAGCCAAGCGATGCAACGGCTCGACCATGAACCGGGAAGAGTCAGTGGTTATATCGCCATGGCGCACACACTGGGTTATGGGTTCGCCTCCTTGTTAGCAACGCTCACGTTAAATTATCCGCCGTTGCCAACTTTCACCTGCATTATGCTTTCTTGCGCCGTCATCATTGGGGTACTGACTATCAAACCCTCACCTCCCACTTTGTCTCGTTAGCCACCTGAAAATTTCATCATTTCGAAAGATGACTGCCACTTTTCTCGCCCTCGTATGCAAACATCAAGTTGTCATCGAGGGCGAGCAATGTGGCCTGAGTTCAGAAAGAAAAAAACGGTTCGTAGGTTACAACCTGATTTCATTAACTTAATCACACAGGATTGCATGGCAAGGATAGATACAGGTAACTACACTGTCTAATAGTTCGTCAGTTACTGGGTGAGGGATGATCAGATGAAACAAATTTTACTGTCATTATTGCTAAGCATTGCCGTTATTGGCAATGTTCAAGCGAGAGACATTACCTTTGGTATCGTGCCACAACAATCTGCTATTACACTGGCCAACAACTGGGGCCCGATTTTAGAATACGTCTCTCAACAATCAGGGTACAACCTTGTCTTTCGTACTGCCAAAGACATTCCCGAATTCGAAGGACGTGTACTCACCGGTGAATATGATGTCGCGTACATGAATCCTTATCACTACACGGTTTTCCATCAAAAACCCGGCTACCAAGCGTTTGCGAAGCAAAAAGATAAGCGGATTCACGGTATTTTAGTCGTCAAGAAAGACACGTCCATTACCTCCCTTGAGGAGCTAGATGGCAAGCGCTTAGCGTTTCCCTCACCAGCGGCATTCGCAGCCAGTGTAGTGCCTCGCGCGGCGCTGAAAAATCAAGGCATAAACATTACACCGCAATATGTCTCGTCTCATGACTCCGTTTATTTAAACGTTGCGCGAGATTTCTTTATTGCTGGTGGTGGCATTGAACGGACGTTTAATAATACCGATCCCGAGGTTAGCAAACAGTTGCGAGTATTATGGAAAACCCCCGGCTATACGCCTCATGCGTTCGCATTTCATCCTGACCTTGACCCTCAAGTCGCCGATGCGATTAAAGCGGCCTTTCTCTCCCTCAATAACAGTGAAAAAGGCCAAACGCTGCTGGGAAATATCAGTTTTAAAGGGATAGAGCCAGCGCAGAACGAGGATTGGGACGATGTAAGAGCGTTAAACATTACGCTGTTGCAACACTTGCTGAGTGACTAGCCCATGTCCTTACGATTAAAGACCATCTTAGGTGTCGCCCTGATTGAGGCGATCCTGTTGGCGATTCTGCTGACATTGACTCTCAACTATTTAGAAACCACCAACTATCAAGGGCTCAACCAACGTGCCAGTTCAACAACCCAGTTATTCGCTTCCACGGTAAAAAATGCGGTGTTATCGTTCGATCTCGCCACTGTTGACTCCTTTACTCAAGAGCTACTCCATAACAGCGATATTATGTATGTCGCGGTTTTAGGCGATAACGGAAGCATCCTATCATCAGCCGGGGACCTTCCTGATTCTCTCACTACAGACATTCTTGAGATGAATGCACAGTCCGTTACGGATGGACTATATGATGTACGCGCGAGTATTTCCGAGTCGAATATTGAATTTGGCTCGGTCTGGATTGGATTTGACATGACGGGTCTGCTTGGCCAGATACAAGATGCCAAAAACTGGAGCATGCTCATTGTGCTAGGCGAGATGCTATTGGTGGCCTTATTCTCTTATCTGTTGGGGAACTACCTCACTCAGCGCTTATCAGAACTTAAAAATGCTGCCGATACCATCGCCAGTGGCGAGCGAGACGTACGCATTTCAACCCACGGGAAGGATGAACTGGCCAGTGTGGCCGCTGCGTTTAGTAATATGATTACAGCATTACGTGAGTCCGAGAATAAAACCGCGACCTACCAAAAACGGCTAGAAGAAGCCAACCAGACACTAGAAAGCAAGGTGGCGCGACGCACGGCCGATTTAGTGCGGTCCAATGACCAACTCCGTGAGATAAACCATCAACTCAAACAAACGCAAGAAAAGCTGGTCGAAAGCGAGAAAATGGCCTCAATTGGGACCATGGCGGCAGGAGTTGCCCATGAAATCAATAACCCCATCGGCGCAGTGAAAAGTAACCTAAAAATATGCCAAGAATATCTTGGCACCTACCAAAAGTGGACTGAGATTGCCGAGCAGGTTGTTCACCAATCAGAGCAGCTTGAAACCCTCACTCATTGGAAAAATCGCCACTATGTCGATGACCTTTATGATGATTTTAATGATAGCCTTGCCGATGCCAACGACTGTGTGCAACGCGTAGTCAATATTGTTTCCGCCTTACAACAGTACTCCAGCTATAACCAACAAACACGCCAACACTTTCAAGGCGTTGAGATTTTTACGGTGATTGATGAGGCGCTGAACACTCTATCACCGCCGACTAATATCAAGATATCGATTGCCGCTAGCGTGTATCAACTCCCCCGAGTTATGGGACGCTATGATGAGCTGGTAATGCTGTTTAAAGAAGTGATCAAAAATGCACAGCAAGCCTGTGATCGCGGTACTCCAGACGTTGCACACAGTATTGATATAGAGGGTGAAGACAATGGTGAATCGTGCACCATCACCGTGAAAGACTCGGGGCCTGGGTTACCGCATGATCAGAGTCATCGTGTTTACGACCCTTTCTTTACCACCTTGCCGGTTGGACAAGGCATGGGGCTCGGGTTAACTTATGTCTACGACATTGTCCGCCATCACCAAGGCGATATACAACTCACCTCATCAGTCCACGGCACCACAGCCGCTATCACCCTACTCCGACACAAAAGTGATGCTATCGCAAATCATGCCTCATGATGACAGTCTTCCTCGTTAATAAGGCGTCTCTTGTGCTTTAAAGTTAGCTAAAAACTCAAGGAGTTTATCTCCGCTGAGCGGTGCGCCAATTCCATAACCTTGTACTCGCGTACACCCCTTTTCTCTCAAAAAGTCGATTTGGTTTTGATTCTGTACCCACTCAGCGACCACCTCGACGTTCATCAGCCGCGCACTCTGACCCACTGAAGTCAGGATCACTTCATCCATCTCACTCTGACCAATATTACGAACAAAGCGGCCATCTATTTTTATCACATCAAAGGGGAGGTCGCACATGGACTCAAACCCCGCAAAACCAGTCCCAAAGTCATCTAGCGCACAGGAGATCCCGAGGGATTTCAAACGTTCCATTTGCTGGCGCGTTAATGAAAAGTCATCAATCCGGTCAGTTTCTACCAACTCGACTTCAAGGTGTGCAATCTCATCGGGGTAGTGCGGCGAAAGGTGCTGGATAACATCAACCACAAACCCAGTCTCTAATTGTTTTGCAGTGACATTAACACTCACCGTTTTCGCGTAACCCGCCTGACGTAGTCGCCCAATCGCTTCCAGTGCTTGCTCAAACATCGAGGTGGTTAGTACATTTTCAAGTCGATATTGACTCAATAACGGCAAAAACTCCGCAGGGCTTTGGTAGTGTCCCGATGCGAGTCGACGCCTCACTAGCGCTTCAAAACCATCTATTTCATTGGTTACAATATTTAACTGAGGTTGAAAGAATGCCTCGAAGTGCTTGGCCTCAATATCATGAATCAAGGCGCGTAACGATGCGTCGTCTTGATGTTCTTCAGGGCAAGGTAGCCAATAGAGCGCATCATAAAGTGGTATTTTTTCTGCTTTACGCGCCTGAACTATATCAAAAGACAATTCCTGCCAAGAGCGAAGGGCACTGATCATTAATTGTGTCGACAGGCCTTTCTCTTCTGCGGCGTGCAAACTTTCAATCAGTTCGCTTAACAACCGGTGGCCTTCTGATGAATACTCAAATAGAGCAATAAATTTGTCGGCGATCCGATACCATTTAAATACCTCCAACTCATGCAAGTGTTCACTCACCCTTTGCAGACGTTGATTCCCCACCATCACCGACTCGGTTTCATTAAGATTACTCGTGCCTTGGTTATCAACAATCGCCACCAACCACGGTGTTTTTGCATCCACCCCCATACCTTGAATTTTCTCGTTGAGCGCCTCTTTTGAAAAGCAAGCCGTCAGTGTGTCGTTGGGCAAAGACGCGTGTTTATGGGTCAAAATGGTTTTCACCGTGTCACACAACACGTCGCGGTCCCATGGTTTGCTCACATACTGGCTCAACGCACCAGTATTAATCGCTCGAGAAACGCCCGGTAGATCGGCTTGCCCGGACAACATAATGGTCGCGATATCGGGATAACGTTGGTGAATACTAATCAGTAACTCTGCACCGTCCATATTCGGCATGCGGTAATCGGAAATCACAAGACCAATTTGATGTTTGGTTAAAATATCGAGCGCCTGCTGCCCCGACTCTGCGGTATGAATATGCGCCACAAAACGACGTAACTCTCGCTTTAATGCGCGCAAAATATGTGGCTCATCATCAACCAGTAAGATTTCCGTGTACGCCATCATGCGCTTTAGTCTCCTCTTATACCTTCTGCATCAGACGGGGCAATTTCGTCGGCGCAGCCATCGGAACAAGGCAGCACGATAGTAAACGTGGTTCCTTTTCCCTGCTCACTTTCTACTGTTATCTGGCCACCATGTGCAGCGATAATATCGCGTGACACCGACAACCCAAGCCCGGTTCCCTGCCCCACAGGCTTGGTGGTATAAAACGGCTCAAAAATCGTCGTCAGCACTTCATCAGGGATCCCGAGACCGGTATCTTTAATTTTTATCATTAAGTGCTCAACATCGAGAGGCGCAACATCGATGTTTATTTTCCCTTCGCCCTCAATCGCTTGAGCGGCATTAATCAACAGATTGAGAAAAACCTGATTCAATTGCATAGGCTGACAAAGGATATCAGGTGTCTGAGGCGAGTAGTTTCTCTCTATTTCAATCGCATACTTAATTTCGTTGTGGATAATCTTCAGTGTCGAGTCGATACCGCGACGAACATCGGTTAAAACCCATTCGCTATTATCAGCACGGGAAAACTCTTTGAGATCTTTGACAATCGTCATCACTCGCGTGACCCCTTCTAACGACTCTTCAATCAGCTCACTAGCATCCTCGA
Organism: Salinivibrio sp. VGrn1; assembly: GCF_009377995.1. Classification (NCBI taxonomy): domain Bacteria; kingdom Pseudomonadati; phylum Pseudomonadota; class Gammaproteobacteria; order Vibrionales; family Vibrionaceae; genus Salinivibrio; species Salinivibrio sp. VGrn1. Next base: position 384,300 of record NZ_SATA01000002.1, read on the forward strand.
GTAAATAGCTCAATTGGAGCTTATCTTTTAGCGCCTGCCTATCAGCGACTAACACCTTGTTCTCACTCGCATCAATCTTTTCATCCAACTGATGGACATAAGCGGAAAATTTCTCTAGATAGTCGTACAAGGTGCGGATATTGGAAGAAATAAAAGCGATAGGGTTATTGATTTCATGGGCAATTCCCGCCGATATTTGCCCAATCGACGCCATTTTCTCAGACTGAAGTAGTTGCCCTTGAAGCTGCTTAAGCTCTGACACTACTTCTTGATAGGCGTCCGAGCTTCGTTTGAATCGCTGACTCTCAGAAATACTAGGGCGTGTGTCTTGCTTAGAGGCCGCCAACGCTGTGGGTCGGTAAAAACAAATCGCAACCTGTGTTACCACACCACACGCTGACGGGATGGGAAGAAACTCGGTATCTTGCCAATTATGAGCGACGTCGCTACCCACTTCCACAAATGTATCAATGATGACAGAGCCGGAGGACTGTAAGGGCGTTTGCGTCGAGAAGACCGAATCGATGTTTTGCTGTAAAAATTGACGGTGGTCAGGAAAGCATGCCAATAGTGAGCGTCCAACCACTGTACCTGGTTTTGCTGCTAAGCGAGCAAAGAAGCACGCGTTTGCACTCTCAATGGTGTACTCATGATCGACGATGCATATCGCTATTGCCAGTTGATTAAACAATGCTAGTGACATATCGCTATTCTTCACGTTTTCCCTCCCTATTCACCGGACAGGAAAAAACAAACAACGATTTCGTATATTACTCGCCAACACACTCAGATCGTCTCCTGGTAGGATTGAGTAAAAAAAGCACCAATATTCGCCGACCAAGACTGTAAAAGTTTCGCTTTCTCGATATCGTTCGCGTGAATCCACTGCCGGCAGTAATGCAATAGCGCGCCATCCTTGGTTCGCTCACTTTCAGGGGATAACGGAATGGCGCCGCTTGCCAACACAATCTCTGCAAGCTCAAAATCATAGCCCCATAAGATAACGATATAGCTGGACACAATGAGCGCGGTATCAAAGCGAGTGGGTAAATCACAAATGGGATTATTACCACTTTCCCGACAACCTAGCTCTCGTGCCATTAACTCTCCCAACGATGACAAGACAGATGCCAGATATAAGCGCTCAGCATGCGCTTTGTCGTGCCCTAAAAAGACACCCAGTGATTTGCTTAGATTAGCCAGTTCGATATGTTCGTCGACCACTTCATAGTGCTCCTTGGTGGACAAGTGCTTAAAGGCATTATGTCCCACCATAGTGGCAGCAATTGACTCGACCGATTGAATGCCCAGCCGATTAATCGCTGTTTCTATTGACCAAGTCCGGTTTCGAAAGCCCAAATAAGCAGAATTAGCAAGCTGTAAAAGTCGGGCAACTAGGGGAGGCTCTTCGCTGACCACTCGTGCAATTTGTTCCATGTCTGAATGGGGATCATTAATCGTGGCACGTAAACGGCGCACGCAGTCAGGCAAGACGGGAAAATCCTCAATACCGACTAACCGGTTACGCGTTTCAGCATCAATCGGCAACTTATAGAGGCGCTCAACACTATTAAGCACATTATCAAAGTCATCTTCAGAGAAGGGTTTGGGTAGGACGAAGTGCACACTAGGCGTCGCGAGTTCGGTAATTTTTTGGCGCGTATCCCCTGTTATCAGGGCACGTATCGTACCAGGAAAGCGCGCTCGAACCTGCTCTAATAACGCATCCCCCTTTAGCTTGGGCATCAGTAGATCACTGATCACCAGAGAAGGGGACTGATCATCTAACAGGCCTTTCTCCCAATGGGTAGGATTCTTAATCAAGCTGATAGCCCAACTCGGTTTCAAGCGGCGAATCACCCGACCAATCGCCTTTAATGTGAGCGCGTCATCGTCAACGTAGATGACATGGAAACGCGGCCTACTCATGCTTCCCTCGTATTCTCATCGTTGTCCTCAAACGACCTAGCGCTATCGTTAGGCAGTCAGTGAGAGAGTAATCAACGCTGCGGCTTATCTCAGTGGAACCTTATCCAAGGTGAGATACCCAGCAATCCTTTCAGTAAGCGTAGTCCAAAATCCCAGACTGTCTTGGCATACGGGAAGAAATTAGCGGTGTCTGGATAACGTTAATAGGGGGAGGGAGGGAGGGAGGGAGGGAGGGAAAGCGGGCTCAACATGCTTGAGCCCTGTAACAATGCACTCTATCAAGCGCTGAAATTACTCAAATTCAAACTGTACCATGACTGGATAGTGGTCAGAGAGTTCATGGTAGTAACCATCATGATAGGTTTGTCCAGCCGCTTGCGGCCACTCGCCTTCAAGGTAGTCCCAATACCAGTCATCGTTGGCGGTCAATTGCACCACCTTCATCTCAGGTTGATTGGCAGGCACTGCATGGTCACGGCTCCACAAAATATAATCTAGCGTCGTGTTGTAGTTAAGGTCATATTCAAAGTGATACGCGTTCGCTTTCGTGAACCAATTATGCTTGGCGGAAAAAGACGTTACCTCAGGCTCGGTGAACCGCAATGCGCCATTTAATACCGCTTTCATGTCTTTAATTTCATCCTGGCGGCTCCACTCCACGTTCATATCACCACCAATAATCACAGGCTCGTCAGCGGAAATCGCTGCCTGGTCGATAAAATGTTTGATTTCTCCCAGCTGACCCAGACGAACTTGATGCTCTTCGTCAGACATCCCATCATGTGTGGCTTGTAAATGGGTACCAATCAGGTGAAAAATCTCACCGTTTTTATCTATCTTGGCATATGCAAAGCCTTTGTTAGCCTGATAGTCCCAGCTGCCCTTTAAACTGTGATTATAAATATGAGCCTTTTGAGTCAAGATGGGATACTTAGATAGGATAGTCACGCCGCCTCGCACCACAAACAACGAATTAGAACAATCCCCAGTGAGGGCGTCCCAACCTTCCCCGCTGCAGTCTTGCCCAACATTGGGAGTTTGATAAGGGTACAAACTTGCAAGCTGATTCATCGCTTGCTCGGCCTCAGCATTGAAGGCTTCACTGATCAGAATCACATCCGGTTGAGTGTCCATATCAGAGATGGCTTGCGGCAAACGGGCCGCTCGCTCTGCCTGATCCCAATCCTGAAGGTTACTCAGCTGCATAATGTTATACGCCATGACATTGAGCTGACCCGCATGCGCACTGAGACTAAGCAGCAACGCAGCTGCCGTTGAGAGCAGTTTATTGATTTTCATGTTTCCTCTTTTCGTTTTGCTTTCTAATTGTTTTAGGTGTTTCGCCCACCAAAAGATTAGAAGCCTAACGAAAATGGCGTGAGCCGCCCCAGGATTTGTTTACTTTTTCTGATATTTTTGTAACTAAGCTCACGTTCCTTGTATTACGTCATTAATGCGTCACTAAGTAAGTTTGCGAGGTAAAGGTGTGTTTTCTCAACATGGTCGCGAGCTCATGCTGCCTGACCGGTTTGGCAATATAATCATCCATACCCGCGGCTAAACACGCTTCCTTGTCTTCCGTTGTCGCATTGGCGGTCAGTGCAATAATGGGGGTTCGATTAAAGCGCGATTCTTGTGCCCGAATGTGTTCAGCGGCTTGGTAACCGTCCATCACAGGCATCTGACAATCCATGAAAATCGCGTCAAAAGGTTGGCTTTTCCACAGTTCCAGCGCCTGCTCACCATCGGCAGCCGAGCGAACATGTATCCCTAGTTGGGTCAACATCGCCTCAGTCACTCGTTGATTAACTTTGGAATCTTCCACGACCAAGACATGCAATCCAGCCAGCGATGTGCCTTTTCCGGTAGATCGTACGACCCCCAGTGTCGGTTGGCGCTGTTGTAAGATGCGCACCAAATGCGCTTTTAAGTCATTAAATTGGTAGGGACGGCCTAAGTAATCCTCTATGCCTGAGCGTTCAATCCGCGGCTTATCCAATGCATCGGGCGCCGCCGTTAACATCATAATCGCAGGGCTTTTATCTCCAAACGTGGTAATGATTTGTTCAGCCAAGCGAAAACCGTCCATTTTGGGCATCACTTTATCGAGTAAAATCACTTTAAATGGATAGTGGCTATCAAGGCGTTCGCGAATTAAAGGAATCACGTCATCCGGGTGCATGCAGCATGTGACTTGGCAACCAAGGTTGCTCAATTGTGCCGTGGTGATGCGCATGTTTAAACGACTATCGTCTACCAATAACATCGGGGCGCCCGCGAAAAGATACGCCTCAACTGGCGTGGCTAAAGGAATATCTGCACAATCAAAACGCGCGGTGAAGGTAAACACACTGCCCACATTCACTTCACTGTTAAGGGTAATTCGCCCCCCCATTAAATTGACAATTTGCTGTGAGATGGCGAGCCCAAGCCCGGTACCTCGGGCGGTTGCTGTTAAGGAGTCACCTTGTTCGAACTTACCAAAAATACGGCTTTGTTCTTCAACGGGAATGCCTGGCCCGGTATCACTCACTTCAAAACGAAGCACACTGGCCGTATCCTCGTCACTCACCTGCTTGATAGAGACAACCACTTCCCCACGCTCAGTAAACTTGATTGCATTACCCACCAAATTAATCATCACTTGGCGTAATCGAGGTGCATCACCGATCAACAAAGGGGAAATATCAGCATCTATTTCGCAGCGAAAAGCGAGCTGCTTTTCCTTCGCTCGGAGAATGAACAGATTCTCAAGATCTTTCCCCAACTCAAATATATTGAGCTCTAATGGTTCCAGTTCTAACTTACCTGCTTCAATTTTAGAGAAGTCGAGGATGTCGTTAATGATATCTAATAACGACATCGACGATGTTTCCAACATCTCGACAAACTCTTGTTGCTCGTTGTTTAAGCGAGTGCTTTTTAACAGCGAGGCCATCCCAATAATGCCGTTCATTGGAGTACGGATTTCATGGCTCATGTTGGCCAAAAACTCACTTTTCTTTTGGCTAGCCTTTTCAGCGTCGTGCTTCGCGTCCTCCAACTGAGCTAGTTGTTGCCCTAGCGCCGTGATCATAGCGTTATAACGCGTTTCAAAACCTCGCCAATGATGGAATTGGGGGGGGACCTGAATCGGCGTGGGTACGCCATTATCCCACTGGTTGACCTGCTGGTGTAGCGCCACTAACGGCCTTTCTAAGTGGCGACGCGCAATCCATATCGAGCTTAAGATCCCCAATCCTGAAATAGCCAACCATCCAAGAAAAACCCACTGGGCACTATCACCAAAGTAGGCATTTAACGCCGTATAATTTGACGCCACCTCAAGTTGCCCAAGGGTATACTCGTTCCCCTCGTCTCTTGCAATTAACGACCAACGCTTTTGCAACGATTGTGCAGCAGGCTCCACGCCACGCTCAATTAACGAGCCATCGGCATCATACACATGGATATAATCAATCTCAGGTTGGGCGATGAGCTGCTCTATCCGTTGCTCAAACGCTTGCGTTTCCACACGCCATAGATGTCCAGTCATTGCACTGAGATCTCTGTTGCCCACCTCTTGCAAGGCGCGATCGACATCTGCTTTATGCGTTTGGTAATCGCCCAGCAGGAGAAGCGCCGCAAATAACGCAGTCAGTACGGTCCAGCTTAAGGCTAGCTTGGTAATGATTCCCGCAGAAAGAGAGGGGCGAGTCAGGGGGCTGCCTACCTTCATAATCACCTTTTATCGAAAAAGCTTCTCTGCTAATCATAGAGTCTAATCTTATTTTGGGCGAGAAATGTCCTAGTTAGTGGGCGAAAAAGAACAAAAAAGGCGCTCACAAGGGAGCGCCTATAACATAGGATGTCTACAAATAACGACACCCTATCGGCTTGAGTCAGTTTATCCGGATAACCCGTATCGCAGCCTCAAGCGAGTTTGTTATGTACCGTTTCGGTTAGTCCAATACACCACGACGCATTTGATCCAGCTCGATAGACTCGAACAAGGCTTTAAAATTACCTTCGCCAAAGCCTTGGTTACCCTTACGTTGGATGATTTCAAAGAAAACCGGTCCAATGACAGTATTGGTAAAGATTTGCAGTAAGATACCGCTGTCGACGTCACCATCAATCAATACCCGGGTATCTCGCAACTCATCGATGCTTTCTTCATGGCCATTGACACGCTCGTTGATTTTCTCATAGTAGGTGTCCGGCGTATCCATGAATGCCATGCCTCGTTGGCGTAACGTCCGCACGGTTTGGTAGATGTTGTCGGTGGTCATGGCGATATGCTGGATCCCCTCACCGTTATACTCTTTCAAATATTCTGCAATCTGTGACTTGTCATCACTTGACTCATTGATAGGAATACGGATTTTTCCGCAAGGTGCGGTCAGCGCTCGCGACTTCAGCCCGGTCTTTTTGCCTTCAATGTCAAAAAATCGGATCTCTTTGAAGTTGGCAATACGCTCGTAAAAGTCAGCCCATACATCCATGTTGCCAATATCCACGTTGTGGGTCAGGTGATCGATAACTTTCAATCCTGCATCCGCTTCTTTCAGGCGCGATTGCCAGTCTGGATAAAAGTCAAAATCGACTTCATAAATACTTTGGTCACCATAGCGGTCGACAAAGTAAAGCAATGAATCACCAATGCCGTATACCGCAGGAATGCTGAGCTCCATTGGACCAATGTTTGGCTCAACCACTTTGGCGCCTTGTTTGGCCGCATACGCAATCGCGTGTACCGCATCTTTCACTCGAAACGCCATGGCGTTGACACTCGCACCGTGCTGCTTCGCAAAGCCTTGCGCTTGTGATTCGGGCTCACCGTTTACGATAAAGTTGGTGTCACCCTGACGATACAGCCAAACATCTTTGTGCTTATGTTTGGCAATTTCCGCAAAACCCATCAACGAGAACAAATTTTTAAGTGCATCGATACCCGCTTGATCGGGCGCTGTGTATTCGACGAACTCAAACCCATCTGTGCCCAATGGATTAATCGTTTTGACAGGTGCTTGCATGGTTGACGTCATAATCGCTTCCTCCTTGTGTGTAACATTAGAGATAGCATTAGACGGTGACAGGGACTAGAGAAGACAAGCGGACAGCTGGTTAATCAAATGTTAACCAATAGTGTCACTTATGCTGAACAGTGAGAGAAAAGCGTCGCTAACCGCGTTTTTTTAAGGGTTTAAGCCAATAAAAAGTGTAAAGAATAGCAACCAAAACGCCACTACATTTTACATTTTTGCAACGCGAGATGAAAGCCATACAGCGAAAACACAAACGCCGCCCAAAGGCGGCGACCAAAAAGCAGGCGGGTGGGCGTATTAAACCTTGAGGCTGTAACTGTTTTGCTGGCCGTTGGGTGTGATGGTTTTTTGCACCTGATCCATCAGCGCTTGTTGCTGTTGGTTGTAGGCATCCGCTCGCGTTTTCTGCGCTTCTTGTTCCGCCACACGATCAATGAGGGCTTGATAATCACGCTTATCCTCACGCTGCTCGCCCGATGCTGCGGCTTCTTTTTGCTCTTCTCGCTCTTTACGGATCAGCTCGGCACGCTCTTGCACGCTCATCGAGTTATTGAGACCGCCATTGACCTGATCATCTTGACGATCGCGCTGACGCTGCATGTATTGCTGCGCTAAAGGTTGCGAATTGATTGACGTCGGCATAGGTCCTCTCTCGAACAAGGTGACAACTTGATTAAATTTTAGCCCATACGCCCACAAATTGATATCTCAATTTACTATAGAGGATGTCACCACTGGCCTAGTTGTTGCACGTTATCTGACGTTGGCCGCGAGATACCAACGTAGAAGCAGGGGCTTAGGTGACCCAACGCCCAAGAAAAGCACGATGAATATAATGAGGAGAAACACCATGCTGACCGGTAAACACTGTGTCATTACAGGTGCCGCACAAGGGATCGGCCGCGCCATCGTTGAAACCTTTGTCGAACAAGGCGCTACCAAGATTTATGCATTAGATAGGAATATTGACAACATGCAAGACTGGCAAGCACATCGGGTTATCGTTCCCGTTGCGCTGGATGTCTGCGATCAAGAGGCTGTCGCGAATTGGGTGCAGAGCTTGCACCAACAACACGCAGTTATCGATGTGCTGGTGAACAATGCTGGCATCACTCGTGACAACCTGCTGACCAAAATGAGCGAAAGTGACTGGGACGCGGTCATTGACGTCAATCTAAAGGGCGTCTTTACCATGACACAAGCTATCGCGCCACTGATGATGGCGCAAGAGAAAGGCGCGATTGTGAGCTTGTCTTCGGTCGTCGGCACCGACGGCAATATTGGTCAAACCAACTATGCCGCCTCAAAAGGTGGCGTGATTGCAATGACAAAGACTTGGTCAAAAGAACTCGCTCGTCACGGTGCGCAAATACGCGCCAATTGTGTCGCTCCCGGTTTTATTGAAACGCCCATGACGGAAAATTTACCCGATAAAGTCATTGAGATGATGAAAGGGAAAACACCCTTGGGCCGCATGGGTACCGCGCAGGATATCGCCAACGCGATTAGTTTTCTTGCCAGCGATAACGCGAGCTTTATCACAGGTCAAACGCTTAAAGTCGATGGAGGGTTAGTCATATAATGGAAGGACACTTCCGGCCATTATGAGGCAACAATGACTCCAACACTTCTTATCACAGGCGCGAACCGTGGGATTGGCCTGGCGCTCACTGAGCTGTATCTCGAGCACGGTTGGCAGGTGATTGCCTGCTGCCGCTTCCCCGGCTCTGCGCCTCACTTGATGACACTAAAAAACCGTTACTCAACACTCACCACCTACGGATTAGATGTCACGGATCATACGGCAATACAGCAACTTGCATTACAGCTTATCGACACGCCTATCCATTTACTGATCAACAATGCAGGTCTATATGGCCCCAAAGGGTATCAATTCGGTGACGTGGATACAGCGGCCTGGCGCGAGGTGCTGGAAGTCAATACCATCGCTCCCCTGGTTATCGCTGAACATTTCACCCCGCATCTTGAAAAGGCAAGCCAAAGTGGCCATACACCCATTTTCGCTTTCCTATCCTCAAAAGTCGGGAGCATGAGTGATAACCAATCAGGCGGCGGGTATATTTATCGAAGTTCAAAAGCCGCGCTCAACGCGGTGATCAAAAGTCTATCTATTGACCTGCGAAGTAAAGGCATTCGTTCGATTGCTCTCCACCCCGGCTGGGTACAAACGCAAATGGGTGGACCCAATGCCCTTATCAATACTGCCACATCGGCCCAAGGGTTGAAGTATGTGCTCGATACCCTAACGGACAGTCAAAACGGCAACTTTATTGATTATCAAGGCCAAGAAATTGGTTGGTAAGGAGCGAGGCGGTGATTGCGCCGCCTCGTTAATTAGATAGGGAAGAACGTCATCGACGCCATGCTGTGTACCACCTGATTAATATTACGGTTAGTACTGTCCGCCACCATAATGGCCATCATGTCTTGAATAATAATCATCTGACCCAACAAGCGCTCGTAACTATAATTGGGCACACCATTTTTGCCCATGCCATTACTCAGCAACAGCAGTTGACCGTGTTCGTCCTTTTGATTGTTTAAAAGCCAGGCAATTTTTTCTAGGTTTCGAGCACTGTTATAGAGTTTTTGTTGGTCAATATCATCGAGCAAAAAAAACTCAAGTTGATGATTATAGCTCGCACTGATCATGCCGGTAACACCCGCCATGAGCGCAAACACGCGGTCGCCCTCAAATTCACTTGAAAAGGCTAAAGGCAGCAGCGCGATGCCATCCATTCCTCCCAGCTCTCGAAAGCCATTGTCGGGGCGTTCTGCCGTCATCAACTGCGCCACGCGTTTTTCAATCGTCATGCCGGGCACTTTTTTGAGTTCACGCGGGTTACGCTTGTACAGTTTCACGATGAGGGCTTCGCTGAGATCACGAATCTCAGCAATGTGAATATCGGTAATTAAATCCATGTCTGACTTGGCGAGATTTTTAATATCAAATGGCCGACCAAGCTTCTGCGCACACCCTGTAAGGCTAAGCAATAATACGCTCACCCATACCCAGCGCATCATAACAACATCCTTGCATCCTCTAACTCGGCGCTAGCATAACGATTTACGCCCGCTCGGTGCACTCTTAGAAAAAATCTTGTATGGAATATCACACTTTTAGCGTATAACTGGCGCTGCAATCATCAATCCACCTTGAACCTTTTTGAGCCAATATGTCCCCCATTGGCGGCGGGCAACGCCAAGAAGCGATCGTCATCACAGCATCGCGACACAATCAGCGGCAATAACGCGCTCTTCATCAGTGGGGATCACCCACACACCGATCTGACTATCCGATGCGGATATACAGGCTTGATTGGCTTGATTGGCCGAGGCGTCCAAGCGCATACCTAGCCAATCACACTGTGCCACCACACGCTCGCGTACAGGTGCAGCATGCTCGCCAATCCCAGCGGTGAACACCAGATGTTCGACACCGCCCATTGCCGCACAGAGGCTGCCGATTTCTCGCGCAATCCGATAACAATAGTGCGCTATCGCCTGCTTAGCTCTTGGTTTATCGCTGCGTAATAAGGTGCGCATATCACTGCTGATACCCGATAAACCTAACAGCCCAGACTCTTTATATAAGAGCGTGCTGACGTCGTCTGCAGTCATGCCTTCTTCGGTGATCAGATGCAGCACTAATCCCGCATCAATGGCGCCACTTCGCGTTCCCATTGGTAACCCCTCAAGCGCGGTAAAGCCCATGGTGGAAGCCACACTTTGTCGTGATTGGATAGCACACAAACTCGCGCCATTACCAAGATGCGCAACAATCACTTTGGCGTCGCAATCAAAATCCGGGATCACCTCGGGTAAGCAACGCGAGATAAAGTCGTAAGACAAGCCATGAAAGCCATAACGTTGAAAGCCCCTGTCATACATTGCGTAAGGAAGCGCAAACTGGCGCGCCTCCTTGGGCTGCTGGGCATGAAAGGCGGTATCAAAACAGGCAATTTGGCGCATGTTGGGTAATCGGGTCTGAAGTGCTTTAATCGGGGCAAGGCTATAAGGCTGATGAAGCGGCGCCAGCGAGGTTAATGCCTCCAACAGCTTGACGCTGCGCGCATCAAGAGACGTTGCTTGCTGAAAGTGCGTACCACCATGAACCACGCGGTGACCGACAGCAATCAGATTATCAAGAAAGCCTCGCGGTTCGAGCCACGCCAATAGCGAAACAATCGCGGCATGGTGATCCGCTGCGTTGGCGGGCGGGATAGAAAGCCCATCCGCGCCGCTATCAACGGACACCGCGTAACCTTGGGTCCCCAAACCGGAAAATTGTCCACCCATTAACCGATTAACACCCTGCCAACGCGTTTCCTCAACCGGATCCGCATTGACGTCAAACAGCGCGAATTTCAAACTCGACGAGCCGCTGTTAATGACCAGTATGTTCGCCATTGTCGCCTACTTATACTTATCCAGTGCTTTACGTTGATGCTCCGCAAGCAACAACGCCAGCGCACTCGATGCAATGCGGGTCAATGCATCATCGGCACGGCTGGTCAGCATAATGGGCACACGCGCCCCCACCACCACACCCGCGCCGGTGGCATCTGCGAGGTAGCTCAGCTGTTTCATCAGCATATTGGCAGCCTCAAGATCAGGGGCCACCAGGATATCCGCACACCCTGCAACCGGGGAGTTAATCCCTTTGGTCACGCGAGAGTCTTCGGAGACGGCACTGTCAAACGCCAGCGGTCCATCTAAGATACCGCCCGTTATTTGACCACGCTCCGCCATTTTACACAGTGCCGCGGCATCAAGGGTCGCATTCAATTTAGGGTTAATGGTTTCCACGGCCGACAAAATCGCCACCCGTGGATGACTGTTGCCAATCGCATGAGCCAGTTCGATGGCATTTTGAATAATATCGCGCTTTTGAGCCAACCCTGGATAGATATTAATGGCGGCATCAGTAATAAATAGCGGGCGCGGATAGGTCGGCACATCAAAGGCCATCACATGACTGAGGCAACGCTCAGTTCTCAACCCTCCTTCCCGTTTAACCACTTCATGTAGCAATTCGTCGGTATGCAGTGCGCCTTTCATCAGCGCCTCTATCTCCCCCGCACGTGCCATAGCCACCGCTTTTTCCGCCGCCGCGTGACTATGGGGTACATCAACAATGTCAAAGTCGCGGATATCCAGTTCAGCTTTATCCGCCGCCGCCATTATTTTGTCACGAGGCCCGACCAGGGTAGGAATAATGAGCTGTTGCTTCGCCGACTCCACCGCGCCGCGGATCGAGCTGTCGTCAACGGGGTGCACCACCGCGGTATGCATGGGATCAGGGTGATCGGCCGCGGTTAAAATCGCATGCAACTGCCCGCGCTCAGATAAGCGCACTTCTGGTAATACCGTGCGTTGACGTCGAACTTTTTTAGTGGGCGCCAGTACGCGTGCTTCCCCTTCAATCACAGTATCACCGCGTTGGTTTTCACACCGGCAAGCAAACACAATGTGGTGACGCTTTTCGTCCATTTTATCGACACGAACAGCGACGCGCAGCACATCGCCTAGCATGACGGGGGCTTTGAACGCGAGTGTTTGTCCGAGGTAGACAGTGCCAGGACCGGGTAGCTTTGTCCCCAATACGGTAGAAATCAATGCTCCGCCCCACATACCGTGCGCAATCACTTCCTGAAAGCGACTGCTTTTGGCAAAGTCATCATCCACATGGGCAGGATTGACATCCCCCGACATAATCGCAAAAAGCTTAATGTCCTCCATGGTGAGGCGCTTTTCTAAAAACGCTTCATCGCCTAATGAAATCTCATCGTACGTCTTATTCTCGATGACTTCCTCGTTATTCGTCCCTGACATGGTGGGCTCCTCAATAATCGATCAAGTCAAAAAAAGTATGTGTTAGCCTCGTTGCGCTTAAAACCTAAGGTGATGACCGGCATCAACGTAGTGGGTGAGTCCCGTCAACACTTGGCCAGCATCGGCGCTAAGGTAAACCACGGCATGACCAACATCTTGCACTGTGGCCAAACGTCGAAGGGGCGAGCGCGTTTCTCCATCCACGGCCAAGGCTTCAAATTCTTTTAACCCCGACGCAGCACGCGTTCTGATCGGGCCGGGGGAAATAGCATGCACCCGGATCCCTTTTGGTCCTAATTCTGCTGCCAAGTAACGGGTGGTCGACTCAAGCGCCGCTTTAACAGGCCCCATTAGATTATAATTATCGACGGCTTTCTCCGCCCCATAGTAGGACATGTTAAACAGCGTGCCGCCCTCAGACATCAGTGGCTCTGCGCGTTTCGCCATACGGATAAACGAGTGACAAGAGATATCCATCGCCAGCGAAAACCCCTCTCGTGAGCAATCGACCACGCGACCGTGTAAATCTTCCAAAGGCGCGAAGGCAATGGAATGCACAACAAAATCGACCCGTCCCCATTTTTCCTTGGCACGCGCAAATAGTGCATCCAGTTGTTGATCGTCCTGCACATCACACAGCATCAGTTCTGGATCGCCCATGGCCGCTTTGAGCGGGGTCACAAATCGCTCTGCCTTGGGTGTGCCATAAGTGACCAGCACATCGGCACCCGCTTGGCTCAGCGCTTGAGCACACCCAAACGCAATGCTGTTTTCATTGGCCAGTCCGGCGACAATGCCGACTTTACCTGCAAGTGAAAAAGGATGTTCCACAATATTCTCCCTACATTGGATAACGACGCGTTCATCGCTCAGGAACCTGAGTGATTACACTAAAACAGACATCATCCACTTTAAATCAACCGCAAACCCTCAACGTAGACTTAAATCAGCGTTAGGTGCAAAAGTATAGAAGAAAAAAGGCCGAGTGACGTGCTAGATAAAAAGACAATTTTGACAATTTTTTATGACAGCCGCGCCTTGGACCACAGCGATAAGAGCTTTCACTCTAATCGGTATTCTCTTCTCACAACCAAAAACGCCACCGCGATCAACGGTGGCGTTTTACACAAGCGAGAAGCGTAGGACTACGCCAACTCGGCCATCACACACTTGGCGAGGTCAGCGGGACGATAGTAGACCGATTTCATCACCTTGCCTTCACGGATAAGCTTGCCGTCGACACTGACATCGGCGGCACATTTGGCGATGATGCCATCTTCTTTGGGACTGGCGACAACATCAATGCCTTTTTGAGCGTAAAACGCTTGGGTGTCGGCAAACTCTTGTTGATTGCGACAGACTTTACTCATATTGCTGCTATGCACCTCATCCCAACAGGTCACAAAATCAACACCTAGGCGCGAGGCGATTTGAAGCAAGATATCAATCATGTAGCTCACTTCGAGTTGTTCCCGGTATCCACGCGACCCCATTTGAACAGCGCGCCCCATCAGCACGTAGACACTATCAACAATAGCGTCCACTTGCTCAACCAGCGAGTCGGCTTCCGCAAGCTCTGTCATTTCCTCGACCGCCAACGCCGTGTGCAGATCATCGGCTTTATCATCGAGAGAATCAGGATCATTGCAGGGCAGATCAAAGGTGGAGCGAAAGGCTTCAATATCACGGTAAAGGTGGTCGTAGATCGCTTGATTGAGAACAGCAAATTTCATTTATAGGGCCCTTTGAGAAACAAACACGCATGCGTTCATGCTGACATACAAGGGGCATTACAATAGCACTGCTCACTCAGACTTAAAATCGATCATGATGATTCTTTGTCACCAGACAGCGTTAAAGCACAAATATCACTCAAGCTTGGTGTACGCCCGCCGCTAACACCTTATACTGAATCTATGACGTCATTTGCACGCTCGGCCAAAAGGATAGTTACTATGACCAAACGTTTATCGCTCGCCACACTGTGTGCTGGTATGTTGCTGGCCACAACCGCACAAGCACAAACCTCTCCGCTCAGTATCGGTGCTAGCGCAAGTGTTACCGACGTAAAATATGGCTCTCAAACTGAGACAGGCCACACTTGGGAAGTCAATGGCACTTTACGTGTCACCGATTACACAAGCCTGTACACCGGGTATGGCGAAACCAGTGCCGATTTCGACAATGAAAATGGCACTGAAACCAAGCTCACTTCATCCTATATTCCAGTTGGATTACAAGTGAATTTCCCCATGACAATGGGGAGTGTCTACCTGCGCGGCGGTGGCAACTACTATCAAACTGAGTTCGGCACAGATAAGGATATTGGCTGGGGTGCAACAGGCACCGTAGGTTTTGAACTACAGCCTACCGTCGGCCCCAAAATGGCGTTTGAGTTGACCTATGCCGATCGAGGCGATGCAGAAACTAGTTCAGTAAGTGTCGGAACCAGTATTGGCTTTTAGTGGCATGGCATGATCAACCTCGAGGGGTAAGTGGGCCACTAATGGCCTGCTGACCCGACACGGGGCGCCATCGTAGTAATACATATTTGCGGTATCCGCGTTCACGCAGATATGTGTCAAACTCACTGTACTGGCGTCTTCTCGGTGCATACACACAGATAAACTCCCCAATACTGGCTCGTGGCTTCGATGATAATCGAGTAGCGCATGGGCGGAAGAAGATGAATCACGCAATTTTGCGGCGAGGAGCGCTGAGCGCGTGCGACGTACGTCATCTGCTACCACCGCAGAGGAGACAATAGGTGGCACACAGTCGATACCTTGCAACGTGCGTCCATTCCACTGCCAAGCCACCGGTGAACACGCCGCGTGTTGGGTCTTATCGGTATTCATCGGGCTAAAGACCAACAAGGTAAAAGGCGCAAAATCCGTCATTTCATGCTCAGTCACGATGGCTGCCACCTGAGACAGATCGCTTGCCCTCGCCACGGATTTCACCAGCTGGCCCCGACTACGCTTGGGCACAACAGACGGTTGACTTTGATAATCATTTAACAAACAGACCAATAGCCCATGTTCATTCGCCGCTATCCAGGTTCCCATCCCATCAGGATCAATCGGCATGAGTACGCGTGTTCCCGCGATTTGATAAATTTTCGGCGGTATTGCACGGCTTCGACCTCGTGCCTCATCACGGTTAAAACACAGCTCAAACCCTTGCTCCGAGGTCAACCATGTCAGCGTGCACATTGATGTTGCTCTCGCTGATAACTTGCTGTCGCGGCGGCGATGCCAATCTCTTTATCCAACACTTCGCCCAGATCGTGGGCTGCTGTGCGCATCATAGCAAAATGGTGAGTGGCATGACTGGCCACTGCAATCAATTCACGCATTATGGTTGAGGGGGTGGTCACTGTGTTGGAGGCATATAAGGTGACTTGTGTCGATACGTGTATCGACTGCTTGAGTTGTTGATTAGACAGCGTGTGCAACCAGCTGGCTATGGCTTGCCACTCAGCTTGGGCAAGGGATTTATCGGTTTCTACACGATGGCCTCGCCGACGTTCATCTGCATCCATGACGCCACTGCCCTCTCCTTGGTGTAAGGCCCAATACATATCAAGCGCATGACGCATATGTTGGCCAATGGTGCTGGTAAACCCATCAGCCTGCATACGACTATAAGCTTCGTTCGTGACACTCGCTAGTAGCTGCTGTGCCTGATAAGCCACATCCAGGTTACCACGAATAATCGCACTATCTGCTTTGGTTAGACTCGAATGCATACCCTCACCTTAGTACATGTTGCGGCAATTTGGCGCCATCATCTTCATACAAGCAGATGTCATGCCGTTTTAGTCCGTTCCTGGGTATTGCTTCATCCAGCGCCTTTCTTGATACCAGGCGCGTAGCAAAGCAAACACAGAAGGTGGTTGGTGCCCCCGCAATCGCAAGCGTGCGCCAATATGGTACAAATGCCGATATTGGTGCAAAAGTGCTCTAATGGCTTGGAAATAGCCCCCCTCACTGTCCCAAATATGCGCCGGCTCACTACTCGCGCCGTTGATCTCGACAATACACAGCCCCTTCCCTTGTTGTAACGACGCGATATCGCGAAACTTGATATCGAAGCGGC
Source organism: Salinivibrio sp. VGrn1 (assembly GCF_009377995.1). Taxonomy (NCBI): domain Bacteria; kingdom Pseudomonadati; phylum Pseudomonadota; class Gammaproteobacteria; order Vibrionales; family Vibrionaceae; genus Salinivibrio; species Salinivibrio sp. VGrn1. Next base: position 401,213 of record NZ_SATA01000002.1, read on the forward strand.
CGAAGTAAAAGCCATTAATGTCTTTGGCGATCGTATCTATTTTTGCCGTCAGCGCCGGCGTCACCCAAGCCGCCCCATCTTTAAAGATGGCACCGCGGCAGTGGCTACCCGAGAAGGCTAGCGGAATACGTACGCCAGCTGGTATTACCTCATCAAGCTGATGATGGTGGCGCTGATGATAAAGATGTCCACGCACAGAGGCGGCATCATGGTGTTGGATAAGCGCGGCTAAGGTGCGCTTACCATCACCGATCACAGCGGGCAAGTATTTCAACCCGAGGGAAAATATTTGCCCCCTTTCCTCGCCGGGATAGCGAATATAGAAAACCCCCGCTTCCGCGTCGTAAGGTGCCAATGCTTGGAAAATAATGTCTCTGTCGGGTGGAAATGTGCGGATATAGGCGAAGAGCTTTTTTTCCGTATCAATGCGCTGAACACCAGCCCCTCGACAGCCTTTGTCCGGCTTAGCCACCAGCGGCATAGTGATACCTGCCTCCGCAAGTTCGGCAAGTAGCGTTTTTTTAATGCTGGGGGTGATGGCATTGGGCCGCGTCCATCGCCAATAGGCAGCGATGTATCGTTGCGCCGTGTCGCCCGCTTGAGCAAACACCTCTGATTTAGCCTCACCCACCATTCCAGAAAGGGAGATGCCTGGGTTGGCAATCAATGGCAATGTCAAACTGCGATAGTAGAGGCCAAGCCCGATTGATTGAACCACGACGGGCGTGTAGAAACACCAAGCAGGCAGAAACTCAAACCAGCCCAACGGCCGTGACACAGGGTAATTGGGCATGCCAGCTTGACCGATGAGCATCATCGAGGGCTTTGTCATACCGATCCTTTTGCGGGGGTTAACAATGCGCGACGACGAAGAAAACGATTCATCAGCACCAACGCGATAACCGCAATAGCAAAGGCCCACCCAGTGAGTTGTTTCTCTGCTAGCCATTCACTGTGCTCAATGGTGAATGCCCCCCAAAAGATCACGCCTGTCCAACAGGCGGTGGCAATCCCCACGGACAATAAAAACGTACGAAACGGGATAAAAAGAAACCCACTGAGGCTGTAGGTAACCGTTCTAAGCCCGGGAATAAAGCGTATAAGAAACAGGTTTAAAAAAGCATGCCGACGCAACAAGTGGCGCGCGTCACGGACGCCTTTTAGCATTAACAGACGGGCACGTAAACGCCGGTAGCGTCGCGCGTACCGGCCCAGTAAGAATAGGGCGATATCACCACTTGCGATGCCCAGGAAAATCGCCAACAAGGCCGTGTGCCACGCCAAGACCGATTCAACCGCTACAAAAGCAGCCAGCGCAATCGCACCGTCCTCAAAAACATACGAGGCAATTATAATGACAAAAAATAAACCCAGTGACGGTAAGGTCGCCAAACTGGGTATCATGCTCTCAACCATTGGCTTTCTCCTCCTTATTAATCATAGACAGGAGAAAGCCCAAGTTACTTACAAATTGATGAAAAAATAAGGCTACATGCCGCCCGCCACATCAAATAAGCTTCCTGTCGAGTACGAGGCATTATCAGATAATAACCAAGCAATCATTTCTGCCACTTCTAGGGTAGAGCCACCGCGACCCAGTGGAATGTTATCCGCGACACGGGCGACGCGATCCGGCTCACCGCCTGCGGCATGCATATCCGTATCGATGGGTCCTGGCCGCACTGCATTCACACGAATCCCTTCACGCCCCACTTCTTTTGCCAACCCCATGGTAAGCGTATCAAGCGCTGCTTTGGTGGCTGCGTAGTCAACATATTCATTGGGCGACCCGGTTTTTACCGCTGCGGAAGATACGTTGACAATCGCGCCACCGTTCCCGCCGCGGGACTGCGCCATGCGGTGTACCGCTTCGCGGCAGCACAAAAAGGCACTAGTGACATTCGCTTGGAACATCGCGTTAATCCGATCGGCATCCATACTGCTCACCGTCGACTGTGGCAACATGATCCCCGCGTTGTTCACCAGTGCAGTGATATTTCCCAGACGGTTGTCTGCTTCGCTGAATAAGCGTTTAACGCCCTCTTCGCTCGACACATCCGCCTGAACCGCAATCGCATTGACACCAATCGCTTGAAGCTCATCAACAAGCGCAAAAGCAGATTCACTGTTGCTAAGATAATTGATGCAAATGGCATAGCCACGCTGTGCCAATAGTTTTGCCGTCTCACGGCCAATGCCGCCACTTGCCCCGGTTACAATCGCAACTGGATTCATTGCTACTCCTTTTCGCTTAATCCGCCGATACCGGTGGATAATACCCCATTCTCACTGCGCCCCAATGTTGACCTGCAACAAAAAGAGGAACAGAAAGATCATGCATTACCTCACCGGTATCGCGCTTGTAGGTCTGCAACAACATGGTATCAGTATGTTGACCGCAACGCCTACCTGTTCGGTCATCAAATAAGCGTTTAGTCCGGTTTCCGGTGATATCTTGCGCATAATCACCGGTGAGAGGCTGGCAAAAGCGCTGGTTATGCGTGGGGACGTAGCCATGGTTGTCATTGGCTATCACATAAACAATGTTCTCATCTGTCTCAAGAATGGGCTCTTGAATAGGCGGTAAGATCCGATCACACAAGCTATCAAATCGGGTGGTATATTTTTTAGGATCGGTGTTCGCGATCGGCTGGTAGTGGCGATCAAACAAATCACTTTTACTGATCTCACCCTGCTCAATGGCGTGTGCAAACGCCGCCTCTATACGATCACGACATAAGCTGGCTGCTTTAAAAAAGCGTTGATGTGGGCTCGCCTCAGACAGCTCAGCGAAAACGGCATTGGTTTTTTCGGTGGTTTCCATCAAGCCTTCCGCTTCTTGGCTCAGCGCAATGACCTGGTTATCACTGTCTTCTAGTCCAGTCCGCACTTGGGTCAATGCTGAAGCAATTTGCTCGAGGCTTGCACTGTTTTGTGACGATCCATCCGCCATTTGTCTCACGGCCGCTTCAACCTGATCGGCTCTGGACGAGAGGTCGGTTAAAATCTCTCCCACCCTCTCAACATTCCACGTCCCCGCCTCGACATCCGATGACAGCGTTTGAATATGGGTCATCACATTACTCGACTCTGTCATGATTTGTTTTATGATCGCCGCAACTTCACTGGTGCTTTGTGACGTGCGCTGCGCAAGCTGACGCACTTCGTCGGCCACCACCGCAAAGCCACGCCCTTGCTCTCCCGCTCGTGCCGCTTCAATGGCGGCATTCAACGCCAATAGGTTTGTTTGCTCTGCAATCGCATCAATGACCTGTGCGACATCACTCACTTTATTGACGTTAGCGTCTAGCGCTTCAATACGTGCCACTGTTTCAGCCGTTTTTTGGTTAATATCACGCATTTCCGCTATTGAGGCAGTGAGCTTATCGGCCCCCTCCAAGCTCAGATCTCGCATGCGCGTTACTTGCTCAACAGACGCCGCTTGCGCTTGGCAGGTGTCAGACAAAGTCTGTTCGATATGCTGCGCGGTCTCGGTGACCTCGACTACAGAAGAAAACTGTTCGGTTAATCGCGTTTTTAATATATCCGAGCGATGCGAGACTTCCGCCGCATTCATGGCATTCATGGTAGCGCGCGTTGCCAGCCGTCCGACTGTTTTCATCGGCAGCGTTTGCGTTTCTTCCTCGGTATCTTGCCCCGGTACCACCTTGGGTGCCGACGAGTACGCCTTCATCGCCAACACGGTCACGAGCGCTTGGCAGGCGAGGAGTCCCGCTACCGTATAAAACTGCTCAGAAAAAAAGCGCCAACTCACTAACACTAAAAGTGACAACGTGGTGCCTATTACAACCCAAAACCATGATTGTTTGTTCGCTGCGTTCCCTGTCATCGAGCCACCTTTGTTCCTCACTGAACCGATTTTATCCAATGTCATGGCATGCGGTCGTATCACGACACACAGGACTGCCACGTTTTGATTACTAATGCCATGCTTCACACTCAATAGCGGTGAAAGTGATCAAATTTCGACTAAAGCATTAGATCTGAGGCGCTAGTAACCAAACAATTAATAGGACGCAGGTGCCACTCAATACGGCGGGCAACAATTCAGTACCGACAAAGGTAGCGGAAAGTCAATAAAGGTCGTTAACTCTAAGACAAAATGCGCTAAGCTACAGCTAGGTCATTGTAAATAATGGGAGAGCCATGCTCCGCGGTCTACGAGTGCGTCAGACGATTCACGCCTTTTCGGTATTGATGACAATTAGTTTCTCGCTGGTGTGGTTATCATTGGCGGTGTTGCCTGAAAGCGAAGAGTTTGCGGTTATTTGGTATGTCTCAGCTGCCGGTGCATTTGGGTTTAGCTGTTTTCCTCGTTACGCAAAACTGTTTGCAGCCGTCGGTTTTTTTATCGGTGTCTACTGTGCAGACACACTAATGGGTATTCCTCCGTTGCTCAGTGCCAGTATGGCAGCAGTCAATACTGCAACAGCGGGGATAGGTTGCACAGCCTATCATTTAATGCGCAAACGTTACGGTGATCCACTCGAGAGTCTGTGGCCCTTTATCCGAGGACTCGCCCCCAGCCTTGTTTTGAGTCCGCTAGTGGGTGCGATATTTGGAGCGAGTATTCAGTCAGTGGGTACTAGTCAACCTTTTGATTATCTTTTACTACGCTGGTTTATTAGTGAGTTTGTCGGTTTTGTTTCACTGTTTCCTCTATTGTTAGTGATAAAAAATCATTTTAACCAAAGACGTTATGATCCAGTGATAAAGTCAGGAAAGTCTTGGGGCTCATTGATTGGCCTATGTATATGCGCACTCACTGTAATTACTCTCTTACTTTATCTCTCCCCTCACCCCTTTATCGCACTGACTGCCCTATTTTTATTGGCCGCAACGTTGCAAAACCGCTTGGTTGGCTTTATCTGCATCGCACTCACGCTTCTTAGCTTTGACATCCTATCTGCCCTTGGCGCACTCACGTTTCATGCGAGCGCTGATCAAAAAGCTTCACTCTCCCGGATGGCAATGGCGGCCGCAGCCATGGGCACCGGCGTGGTGATGACACAGCTGGCGTATAGCTATCGACGTCATCAACGACACCACATTGAGCAGCACTCGCTGCTCACACAAGCGATGCACAACTCATTGATTGGGATGGCGATACTGGATCCGCGAGGTATCATCCAAGATGCCAATGCCAGTTTGGCGCAGTTTTTTGGCTGTGAGCGGCGCGTGCTTATCGGTTCGCATGTGTCTTTGTTCACGCGAGCACAAGACCAATCGTCACTGGGGGATTATCTTAATGATTTGATCATGGGCCATTCTGATAATAAGCGATTGGAAAAGCGCTTTGTACGCGCCGATGGCGAGATAGTATGGGGACGCCTCTCCGTCACTGCGGTGCGGGATAAACACGCTGGGCATGTCACTCACTTAATCAGCCAAGTCGAAGATATTAACGCCCTCAAAGCGGCACAGCGTGAACAAAAACGTTGGCTTGAGCGTTGGCGTTTTGCCCTCGATATTAACAAACTTGCCGTCTTTGAGCTCAACGTTGATACGGGCGCACTCCTGTTTTCTGGGTGGTCCGCGCCTTTGCTCGGCATCAATGCCAAACAGATACGCACCTACCAAGACTGGATCAGTCGCATACATCCAGACGATCGCGCCGCCTGGGAACAATCTATGCGCCTGCTGGTCGACAAACACACCGATCGGATGGTGGAGATCTTCCGATTTAATAATGATGCGAACACCTATCGCTATCTACGCCAGTCATCGGCGCGGCAAACGGGGGAAGAAACCGAAACCGTTTTGAGTACCGTGATTGACATCACTGAGCAGTATCTAACTAACCGGCAAACAGACACCTTACGTCGGCGACTCGAAGCCGCGACAAAAGCGGCCAACATCGGTATTTGGGAGTATCACGTTAACGAAGACAGGCTAGAGTGGGACACACAAATGTACCGCCTCTACGATCTCCCTGAGGCCGAAGGCCGTGAAACACTCGCCACCTGGCAGCAACGCCTTCATCCCGATGATGCAGAGACCATCAACCAAACACTCCAGGACGCGCTTACACATCATCAACGACTCGATACCCAGTTTCGGATCATTGATAGCCAAGGGCGGATTCGCTATCTCCGAGCTCTCGCCAGCTTACAACTAGACGATAATGGCAACACAGTACGGATGATCGGCGCCAATTGGGACAATACCGAAATCAACGAGCTTAACTACGCACTGGCCCAAGAGCGTGAACAGCTGGATGTGGTGATGAACTCCATCAACGATGCGGTGATCACCATCGACGATCAGGGCAACTTGGCCTACCTCAACAACACCGCGCAGTGGCTTGTTGCCAATGATAGCGTGCTGCCACTCGGCCAACCTGTGGACGCGGTTTTCGAGCTTTACAACAACCAGCAACGGGTGCTGCTTTCTAGTTTTAGCAGTCAGCAAACAGAGACCTTTTTTGAAACCCAAATAAAAGACGCCTACCAACTGGTTATCGCGGGCGGCAAACGCCTGTATGTATCGGTGGCTATGTCGCCACTGACCAGTAACCAAAACGGTGAACACGGGTATGTGTTTGTGCTGCGAGACGTGTCGGATGAGCATGCGCTGATGGCACAGTTAGACTACAACGCCAATCATGATTCGCTCACACAGCTACCCAATCGCCGCGCCTTTGAAACCCTCATGGAAAATCACTTGTCCCGCGAGAGTCAGTCGCCTTCCGTGCTAGCGTTTATCGATTTAGATCTTTTCAAAATCATCAATGACTCGGTCGGCCATCACGCCGGTGACGAAGTCCTATGCCAAGTGTCACAAGCCTTAGCCGATAACATACGCAGTGATGATGTGGTGGCGCGTTTGGGCGGCGATGAGTTTGCGTTGCTGCTCACGCACTGCAATATGCGCGACGCGAAACATACGATCGCCGACTTAATCAAACAGCTTGAACATTTGTCTTTCTCCTATGGTGAGCGCATTTTTGCCATCAGTGCCAGTGTGGGTCTGGTGGATGTTAACGATGCGACATTAACCCTCTCGGATTTGATGAGCCGCGCCGATGTAGCGATGTATGAGGCCAAATCGGCAGGACGTGGCCAGATAGTGGATTACAACGATATCTCAGGCACCGCGCAGGGACGCCACAGCGACATGCAAATGGTGGGGAAAATTACACGAGCACTGACTGAAAACCGCTTTGCGCTCTATGGCCAACAGGTGGCACCCGCACAAGGGCCTGTGATTGAACACTGGTACGAACTATTAATACGCATGATAGATACCGACGGTAATATTATGAACCCGGGGGAATTTATTCCCGCTGCTGAGGCCTTTGGCTACATTCGCGATATCGATGGCTGGGTAGTGAACTATGTGCTCAATACGCGCGCCGCGGAGTTGGCAGAGTCAGGACTCAGGTTCAACATCAACCTCTCAGCAAACTCAATCAGTGACCCTAAATTTCAGGCACAACTCAAACAGCTATTAAGCGCTTCCGTCCTGCCTGCCGAGCGACTGTGTTTTGAGATCACTGAATCAGCCCTCATTAGTCATTTAAACACAGCCGTCTCTTTTATCGACGAACTACGCCACTATGGCGCGCATGTCGCGCTGGATGATTTTGGCGCCGGCCTCTGCTCATTTCATTACTTAAAGCTGTTCAATGTGGATGTGGTTAAAGTTGATGGTCAATTTGTGGCTAACCTGACCGACCGAGAAAACAAAATCGATCGCGTCATACTGGAATCCATTGTCAGCATTTGTGACACCATGGGTTACAAAACGGTCGCGGAATGGGTCTCCGACGAAGAAAAACTTGCCTGCGTACAAGAAATTGGCATTAACTACGTGCAAGGGTTTCTTATCGACTACCCAACACCGCTTGATACACTGCTTGCCACGCATACCCTCACACCGCCGAGTCACTGACGGTGCCCGACGACCACCGACTACTGTTTGACTCATTCACCTAATACGCAGTGGCGATGGTGGTTGCACACGTCCAATAAAAAAGGCAATTTAGAGGTTTTGCTTGGACGGCTACCTCATGAACCGATATACGCTGGCCGGATGCGGCGCCATCATGCTTTGGAGCAGCAATGTCGCCTTTATCCGTCATGTCACCGAACTGCTTGGGCCACTCGGTGGCGCAGCGGCGATTTATACGCTTGCCTCTCTTTGTTTGATTGTCGTCGTCGGCCTCCCCAAACTCAACACCTTCCCGCGCCAATATTTGCTGATTGGCGGCGTTTTATTTGTCGTGTATGAATTGTGCTTAGCGCTCTCATTGGCTTGGGCGAATACCCGCACCCAAGCGATCGAAATGGGGGTGATCAACTACCTCTGGCCGTGCTTAACTGTCTTGTTTTCGGTTATTTTGACCCGTCAGAAAGTAAGCCTGTGGCTCTATCCTGCGTTAGTCGTCGCTTTTATGGGCGTGGTGTGGACAGTAGGAGGCAAGCAAGGCGTATCTTGGTCTCACCTTGTGACCAACATTCAGTCGAACCCGGTTAGCTATATATTGGCGTTTAGCGGTGCGATTATTTGGGCGATTTACTGCAACCTCACCAAGATGCGCGCGCAGGGTAAAAATGGGATCACCTGGTTTTTCTGTGCCACCGCGATCACTTTGTGGGTGGGCTATCTCGCCTCTGACGCACCCGCCATGCATCTTTCATGGCAAACCAGCGGCTATGTGCTGCTCGCTGGACTCGCCATGGGAGGCGGTTATGGGCTGTGGAATATAGGTATTCTCAAGGGCAATTTGATGGTCTTGGCCACCCTATCCTATTTCATCCCTATTTTATCGACCTTATTGTCGGCAGTACTACTTTCTACTTCGTTGACGCTCACCTTTTGGCAAGGTGTGGCCATGGTCACTTTAGGCTCACTGGCAAGTTGGTGGCTGACTCGGGCACCCGTTAAAAAAGCGGCGAACAAACGCGCAGAGGCCAAAGCACACTAAGACGGCTAGCCGCTAATAGCGGCTAGTCATTCACAACACGCTTAAGACTCTGCAGCGGCCATCGATGGCGTGGCGGCGCCATAATACAGACAAATGCGCTGCCCGTTTATCTCCTCGACTTCAAAATCAATCTCGTAAATCCGCTCCATGATGGGTTTAGTCACCACGTTTTTCACTTGGCCACTGGCAACCACTTCACCCGCTTTCATCGCAATCATGTTATCGGCGTAGCACGCGCTAAAATTGATATCGTGCATCACCACCACCACCGCTTTGTTGTATCGGTGTGCCAACTCTCGTACCGTTTTCATAATAGCCACAGAGTGACGAATATCGAGGTTGTTGAGTGGCTCGTCGAGGAAAACATAGTCGGTGTTTTGCGCCACCACCATGGCAATGAATGCCATTTGACGCTGACCACCACTGAGCTGATCAATAAAGCGCTCTTGCAACTCTGTCAGCCCGAGTTGCGCTAAGGCGTCATCAATCACCGCGTTGTCTTGTTCGGTTAGCCGTCCTTTGGAATGCGGAAAGCGCCCAAATGAAACCAACTCACGCACCCGAAAACGCATATTGACGTTGTTCGCTTGACGCAACACGGCCAAGCGCTGCGCCAACGCCTGGTTACTCCACTCACTCAGTGGTTTATCACCAATCAACACCTCACCGGCATCACTGTCTGTCAGTCGGCTCGCCATCGATAGCAGCGTACTTTTCCCAGCCCCGTTGGGACCAATGATAGCGGTCACTTTACCGAGGGGAAACAGTGCGCTGGCTTGATTGACCACCTGTGTTTGGCCATAAGCTTTCGATAATCCAATTAATTCAATCATAATGTTAAAACTTGTTTTTCGTCAGTAGATACAAAAAGTAACCGCCACCGACAAAGTTAATGATCACACTCACCGTGGTCTCAAACCCAAACCATTGTTCGACAACATACTGGCCACTTAACAGCAAAAAGGCGGCCAACACGCTGGTGGCCACAATTAAAAAACGATGCTGATAACTGACAAACATTTGTCGTGCGAGGCTCACCACAATCAAACCAAAAAAGAGCACCGGTCCAACCAAAGCAGTTGATAAGGCAATCATCACCGCAATCACCATCATCACTTTCAGTGTGAGTCGGCGCGTATCGATGCCAAGGCTGGTTGCGTTATCCTCACCCAACAAGCACACATCAAGCTGATTGCTAAATCGATATAGCACCAGCAAACAGGCGGCTAAGACCGGTACACTGACATAGACCAGCTCACGATTCGCATTATTGAAGCTGGCGAACATCGCATCTTGCAGGATGGCGAACTCACTCGGATCGACCAACAAGGTAAAAAACTGACTGATACTGCCAAACACGCTACCTAACACAATACCAATTAACAGCAGCGTATAGATGTTGGCGCGATGTCGACGAAAGTAAAGCGTGAACAACACAGTCGCACTTACCGTCATTAACACCACACTGGCGGTAAAGTTCGCGTAGGCATTAATCATCAATACGCTACTTGAGCCAAATACCACCAATAAAACGGTTTGCAAGAGAACGTATAAACTATCAAAGCCCAGAATCGAAGGGGTCAGGATCCGATTGTTGGTGATGGTTTGAAACACCAGCGAAGACGCAGAGATGGCCACGGCAGCCAGCGTGATTGCCAAAACCTTAGGGGTTCGTCGCGAAAGAAAATACGCGTAATTATCCGCCGTTAATCCATGCCCTAAAAAGTACCCCGCCACGAGCACCACACCCATTGCGACCAGGGAAAGCTTGATACCATCACGCATTCGCTTTGTCCCTCATCACTAGATAGATAAACACCGCACCGCCTAAGATAGAAATGATCATCGCAATCGGGACTTCATAAGGGAAGATAATGACACGGCCCAGAATGTCGCAGCTCAACACCAACACCACGCCCCAAAAGGCCGTCCAAGGCAAGTTGCGTTTAATGTTATCGCCCATAAAAAGCGAGACAACATTGGGCACAATTAAGCCAAGAAAGGGGATGACCCCAACAATCATCACCACAGCGGACGACAGCAACGCGACCACCATGACACCGAATAGCACTACCTTTTGATAATCAAGGCCAATGTTTTTGGCAAAGCTTTCGCCGATACTGGCGGCGCTGAATTGGCTGGCATACGCATAGGCGATACCACATACCGGAATAGCCACAAAGAGTACTTCATAATTTCCCGCGAGCACCGACGAAAAGTTGGCGACCGTCCACGCTTGCAAGGTTTGAATCAGATCGTACTTATAAGCTAAAAACTGGGTTAGCGAAGAAACGACATTGCCGTACATAATGCCAATCAAGGGAACCAGCACGGTATTTTTAAACTTCAGTCGTTGGAGAAAATGGACGAATAGCCAAGTACCTGCCATCGCCATCCCCACAATAACGGACAAGTCCAGCCATTGGCTGGCGCCTCCAAACGCTACCAACGTCAGCACATAACCCAGCAGTGCACAATCAATGGTGCCGGTGGTGTCGGGCGCGGCAAAGCGGTTTTGACAGATCTGCTGCATGATGAGTCCAGCCACACTTAAACCTGCACCAGCCAAACAGATAGCCAGTAATCGAGGAATACGACTGGTGGTAAAAATTGTCCACGCTTCTGGATCGCCCGCCCACAAGCTCGCGAAGGACACGTGCGCCACACCAATGGATATCGACAGGATCGCCAGCACCACGAGGACAGGAATAGAAAGATACTTCACAGAATCACTACCGTTGAGGTCTATAACCACAAAGACCCAGGGCCAGCCTGGGTCTGTTTGTTTCTCGTATGATGATTAAAGCACGCGGTTTACATCATCGATCATCTTATCCATCGCCGTCATGCCAGCCATGGTAATGTACCACGCGGTTGGGTCGAGATAGCTGATACGTTGCTGTTGGTGAGCATGCGTTTTGTTGACCAAAGGATTATCAAAACGCGCTTTTGCCTTGCCTTCACCTTCCCCAATCGCCTGCTCACGATCAAGGACTAATAAGACATCTGGGTTGGCGTCGGCAATATATTCGAACGAAATCAAATTACCGTGTGAGCCTGCCACTTCTACATCATCGCTTTTCGCAGGTTTCAAGCCTAGCTCATCGAACACCATACCAAATCGGCTATTCTCGCCGAACATCGCCACTTTACTGCCGTTGCTCATAACCATCAACGCGTTAAAGTTATCTGCCACCGCTTTATCATGGGTCTGCGCGATCTTGGTATTCATTTGTTCAATGATCGCGTCGACTTTTTCTTGCTTGTTAAACACCTCGCCTAGCATGCGCCAATTAGCTTGCACACTTTGCCAGTAATTCTCGTAGTCCGCTCGAAACATAATTGTCGGAGCGATTTCCTCTAACTCGCCCATGAGCGAGGCCATACGCGCTTCCGCAATGATCAAATCCGGCTTAGCGGTGAAAATGGCCTCATAGTCAGGCTCTTTCACCGTCCCGACCGCGACATACTTATCGTCTTGATAGGTTTTGGCAAGATAATCCGGCATTAAAGACTTCACCACGCCAACAGGCTCAACACCGAGGCGATCCAGCACATCTAAACTGCCCTGCCCCAACACAACGACGCGTTGTGGTACGCCGTCGATTTCAACGGTGCCCATCGCATGGGTGATGGTTTTTGCGGCCGCCTGGCTGCTCAACAACAAAGAAACAGTGAGAAAAATAAATGGAAAAAATGAACGAAAAGCTTGCATAGCCCTTTCCTCGCAAAAATCGGTGGGGGAATGCTAACGCAGTTGAATAAGCAAGTCACGAATAGAAGTGAGAACTATTCATATTTATAGTGTTATTGATTAAGCGCATGGCATGAGGCAATAGGTTTCGCTCGCAAAAGCCAGTCATCATGTCTTTCATCCGGCGATGCCAGTTACGCTTACCAAAACTGTTTTGATCTTGCGCAAAAAAACCGCAATTGAATCGGCTACCTGCTGTTGATTCGTCATCACCACGCATCTGAGAGGCGATAAAACCGCGCCATTTGACCAAAACGCAAGCGATTGCATCGACACTATCAACATATTTAGTAATCATTGTGGCCATTACGCGCTAATATGGGGATAGTTGTGATCAAGATCGCGCGTAAATGCGCATGGGTTACATACACTGGACTCATCTCATGCGGCACCACTTAAAAGACAATAAAGACAGCTATGACTGTCGCAATTTGGGTACCGATTTGAGCTGGACTGCACCTAACTAGATGTTTGAGGGTTATAATGAACGAAATTTTACTTGCGGTCGTCGCTGGCGCCATCGTTGGCTTTTTCTTCAGCGCGATCAAGTTACCACTGCCTGCTCCCCCGGTAATTTCTGGGATCATGGGCATTGTTGGTATCTACCTTGGCGGCATGGCTTACCAAGCTGTGATCGAACGCTTTTTTTCTTAACTAAAGATAATTGGAGCACACTATGGCTACCCCACATATCAATGCTGTAGACGGCGCATTTGCTGAAACTGTCCTCATGCCAGGTGATCCGCTGCGCGCGCAGTACATTGCCGAAAACTTTCTCGAGAACGCGGAGCGCGTCACCGACGTGCGTAACATGTTCGGCTACACCGGCACCTACAAAGGCAAGAAAGTGTCTGTCATGGGTCACGGCATGGGGATCCCATCTTGCTCAATCTATGTGCATGAGCTAATCAAAGATTACGGTGTTAAGAACGTGATCCGCGTCGGCAGCTGTGGTGCGGTTAAAGACGATGTCAAACTGATGGATGTCATCATCGCACAAGGCGCATCCACGGATGCGAAAGTAAACCGTACACGCTTTGCTGGCCATGACTTCGCGGCTATCTCTGACTATCACCTCCTGGAAACGGCCGTGGGCGAAGCACGTAAGCAGAATGTGTCTGTGCGTGTCGGTAACGTCTTCTCTGCCGATCTGTTCTACAGCCCAGAAGGTGATTTGTTCAATAAAATGGATAACTTAGGTATCCTCGCTGTAGATATGGAAGCAGCAGGCATCTACGGTGTTGCGGCTGAACTGGGTGCGCGTGCACTCACCATCCTGACCGTGTCTGACCATATCATCCGTGGCGAAGCACTAAGCTCTGACGAGCGTCAAAAATCATTTAACGAGATGATGACGGTCTCGCTAGAAACCGCGATCAACCTGTAAGTGTTGGTCGGAGGAAACGTGTCAAGCAGTAAGCTGCCTCTTGCAGCCGGTGAATTACAGCTAAACTTTTGTAAAACACTCACCTGCCCCAACTTTGGGTCGAAAGATGAGCAAGATTACTTGGTTCAACACACCAATCCTGCTCGCCCAACCTTGGTGTGTCGAGAGTGTGGCGCGTTTCCTCCACTGTTAAATAACCATGATGTTCAAGCTGAGCTGATTGCTCAGCGTCAACTTCATGCCGATGGTTTGTGTGCCTGTACCAACCCAGAATGTGAGCATTTAGGTAAACCCGTGCTCACGCATCGGCATTGTTATCATGCGTTCGGCTATAGTGGCGATCGTCAGCGTTATCGCTGCAAAAGCTGCCAAAGCACCTTTGTCGACCGCTGGTCTGGGGTCAACAAAAAAAGTGAGTTACAGCAAAAGCTGTTAGCGTTTCTTTTTACTGGCCACACAGTGCGTGACATCTGCCGAAGACTGTCACTGAACCCGAAAACCTTCTACGACCATCTTAACCAAATAGCCGCGCGCTGCCGACAAAAGCTTGCCGCTTACGACAGCCGGTTTTTAGCCGATACCTCAACGGGCCATCTGGCCAGTGTCCACACCGCCTTGCAACCCAAGAGCGACAATGGCGTGCAATGGCTGGCAACAGGAGAAGCGCACAGTGGCTACGTGCTGCAACAGGATGTGAATTATCATACGGATGACCATCACCACTTGCATACACATCATGACCCTTATCAGCCTGACTGTCGCTTTATGTCGACGCACAGTGCGGGTCAGCCGCAAGATACAGTAGCACGCCCAGAGGGGTTATTGGGTCGAGTGGATGCCAAATACCGCGACGTCTTTGCCCGCTCGAATGTCGAAGACCCCTATACGCAGCCGCTGCACTTTATTTATCCTAATCGCGGCACGCTGATCCGCCCTCAATACACCACGTATGCGCATTACCTCAACCTCAAGCCGTTAATCGAACATTGGCAGCAAATTGTGGTTTTTTCGCCGCAAGAGCCCTTATTGCGCTCTGCTTGCCTCTCCGTTTTCGAGGCCGATATTCGAGATAAGCGCGTCAGCCATGTATACGTCGAGCAGGATGCCGGTTGGCAGCCCGGATCAGAGCCAGAAAAAATTGATATCGTTTTGCTAAGCTGGTGGCGTGACCGTTGGGCCTTTACTCGCAGTGGCGACGGTGCTAAAGCAATCTGTGATCATGGCCAAAACAAAGGTCAAGAGGCCTATTGGTTAACCCATGCAAGCTGTGATGCGTTGAAAAAATATCAACAACACTTCCACCAGCAGTTTTCATTATTGGTCAATGAGCCGAGACGCCGACTGCGCCCTGGTGGGCTATTGCCCCTGCTGGATATCTATCGGGCATGGCATAACTTATGTTGGCAAGACCGCGCGCATCTCACCCCAGCCCAACGGCTTGGCTTGACCGAACGCCCTTTGACACTGGCAGATCTGATGCTCTGATCCATCTCGCGCGCATTCACTTGACGTGCATCGAAGTTTTTTGTCTAAATGCCCGATATCGCCGAGAAGGAAAACGCCATTGGACATTCAACTACTGCGTACATTTATTGAAGTGAGCAAGACGCGTCACTTCGGTCGTGCAGCGGAAAACCTTTACCTGACCCAATCCGCTGTGAGCTTTCGCATTCGACAACTAGAAACCCAGCTAGATACATCACTGTTTGTTCGTCAGCGCAATAATGTTCGTCTGACCGATGCGGGTGAGCGCTTACTTCCTTACGCTGAAACCATGCTGCAAACGTGGCAGCGCGCCCAACAGGACGTCAGTGCAATGCAGCACGCGAGCGCACAACTCACGCTTGCCGCCTCCCCGATGCTGTGGGAACTCGATGGCGTCAGCACATGGGTCAACCGCGTGTGTGCGGCACACCCAGACTGGTTGATCCGTGCCGAGTCGACACCCGCCCAGTTGCTAGCACGCCATTTGATTGAAAAACGTATTGATGCCGGGTTGACCTCAGAGCTGCCTAAGCTTGAAGGGTTACAATCACACCACCTAGGCGATTATCAACTTCAGTTAGTTAGCCATTTACCGGGGCTCACACTGGACACGAGCGACACGCTACCGCTGGTTTATCTTGATTGGGGAACTCGCTTTTCACTTGAGCAAAGCCAAATTGCGCCACTACAACGCTCACCCGTGTTACATACCCAGTCATGCCAACTGGCATTAAACTATTTACTCGTGCACGGCGGCGTCGCGTTTCTGCCGTCACTGGCAGTTCACCCTTATCTGAACAACGGACAACTCCATCTTATTGATCACGGCCATATTCTTACCCACCCCCTTTACCTTACCTGGCTAACTAACAGTGATAAAAACCCGCTAATCAATGAGTTAGTATCATCGACCGGTCAGTTATAAGTGCTCAGAAAAAATCGGTAAATTCACGCCTATTTCACTAGTCGACGTTCAATTTTTAGGCTATCTTAGAATCGTTAGGCAAACATTAAATGTCTAACACTCCGGCTACACATAGCACTGACAATCAACAAGCGTTAGGAAAACACCACCATGGCACAGTGGGATCAATGGTTAAAACACGGCTCGCAACATAAAGAGAAGTTTAAATCTCGCCACCACGATGATTTTGATGACGATATGCCACGCGGCAAAAAGGACAAGAAGCGCCATAACAAACGCGCGCAACGCGCTCAGCACGACGACAGTTATTTTGGAGAGGATCGCTAATCGCGAAGTAAGGTTCGCGATGCATTGCACTCTCCATTAAAAGGGTAAAGGCAACGTGATGATGTTGCCTTTTTTGTTTGTTGTGTCCCGTCCCGAAATACGTTGACGCTAGTGCACTCGCTCAGGCTTGTTGCGCTTGCCACTCTTCCGCATGTCGCTTAATCTCACGCTGTGCCGACTGCCAACGCGGATCTTGCTGTAAGCGTTGCCACTCCACGGATTGGCGCATCCGCAATGTCCCAGCAGCAGGGACCGACTGAATGGGCAAAGCGTCGAGCACCGACACCGCACTGTGGCGGTCATTGCATATCAAGGCCATGTCGCATCCCGCATCAAGCGCCGCTTTGGCACGCGCGGGCGCGTCGCCGAACAAATGCGCACCGCCCATACTTAAATCATCCGAGAAAATAATCCCTTTAAACCCAAGTTGTTGGCGCAAAATCTGGGTAAGCCAGTACGGCGAGCCACTGGCTGGCAAGGCATCGTGTTGCGGGTAAATCACATGGGCAGGCATCATCGCATCCACGAGCCCCCGCGCAATAAACGATTGGAAAATCGCAAAGTCGTCTGAGTGCAAAATATCGCGCGTATCCTCAGGTGTCACTAAGTGCGAGTCTTCTTTCACCCCACCGTGTCCAGGAAAATGTTTGCCCGTGGTGGCCATGCCTGCCACGCGCATACCCTTAGCAAAGGCGCCAGCATAGTCAGTGATAGCTTGATGTGTCGCACCGAAGGCACGGTCTTTGATTGCCGCACACCCAAATCCTAAATCCAGCACAGGCGCAAAACTGAGGTCAATCCCATGAGCGATCAGCTCCATTGCCATCACCCAACCCGCTTGCTCCGCGAGCGCTGGACTCGCACTTAACGCACCATAAGACTGCGCGGCGGGTATAGGGGTAAACGCGTCGCGAAACCGTTGAACACGGCCCCCTTCTTGGTCAACACCGATGAGGATATCTCGCCCCGCCGCTGTGCGTATTGACTGAGTTAATGCACGCAGCTGCGCGGAGTCAAAATAATTGCGAGCAAATAGAATAACGCCTCCCACAGAGGGATGTGCCAAGATTTCTTTCTCTTCGTTATCAAGTTGCTCGGTGTGCACATCTAGCCAAACCGGTCCCATCGTTTCTCCTTCATACTCTTGTCAACCCACTGACAACCACTTTGATTATATTCGTCCAATCAGACCATTAACTATTGCAAGGCGCCAGTACCACAAAGGGATCATCAAGCACTTTGCCACTTATCGCAATCTGTTTATACTCAGTACCTTGGTTCTTATCGTCATTTTATCGCTGGACTACTGAAAGGAAGCACCCAATGCCACAACCCGCCGCCGATATCTACATAGGTGTTATGTCAGGGACGAGCTTAGACAACATTGATGTCGTCGCTGTCCGGTTCACTCAAGCCGGCCACGTGGAGTCAATTGCTCGTCATAGTGACCCGCTACCGCAGGATATTAAAGCTACCGTGATCACCTTGAGCCGAGGTCATCCGATGTCGGTCAAAGCCTTGGGTGAACTCGATCGTCGCTTAGGGGAGTGTTACGCCAGTGCCATCAATACCCTACTTGAACAAGCGGCGTTACTGCCTAAACATGTCGCGGCGGTCGGTTGTCATGGTCAAACCGTCTATCACCAACCGAGCGGCGATTATCCATTCACCATGCAACTTGGCGACGCCAATGTGATTGCAGCACGAACCGGCATTACCACTGTCGCTGATTTTAGGCGTAAAGACATGGCGTATGGCGGTCAAGGCGCCCCTTTGGTGCCCGCCTTTCACAATGATTACTTTGCCGATAGCGAACAAGCCACCGCAGTAGTGAATATTGGCGGTATTGCCAACGTATCAATGATTTGCCCCGATCGCCCTTTATATGGCTATGATACGGGTCCAGGGAATATGTTGATGGATGCCTGGACGCAGCGTCACCGTCACCAAGCCTATGACAAAGATGGCGAGTGGGCAGCCACCAGCTGCGCGTATCAACCCTTACTCAACCGCCTGTTATCCGACGCGTACTTCTCACGTCCGGCACCTAAAAGTACTGGGCGGGAATACTTTAATCTCGATTGGCTCGATCGTCACCTGCTCGCGTTTTCACTCTCTCCAGACCAAGTGCAAGCCACCTTACTGGCATTGACTGCCGAAAGTATCGCGTTAGCGATCCGTCCATTAGAGCGTGGCCGAGTGTTCGTGTGTGGCGGTGGCGCGCACAACCAGGCATTGATGCATGCGTTACAACAGGCACTTCCGCAGTGGTCCATTGCACAAACTGACGATGCCGGGATCAGTTGCGACGATATGGAAGCCATTGCCTTTGCTTGGCTGGCCAGGCAAACCCTTAATCACCAACCAGGCAATGTGCCCGCCGTGACAGGCGCGACGCAAGCCTGTTGTCTTGGTGCCATTTATCTACCTTACTGAGGAACGATTATGTCAGCCCCCAGCGTCGACCAGCTAAAAGGCTTACTCTCAGAAACACGCAACCCGCATACACTGACGATCGACCAACAAGACACACTTGGCTTGGTGACAATGATTAACGCAGAGGATAAGGGCGTAGCCTCCGCTGTGCAGACGCAGCTCCCCGCGATTGCAAAAGCGGTCGATGCGATTGCGGCAAGTTTTAACCAAGGCGGCCGTCTTATCTACATCGGTGCGGGGACAAGTGGTCGACTGGGCGTGCTTGACGCGGCCGAATGCCCGCCCACTTTTGGGGTGGATAGCCAGCAAGTCATAGGACTGATTGCCGGTGGCGAGCCTGCTATGTTCGTCGCCCAAGAAGGCGCGGAAGACAACCCAGATGCAGGTAAAGCGGATTTGGTCACACAAGGCCTCACCGCGAAGGATGTGGTGGTCGGTATCGCCGCCAGTGGCCGCACGCCTTATGTCATCGGTGCACTCGATTACGCCAAGCAAGTCGGCGCAGTCACGGTCGCTTTGTCATGTAACCCCAATACCGCCATTAACGCCTACGCCCAGATTGCCATTACGCCCGAGGTTGGCCCTGAAGCGCTCACAGGCTCAACCCGAATGAAGTCAGGCACTGCACAAAAACTGGTATTAAATATGCTGAGCACCGCCGCCATGATAAAGACGGGCAAGTGCTATCAAAACCTGATGGTCGATGTAAAAGCCAGCAACGATAAACTGGTTACCCGTTCCACGTTGATCGTGATGGAAGCGACAGGATGTGAAGAACACACCGCAACACACGCCCTGTCACAGTCAGATGGTGAGGTGAAGGTCGCCATTTTTATGATTTTAGCGGAGCAAGACCCGGCGACGGCACGGCAGCGGCTTCAGCAGGCCAATGGGCATTTACGTGATGCATTGCAATTAGGTTGATGCAATGCACCCACTCTTATCCTCTTGAGGACGAGCGTATATTTTGTTCTCTTAGCACCGTGGTCGGTTGCACGCTGTCCATGCGCTCAACGTAAGCCTGATATTGTTGGAACGGAAGCGGCCGAGAGTAATAATAGCCCTGTGACACATCGACACCATAACGTCGCAATAATGTCTCCGCTTCCTCGGTTTCCACGCCCTCAGCAACGACCATTACCCCCAGTGATCGCGCCATGTCCGTGGTCGCACGAACAATGCTTTGGTGACGACCACTCTTGTGAAGATCTCGCACAAAACTGCGATCAATTTTAAGCTCAGTGAATGGGAGTTGCGAGAGGAAATATAACGAGGAATAGCCCGTGCCATAGTCATCGATCGATACTTCAATGCCACTGGCTGATAGTGCTGTAATCAGTTGTTTTAGCCAGTTGTAGTCCTCGACCATCACCGACTCTGTCAGTTCCAGCGAAATCAAGTTAGTCGGTATGTCATATTGATGCGCCAGCGCGACCACACGGTTGGCCAGATCCGGAATATAGATATCAGACGCACTGATATTGATTGACAGGCGGCGACAATGGCCGTTAGTGATCAGCTGCGCTTGCTGCTGGAAAGCCCGCTGAATCACCCACAGCGTGAGGTTATTGATGATACCGACATCTTCTGCCATCCGCACAAACACTTCAGGCGATATTTGCCCGTACTCAGGGTGTGTCCAACGCGCTAAGACTTCCGAGCCATGGACAGAGCCAGTGCGTAAATCAATCTGCGGTTGGTGATACAGCTCTAATTGATCATTCTCGATAGCATCCCTCAGGTCGGTCACGAGAGAAACATGCAATTGATGGTGTCGTTGCTCGTAAGAATTAAAATGTGCATAGTGGCTGGCAAGCGATCGATGTTGATCAATGGCGCTCAGGGCGCGGCTGATTAAAAGGCTTGGGTGGTCACCGTCAGTGGGATAGTGGCAAACACCAATACGCGCATTCACTTGCGTCACAAATGAGCCAACACATAAGTCACCATTTAATCCTTTAATGACGGAATCGAGAATCGTATCGCAAGCCGAGCGGTCGACATCATCAATCAAAAACGCAAACACGCCCTCTTTTAAACAACCCAAACGATAATCCAGCATATCACTGTCGGTTTTCACCCCCAACACAGGTTGCATCATCAACACATCATTAATACGGCCAGCAATCGCGTTAATGTATTCCTCGCGGGCGTGCTCATCTAAATACGGAAGCAGGCTGTTGTAATTATCCACTGA
Source organism: Salinivibrio sp. VGrn1 (assembly GCF_009377995.1). NCBI lineage: Bacteria > Pseudomonadati > Pseudomonadota > Gammaproteobacteria > Vibrionales > Vibrionaceae > Salinivibrio > Salinivibrio sp. VGrn1. The sequence continues at coordinate 422,674 of NZ_SATA01000002.1, forward strand.
TAAACAGCACAAATTGAAACGGGCATTTCGGCTGATCAAATCATTGACCACCATATGTAACACATTGTTATTCGGTAGATAACTCAGCGTGTCATGCGTCAGCGCCTGCATTTCCTGTAATCGCTGGTACCGGAAGCGTTCAGCAAGAGCCAATGAAAAGAAAATCATGGTCATTCCCAGCGACATCATCAGTGCGTAACGTGATAGCAGACTGTAATCAATAACGTTGAGCATCAGAGCGTAGAAAATCACCCCGCCCACCATGGCCGGGATCCAACAGAGGGTAAAGAGCGATAGCCAAAATTTATTGGGTTGCCATTGGTGCCATACATAATAGGCCACCAAGCCATAGACCGGTAATTGCGCGATAAAAACAAATGAAAGCGACACATACGTGGGGGTGATAAAACTTAGCAAGGCCAAGCCAAACAGCCCCCCGGTGGTCATAAAAAAGAGTGAGCGCGCGCGCTGATAAAGCCGACTTCGCTCAAAATCCAGAAAATAGTAGGTGAACCATAATCCCGCCATGAGTAGGCAAACGGCCAACGTCACCAAGTGATTACTGATAAATATCTGCAACGGATCCGGCAAAAAATAACGACTGAAACCATGATTCACACTCACAAGCATCGCACTCATAAGGGCAACGAGAACAAAAATGAGATAGACGCGCTGACGACTGTAGACATACACCCCTGCACTATACAACGCGACCATAAACGTAAAGGTGATAAATCCCCCCCAGACCAAATGCATCGATCGGGACAGATGATCAAACGCCTGGTGCGACATCACGCTTAACGGCATGATCGCCATATCATTCGAGGTGACTTTGAGCAGTAATTGGTTATCGCGCTCCGGCAGTAAGTTAATCGGAATGGAATGGGGCATTGGCAAGCGGCTCAAGCGTGCCGATGTTTTATCCCCTGCTTTTATCTGTGAGCGCACCTGCTCGCCATCCAAAATATGGTACGCGTCTAGATAGTCAATCAGTGGGTTATCGGTGAGCACATGAATGTCGCGCTCAGTCAATCCGTGGTAATTAAACTCAAGTTTGATCCAATAGGTTTGATAAGCCAGCTTCCACGGGATCTCACCCGTGTTATCGGCTTTCGTAAAGGGGGCATGATCGAGCACATAGTTAAGAGATAGCTCGTTTGTCTCGTCAATGAAATAGCTATAGTCCGTATCCACCAGTGATAGTTCGGGCGCTGTGGTGCGGCTCAAACTCGTCATCCAAAATCCGACAGCCAATACAACCACCAATGTGAACAAGGTCGTCACCCAAATAAGGGGCTGCCGAGACTGTAGTGCGTGCATAAACATACACTCCTTAACCAAAAACGAGTCTGCCGCCCGAGGTTACTCCCCTTCCCTTGTACTTCTTGCGATTTAATCTGCTCGGAATGCTGGCGGGACGTAATAAAAATAGATAGTGATGGCTACTTTTTCAAACAGAGCGCCTTTAAAAACGCTGCCTATACGATTAATCAGAGGGTTACATAGCGCGTCGTAGAAGCCAAAATAAATGAACATAAGTTTTAAAATGGAACATTTGTTCAATCATCATAAGCGCGATACACTGAGACCCATTACAGTGAGCCGTACAGTGTGCGGTGAGTTTGATTCGATCGATGAGCGAGACCAAAATACATGAGTACGCCGACGTCCCTAGATAACGTTCACGAAGACACTGATTTGCTTACCGAAATCGCCATTCTGTATTACCAGCAAAGCGCGACCCAAGAGGAGATCGCACGCAAATACAAAATAAGTCGCCCCAAAGTCAGCCGCCTGCTCCGAAAAGCACGTGAGGAAGGGATTGTTGAAATCACGGTGAAGTTTCACCCGGTGCACAGCGCGCAGTTGGAGCAAAGGCTCATGGCGCGATTTAATCTCAAACGCGCATTAATTTCTCTCGACCAGCCCAGCCCCGAAGAGCAGCGCACTCAAGTCGCGACCCTGGTTTCCACTTACTTGGATGGTAACCTCAACGACGGCATGGTGGTCGCGGTGGGACAAGGCCAAAACGTCGCCGCGGTGGCTGATCATCCAGGGGTCGTCTCTCATCGCCAAGCGCGCTTTGTCTGTGCGATCGGCGGTACCCACCGAAGTGGTGATGCCTTTAACGCGGATCATATCTGCCGGCGTCTCGCCAAAAAATTTGGCGGCAGCAGTGAAACCCTGTATGCCCCCGCCTACGTCGATAACGAATCAATCCAGCAAGTGTTTGTCTCTCACCCCAATATCAGTGAAACCTTGAATCAGGCGAGAAAGGCAGAGTTTGCACTGGTCGGCATTGGCGATATGGACGAAAATAGCCATATGGTCAAATTGGGCTGCTTTACCGCACGCGAATTTGTTGAAGCACGTGTTAACCATGGTATTGTCGGAGACATCGGTGGCTTTGATTTTTTCCGTCTCGACGGACAACCCACCGATAATTTGATGCGAGGGCGAGTGGTTGGGCTAGCCATGCCTGACTTGGCACGTATTCCCAGTGTCATCGCGATGGCCAGTGAAAGTCGTAAAGCCTTGTCGATACTCGGCGCTTTGCGCACGGGCGTGATTGATGTGTTGGCCACCAGTGCCAGCTGTGCGATGGCGCTGCTCAACATGTCTGAGCCTGCCCCCGATGAAACCGCGTTCACGTTTCAACAGGATGAGTAAATTCGTGACGAAAGAGTGAGACTTAACTCTCTTTATGTCGCAATACAATTGACAAGTGACGTAAAAAACTCAAAGATCGTCACATCATTTGCTCAGACGCGTTGCATCTGTTCATATTCAGAGCAAGCGTTAGCACGTCACACGGCGTCTGGGCCTACCACGTAAAGAAGGTGAGTGAAGATGAGCAACAAACTGGATCAACTCCGTGCCCTAACCACAGTGGTCGCTGACACAGGCGACATCGAAGCGATTAAAAAATATCAACCGCAAGATGCCACAACTAACCCTTCTCTGATCCTCAAAGCCGCGCAAATTAAAGAATATGCGCCCCTGATCGAGGAAGCCATTGCCTATGCAAAATCACATAGTAGCGATGCAGACCAACAGGTTGCCGATACCTGTGACCGTCTCGCCGTCAACATTGGTAAAGAAATTCTCAATGTGATCCCTGGCCGTATCTCTACCGAGGTAGACGCACGTTTGTCGTATGACACAGAAGCCAGTGTTGCCAAAGCGCGCAAGCTTATCAGCATGTATAACGAAGCTGGGATCAGCAACGAGCGCATTCTGATCAAACTGGCGTCAACTTGGGAAGGTATCCGTGCGGCAGAAATCCTGGAAAAAGAAGGGATCAACTGTAACCTGACGCTTTTGTTCTCATTCGCACAAGCACGTGCCTGTGCCGAAGCGGGCGCTTACCTGATTTCTCCGTTTGTGGGCCGCATCATGGATTGGTACAAAGCCAGAGAAGGCCGTGATTTCGAGGCGGCAGAAGACCCAGGCGTTAAATCTGTCACCACCATTTACAACTACTACAAAGCTCACGGCTACGACACCGTCGTGATGGGCGCAAGCTTCCGTAACACAGGCGAAATTCTAGAGCTTGCTGGCTGCGACCGTCTCACCATCAGCCCACAATTGCTGCAAGAGCTTAGCGACGCCGACGGTGACGTGCCTGTTAAGCTAAAAGACGCGGGGGCCACCGAGCAGCGCCCAGCGCGTATGACGCATGCTGAATTCTTGTGGGAGCACAACCAAGACGCGATGGCCGTTGAAAAGCTCGCTGAGGGTATCCGCAATTTTGCGGTAGACCAAGGCAAGCTTGAAGACATGATTCGCGAACAATTGTGATCCAACACAAAGCGTGATTTAACACAATAAAAGCGGCTCAGTCCGCTTTTATGATACTGTTTGACCCTATTTCACCTGTTCAACCTGTAGGTAAACACATGGAACGCAAAATGCTAGCTAACGCCATCCGCGCCCTTGCGATGGACGGTGTTCAAAAAGCCAAATCTGGTCACCCAGGCGCCCCAATGGGCATGGCTGATATCGCCGAAGTCTTGTGGCGCGACCACATGAACCACAACCCACAAAACCCAGATTGGGCCAACCGTGACCGTTTCGTACTGTCAAACGGCCACGGCTCTATGCTGATTTATTCGCTACTGCACCTGACCGGGTATGGCGTATCGATTGACGATCTTAAACAGTTCCGTCAATTGCACTCGAATACCCCAGGCCACCCTGAATATGGTTACGCACCGGGTATTGAAACCACCACAGGTCCACTCGGCCAGGGCATCACTAATGCGGTGGGCATGGCAGTGGCAGAGAAATCGCTCGCGGCGCAATTTAACCGCGACGGCCACGACATCGTCGATCACCACACCTACGCATTCTTGGGTGATGGCTGCTTGATGGAAGGTATCTCACACGAAGCATGCTCACTCGCCGGCACCCTAGGCCTGGGCAAGCTGATCGCCTTCTGGGATGACAACGGCATTTCTATCGATGGTCATGTTGAAGGTTGGTTCTCTGACGATACCGCGAAACGCTTTGAATCTTATGGCTGGCACGTAATCCCTGCAGTAGATGGCCATGATTCGGCGGCTATTCAAGCAGCCATTGACGCGGCAAAAGCGGAAACCGGCAAGCCGACATTGATCTGCACCAAGACCACCATCGGTTACGGCTCACCCAATAAAGCGGGCAGCCACGACTGCCACGGTGCACCACTGGGTGATGATGAAGTCCAAGCCGCGCGTGAATTCCTCGGTTGGGAGCATGGCCCATTTGAGATCCCACAAGATATTTACGCACAGTGGGATGCCAAAGAAGCCGGTGCGGCCAAAGAAGCCGCATGGAACGAGAAGTTTGCCGCCTATCAAGCACAATACCCTGAGCTAGCCGCTGAGTTTACTCGTCGCATGAAGGGTGAGCTGCCCAGCAACTGGGACAGCGAAACGCAAAAGCTGATTGCCGATCTGCAAGCTAACCCAGCCAAAATCGCATCACGTAAAGCATCACAAAACGTGTTAGAAGCGTTCGGCAAGCTACTGCCAGAACTGCTCGGTGGCTCTGCTGACTTGGCACCGTCTAACTTGACCATGTGGTCAGGCTCGAAAGCGATCAGTGCCGACGATGCCAGCGGTAACTACCTGCACTACGGTGTGCGTGAATTTGGTATGACCGCCATTATCAACGGTATTGCCCTGCACGGCGGTTTTGTGCCTTACGGTGCGACCTTCCTGATCTTTATGGAGTACGCACGTAACGCGATGCGTATGGCTGCCCTGATGAAGGTGCAGAATATTCAAGTGTATACCCACGACTCGATTGGCCTAGGTGAAGATGGTCCAACTCACCAGCCAGTTGAGCAAATGGCCACGTTGCGCCAAACGCCGAATATGAGCATGTGGCGTCCGTGTGACCAAGTTGAATCCGCGGTCGCGTGGAAAGCAGCGGTTGAGCGTAAAGACGGCCCAAGTGCCCTCGTGTTCTCTCGCCAAGGCCTGGCTCAGCAAGAGCGTGATGACGCACAATTGGCTAACATTGCCAAAGGCGGCTACATCCTAAAAGACTCAGCAGGCAAGCCTGATCTGATCTTGATTGCGACGGGCTCGGAAGTCGAATTGGCGATGGAGTCAGCTGCGAAACTGAACGACGCCGGCAAGCAAGTGCGTGTCGTCTCTATGCCAAGCACTGACTTGTTCGATAAGCAAGACGCCGCCTACCGTGAGTCCGTGCTGCCATCAGACGTAACAGCACGTATCGCCATTGAAGCGGGTATCGCCGACTACTGGTACAAGTACGTGGGTCTAGACGGCCGCGTTGTCGGTATGACCACCTTCGGTGAGTCCGCACCGGCTGACGAGCTATTCAAGATGTTCGGCTTTACCGTTGAAAACGTGGTTAACACCGCTGAAGAGTTGCTCGCTTAATCGCATCTCTACGGCACGTTAATTCTGCGAAGGCCAGTCAGCAATGACTGGCCTTTTTTCTACCCTCGCTTCTCGCATCCTGCAACCCATGCTGTAACAGCGACAGATGCAGCGCGCTTATAGAAAGCGACTCGCCGAGGGACGCACATTAGCATCCAGAGTATCCACCCCTATGTCATTTTGAAGGTGGGCTGGCATCGATGCGATTGGCACTGCTTTCGGTTTACGGCTCGTACCAACTCGCCCTTGAACACCTTGGATAATCGCCAATAACATTGAGGTAACGCCCGCTTTCATTTCTTTCATCGTGATTCCCCTCTCATTGTGTTGTGAAGATGCTAGTCAGGATAAAACCTCAAGTTATATTGAGGTAAACAAGGAGTGGCAGAAAAAGGTGAAAAAAGATGGAAATGAGCGTTGGGCAAGTGGCAAAACGCGCGGGGTTAAAGGTGTCTACCCTGCATTTTTACGAGCAAAAAGGCTTGATCACCAGTTGGCGTAATGCGGGCAATCAACGCCGCTACGACCGCGCCGTCCTTCGCCGCCTCGCGGTGATTAAAGCCGCACAACATGTGGGGCTCTCACTTGAAGAGATAGGCGAAGCATTAAGTGAACTGCCCTCTCACCGCGCTCCCACCAAAGAGCAATGGCGTGATATGGCACAGCGCTGGGATGCCACCCTTGATGAGCAAATCGCACGCTTACAGCAGTTACAGGCCAATTTAAGTGGCTGCATTGGCTGTGGCTGCCTATCAATGAAAACCTGCTCGCTCTATAACCCCAATGATGTGGTTGGTGAAGTAACCCAAGATGACAACGTGTTGAATCACCCGGACTTGGGCGTTAGCCAGCTATTAAAAGCATGGGGACAGGGGCGATAAATAGCCCAGTCGCAACGCTTCACCCAACGATTAAATAAAAATACTCACAACGCTTTACATGTGAGTGGAATGCTGTATGGTGGTGACAGCTCTGGAACATGGAGCATCAATGATACATCAAGTAAAAGTCAACATAAGCTACGCTATTATCAATATTATAGAGTTTCTAACGTTACCCGCTTTCGCTTTTAGACATTTCATCGACTCCGTTCAAAGCTATCCTATTTTTTGTAATTTAAGAGAGAATGATTATGTCTAATCAAGCAACTGGTATCGTAAAGTGGTTTAACGAAGAGAAAGGTTTCGGTTTCATCACTCGTGACAACGGCGAAAAAGACGTGTTTGTACACTTCCGTGCGATCGTTGGCGAAGGTTTCAAAACCCTAACTGAAGGCCAGCGTGTGAACTTCACCGTTGAGCAAGGCCAAAAAGGCCCACAGGCTTCTGACGTTTCTGTAGCATAAGAAATCAGACCTGATTGATAGAGGGCGCTCAGGCGCCCTTTTTTTGTGCCTATAGTTTGGCGAACGTGATCAACACAGCGGATGGCAAACGATAGACGCAACACGTTTTCACAAAAAAGCCCCGGCTATCTGGTGTTGCACCAAGCTGGGGCTTTTTATCAGAGTAACCGACCAAGAGTCACTCGCTACCTGTGACTTAATCAGCCTCGCTGCATTGTCTGACGCTTTTTCAAAAACGTTAACCAGCTCTCTACCGCCTCATCAGGGGCAATCTTTTTAGCAATGCGTGCTTGCTCAAGGGCCTGGTCAAACTGCTTCAGTTTGTAGTAGGCGCGCACTTTTGTCAGCGCTATCTCTTTAGCAGATGCCCCTTTACCCGCTTTATCAAGCGAAGTAAGTGCTTGCTGATAGTCGCCTTGCTGAATTTGCATTAACGCCAATTGCCAATGGTACTGACGGTCTTTTTGTGCGGCTAAACGCCAAGCTGAAACCGCTTGAGGCCATTCTCGCGCTTGCTGCCATAAGCTTGCTTGCTGCGCGAGCGTTTGCGCATCTTGCTCGTTCTCAGGCAAGCGTTTGAGCCACTTCGCTGCCCGCTCGGGGACGCCGACATTGGCATACAACTGCGCCACCGTGCGCTGCTCACTCGGTTCAAGCGCTATCCCTTTTCGCTTGGCGAGCAAATAGGTGCTGATCGCCTCTTTTGGCTGCTCCAAGCGCACATAGTTGGCCGCCAATTGGCGCCACCATTGCTTATTGTCAGGCTCGAGCTTCAACAATGCTTTAAGCGTCGGTGTCGCCCCGCGCCATTGTTCAAGTTGTAGCTGCGCTCCCAACTTCAATGACAGCGCTGACACGCTGGCGCTATTTTTTACTACGCCCTGATACGCCGGATAGGCGTTTAATACCTGGCTCCATTGTTCACGCTGATAGTGCGCCTGCATAATCCGCAGCCATACGTCTTCCGCTTGATCCGATTTCTCTTTGGGAACCGAACGCGCCAGCGGATAGTAGTATTGAAGTGCAGCGGCATATTGACCATCAATCAACAATAAATCAGCGAGCATACGCTTGGTTTGCCAGGCTTGCGCATCTTGCAACTGTTCACTGTCAACCGCACGTTGAATATGGACGATCGCCTTGTCGTTATTACCATATTGCCAATAGAACACCCCCAACGCGCGATCGACAAACGCTTTATCGTAGGCGCGTTCAGCAGACAGCGCTTCGAGCACGGCAATCGCCTCCCCCAGTTTGGCGTCTTGCTCTAACGTTTGTGCTTTTTCAATCGAGCGTGCCACCGAGGGTGACAGCTGGGCAGCGACTGGCAGCGCGGTGAACAATACTAAGGTAACAATGAGTCGTTTAAACATTAGCGTAAGTTAAACTCCAGTTTCACCTGTTGACCGGGTTGGGCCACGGCTTCTCCGTTAACCACTTTCGGCTCATATTTCCATTTTCGAAGCGCGCGTAACGCCTCTCGCTCAAAAACACGTGGCGGGTTCGCATCGACCACCGTCAAATCTTGTGGACGTCCCGAGGGGCTAATGGTAAAGCTCACCACCACAAATCCCTCTAGGCCACGGCGCATGGCGCGTGGTGGATAGTTGGGCTCGACCCGAAATAGCGGCATCGCCTGCTGATTGTTCGGCCCAGTGCTGACATTTAAATCGCCTAGCGACGGGGCTTGCACCATCACCCCTTGAATATTGCTTTGCACATTCAAGTTAGGCATATCCGGTTGTGGCGCCGCGCTGGATTGTGTCTGCGTTTGCGTGACCGGCGTCGGTGGATCGGGCACCTCAGGCGGTGTCGGGCGCTCCGGCACACTGCGTTGGCGGCGTTGTACCTCGGTATCCGGCTCTTGCATGAAAATATCAATGCTTACCGAGGAAGGCGTCTCCTGAGGTCGCTGAGACGACTGTCCGACCATCAACGCCATCAACATAAACAGGCCAAGCGTAAAGACCAACGCCGCCGGCAATGAGATTAGCCATCGCTTCATTACGGCGACTCCGTGGCCAACGCAATGCTACCAATGCCGGCACCTTTCGCCGCGTCCATCACTTCAACCACGGTGCCATTGTAGGCCAGCTCATCGGCTTGAATCACCAGCGAAGCGTCAGGCTTATCGAGCAACAGGTGTTCAAGGGTCGCTTCCACACGTTCCACATCGACAAGACGCTTATCAATGTACACCTCATTCGAGGCGGTGACCGCGACAAAAATACCCGCCTCTTTTTGGCTGGTTGAGTGGCTGGCTTCCGGACGGTTTACTTCCACGCCAGACTCGCGCACAAACGAGCTAGTGACGATAAAAAAGATCAGCATGATGAACACAATGTCCAACATGGAGGTTAAATCAACCTGCGCTTCCTCGCGCTGTCTTTGGGCTCGAATCAATCGCATTACTGACTCCGAAGCGCCTGCTCCAGCGCGACTTCACGACGCTGACAGGCTTTAACTAAACGGGCATGGGCAAACATACCGGCCAAGGCAGCCACCATACCTGCCATGGTGGGTAAGGTGGCCATTGAAATACCTGAGGCCATTAAACGGGGCTCACTGGTGCCTTGACTGGCCATGACATCAAACACAGAAATCATCCCCGTGACCGTGCCTAACAGCCCCAACATCGGACAAATCGCCACCAAGGCTTTAATAAAGCCAAGATAACGGCCGAGATCCTGTTGGGCTTGAAACAACCAGCCTTGGCGAATGGCGCGTGCATGCCAAGAATGGTGATCGGTACGCGCTTGCCACGCCGCAACCCACGCGCGACGTTGTGCGGGGAACCGTGAATACAGGTATAGCAGGCGTTCAATCACCAACACCCAGCACACCAATACCACCACACCGAGCCACCAAAGCACGGGCCCACCTTGCGCCATAAAATGACGCAAGGTGCTCCAAATATCTTGCTGGCCAAGCTGTGAGAATAACTCGACGTCTGTCATGCCGCTTGTCCGGTTTCCGCTCGCTGATCACTGTTTTCAGCTTGTTCAGCCACCAAACTAATGCTTTGCTTTTCCAGCATGCCGCGAATGTGATCAGCTTGCCCACTGAGGATGTTATGCGCCAGCAGTAGCGGAATGGCCGCAATCAAACCAAGCACTGTGGTCACCAACGCCATCGAGATGCCATCCGCCATCACTTTCGGGTCGCCATTGCCAAACTGGGTGATCACTTGGAAAGTTTCTATCATCCCGGTCACCGTCCCCAGCAAGCCGAGCATCGGTGCTAACGCGGCAAGCAGTTTTAGCATCGAAAGGCCTTTTTCGCAGCCTTGTTGCTCATCCACCACCGCTTCCAATAAACGCAGCTCCAGTGATTCCACATCACGCTTTGGTGCATCATGATAGACCTTTAGCACACGGCCAAGCGGATTATCCTCTGGCGACTCAGGATGTTTAAGCTGGCGATGCATTTTGGCGTGAATCGAGAGCAAGACAGCACCGCGATAAAGAGCAATTAACAAGCCGACAGTCAATAAGGCCGCGATCACTTTGGCGACGAAGCCACCCTGCGCAAAGCGGTCGCTCAAGCTTGGCGCATTTTCAAGCTGTCCGAGTAAAAAGCCCCGTGATGGATCGACAAGCACGGTCTCACCCACGTTGCCGATGGCTTGTTCAAGCTTTGCGGATGTTAACGTGTCATCCGGTTGGGCGCGGTAGGGAACGGCCACTTGTCGTGCCGATTGCCAGTTTAAATACCCTTGCTCATTCACCAAGCCTAGGTTACCCACTCGCACCACCGACTGTTCCGCCGACACACCTTGCGCATTCACCACAGGTAAAGAAAGGGCTTGCAGCTCGCCACTGGTTTGCATTTGCGTGAGCATGCCCTGCCACAGGCTATTAAGCTGCTTGAGCGAGGGTAAAGTATCGGCGGCAACAATATCCGCCACCGTTTGATTAAACGCAGGTTGAGTGATCGCCACATAGCTCGACGTCCCGTCGGTCTGAATGGTTTTACTTGCCTGGCGCACCACACCAAACAGCTCACCCAAACTGCCCGACTCTAAACGCAGCTTATCTTCTAACGACGCCAGTTGTTGCTCGTTATCGCTGAAGGTGTCACTGAGCTTCTCGGTTTCCGCCTCTAACGCGTTGCGCGTGGCTTTGAGCTGATTGAGCTTCTCACGTAGCTCACGCTCGGTCATCGCGAATTGTGCTTCTCGCGCTTGGTTATGCTCACTCGCCTGTTGATGCGCCTGTTGGGTTTGACCAACAAGATCATCAGCGTGGGTAAAAGGCGCAACGACGACAAAACAGATTGCGGCAATCAGGGTTTTCCAGCTCATGATTTCACCCCTTGGTTGGCACTCAAAGGCAGAGATAACAATGACGGTGCCATTTGCTTTTGCGCCACCGCAAAGGCCTTATCCACCGCTTCCGCGACACTCGCATCCAACGCGACCCACTGATCATCGCGGGCACTCCACAGCCAATACTGCTTACCATCTAAGCTACGCGCCACCAGCGACATACGGCCCAGATGGAGGACATCGACCTGGTGATCTCGACCATTGAGCACAACGGTATCTTGATAGGCATCAAGCTTGCTGCCATAGTCTCGCTCAATCTGGTATGCCTCGAGAATACGACGGAATTTCTCCGAGTCCGCCACATCGGCACGGGTCATCATGGCTTTCAGTTTTTGTAAACGGGCTTGGCGTTGATCGGCTTTGAGAGGAATATCCTCGGCAAGCCACTGCTCGAGCCCACCCAACATGCGATACATTAAAGGCACGATGCCTTGGCGAGTGTCTTTAATCTCGTCGATTTGATTCCGCAGGCTGGTCGCCTCTTTATCCTGATTGACCACCAAGTTTTGCAAGTGATCGCGATAGATTTCCAGGTTACTGATCTGCGCTTGTAGCTGCTCAATTTCTTGGCGCATGGCCAAGCTGCTATCAGAATGACGATTAATCCGTGACTGTGACTGCGCGGCCTCTTGGGTAGTGTTCCCCTCAATCGCTTGCGCCTTTTCGAGTTGATCCGCACTCACTGCTGGGGTCAGCGCCAAACAGGACGCAACGCCTAGCGCGAGCCGAAATGAAGACAATTTTATCATGGTGATATCTGCAAACATGCTTTGATGATGTGGCTTTGCCACAAATAAAAGTGAGAATAGTTTCTATTTGCGTGCAATGTACCGAGTTTAGCGACAAAAATCTAGCCTAGCAGGTCCAGTGGTGCGGGAATATTACTCATATCAAGTCACGATAAGCTGACAGTGCTATAAAGCGGGATAGTGCATTTCATCACGATGGTCTGCGCCGATGTGACAATGACTCACTAACGTCAGTTTACTCGTTCCCACTTGTTATCTCACTGGCTACAGCGATCCAGTGGATTACGCAATGGCCGGTGCCGTGGTACTGGTTTACATTGCGCTGTCGCACTTAACCGGCGACGGCCATGTCCACTCACTCAGTCGCTAAAGGTGGCGTCGGGCACACTGGTGACCGAGCAGTGATAGAACATAACCTGAAAAATACAGATAGCATAATGACTTACCCTTCACCTAAAAAAGGCTTTGAGGTACAGATGAACATTGCGACCACAATCAAGAGCATGCTGGCACCTGTTTGGGAGCAAGAAGGCGAGCTTTTAGATAAGGTTGTCGACCTTACTGATTACGATGCCGTCAACCAAGCTATTCCCGACGACACACTACCAATTGAAGAAGTGTTTGCCGAAGATGAGTTAGAAGAGGTATACCTAAACTTTGTCCCTTATCTCGATAACGAAGCGATCCTTCCGTTTATGGGCAGCTACGGTAACGCTGTATTTTGTCTCGGCATTGGCGAAGAGAGCCAAGGGTACGTCTACTATTTTGATCTTGATTTTGGCCTACACCTCCTCACCAAGGAAGGCCTAACCACCTTTGTTTGCTCGTTGAAAGACGCGTAATGGCAAGTCGATAAAAGGCATAACTTACGTAAGAGATGCGTGTAAAAATGAAAAAATCATCAAAAAATACACGCTAGAGGTCATTATCCTTGGCTTAATGCTAAGGGCAGCGATTTAGCTTATTGTGTAGGGGGTAAAGTCTAGTGATGCTAGGAACGGCTCGTGCGCTTTGGGGAGATCTAATAAGTTATGCATCATTTCAATGGCATACTCTTGGCCGGTACCGCGCTTGGGGGAACACCGTAACGCAGAACTGCCCCAATATGAGCTAGCCAGACAAAATTGACCGATTCCTTTTGTCAGTTCTTGACCTACTTTTTTCAATGGCAGATTATGAGTCTAGTTAAGCAATCAAGACTATACATACATGTTCTGCAATTTGTGATTGCAAGGAAAAATAAGACCTATAGAACAGTATGTTGCTGCTATCGTGTCTGTATTTTCTAAAAAATATTATAAAGACAATGTCTACTTTAAAGACACTGTTAAAAATCAAGGGTGGAATTTTGTGGATTTGGTACTTAAATCAGGAACATCAATAGCAAGTTCACTTGCTAAGTCATTTGCTTCAAATGTTATAGAAAGATGGACTAAGCACCGAGCGGAGAAGTTTTTTGAAGAATTTCAAGCAAAAATTATTGAATGTAGATTATTAGGTGATAATCAAGTTGAAATAGCACAAGAAATAGACTCTATTATTTCCACTGAAATAGGAAGTGAGGTTGTATTCGATGCCTATCGAAGTGTTAGCTTATCAAAATCAAAGATCATAGGGCCAAGAATTATTGGTTTTCTAACGGCAGAGATTTGTTTAGAAAAGCGGCTTTCTGACGAATTTGAAGAATTATTCTTTTCTGTGGCTGAATCATTAAGTGATGTTGAAATAATAAATATTGCGAGTGTTATAGAAAGTTGGATCGAATTATCTCATGCAGAAAAAAAGAAAGGTTATCTAACCCATACTTCATATATAGAAAGAGATGAGTTAGTTTATGTATTAGAACACCAAGAATCAGATACAACATCCGGTAATTCAAATGAAATTGATTTAAATATTGGGAACCTTGATTTTGAGTTTTGTTCTGGATTAGAAAAATTTAAGAGTTTAGGCTTGCTAATTCCTCGTGTAATACAATCATCGTACAGCTTTAAAGAAGATAGTGAACGGCATATTGATTATGATGGTACGATTCAAGTTACGATAAAGACACTAGTTTTTCCTTTAATGTATAGACGAATAATTAGCCTGATGTCAGAAATGTCAGATGGCGTTGAGTTTTAAAAAGACGTTCCAATTGACCTCATCCTGTCACGATTTTTGATTCTCAAAATATCGCGCCAGCACTCGGGAAATGAACTTTGCGTTATATTTATACTGGAGTTTCTATGGTTACAGCTAGTGTCAAAACAGAGTCGCGTCCTGCATATGATAATTTTCGTATTGCTACAAACTGTTTAGAGCTTGCTAGGCGCTCCAGTGAGGATTGGGAGGTAGAGCATCATTCAATAACTGGGATTGCTTTTGTAGCATTTTCTATTGAAGCGATGTTAAACCATTATGGACGTATACTTATAGAAAACTGGGATGAGATAAAAGAGTGTCGAAAACAGTCGCACAGACGATTATTTAAAGCCGCGAATCTTCCTTCGTATCTCGGCACAACAGAATACCAAATCGCTAAGCAATGCTTTGATCTACGAGATTCGCTCGCCCACGGTAAAACGAAGCACGAAACGGTTGATCTAGAACTGCCTGATGGTTTGGATGATAGAGCTAAGTTGGCTCATATGCTCAAAGTCAGAACAGAACCTTTTAGGCGTGCTAACTATGAATTGCTCAAGATGTTTATAGAAACAACGATAAAAATTGAAAAAGACATTGAGGAACATGGATATTACCCTAATCAAGACCATATCGAAGAGGGCTTGCGTGAAAAACTGCAAGAATCCCCTTTAAATGTGTCAGGTGTTCGATACTTATAAATATAGAAAATGATCGAGGTATCAACATACTTTTCCTAATCCAATAGGAACGTTCTAAAGCATTAGATCTAACGAGTTTCTGTCCAAAACTAAGTTATGTCGAAATGAGCGCCATATACCAAAGCATTGAGATTTTGATTCAATACCCCGCATAACTTACGTAAGTTATGCGGGGTATTTCGTTTACGCAACAATCATAACTGCGTGGCCAAGCCGGTTTATGTATTCCCACGCCGGCGCGTGGGAACGAGTTAATCTGCTAACTGCGAGAACTTGATGATCTCGTGAGATTGCTCAAGGGTGTGCGCGAGGTGTTGGATATGGGCGGGGGTGATTTCGCAGCAGCCGCCGACGACGAGGGCACCGTCGGCAATCCACTGTTGTACGCGTTCGGTGTGGACTAAGGGGGAGAGATCTTCCCGCGCTTGCAGGGCATCGGCTTTGCTGCCTTTGGCCATGTCTTCTACCGATTTAAACGCGTTGGCATAGCCGCCCACAGTGTCGGCTTGGGTCGCCATCTTTGGCATCGCCGTGGTAAGCACTTCTGGGTCGCAGCAATTGAGCATCACTGCTGTCGGTGCATATTCAGTGACCGCGAGCATGGCTTGTTCTAGCGACTCGCCAGAGCGGAGTGCGCCATTAGGCTCCAACCGAAACGCAACCCCAAACGGTTTACCTTGCTCACGGGCGGCGGCGCACGCTGCACGAGCTTCAAGGGTGTTGGTCATGGTTTCGATTAAAAACACATCCACGTGAGGTTGCAAGCGGGCGATGTGCGAAAATTCCGCTTTCATGTCTTCAAAGCTGCGTTGCGGCTGACCGAGATAACTGCCCACCAGCGGCGGCAAACAGCCGGCAATATCAACATCGGCGCTTGTCTCATCCACCGCTTGCTGCAGCGCTTCGAAGGCTTTTTGGTAAATAATGTCTATTTTATCGCTCAATCCCGCTTTGGCCAGACGCGTGGGGGTCGCTGGGTAGGTATTCAGGGTATGCGTTTTCGCACCGGCACGAATAAAGTCTTTGTGCACGTCTTTGACAATATTGGCATGTTTTAACATCACCGCGACCGACCAAAGCTTCGAGCTCACATCCGGCCCACGTTGATAAATTTCTTGTCCTAGGCCGCCATCGAGTAACGCTATCGATGTCATGGTAACTTCAGCCTCCTTCGGCCATTTATCCTTGGTTTAGTTTGAGGTTACCATGTGCTTATCGATTTAACACCCCGTTGTTACGCTACCTCTTCACTGCCCTCAATCGCGAGATGTTCAAGCTTATCAATCACCGTCATACTGGCGCTTTCCATCTCTTTTAATGCAGTGACCATTTGCTCGGGTTGCTGAGCATGAAACGCTGCCACCGCTGCTTTCGCGTGGGTATGCACTTGCTCGTGAGGCGCGGCAATGGCTTTAAACGTTTGCAACTGCGCGAAATATTGCTGGCCTTCACCCTGTTCATACCATTGGCCGAGACGGCATTGGGTGTGATCGGTGACATCGTCCGCGGTCATGCTGTCTTCACCCAGCACGACGCGGTATATCGCAAATTTAAAGCTAATATGGTCAAGTTTCGCCAGTTCACAAAAAGCACGCAGCGCAGAGGCTTTAATAGTGGTACGGCTATGCTGTGCTTGCTCACTCTGCGTGGCCATCGCATCGGCCACCTGTTGGCCTTGCTCGCTATATTCAATCGCGTCACTGGCAAGCTGATCGGTGAGTGTGCAAGCATGCCCACTCCCAGCGCGAATCTTCTCGACCAGCTGGGTGATATCTTGCGTGGCACTGGCGGTGCGTTCCGATAAGCTACGCACTTCATCGGCAACCACCGCAAACCCTCGACCCTGCTCACCGGCACGTGCCGCTTCAATCGCTGCGTTTAACGCTAAAAGATTGGTTTGATCGGCGACATCGCGAATCAACTTCACAATACCGCTCACCTCTTGGGCATGCTGGTCGAGCGCACGAATTGCTTCTGACGATTGCTGACATTGCGCGGATAACGACTGCACATGACGCGCAAGATCATTGACTTGTTCGGCACATGACGCCGCCTGATGGCTCACGTCCGTTACCCGTTCTTTTTCACCGTTGATGGTGTCTGCCAAGGTGGCCAGAGACGATTGCGTCGCATTGATTGAGTCACCGAAGTGGCACAAGTTGGCGTCGATGGCTTTTCCCGTTTGGCGTTTTTTCTCTACGGTGGCTAACTCTGCCTGCAATGCCTCTTTCTCTGCATTCAGCGCGTCGATGGTATGGTTAATCTGCTCAATTTTTTGCTGCAGAGCGACTTGTTTTTGCTGCTCTTGTTCTAATTGACGACGAGATATAAACACGCTGACTCCTCATTAAGTAATTAAGCTTCCTACAATATTTTAGCGGTTTATCTCACTGATGTATGATTATCCAAGCAAAGTGTGATCGCATTGACGCAAGGAGCTGATTTACACTGTAAACCTGACGCAAATCACTTCATACTGCGATCACTGTAAATAATGAGCGAACATTTATGACCTTTTGGTTGCTTTTTAAACGTTGGATTATCAGCCACTTCGCGCATTTAAACGGGCGTATTTTGGGGTTGGTGGTACTCGCCTATGGCGGGATTGGCTGGCTACTTTTACACGGCGCCGGTGAAACTGAGATGACCCAGTCACTCGGCCGCTATGTCTATTACTTGATGGTCACCGCGTCCACTGTCGGCTATGGCGATTATTCGCCCGCAACAGAAGCAGGACAGTGGATTACCGCCTTTTGGATTATTCCCGGTGGGCTAGGGCTGTTCGCCGTTGTGATTGGGCATGTGACCAGTGCGTTGGTCGATTATTGGCGACGTGGATTACAAGGAAAACGGAGTCTTACTGTGAAAAATCATATTCTGGTGTTGGGCTGGAATGGTCAACGCACCATTCAGCTCATTCGTCTACTACAAAGCGGTGTGCATGGCGATCGTCCGATTGTGCTTTGCGTACGTCCCGAAATGGAAAATCCGCTCCCCGGCGAGGTGGAATTTGTACGCGTCACCAGCTTTACCGATGCAGAGGGGATTGCGCGTGCGGGGATTGATAGTGCTTCGAGCATTATTATCGACAACCCAGAAGACGATATCACCCTATCAGCGGCCCTGTTCTGCGCGCATAAAAATCCGTCAGCGCATCTGCTCGCCTACTTTCAAGACGACGCGCTGAGCCAAATACTCAAACAACACTATCCACACGCAGAATGTGTACCGTCTGTTTCCGTAGAAATGCTGGCGAAAGCCGCTGTTGATCCGGGTTCCAGCCAGTTGCATCACGAGTTGTTGAGTACCGCACAAGGGATGACACAGTATTGTGCGCGCTACCCGACTAACGCGAGCACGACGGATGTGGGTACCTTGTTCAATCAGTTAAAGCATGAATACGATACAACCTTAATTGGTATCGACAAAGGTGAGGGCATTACCCTTAACCCCAGCTTGCAAACCGAAGTCGCCCCCGGCGATCGCCTTTTCTATATTGCCGCTGAACGTTTACCGCATTGGTCGGCGGCGTGATTCGGGCACCATTTATCACACGCGACACTGGCTATTAACCCTTCCGGAGCAGTCCGCCGCCGCCAAGACGGAGGCGGCGGACTGGCTTTACGTGCCCTATTCGCGAAAAAACGGTCTATTCGACCACCGAGGTTTCTTGTGCATCAGAATGACACGCTTCGACTGGGTAGGCGTAAAAATGATGCACAGGCCCCGCGCCTCTTCCCACCTTTAACTGCTGACTATGCGCTAAAGCCTCTGTCAAATACTGCTTAGCCGCCCGCCCGGCTTCAACGGGCGTCATTCCCTGCGCGTAATAAGAGGCCATCGCCGCAGACAGTGAACAGCCTGTGCCGTGTGTATTAACGGTTTCAACCCGACGGGCGCTCAGGGTTTGACAGGTATCTTGGCTAATCCACACATCCACGCTTTCAGGGGCGTGATGTAAATGCCCGCCTTTGAGCATCACATACGGGCACCCGAGCCGACGTAGGGCTGGAACTAACGCATGCATTTGCTCAATGGAGGTGGGAACAGGCTGACCGGTTAATCGCGCCGCCTCAGGCAGGTTGGGGGTGAGCACGGTTGCTCGCGGGATCAGCGCTTCAATCAGCGCTGTCATGGCGTGTTCATCCAACAAAGGATCGCCGCTGGTGGCTACCATCACGGGATCTAAAATCACCGGTAAGTGAGGCGATCGCGCCAGCACGGCGGCCACTTCGCGAATAACCGCTTGGTTGGCGAGCATACCAATTTTCACTGCACGCACCGGCATATCGTACAAGACGGCCTCTAACTGGGCACGGACAAAACCAGGATCAACCGCCGAGACGGCCTCAACGCCACAGGTGTTTTGCGCGGTTAACGCGGTGATCACCGAGCACGCATAACCGCCGGTGGCTGAAATCGCTTTGATATCGGCTTGAATGCCAGCACCGCCACCGCTGTCTGAGCCGGCGATGGTAAGAATAACAGGTGGAGATAGGTTCATAATGGCCCCTTAATCATCAGGGGCGGAAGGAGACAAAGCGAGCCAGAATGCGCCACTTCGTGTGCTGAACGTGTCAGTTCCCTCCGCCAGTGCTAACTGGATCAGGTTCTACGGGTCCTGCTTTCGCAGTCTCAGCAATCACTTGCTCCCCGACTAACACGGTCAGAATATAAACCTTAATGATAAAGCGCAAGTCTGATGTTTCTGATGGCGCGTTTACACATTCTCGTAATGGTTAATGGTCGTATTGCCTTGTTGGGCGGTTTTAAGCAGTTGTTCGAATCCATCTTGGATAAGCGGCCGCGCATATAAAAACCCCTGCACTTGGTCGCAGCCAATTGTCTGTAGCACCTGCTGCTGGCTGACTTCTTCCACCCCTTCGGCAACCACGCCATGACCAAAGCCATGGGCTAACTCAATCACGCTACCCACCAAGTGTTTGTCACTGGCGTTGGTGGCCAAATCTTGAATAAAACTGCGGTCGAGTTTAACCCAGTCTACTGGCAGTTGCTTAAGGTAACTTAACGAGCTGTAACCGGTGCCAAAGTCATCCAACGCGATATGCATCCCGGCATCCCGCAGCTGTTGTAGCTCGCGCAATGCCACCGAGATTTGCTGAATCAGTGCCGATTCCGTGACTTCCAATTGAATAATCGCCGGCGGCGTGTTTGTCGCATGGCAGCGAGCCAGCACACTCTCGGCAAAACCATGCCGGAGTTGCTGGGCAGAGACATTGATTGACAGATGAAAGTGCTCATCAGTCAGGCCCTGTACGCGCCATTGCGCCACCGCCTCCAGTGCCATCGCCAGTACTTTATCGCCAAGTTGCATCATATCGGCGCTGCGCTCGGCAATGGGAATAAATTCGGCGGGACTTATCGCCCCTAGGGCTGGATGCTGCCAACGCAGTAGTGCTTCTGCGCCCACCAGCAGGCCCCCATCAAGCCGCCATTTAGGTTGATAGACCAAGGAGAGATGATTGCTTTGCAAGGCCGGGCCTAGCTCAGTACGGATCAAGTGCTCTCGCTGCGCTTTACTGTCTAGCTCGGGCTGATACTCACCGACAGCCTGATCATCGGTCGGAATAGCCAGGATCGCTTGGCGAAACAACTGCGGCACATCGGCGCTTTCCGAGTCAGCACGGCTGATCCCTATATGGCAATGCAAGAACATCAGTCGCCCTTCGAGGGTATGATGACCACTGATGAGTCGGTGAATCCTCGCTGCTTTTTTCACCGCCTCTTCTCCGTCTCCCTCTATCAGCATCACCAGTCTCGAGCTGTCCCAAACCCCCACTCGATGCGAGCGCGCCACCGCACTGTTCGCCAGCAGCTCAGCAATGTGCTTATACAGGGCTTCGGTCATTAAATGCCCTTGATGCTGCGTCACCGCTTCCATCCCATCAAGCGCAATCATCAACACCGTCACCGACCCTCGCATCAATTGTCGCTCCGCTGCATCCAATAAGGCTCGGCGATTGGGGAGACCTGTCAATGGGTGGGTAAGAGAAAGGGCGCGTAAAGTGGCGGTTTGTTTGTTCACCAACATTTGCAAACGCGCAGCTTGGTCACGCTCTTTCAATGTTTTAAGCTGTAACTGCAGTAGGTTGTGAATACGCTGAAGCACTTCGTCATAATCAAACGGCTTGCTGATATAATCTATCGCCCCTCGGCATAGCGCTTGATTACGTAACCCCACATCATTATCCGCAGTGAGCACCATGACGGGTGGACAATGGTCCCCCAATGCTTGGTTCAGATCATCCAGCACCATGAGTCCCGAGCGCCGTGGCATGCGCATATCAAGCAAGATAAGATCGGGCACCGGCGACAAGTGGTCGTGCACAGCACAGGGGTCCGTTAGCCCAATCAGATGCACGTACCCCGCTTGGTCAAGCATCGCGGTGAGTAAGTCAATGTTTTCCGCGCGATCGTCAATGATCAAAATGGTCGCTTGTGATGGTGACTTTATCATTCCCTGTCCTCTAATAACGATTGAATAGCCGCGGCGAGCGCAGTTGACGATACGGGCTGCTGTAGTCGTATGTGTGGTGTGGCGGCGCTGCAATGGGCTTGCCCTTCCGCCCCAAGTATGATCAGCGGTTTATGCTCCATCAGGCACGTCCAATGTGCGGGCATTCGCGCTAAGTCATTACCATGGATGATAAAAAGTGATGGGGCGAGCCTATGTGTCATCGCTTCAGCCAACGAAAAATCGTGCGCATGGTGCAAGGTCAACAGCGGCCAGTCCTCAAAGCAATCAGAGACCAGCCGTTGCTGGTGACTGCCTTGGTCAATATAAAGCACACGGTGTGGCTGAGTGAGGCGTATATTCGCGTCAGAGGCTTCTGCAACCAGGGGCTCAGAGGAGTGTGGCTTCGCGCGATAAGGGAAGGTCACCGAGAAGGCACTGCCCTTGCCCTGTTGACTCGCAACCCTGATCTCACCTTGCATCTGAGTCACCAGTTGATAGGTGACGGCCAGCCCAACCCCCGCGCCTTCTATCAAAGAGTCTTCTGCCACTAAACGGTTAAAGGGCTCGAAAAGGCCGTCGAGCTGGTCGTCGGCAATACCAATGCCTGTATCATTCACCGTCATGGTCAGATTGCCGTGATGCGTGTGCGCATCCACCCAAACCCTGCCTTGTGGATGGTTATATTTCACTGCATTGCTGAGTAAGTTAATTAAGATTTGCTTAAACCGCGTTGGATCCACATAAAGCTCTCCCTCTTGCTCCGCAGGCAAACAATTTTGCAAGCTAACGTTCTGTCGCTCTGCCAGCGGCGATAAGGTTTGAATGGCATCATTGACCAATGCGCTAACAGGGTACCAGGTGAGATGAAGCACTGTTTGTCCGGCCTCTATTTTGGCCAGATCGAGCACGTCATTGATCAGTGCCAGCAAATGTCGCCCACTTTGGTGGATATGATCAACGTACTGGCGCTGATCATCGGCCAGCATCTGAGTGGGAGATTTGAGTAGTAGTTGCGCGTACCCCAGCACACTATTTAAAGGCGTACGTAGCTCGTGACTCATAGCGGATAGGAAGTCACTTTTTGCTTGGTTGGCGCGCTCGGCCTCTTGCATCGCTTGTAATAGCGGTGTGGCATCATACGCCACCGTTACAATCGCGTAAGGCTCTCCGGCAAGATGGTGGATCAGTGTTTTCGCCAACTTAAACGTCCGGCCGTCACGCAAGGTCACATCAATATGTACAGGCTCACCGTCGACCGTTAATTGGTGATCGAGTGCATTGAGGGTATCGCGCATGCCGTCAGGGAGCGCGCGACCAAATGCGTCAGCCAGTTGGCTCACATGATCCGCTCCCACCGCTTGTAAACAGGCTCGGTTTGCCAACGCATATTGGCCACCTAATTCTCTAACAAATACCGGATTACCGATGGCATCGATGATGGTTTTTAGCCGATTTCGCTCGTGCTGAACAGTGGCTTGGGCATGCGTGAGTGCGCTTAAATCCGACATAATGCCGATAAACTCTCGTCGTTCATCGATCCACACTTCGCTCACCGCCAAATGGATTGGGATCAGGCGCCCATCACGGTGCCGCGCGTTCACGCGCCGCCCTGTGCCAATAACATTGGGCTGACCGGTTGCAAGGTAGTTTTCTACGTATTGGCCGTGCTTGCCTCGATGCTCGGGAGGCATTAAACACGCCACATCCTGGCCGATAAGCTGCTGTTGCTCGTAGCCAAGTAGCGTGTGCGTGAAAGGGTTAGCATCAAGGATAATACCTTGGTCATCAATGACTAAAATGGCGGCGGCCGCACTGTCAACCAGCGCTTTGTAGTGAGCCTGCGAGCCGCCCGTGCGCCACCCATCCATGGTAGATTGATCCGTCATCGTGTTCCCGCCTCTAACAAAAACGCCCCAGCTATATTGGGGCGTCTACCACGGACCTAACGAGTTGATATCGTAGTCATTTTTTGTAGTTTTTGACCAAAGCGTCCACCTTTTTCAGGAACTGCTCTTTTAGGTTTTCGTGCTCATAGTCGAGATCATAGGTATTGTGGAACCCCACACGTAACTGTACGCCATTGCCCGCTAAATAAATGGTATAGCCGTCATAATCTGAGAAAGCGTCGATGCCATCTAGGCGGTGTCCATCTTCAATTTCTTCACCATACTCTGTCACTATCTCAAAGGCGCGTAGTAGGTGGGTAGGATTGAGTTCGTTTTTCACGCTTCCCTCCTGGCAGTGTTAGCGAAACTGTGCCCCACCTCCCGGCCGTGATCCACGACCATAAAGTGGGCCGGCCAATACCGGTGGCGTGGTCAACACATGCCCTGACACCTTAATCCGGTTTGGCTTAGAAATAATATTGGGCAAGGTTGCCAATGTATCAAGGGTGGTGTCTGGTCCCGTTTTTTGGATCGCTGTACCATAATTATAGCCATAATCAACGCAGACGACAGGAGAGCCCGCCGCCCTTGCCGCATGAACATCATTCACCGCATCGCCAACCACCAGCAATTCTGATGGCGGAACCGCTAAAATCGCCGCCGACTCAAAAATACTATCGGGATCCGGCTTTCCGGCCGCGATCGCATCCGTTCCTAAGATACGGGTAAAAAAGTGGCTGACCCCAAGCGCTCTAAGAAGGCTGTTCGCATGCGCCGTTTGCATGTCCGTGGTACATACCATCGGGAACTGGCGCTGAGAGAGTCCTTCAAGGCAAGCAAGTACCCCTGGATAGAGTCGAGTTTTTGGCGGTTTTTTGCCTAGGTATGAGGACAGGAACAACGCACGGGCTTGATTCAACACTGTGGTTGAAACCCGTCCATCAATGTGTCGCGTGAGCACCCGATGGATCAATAGATCCGCACCATCACCAATCCAGTCTCGAATCGCACTGGGCTCTTCCTCTGGCAAATTAAACCCTCGCAACATGCCGAGGACAGCGTCATAAAGATCATCAAAAGGGTCTGCGATCGTGCCGTCTAAGTCAAAGCATATCGCAGAGATATTCTCCAATTTTTTCATGGAACGCCTCCACAATCAGTGTGTTATAGCCAGAAAGGAAAGGGAACGGTGGATCGGACTTGCTATCCAACGAGTCTTTGAAAGTTAGCAGAGAACGAGAACGCGTCCTACCAAAACCGCAGGCAGAATGTATCGAATCACCGAGACAAAATTGTATAACTGACCGATTGCGCCCAAACTTCAGAGGCGAATCAAGCCCCTAACCATACCGTGATCAATTTCACATTTACATATCTTCGCACTCACCGATACCGACCTTAACCCTGTATAAAAAACCGTCACATTTTTGACGATTATTTGACCAGATGACTGCGCCCTGCGATCGAAAACCATCGCTTTGTCACAAAAATGAAACCTAAATAGGCACAGATTGTCATCGATGCACTCTACCCTGTCTCTCTCGATAGTGAGACTCGATGTATTCTTTATATGCGGTATTTTTCCTCACAGCCTCTATGGCGTTACCTAACGGTTATTATGATTGCGCTGATCGCAGGTTGGTCAGTCTATACCTTGGAAAACCAGCGTCAGCAAAGCCGGTTTTCTACCGATGTTGAAAAGCAGCGTCACGCACTCAGTAAAGCGTTTTCTCAGCTCTATGAGCTACAACTATCGGCGCAGCTTTATCTGCAACAAGAAGGCGGCCCAACGCGTGATAAATTCCATGCCTTTATCGATAACCATACCCAAAAGCGCTCAGGGCTTGATAGCGTCATGTGGCTACCTCGGGTCAATCGCGCTGAGTTAAAACAGTTTGCCGCGCAACAAGGTCACTATCACCCCTTTCCGCCACTCAATAACCACGCCTGCCAGTGGGTGATGCGAGGTGATACGTTTCCCGCACTTTACTTGTCTCCCAAAGCCGCGGCAGAGGGATATTTAGGTTGGCGCGCGGATGCGCAATGCGAGAATACCGTCACCATGGAGCGTGCCTATTTTAAGCGCCAACCGGTGGCAAGACTGATTCACGACGAGCAAGGACATGGGGTGCGTTGGTTCGCGGCCATTACTGCACGAGACGGCCAATTAGCCGGTTTTCTCTCCACCACACTTTATTTTGATACCTTTCTACCCACACTCTGGCAAGATGACACCCCCGCGCCCGATATGGGGCTAATCGCCCGCGAAGCCTTTGGCCACCAGCAAATGTTTACCACGCACTCAACGCAAGCATTGCAAAAATGGCGAAATACTCACTCGCCCGACATCACTATTCCGATAGCCGGAAGCGAAGAAGGGTTAGTGGTCAGGTTCACCCATCTACGCGGCTTGCACACGGGGCTACTCTACGGGGTGCTGGTTGGACTATTGGTACTGTCACTCGGCTTGTCGGTTCTGGCCAGTTTTTGGTCCTACGCCAACCGACTGTCATTGGCACAACAATTAGTCAACAAGCAGACCCGCCAGCTCACCCACCAAGCACAGCACGATAGTTTAACGGGGCTGGCAAACCGAGCGGCGCTCGACAATGCCTTGGAGGGCGCACTCCAGCAAGTGAGCGCCCAGTACAGCGAGCATTTTACCTTGCTGTTTATCGATCTCGATCGGTTTAAAGTGGTTAACGACTCTCTCGGTCATATGACGGGTGACAAGCTTCTCAAGCAGGTAGCCAAACGCCTGAACCAATCCGTCAGTGGCGAGCGTGTGTTTCGCTTTGGTGGCGACGAATTCATCATTTTGCTTAAAGCCGACAGTTCACTGGCATTGGCACAAACTAGGGCCAAGCACCTACTTCAAGCGCTTAGCACACCTTACAAGGTGGACGAGCATATGATTAACCTGTCCGCCAGTATTGGCATTGCCTCGGTGAACAAAGCCAATGCATCAGTGACGGATATTATTCAGCAGGCGGATATTGCCATGTATCACGCCAAGCAAACCCGTGATCGCCTCGCGATTTTCCAGCCGGCCATGCTTGCCAAAGTCCAGCAACGTTTTATTGTCGAACAAGACTTAAAAAAAGGGTTGGCACAGCAGCAGTTTCATCTGATGTTTCAACCTATTTTTGATGGCGAACAAGAAACACTCAGCCATGCAGAGGCACTGCTCCGGTGGCAGCATCCGACGCTAGGGGGGATCTCGCCCGCAGAGTTCATCCCAATCGCAGAAGAAACCGGTTATATTATTGAGCTTGGCGACTGGGTGCTCGAGCAAGTCGCCGACGTATTGGATAACTGGCACACCCGCTTCCCTGCCAATCAATGCCCTTCTATCACCGTGAATGTGTCCGCCAAGCAGTGTCAGTCCGCCACCTTCGCCGATGACGTCGCCTCACTGATCGCCAGGCACCAGTTCGCGCCTCAGTGTCTAGGGTTAGAAATGACGGAGACGGCCTTACTTGAGCACTCAGAAACGGTGGGGAGGAACTTGCGTCAGCTTCACGCACTGGGAATAAAACTGTACCTCGATGACTTTGGCACCGGGTATTCATCCCTCTCGCTGCTGCGCCAATATCCGTTTAGCGTGATTAAGATGGATCGCAGTTTTATTATGGATATCGATCAGCCTAACGGTAAAGCGGCGCCCCTGTGTCGAGGAATGATTGCCATGGCACATGCCGTCGGTTTAACCGTAGTAGCAGAAGGCGTCGAGACGAAACAGCAGCTATGCTGGCTGCGCCAACACCAATGTGACTACTTGCAAGGGTATGTGCTCTCTCGCCCGATTGAACGGACAGCACTTGAAGATTGGTTACTGCCGCAATCAAACCAGCGAATGGTCTTGGTGCATGGTTGAGGCGACAGCGGCCAGGGTGTTGGCGGACGAAGGACCGTTTTGACGCACTGGCGCAGCTTGCTGCAACCACTCATCGCGCAATACCCCATAACGGAGTGAGTCATAGTACTCACCTTGATAATAACGGACGGCGCGTAAGCGCCCCTCTTCGCGCATCCCTAGTGCTTTAGCACAGCGCATCATCCCCGTGTTCCCCGACCAAGTGGTCAAGCCGATTCGGTTTACTTGATGGCGAATAAATAATTGGTCAATCCACTGCGTCAGAGCATGTCGGCCGATACCTTTGCCCCAGTGGACAGGATCGAAAATGGTGATCCCCACTTCCAACCAACGCGTGCGCTTGTCTTCCCAATACAGGGTGACATAACCCACAGGCTTATTGTCCACACAAATCACCTGCGCCGTGTCACCCACGATGAAACGACGAAAAAGCCCAAAACGAAACGACCAAAACGACACCGGATCTATCGGTGTATACGGCGCATCATACTGCTTCCAAGCACGGGAATAATATATATTACGCCAAAAGTAGCGCGCTTCGTTGCGCTGCGCAGGCCGAATGGTGACGACGCAACATTCAGATACATCCACATCCATGTAAGATTATTGCTCTCTCTTTACCAAATGATGGGCGACGACGCTGTCCGCTCAGCGCGACCGCTTGTCGGTATGACCCACAAGGGTACCCAGTCTAACTCAATTAACCACCACATTGGCGACCTCCG
The DNA here is from genome assembly GCF_009377995.1 of Salinivibrio sp. VGrn1. Classification (NCBI taxonomy): domain Bacteria; kingdom Pseudomonadati; phylum Pseudomonadota; class Gammaproteobacteria; order Vibrionales; family Vibrionaceae; genus Salinivibrio; species Salinivibrio sp. VGrn1. The sequence goes on from NZ_SATA01000002.1 coordinate 450,780, forward strand.
TCAAAGAACCCACTTAATTGAGTGTAGACGGTTACTGACAGGACGGCTGCCTTGATTGCTGTGATATGGCAACGCCCAGCATCACAAGCCCTCCACCGAGGATGTGATACTGAGTCAGTATTTCTCCCAGTACCGCCACTGCAATAGCCGCTGTCATCACGGGTAAAAGGTTCATGTACATCGCCGTTCGACTCGCCCCATTGAGCGCGATAGCGTTTAGCCAAATCGCAGGCGCAAGCACGGAAGCGCCTAAGGCGGCAAACCCCACTAGCGGATAGGCGTCAGCGGGGATGGCAGGACTGGGCGCCATCCACAGAACGGGCAACAACATCACCACCGCAAATACAGCTTGTACATACACAGACACCCAATTGGACAGCGCCATCGACCAACGTTTAAGTAAAACGCAATACAGCGCATACGAGGACGCACATACCAGCATTAGCCCGTCTCCCACCGACGCGCCTGCGTGAAAAAGAGAAAGCGGTTTGCCCAGCGTTAGCATATACACCAAGCCAGCGAAGGATAACACAGCCCCGAGGATCGCACGCATCGTCAACGGCTGTGACAGCACAGGCACACTGATCAACAAGCTCAACATGGGCACCAACGACATAATCAGCGCCATATTGGTCGCCGTCGTGGTTTGCGCAGCAAAATAGGCAACGGATTGGTTAGTGACCATGCCTAACAGCGCTAGAATGGCAAGACGTGGTGCATAGCAACGCACCGCACGTCGTTGGCGCCATAATGTCGGTAAACAAAACGGCGTTAATACCAAAATGGCAAAAAACCACCGATAGAATGCCATCGCACCCGGTGCAATCACAGTGACAGACATCTTGTTTACAATCGTGTTTACCGACCAAATGAGCACCGCCGCCAATGGCAAGAGAAATGGCATCATGGCCTCGCAAAGCCCAATATAGGGTGGAAGAAAGTAGGCAGTTTACACTGTAAAACGCAGAATAAAACCAATAGCTGACGTGACCCCACGACAAAGAGGGAAACGCATCATCGTTGGCAAGGAAGAAAAAAGCGGGCAAAGCCCGCTCGGCAAGTGATTAGCCAAATGGTGCCATCAAGGCACCCAATAGGACAAAGGTATCTATCGGTGAGTAGTTTACGCCGCTCATCAAAGGTTGTGTCATTACCACGTCAACAACCTGAAAAATCGGTCACTACCCTCCCATCGCTATGTCATCCAAGGCCTTGAGCACTTGCCCATCGAGATGGCCCTCAAACACGCGCTGACAGACTTTTCTTCGCACGGCTAACCCAGATATCAACTTTTCAATAGAAAGATGTCTATCGAGCTTTTGTTGATTGTAAAACTCAATCGTACGGCTGAGCGTTTCATAGGAGACGACCTGATCACCGACCCGCAACCAATCCAGTTTTTCGAGATAACCCTGACATTCTTCGGTAATCACGGAGGAAGGATGGCCTGTCATCGCCGACAACGCGGTAATGCTGCGTTGCAACGCCTCCTCAGACGTATACTTTGAGAGCACAATGGTCAGCTCATCCGCATTAATCTCAACCAAGTGCTTGCGTTGTTTCACACGACGCCCTAACCGGCCACTGCTCTTCTCTTTGCGCTGAATCGGTTCAAACTCGCCATCAATGATCCCGGAAAGCTGATCAAGGTCTTGGCTAGGAAGGATCTCATTTCTCAGCGGATTGGGCATAGTGGGAGCCAACGAGCGCTTGCCCTCGTTATACATTTTGGCACGAGAGTAGCGGATCACTTCGTCGACGTTGCACTTTATATCCATGCGATAGTCAGGATATTTTTTCTCTTCATCTTCGCGCGTTAACGTTAAGTGATATCCCCACAAGTTCACCGCAAAGACAGACTCTGTCACCTTACCTTCAGCCAGCTTTCTGAGCTCCCGGGTTAAATCACTGGAAAAACGGCGCCATTCGATATTACGGGCCATTTTTTGGTTCAGCTCGCTAAGTAGCATGGTATCTTCGAGTCGACGCGACATACGGCTTCTGAAGAGCGAATAGAGTTGAAACACCAAGGTATGCTGACGCAATATTTCTGGTGGAAATAAAAAGAAGTAATCACGCGTCATCAATTCTTCAAAGAACGAGGGCTCCCATACCAAGATATAAAGGTTGGGCTTGATCCTGACCTCACCGTCTTCACCCTCTTTGGGCGCTTCCTCGGAAGCGGTAATGGTTCTGGCTAAGAACCGGAATCGGTCACTTTTAAACCCTTCTGGCATGTTTTCACTCAGCCAACGACCTGTTAGTTCATGAAGCTGAAAGTCAGTAAACTCGATTCTATCAATGCTCTCGCGGATGGCATCACGCGCAGGACCACTGTCTTTTTTACCCCGTAACTGCAGGATATCAGTGATATAGATCGGTGTTTTGTTGCCTATAGATTGGGTCTGTAACTCGTAATTGGGTAAATGATGATCATGATATTGCACCGTGAGGGTAAACAGGGCGAACAGTGTCATCAGATCATCAACCGTCATGATCGACTTGGCCGATCGCGTTTCAATGATCGCCTTAGTGCCGCTGATCGCCACCATCGACTTCTGATAACCCTTTTTGGTTCGCGGCGGAGCAAGCGCTTGATCAATGATCCCAGCCCAACTGGTCGGTGAGACCAAAATTTGATCTTTTTCACCAGGCATCATCGGAGGGGTGCCTAGTCCATGTTCACTGAGCAATTGTCGATTAACTTGCGTTTGCGCTAACGCTTTCGACCGTTTTTGCTTGACGGCATCGCGACTTTTTTCTGTCATCAAGCCTGCACTGCCGAGTGATGAAATCAATCGGCTGGGATTAACAAACTGATGCAGCATGGTTTTGCCTGCGAGTCCTTCTTCAAACCGCACGGGTTGCTGAATGAACAGCCCTAACTGGACAGCGGCACGGAGTCGTTGTTGGATGGCTGCGCGAGTGAGTTGCCCGTCTGTTGCGTCAACCAATTCAGTGGTGGATACATACCCGTCTTGAGAGGCAAAACCGCGTACTGAAATTAAGTTCAGTAGCTCTAGAATACTTTTGGTTACCCCTTTAAAGTGCTCATACTGTGCAAGCCAATCAATCAACTGATCGTGTACGGCGAACAAATGCCCGTCTTTGTGGGAGCGAGGGGCTTTTATCAAGATTTTTTCGGGTTTACTGGCACTCATGTCAGCTTAAATCCTTTGTCACGGGCATACTCAACGCGCATTTTTTTAAATTGAGGTGACGGAAACCGTAAATCGATCACTCTTCCAGGTAAAGACTAATAAAAAAAGACCCAAAAAGAAAGATCTTTTTTATTGTGCTTTTTAACTGATCTTTATGATTATTCTGATCTAATTTGATGATCTGATCTTATGATCCGAGTGGCTATTTTTTTATAACACCATGATTTTTATGAATTATAATTTCAGCCCTCTCGAAAGCATGATCATCAATGTCTTGGAGGCATGATCAACATCATGCACCAACGATGATCAAGTGAGGCCTGCATCAATGATCAACACCTTACCGCATTAATGATCAGATAATAACTGAAACAATGATCAAGCGTGATACACATCTTATCCACAGCTATAGGATGTCGCGGGTGATGACGTTATTGGATTCGGTGGTTAATCAGGCTAATGAGGCTTAGGAACAATGATCAAGACAGCGCTTTTTTAGCTGATTTGATGAAAAAGCGTGCATGTTGCCGATAAGGCTAGCGACTATTTCACTCTCATCCTCCAAATCGAGATGACATTGACAGTATAACTGCCATAGGAATGTATGTGTCCGGTTAGTGGAACAATGATCATGTATGAGATCGTGCTGTTCGATCATCTTGATGTAAACCGTTGTTTAGTCCACGTGATATGGATGGAATGCCCGGATCCTTCTCGATCCCTTGTTACACCTGACGTTATCCGTAATTTGGCGGTTCGACTATATCGTTCCGAACAACCGCCCAGGCTGGTAGTCTTTACAGCCAGTCTTGATCATTGTTCCGTAATATACAGAGACACATCGCGCAGATTTGCCGATGATTTAACCCATAATTCTGCTTGATCATGCTTCCCCAACAGCGCCTTTACTCTCGAAAGCATGATCAAGTATTAGCATCTATTAAGGCCGAACACCTTGATCATCGTTACGGGAAAAATGATCAAAACCGCGGTAAGCCATCGCATGAACGGCTAATGGGTGAGATTGTTAACCGCTCTCCCCTCTTAAGGGGTAAAAGGCGATAAATTCGGTTCAACGATCGGGTACCGTAAATTAGCCATTCAAAGATAGGCTTCCGACTCTATCAACTGTTTACATTGTAAATAAGTGACGCTGTGACATTTTAAATGTGAGGAATTTATCGCATGGTTTGTCGAAGTGAGTATAACCAACTATTCGTCGATGTTTTCATCAATCATCCATGATAACAATTGTGAGCAGGATCTTTATTTGATTGGCTTTTGTTCACCTTTTTATTGTCTTGTGTGGAATGTGCTGTACAATCGGCAATTATTTCTCGTTAAGGCGAAAAAGAATATGGATAGGGAAAAGACGATTGAAAACCTCCGCAATATCGCCGCGCAGACGAAACAGGTTCAGTCTGATCGGGTCGAGATTGTGATGGAAGAGCGCCACGACCAACTCTTTCCACCGATGTCAAAAGCATTAATGGAAACACGTTCGGGATTAACGCGGCGAAAGCTCGATGAAGCGATCTCTCGCATGGAGCAAGAGGGACATCAGTTCACTAAAAACAATGCTAACCATTATTCGATTACACTCGATGAGGCGCACCAAATCATGGATGCGGCGAACGTGCCGACTTTCCATGAGCATAAAGGAAAAACCCATAAGCCTTGGGTGGTAAACATCCAGAATCAGAAAGGCGGAACGGGTAAATCCATGAGTGCGGTGCACTTAGCAGCATGTATGGCCCTCAACTTGGAAAAGCGTTATCGCATTTGCTTAATCGACTTGGATCCACAAGGCTCATTGCGACTGTTCCTCAATCCACAAATTAGTTTGACCGAGCAAGAGGGGATTTACTCCGCCGTTGACGTCATGCTGGATAATACGCCCCAGCCTGCAGACAAAGACTTCATGATGCGAAATGTCTTACTGCCGACACAGTATCCAAACTTAAAAACCATGGCGGCCTTTCCAGAAGACGCGATGTTTAATGCTGAGGCATGGCAAGCACTAGCGACTAGCCAGTCTCTGAACGTGGTTGAGTTGCTGCAAGAAAAAGTCATCGACCCAATCAGTGATGAGTTTGACATTATCATGATAGATACAGGCCCGCATATCGATCCGCTGGTGTGGAATGCGATGTACGCCTCGAACTCGTTAGTGATCCCTTGTGCGGCAAAACGCCTCGATTGGGCGTCGACGGTGAACTTTTTCCAGCATCTGCCACAAGTCTATGAGATGTTCCCTGAAGACTGGCATGGCCTTGAGTTTGTTCGTTTAATGCCGACTATGTTTGAAGATGACAACAAAAAACAGATTTCGGTCTTAACGGAAATGAATTATCTTTTGGGTGAACAAGTAATGATGGCGACCATTCCAAGAAGTCGCGCGTTTGAGACCTGTGCCGACACTTACAGCACAGTCTTTGATCTTACCTCTCAAGATTTTGAAGGCGGTAAGAAGACCTTGTCGACAGCCCAAGATGCCGTCCATCGTGTCGGTTTAGAACTAGAGCGTGTGCTGCACAGCCACTGGTCTCAGCTCAATCAGGAGTAATCACAAAAAATGGCCATTAAGACCTCTGATTTAAATGCGCGTTTGTTTGCCAAAGCAGACAAGCGACGAGCAACGACAACGCAAGAAGCTCAGAGTGCGGCGAGTGAGAAAGCGGCAGTCATTGAACTTGCGGTCGCCGGTGAACACACGGTTGAATTTGAGCTGGTAAAAGTCCCTGCCAGTGAGATCCGAGATAAAACGACCGTTTTTGATAAGAATGCGCGAGAGCAGTCATTTCTGAATGAACTCGCGTTATCCGATATTTTGGTAACGTTAAAAGCACATGGCCAGCAGTACCCTGCTGTGGGTCGTTGGCTTGACGATGGTCGTATTGAAGTCCTCGACGGTAGCCGACGCCGCATGTCGTGTCTGATTGCAGAACAAGATTTCTTAGTCTACGTGGCGAAAGGCATCAGTACACGCCATGCTAAATTCTTGTCCGATGTCGCCAATGCCCACAAACCGTTATCGCTTTATGAACGCGGTAAAGAGATGCAGGCAATGTTAGACAGTGGGGAAGTGAGTGATCAAAAAGCATTGGCGAGTGCGTGTCAGTGTAGCGAAGCCTTGGTCAGCGGTGCCTTAAAAGCCGCGGCCCTGCCCTTACCACTACTGCAAGCCTACCCGAGTGTGTCTGAGCTGGGACGGCCAACCATCGTGAAGTTGCATCGCTTATATTTTAGCCTTGATGCGTCCCTGCAACAAAAGCTGGTTGCCAAGCTTGGTGACACGCCTTTATGGCAACAGGTAGAGGCGCAAGGAGTGACGCGTATTACGCGAGAAGTCACCCAGTTGATTGAGCAGTTTAAAGATGAACTTGTCGAGCCGACATCGAGTGAACGAGAGCAAACCAAAACCTTATTGGACGGACGTGCGTCTTATCGTCGCAAAGGAAATAACCTGAATATTAGTTTAAGGAAAGTCAGTGATGAGGACGCAGACCGAATTCTGGCACTGATTAAACAAGCGCTAGAAAACTAATATTTTGCACATGCCCCAGCGTTAAAAACGACATGCCTAGCGTGTCGTTTTTTTTTGCGTGTTATCATCTCCTATCCGCTTGGTAAAAGCCTTATGGAAACATGATGACATTACCCACATTGGAAGACTTTTTTGAGCCACTGATCTTACGTGCAGCGCACTACTCCCACCGTCAACTGGTTTGTGTCGATCAGGACTTGGCGACTGTACTGGCCGGCTTTGGTGAGACTCAGCCCCCGCTGCTTGTGGGAAACACAGAATATGGTTTGAGTTGGCGCCAAGCACATCAAAAGCTGGGACAAGAATGTGGTCATATCGTGGTGGAGGTGAATGCGCAATTTAATGCGGAGGCCTTTTGCGCCATAGTCGGTTGTTGCCGCGCGGGTGCGCTCATTGTGCTCCGAATTGCCGCCCTCGATAACGAAATGCCTCCGTCCGTACAACGCCTTCTTCGCTGTTTGAGTGAAGATGATAGCGTCGCATTTAATTGTCATTGGCTGCATCGTTTACCCCAGCAACGTCCAGCGAAACATCAAACGCATTCAGTGACTCAGGATGATGCGATTGCTGCCGTGGAAAAAGTCGTGACTGGACATCGGCGCCGCCCCCTGCTGCTAACCGCTGACCGCGGTCGGGGGAAATCAGCCGCATTAGGGATGGCCGCGGCTAATTTGATGATGAAAAAACCAAGACGCATCATTGTGTCATCGCCTTCCCCTGCCCATGCATCAACGCTTTTTCATCATCTGAAAGCCACCCTTCAGATCGATGATGCTGGCCAACATATCGACTATCAAGGAAGCCAGATACGCTTTATTGCCCCTGATGCGCTGCTACAAGACGCGCCAGCAGCAGACTTGTTATTGGTTGATGAAGCGGCGGCAATCCCACTTCCGATAATCAGCCAATGGCTGAATCAATACAGTCGCGTTGCGATTGCGACGACCGAGCATGGCTATGAAGGGACAGGACGTGCTTTTACGCTCCGACTCAAGCAAATGTTGGACGTCGAGCAGCCGCAGTGGCGCACATTGAAGCTCACGGCGCCTATGAGATGGGCTGACGATGATCCGGTTGAGCGCACGTTGAACGCCCTCTTTTTACTGAATGGCGACGACGTAGGCAGCGATCAGACCGATATGCTCGAAACAGGGTGGGTGAACGATATGGTGATTGAGCCGCTTAGCCGTCAGCAGTTGTATCGAGATGAGGCGTGTTTACGGCAGTTATTCACATTACTGATCGCGGCCCATTATCAAACATCGCCTAATGACTTAGCCCGTCTTCTGGACGATGACGCCGGCTTAATCTTTGCTGGCTGGCTCAATAATAAATTGATTGCCGCGTGTGTGGTGAGCCAAGAAGGAGGATTAGATTGGCAAACTTGTCACGCGGTGGTCGCAGGGCAACGCCGGATAAAAGGGCATCTGTTTAGCCAATCGGTCGCCGCGCATTTGGGGCTTGCGGAGGTTCTGCACGACAGGCTCTGGCGAGTCCAACGCATTGCCGTGTCTGAGCCTTATCGACAGCAAGGCGTCGGTCAACGGTTGCTCGCGACCGTGAATAAACACGCGGCTGAAGCCTCAGTGGTCGGGGTCGGTGTTAGCTTCGGTGCAACCGCAGTGCTGACGCCGTTTTGGTTTAAGCAAGGATTTAAGCCGGTTAAATTGGGATTAAAACGCGATCAAGCCAGTGGGTGCTATTCGCTGCAAATGCTTAAGCCTATCCAGCCTTTGAAATGGTGTGATCAGGCGTTACGCTTATTTAGGCAAAACCTTCCCATTCAGATGCTCACGAGCCATCAACGGATGGAAACTGACATCGCTGCCTCTATCATTGCTGGGTTACCAACTGCACCGCTATCGGAGGAAGTAAGACAACAAATTGATGGCTTTGTCGCCGGTGGGGTGGGGGTCGATGCTGCCCTCTCAAGCTTACAGGCTTGGTTATATCATCATATAGGTGGCGTTCGGAAAAACGACGAAAATGCCACGTTACCCATTCTGGTTAGCCGTATTTTGTTAGGGTTGCCTTGGTCTGTTGTCTGCACCAGGTATCTGCTGGCAGGAAAGAGGGATGCGGAATCCCGGATACGGAATTATATTCAAACACACATGACGACATGACCCATTTACACTGTAAACTGAACACGTGGCAGTGGCTTGGTTTACAGTGTAAACGCTGTCGCTTATTACGTTTATTTACACTGTAAATCGGTCTACTACCCTTCATTATGGGAGCCGTGCTGAGTGCGACTGAATTAATCCTATCCTGGTCACGTTTTTATCAGTGATCCTGCTCCCAAGCGGGATAAACCTGTATAATTTATTATAAATGAGACAATTGCGCACACTTGCATTAGATTTGGACTAATCTAATCAGTGACAACAGTCGAGTGCAAGGCTCCTCGAGATGATGGAGCAAGCGCATTGCCAAGTGGTTTATCTGGCTAATAAGGCCGCCACAGGGATTAGATAGGCAGGAAGCGAGATGCTAGACGATATCCTCCGCGTCTCTCAGGATGGTCAGCGTGTATACTTATCGGCAGGGAAAGTCGAGCATACCAATGGCCAACCGATAGAGAAAAAACAAATCAAGGACTGGTTGGTGAGCAACCAAGTCGAGGGCTTTTTTTGTTTTGATGATACGATAGAGTCAGCATTAACCAAGTTAAACGCGTCGCCGGATGATGCTGAATCGGAAGACTTCATTATTGCAGAACGCCGTGATGCAACCATCGAAGCGCGTATCGCCGACGATAAAATGACGGCCTATTTGATCGTTAACGGCGCGTGTGGCGGGCGTGGACTGAAAGCCGATGACATTCTCTCGACGCTGCGTGATGCCAATATCGTTCGAGGGATAAAAAAGCCGACCCTGCAAAAACTTCTCTCCGCGTCAGGAAAGCTCAAACCTGGTGAATACCTTGATGTTCCCGTCGCATTCGGTCGGCAGCCGGTTGCGGGCGAAGATGCGCACCTTGTCTATCTCATTGAAGATCCTGCCGAGCGTGTTCGCCGTCCCAAACAGCGTGAGGATGGAACCGTTGACATGCGTGATTTGGGTGAAATGGTGATGGTTAAGCAAGGACAGCCTTTAGCTAAACTGATCCCTGAAACATCGGGCTATGAGGGCTTTACTGTAACTGGGTCGGTGTTATCGACATCTTCCGGTAAGCCAATGACATTGACCGCGCACCCAGGCAGCGAGTTAAGTAACAAAGACCCTAATATTCTAGTGGCGACCATGGCTGGGATCCCACGGTTACAAAAAGACGGCGTGGCGGTCGATGATGCATTGAGCTTAGATGCGGTTGATGTCGGCACCGGGCATGTCAACTTTGAAGGCAGTGTGGTGATTAAAGGTGATGTTGAAGTGGGTATGAAGGTCACAGCATCGGGAACGGTCACCGTGGGAGGGGTAGTGGAATCAGCGACCATTACCGCTGGCGCAGACATTATTGTCCAAAATGGGATCATTGGTCGACAAGTCGCAGCAGACTCTGACATCAACTGCACCCTGGTTGCGGAGGGCAATATTGTCGCCAAGTTCGCGCAATATGCCACACTCTGTGCCAATCAAAACCTAGAACTTACCTTGCATGCGATGCATTGCAAAACGCATGTAGGGCAGTCAATCGTTATTAGTGATGCCACCAAGCGCAAAGGCACGTTGGCGGGCGGTAAGCATGAAGTGGGCGAAAAAGTCCAGGCGGTGATTATCGGCGCGAGCGCAGGGGCGCATACGTATATACATTGCTTTCCGCGTCTGCCAATACTTAAACGGGAACTCGTCAATTTAAATAAAAGCTGGGAAGAGAAAAGTGTCCAACTGGATAAGATCCAGGCGGGAGAGAAAAAACTTGAAGCGATCCCAGAAGAGAAGCGCGACGCGGCCATGGTTGAAAGAATAAGCTCGACACGCGAGCACCTCGCTTCTGCGCTAAGCGAGATAGAAGTCATGATAGAAGAGACAGACGCGGCGATAGAAAGCGGATACCAAACGGCCAGTATCATTGCGACTAAGTCGCTACTTAGTCGTGTTCACTGTACTATCGGCGAAGAAAAGCACTTGGTTCACTCAGAGCACGGCCCATCACATCTATTTTATGACAATGCCGCGATTGAATTAAAACCGTATCAAGCCAATGGTTGATACTGGTTTACAGTGTAAACTGTTAGTCAACTTTACGGATTTTTCCTTCTTTTAAGGCCTGAAGCACTGCCTTTTTCGGTCCATCTGCGACCACACATCCTTCCTCCATCACAATAAGACGGTCAACCACATCCAGCATGCTGGTTTTGTGGGTACTGAGAATGAGTGTCTCCTCTCTGCGTAAATCTTTTAGCTGCGTCTTAATGAACTGTTCTGTGCGGTTATCCATCTGGCTGGTTGGCTCATCGAGTAAAATCACAGGTGGGCGGCTTAAAAAGGCGCGAGCAATTGCAACGGCTTGTCGCTGTCCCCCTGACAATAAGACGCCACCTTCACCAACTTGTCTTTCTAGTCCTGAGGCATGGTATTGGGTAAAACTTAACACGCCCGAGCGGGCAGCGGCGTCCATAATATCAATATCATCGGCAAGTGGCTGGCCGAGGGTCATATTCTCTCTGATTGAGCCAAAGAATAGCGTCGGCTCTTGAGGGACAAAACCGACATTGCGACGAACGTCGATATAATGAAGTTGAGAGATATCGGTATCATCGATGGCAACCGAGCCTTGGGTGGGAGAATAAAGGCCGACTATCAGGCGGGCAAGCGTTGTTTTTCCTGAGCCCACTCTGCCAATAATACCGACTTTTTCGCCGGGATAAATGCGAAAGGACACTTGGCGTAAGGCGAGGGCAGTGGTGTTAGGGTAATGAAAGTCAACCTTATCGAGCTCAATTTTGCCACGCAGCATCGGGCGATGTAGATAACGCTTACCTTCGGTTTGTTCTGATGGCAATGCCATCAGTTGGTCGATGATATCGAGTGCTGATTTTGCTTGGTGATAGCGTGTCGAGAGCAAAGACAATTGAACCAAGGGCGCTACTGCTCTTGAGCTCAGCATACTTGCCGCAATCAATCCCCCCATTGTCAGTTCGCCCGCGGCTATTTGGTAAACACCAAATACAATCATACTGACGATGACAAACTGCTGAACAAAACTGGCCGAGTTATGGACTGAGTCTGTGAGACGGCGTGTTTTGATGCTCCAGTTTGCCATATGGGCCACCGCTTCTTCCCAGCGATACTGAAACTGACTCTCCGCCCCGAATATTTTAATGGTTTCAAGCCCTGACAGGCTTTCTATGAGGTTGGCATTCTTTTGTGAAGAAAGACGTGTCCCTTCCTCAATTGTGCGCCGCAGGGGCTTTTGAATTAGCCATGCATGGATGACCAATAACGTGACCGCAATGATAGGCACGATTACTAAAGGACCGGCGACAAACCAAATCACGAGCAAGAAGATGATGGCAAAGGGGAGGTCGATGAGGGTGGATATAGACGCCGAGGTAAAAAACTCGCGGATGGATTCAAATTCTTGCATATGCCGTGCAAAGGCCCCGACTGAAGGGGGCTTGGCGTCCATTCTTACCCCTATGACTTTGGCATATATGCGTGAAGAAATGAGTAAATCTGTTTTCTTACCTGCAATATCAATAAAGTAACTGCGCAGCAATTTAAGGAGCAAGTCGAAGACAAAAATGACCAAAATCCCACTCGCGAGCACCCACAGTGAATCGAAGGCCAAGTTAGGCACGATTTTGTCGTAAACGAGGCGAGAAAATAGCGGCACACTAATCGCAAAGACATTGATAAAGAGTGAGGCGATTAAGACATCCCGATAAATATGACGTGATTGCCAGAGCGTGCCCCAAAACCAATGGCCCTCATCCTTCACCTGTGCTGTTGGCGCGCGTTCATCAAAGCGATATTGCTTTTTCAGCAAAAAAAGACGCCCCAGATACGCATCGTTAAGATCATCAAGCATCACCCAACGCGGTGTCATATCCGCATGCGGCAAAACGATTTCCGCACGCCCCTTTTTCGCATCCATTTCTAGTACGACGCACGCGTCGTTATCTTTCATTAGCAAAATAGCCGGGCAGAGCAGCGAAGAGAGGCGCTCGAGTGGCATCGCTTCTTCTTTCGCGACAATCCCCGCACGTTCAGCCGCGCGGGGCAGTAAAAAAGGTGACAGGTAGCCGTCGGAGATAGGGAGCCCAGACACAAGGGCATCGGGGGAGTTCGCGTTACCGAAGTAACGCGATACATAAATCAATGATTGCAGAAGCGGATCTTTAACCATGGCTGTCCTGAGTATTATTGAAGATATAGCCTTGGAAACCATTGACGAACAGCTCGGAAAGGCGCGCAAGCTGTGCTTCTGTTTCCACGCGTGTCGCGATAGTAGTGATGTTTAAGTTATGCGCGGTACGACAAATGGATGCCAAAACATGCCCTTGGGCGTCGTCTTCTATATGACTGGTATAGGCAAAGTCTATTTTTACGTAATCGGGCTTAAAGCGTTGTAAGTAATCCAAAGACTGGAAGTTGCGGCCATAATTATCGACCCCAAATTGGAAGCCTGCTTGACGGATTTGATCGGTCAACAATCCAGTGTGGTCAGCGTGACGGACAAAAGCGACCTCTGGGATCTCAAATAACAGTTGGCCTGCCAGCTTGCGGTGCTGGTACAAGGTTGTCCCCAACCAACGAATAAATGACGCATTGGTTACACTACTTAAGGTGAGGTTAACCGCCAATGGGCCGACGCTAGCGTCTTGAGACAAGGTTTTAATCACGTGAGTAATGACATATTTATCGAGGGTTTCACCCAGTTGGAGCTGCTCTACCGCCCCTAAAAAGTGGCCAGCGCCATAATAGTGCTCATCCTTTTCTATCGCGGAAAAGACCTCTTGATGCAGCCGGTTTGATTCGCTGTCTGTGGCGGGTTGGTATTTGAACACAAACAGCTCTTTGGCCACGGCTTCATGCAGCAGTGCTTTCCATTGCTGTTTACCCATTGCAGCGTCACCGATAGATTGGTCAATCAGTACGACAGGGTGCTCCGGCGTATTGCGTGCCTGTGATAAGGCGTTATCCGCTTGTGACAGCAGCACACTGGCATCCTGATTTCCACCGCCGTTGATGGCTAACCCCACTGCTACCTTAGGCGGCGTGAGACCGGTCGGATCCGCTTGCATGTCTACTACCATGGCGAGCACACTCTCGCCGAGTAAGCGCAAGTCATCGGGGTCTGAGTTAGGCGCTAGGATCACAAATTCATCTTTGCTCAAGCGCGCTGCTGTCATGCTGTCGTCGCTGATAATCGTGGTGGTGAGGTTATTCGCAAATTGCTCAACAATACGATCCCCAGATTCGAAGCCTTGGTTTTTATAGGCCTCTCCAATGAGATCCACTTTGATTAAGGCCATACCGCCAACACCCGATTCAGTTAACCAAGATTTAAGCTGGCCAACATAGAAGCTGCGGTTGCCAAGGCCAGATACCGCATCTCGGTAGGCGGTTTTACGTAACCTATCGGCTTCTTTTGCCTGTTGTTCAAAGTAGTGTTTGAGCTGATCGGTCATGACATTAATGGCATTAACCACGGTTTTTAGCTCTGTCGTGGGAGGGAGCGGAATGGGATCACCAAACTTGTTTTTGGCGATTTCGCCTGCTTTAGCCGTAATACGGGCAAGGGGTCTCAGCGATCGCTGTAATTGCCAACCAATGATCACGGACGCGACCAAAAAGATGATTGCCAAAATTGTCCCTAACTGGACAAATGATTTCCACAGTTGCTTATACGCATAACCTGGATGCGCGACCACTTCGACTTCGGCAAGTTGCATCCAACCACTGGTGATGGTTTGTTTTTCGGTGATCACAGGGAAAACATCGAGGTCGATAAACCACTGGGGCACACCCTGGATTTGTACGGGATACTCGCGAACAATCTCACTGTTATCTGACAGCAAGGTCAGATTAACTTCGCGGTAAAAACCGCCATCAAAAAACGCATTGATCACCGACTCGGCGGCGACTTTATCATCCGATTCTAAGTAGGGTGCTAAGGCTAGCCCCATCGAATTGACCGTGTTGTTGACATCAGAGGTTTGCTGATTGAGTAAAAAGTTGCGTGTGGTATTCAGCTCGATACCGAAGACGGCCAGCACTATGCAGAAGAAAATCACTAGCATCCACGAGAATATTTGATTGAATAACGTCATCGGTGTTTACCTATCAAATTGTCTAATCGGTTTTTGCATCTTTAAGGTGTCGATACGGCTACGTAAATCGTTCCAAAGGCCAAGCCGGGAAGCGTTGCCTGCAAGCTCGCCTTGGCCGCGTTCTTTCATTAACCATAGTCGGCTACCATTGAAGCTATATATTGGCAGTAGATCGCGTCGTAACGACGCACGTTTAATTGTTGGATCTAAGTTATCGAGTAGCACCGGCTCGGATGATGGCGTTGGGTAATACGCAACGACCATATGAAATTGGTCGAGACGGATTGCTTTTACGTACACCAGGCGCAGTTTTTTATCATCAATGCCTAATTCGCGAAGAGAAAAATATTTTGCAATACTAAAGTCTTCACAATCACCGGCCGCTGCGCCAAGAAACTCTAAGGGCGTTGCCCAATAGTCTTTTTTTCCCCATAAGTCAATATCATCGACAAAATACAGCTGATTAAAAAAATCGTTCACTTTGCGCAGCTTTTCTTGCTCTGACACGCCTTGCGTATTTTCCACCATGTTGCGCCATGCCGTGACACGCTTACCCGCGCGTTCACCATAAAAACTCGACACTTGCCCCACCCAGCGTGACTCTTTGGTGGTCAGGCTCATCGCGCTGAGAGAGAGCAACAAACATAACCCGGCAATATGCCATTGCTTCATAAATATTTTCGCTTTAAGACTGAGGTCGACGCGTGAAGATGGTCCATGCTTTCTCGACATCCCCTTTAAAATTCAATACTTCACCACTGACTCGCCGATACTTATCGGCCGATTCACTACCATGCTTAGCGTCCGTCTCTCCTTTGGCAACCACGTCGATTCGTTGTGGTCTAATGCCACGATCGATAAGCGCACGTTTAACAGTCATTGCTCGACGATAAGAGAGCGCGTGATTGTAGGATGTCGAACCGTCCGCACTGGCGTGACCGGTTAAACGGAGCTCAGTATCAGGGTAATTCATGAGAAAGTCTGCCATAGCGTCGATATCGGTTATAGCGTCGGTCGTCACTTTTGCGGTATCGAGGGCAAAGAACACATCGATTTGTCGTGCTGATGCGGTGGGTGACGGGTGCTCGCTGGTAGGTTGAATGTAATTGGGACAGCCTTGATTATCAACGACGGCGCCGCGTGGCGTATTGGCGCATCTATCACGGGCGTTGATCACGCCATCTTGATCACTGTCGGTCACGTCATGAATTTGCTTGGCCGTAGGGGGCGGAGAGAGTGCCACCGTACATCCGGTTACGAGCACAAGAATGAGGCTCAGTCCGAATACTTTCATTCCGTTTCTCCTTCTGTCCCTTGCCACTGTTCGGGTAAGGATACTCTCAACGCTTCCAATAAATGACCGGTATTGTTGAGTAAACGATACTGTGCAAGCAAATGATCATAGTTTGCGTTTAGGTAAGCGCGCCTCGCCTCTAGTAACTCGTTTTCAGTATTTAGCAGGTCGAGCAGCGTTCGTCGTCCAATTCTAAATTGTTTTTCATACGCTTGCACTGTATCCGAAGCGGCATCAACTTGCTGCTGCAAAAGGACTTTTTGTTGCTCAGTGAGCTGAAACGCACTCCAAGCTAACCGGGTGCTTTCTTCCAATTGCCGATAAGCGTTATCAAAGATATCTTTGGCTCGATTTAACTCGTAGGCGCCTCGTCGGATATCGGCTTGATCGCTACCGCCATTAAACAGTTGGTAACGCACGCGTAGCATGGCGCTAAATTCATCACTAAAATCATCCACGCCGCTGACTTCATCTGCCCAAGTTTGGCTGACTTCTAGACTGATGTTTGGGTGGTGCGCCCCTTTAAATTGTTGATACTGTGATTTTGCCGCTTCAATATCGTAACGCGCCAGCTTGAGTAGTGCGTTACGTTTGACGGCTTGTTCAAGGGCACTCTCCAGTGAGGTTGGGAGGCGAGCGTCATCAATAACGGGTTGGACAGGGTTGTTTGCGGGCTCGCCAACCACGCGAAAAAATGCGGTAAAGGCATCCTCTAGGTTGGTTTCAGCGGATAAGAGGTTGGCTCGGGCCCGTGCAACACGCGCTTGGACTTGGGAAAGATCGGCCGTTGAGCCGATCCCCGTATCTGCTCGGCGACGAATATCAGACAGAATCTCCTCATGTACCGTCATGTTCGCGCTAGAGAGATCTAGCACCTGCTGGGCTTTAAGTATCTCAAGATACACTTCTGCGACTTGGAGTGCTTTATCGGAGGCATCGGAACGCAGTTGAAAGCGCTGGCTCTCAGTCTCATAACGATTACGAGCAATGTTGTTGTGTGTTTGTCCATCCCACACTAATTGCCGAACGTTGAGGGTGGCATCTTTTCTCGCAAAATCGAGGTCATCTTGCGCTTGTGTTGTATCATTATCGATGCGTTCGTAGCCAATCCCCGCATTCAAATCAACGTCGGGTAGATAGTCGCCCTCACTGGCCTTTGTTCTCTCATGAAGGCTTTGCAGCTGATGAAATGCGCCACGCAACTCAGGATCCGTGGCCAGCGTTGTCACTACGGCTTGCTCAAGGGACTGGCTATGAGCCGGCGCGACTAATCCAATTGTAAGGGCGATGAACCAAAATGGTTGCCAAGGAAAGTGGTAAGCCATAAAGCCTGTTGCCTCTTTATTCGCGCAATGCTGTTTTTTGCGCGCGCGTAATGGGATTAAGTAAGTAATCCAAAACCGTGCGTTTACCCGTGATAATGTCGACGGAGGCTGTCATGCCTGGAATTATGGGTAAGCTTTTTTCTGTGCCCAAGCTGTCTTTTTCGGCACGTATTTTGGCGAGATAAAAACTGTTTCCCTCTTCGTCTTCGATGGTATCAGCACTGATGGTTTCAAGCTTGCCATCCAGTCCGCCATAGACGGTAAAATCGTAGGCGCTGAATTTGACCACGGCATTAAGGCCTGGACGTAAAAAAGCAATATCTTGAGGGGCAATTTTCGCCTCAATCAAGAGGTTATCCTCGGACGGTACGATTTCTATAATGTCCATACCTGGTTGGATGACACCGCCTACTGTGTTGACGTGCAGCTTTTTAACCGTTCCATTGACAGGCGAGGTCACGACGGTGCGTGAGACTTTATCCTGTAATCCAACACGCCCTTCAGACATCGCGGCAATTTGCTTCTCTACTTGGTTGAGTCGCTCTTGCTGGTCGGTGCGAAACGTTAATGCAACATCAATACGTTGGAAAACAGCTTCGCGCAATGAGGAGACCACGGAAGGGAGAGAAAGCTGCGCTGAGGATAACTCACGCTGAGTATCATTTAATTGGCGCTGGAGCTTGAGCAAGTCGATTTTGGGGACAACGCCTTCATCGGCAAGCGGGCGTGTGATATCGAGCTCCTCTTGCGCGAATGCTTGGCTTTGTTCGAGATTCGCGATTCTAGACTCCAATTCGACAAGCTCTTGTTCCTTTTGCCGGATTTTCTGCGCGGTGACATAGAGCTGATTTTGAATATTAGAAAGCTGTTCTTGATATCGCGCTTGTGTCTGCGTGATCAAGTTTGGGCGTGTCGTGGTAAAGACGTCCGGAAACAAGAGTGGTTGGCGCTCAAGCAGGATACTTTCTCGCCATTGCTCAAAAGGCACGGTTTCATCGACACGAATAGCGGCGAGCAACGCTTGCAGGCGCAATCTATCTGCGCGTAGACCGAGCAACTCTTGTTCTCTTTCTCGGAAATTGGCGCGAAAGAGGGTATCGTCAATGAGGATAAGCCGTTGCCCTTTATTCACTTTGTCGCCTTCTTGGACTAAGAGCGCTTTGACCAAGCCCCCCTCAAGGTTTTGCACGACTTGAAGCTGTGAAGAGGGGATCACTTTTCCTTGTCCGACGGTCACTTTATCGAGCTGTGCTTGTGATGCCCAGGCCGTGGCGACAATCAAAAATAGCACGATAGTCCATAGCAAAACGCGAGCACTTTTCGGCGTGTTGAGCAAAAGTGCGGCCGTCTTGTCATCGATGTAATCGAGGTGCTCATCTCGGGGCAAGCTCGCGCGAGATTTATCACGTATCGCCATCTGACCCCCATCGGGTATTTCACTTCCTTCAAGCTTAGTCTATGGTGCTGATTTTTTGCAGACTTTCTCACTCTCCGAGTGGGCCAGCGCGATGAAAATATAGACCGCTCACGTTGCCAAGCCTGAGCAATGAAAAGCGTCGAGGTCATTGATCCCTATATCTGTCGCCACGGTAATAAATTGCACTTGTGTATCGTTAGGTACCTGCGCAAAATAGCTGAAAATAAACGAATTGGAGAAAGCAATGGAGTTGTCAGATATTCGAAGAGAATACACCCAAGGGGGATTGCGTCGTGACGATTTACCCGACGCGCCTATGGATTTATTTGGCCAGTGGTTACAACAAGCCATTGATACCCAAGTGCCTGATCCAACCGCAATGACTGTCGCCACTGTCGATGAAGATGGGCAACCTTTTCAGCGCATCGTTTTATTAAAAGACTTTAATCAAGAGGGGTTTGTTTTTTACACCAACTTGGGGAGTCGCAAAGCGCTACATTTGAAAAAAAACAGCAAGATTAGTTTGCACTTTCCTTGGCATTTTATTGAGCGACAAGTCCATATTATGGGTGAGGCGGAGCCTCTGAGTAAAAAAGAGGTATTTAAGTATTTCACTTCCCGCCCCAAAGAAAGCCAGATCGCGGCATGGGCAAGCAAGCAAAGCGAACGCTTATCAGCACGCTCGGCGTTAGAAGGCAAGTTTTTAGAGCTGAAAAAGCAGTTCGAGAAAGGGGAAGTGCCTGTCCCTACCTTCTGGGGCGGCTATCGAATCAAGCCCCAAAGTATTGAGTTTTGGCAAGGTGGCGAGCACCGCTTGCACGACCGTTTCTTATATCAGCGCCAAGAGGGTGATCGCTGGGCGATTGAGCGCCTAGCGCCGTAGCTTGTGACGCGGCCTTGACGATAGCGGTGGGAGACGCCATCTCGTCCTCCCAGAGTGACGGTGAGATGGCGCATGGTTGAGTTGGGGGCTGCTTGGTTAATCTCGCAGCACCACAGACAATTGTTGGGTTAATAAGCTTTCGGGAATCGCGGAGCCAAACCCTTGCGCGAGCGCATGCTCTAATAAACCTGCTTTGGAGTCGACATCGAACTTTTCGCGTAAATGCGCAAAGTGGTTCTCAATGGTTTTGACGGACACCGACAATGTCTGTGCGATCAATTGCGGTTTCTTACCATGCAGATGAAGGAAAAGGACCTCCCGCTCTCGTGACGTCAGGTGCACCTGAGAGTCACTATGGTGATGATCGTACAAGGCTTGTTCAGGGTGAGTGACGGCACGGCACACCCAATGCCCGACTTCTAAAATAGCGGTATCACTGAGCTCCTGGCCACAGAACATGACCCCACAAATATGCCCCTTTTCATTGAACCAAGGCGTTTTGGTAAACAGGTGCGCATGCCAACGGCCATTGGCATAAGGATGAATATCGAGCACACGGAGTCGCTTGCCTGTTTTCATCACATATTGGTCTTGCGCTTGAAATTGATTGGCGCAACGCGTGGTGGGGCAGGGCATATCATGGTCGGTTTTGCCTATGCAGTCTTGCGGTTGTGTAAGGCCCATGAGGCAGCAGTATTCACTATTGGCGTAGACAAACACCGACTGAGTATCTTTGCAGCCCCAGCAGCCAGGTAATTGCTCTAGCATAGACAGAGCAGGGGGAACGTGACTCATATTGCTTACCCATTCATTGTTATTATTATTGGACGCAAGCGCCCATCAAGATATAGAAAAACGGACAAGCTATTGGAGCATAAAAAAAAGCCGGCATAAAGCCGGCAAAGACAAGATTTCCCTTTCAGGACATATCCTGTACGACGTGTAGAAGAGGTTGTCGAGATACCAAGCGGATGTCTGAGGGTAAGTGACGACGCTGGTATCTGACTGCACCTAACAGTGTTAGGAACTGCTATAAACGCATTCATCGGGACAAATCGCGTTTACGGGGTTTACTATATCCAGAAGACTAGACGTTGGGTAGGGGGGATTTGACCTATTGACATCGAATCAAGCAACTTAATATAAAGATTGTTGGTTTTCGCCCGTTCAAGCAGGCTTGATCTTGTTTAGGTTGTGTCGGTGTCTAGGGTCAAAAGCATCAAGACAAAATGGCTTGCCCCCAAACAAAAAACGCCGCTACGAATAGCGGCGTTTGTTTCTACCATGGTGATGAGGCTCAGTGTGACGAGATTAAGGGGTTTTGATATCTCGCACCACGCGGAACCCAAGGTAGTTAGCGCTGGTGTTTTCGCCTAACTCCAAACGCTCGGAAACGCGTGAGCGTTGAGGTGAAAAGTTCCACGCACCGCCACGGGCGACTGGCGTATCATTGCTCACCCACTCCCAAACATTCCCCGCGGTGTCATAAACACCGAATGGGTTAGGCGGAAAGCTTTTAACCGGTGAGGTGCGGTCGTTTGACCATACTGTGCCACTCCAGCCTGTATTGGCGTTGCCGACACCGATTTCATTGCCCCACCAGTAATCGCTTTCCGTGCCACCACGGGCGGCCACTTCCCACTCAACATCGTTTGGAAGTGCGTAGCGCTGCCCCGTTTGTTGGCTTAGCCACTTGGTGTAAGCCTCGGCATCATCTTTATTCACACAAACGACCGGAGAGTCAGCCGCTTGATCAAAGCCGGGTTGACGCCAATCTGTCTCTAGGCTTTGGTTGATCTCGCCATTCACCAGCATATTGCAGCCATTGCCTTGTTCAGCCGCGGTGACATAACCGGAGGCTGTCACAAAGGCGTCAAATTGCTCCACCGTGACGGGCGTTGCGCCCATCGCAAATGATTGCTGAATAGCCACATTTTCACGTGCATCTGGCCCTACTTTGTATTCGCCAGCGCCGATCACCACCATTTGCGGTGCTTCGAGATTGTTGGCAACAGGGTCAGTGAACTTTTTACCTGGGCTTGGCGGCTGATTAGGCTGCTCTTTCAGTTTGGCCCACACCACTTGATCTTTACCGAGGTAGACTTCGCGATCATAAGGCACAAAACCAGGTTTAGTGACCGTTAAGTCATGATTGCCCACTGGCAGCATGAGTTCTACGGGCGTACTTCCGTATGACACATCATTAATGGTCACACTGTCATCGTAACGATTAGACCGTATTGTCACGTTAACCCAGCGTTTCGCCTGCTGTTTACGATTGGCTTGCTGCTGTGCTTGGGTGGTTTCAACACAGTATCTGTCTTCAAGATCAAGCAGTCGACATGCCGCCGTTTTATCAGGACGGCTTACCAGCTCCGCTTTAATACGCGTTGTGTAGTCCATGCCACCGGTAAAGCCTGCGTCAACGACTTCACTGTTAGTGACGTGGATATTAAACGCGACTTTATCGATGTTTTGCTTCACTGCATTGGATTCGGTGACAAAGTCCGTTACCTGGCCTCGGAAGTCACGAATCGCTTTTTGCATGGTCAGCGTCTCACCTTGGTTCGCGCACGCCGACAATGTCATGTTGGGCGAACAGGTCAAGCTATGGACAACTTCAATAGTGTCTTTTTGGGTGAGCTCTTTACGTAGACGTTCCGCGCGTGCTTCGCGCATGGCCTCATGTAAATTCTCAAGGGTTGTTGCCAATAGTGCTTGTTCTCGTTCAAGTTTCGCCAGTCGTTTCTTCTGCTCGATAATGGCGGACTCGTTGGCAGCTTGTGTTTGCTGGTGGTTGTTCACCTGCTGCCATGCTTGTTGGTAGGCCTGCTGATACGGGCTGATATCTGTGCTCGGATCGGCAATTAAATCCTGAAATTTCGCATCCAGCTCTGCTTTAGCATTACTGCGTTTGCGTTTCAGGTTGCTCAGCTCATCTTCTAACGTCGCGCGCTTGACCAAAAGGTCATCCAATTTCGCCTGCTGCAGAGCCAGTTCATCGTTTCGAGCCTCCAACGTATCTTCTTTATCGCGGAGTTTCTCAACCAACTCACTGACCGGATCGAGATTATCAGCGGAAGACGCGTTTTCAGCGAACGCCAACTCGGTTAGCAGTAGGGGAGGGAGCGCTAAGCATAACGCTTTTATATATTTCGTTGTCATAGTTCCCTTGCTTACGCATGTCGCAATAATAATACCTATGTCCAAAAAGTAGACTATCACGGAAACCCGCGTTGCCACGCAAACCGTGCTAATTATTTGACGGCAGTCAGCATTCTGCGACGTGATCGGTGCAACTGTGCTCATGGTTTTTATGTTTATGCGAGATTACCTTAAGCGGTGGCTTGCTTCAAATAAGATTGCGTGAAGACACGATAAAACGGAAGAATGATCAAGGTGTTGATCCCCTTTGATCGCCTCGAAACAATGATCAAGTCAGTGAGGCTTTCATCGAACAAGGTTTAAATGTTTGAATTTTATATTTTTTATCTATTTTTGTGGTGGTTTTTTTATCGCGTTACATCCGGCTTTCATCCGATCAACAAGAAATACATGAGGGATCCTTCGCATTTTTAGCGTCAAAATGACAGAGGCCGTAAAAAATGCACTACTTGATCATTGTTCCGTAAAGTTGAGAATAAGCACATAGAATCCAGTCGCACACGGGTGATAAGCGTGCCAGAATGAGGAAAAGGTACTTGAATGTTGGCGGCAAACCCGTAATCCGCACCGAGAGGGATAGCCATGGTGGTGAAAACACCCAAAGTCTCTGAAGTGATCGCCTTGCCTCGGCAACAGCTTCACCATAGCCATGAGTACAAGCAGGTCGTGATTGGTCTGCAAGGGCAAACGGAATTCGATGTTGATGGGCGTGGCAGTCTGGTTGGCCCAGGCCAAGGCTGTTTGGTGGAGGAATCACACGAGCATGCATTTACCGGGGTTGGACGTAATGAAATTCTGGTGATTAATCTTCCATACCAAGAATGGGTGGGGCATGCGTCCATGCATGACAACATTGCGCGTTTGTTTAGTCGCGAGCCTTACTTCCAACTCGACACTCACGCGCAAATGCTGATCAAGGCGCTGACCGCAGAGATGATCGCCAACCCGTCTGATTTGCTGCTTAGCCGCGCTTGTGCGGATACGCTGATGTGCGTGTTACATCGCCATTTCCGTGATCATGTTTCTCCGCGACGTGATGGTCACCGTTTAAACATGGATATCATTGACCGTTATATTCATCAGCACATCAGCCGCAAAATCTCGGTGGCGCAGTTAGCGGGCAGTGTTTTTCTGGCTGAAAGCCAATTCCACCAGTTATTTAAAGAGCAGGTGGGCACCACGCCACATCAATATGTGCTTGAAAAACGCTTTGCCTTAGCGAAACAACTGATTAAAGAAAGTGAATTGACCATGGCACAAATTGCCGATAGCTGCGGTTTCTCTAGCCAAAGCGGTTTCACTAATGCATTTTCTCGCTATTTTGGCCTCTCGCCTGCCAAGTTTAAGGGCTCGGTTTAAGCTTGGCCCGATATGCTTTCGCCGTCTCAGGCATCAATAATATGCACTTCATTTGTTATGCCATTATGGCGATCGACAGCTTTATTTGTTAATCATCGGAGGATTTTGCAATAATGCCGGTGTATTTTGTAAGACCCTACTGATAGACCACGCATAGAATCGATCGCAAAGTAACAATGACGTAACATTTTTCCTGCCCGAGTTTGGGAGGACGTGAGTGAGGATACCACTATGTTTAAAGCCATCGATGCTATGCAGCCCTCGTTTATCGAGCGCCCACTAGCGCAGATCTGGTCTGAAATCTCTCCGCTGTATTGCGTTGACGAAAGCCTATGGCTTCAACAGTTAATTCCCTTAGCGGAAGCCACTGACAGTGAGCGTGAGCAAACACGTCGTCAAGCCACGCAGTTGATTGAGCAGGTACGGGCGGATAAAAAAGCCGTTCAAATGATTGATGCGCTCTTGCTTGAGTACAGCCTGGATACCCGTGAAGGGATTTTGTTGATGTGTCTGGCTGAAGCGCTGATGCGCATCCCTGATTCGCACACCGCCGATGCACTTATCCGCGATAAACTGAGTGTTGCTGACTGGAAAGCCCATTTGCGCCACTCCGACTCCCTGTTTGTTAATGCCTCAACGTGGGGACTGATGCTCACCGGAAAAGTGGTGACCTTGGATGAAAGCACCGAAGGGAAACCAGCCTCTGTTATAAACCGTCTTGTTAACAAAATGTCCGAGCCGGTGATTCGCCAAGCCATGCATCAGGCGATGAAAATCATGGGCCACCAGTTCGTGCTTGGCCGTGATATTGATGAGGCGCAAAAGAACGGTGAAGGCCCCCGCAATAACGGCTTTACCTACTCATTCGATATGTTAGGGGAAGCGGCACTCACTCAAGAAGATGCTAAAGCCTACTTAGCGGACTACTTACAAGCCATTGAATCTGTGGGCGAAGCCAAATCTAGCTACCAAGGTCCATCGCCGTCGGTGTCGATTAAGCTGTCGGCTTTGCATCCGCGCTATGAAGCAGCCAACTACGATCGCATGATGAACGAAATGTTCGACACTGTGTTGGTACTGCTCAAGCGTGCCCGTGAAAAAGATGTGGCGATCACCATTGATGCTGAAGAAGCGGATCGTCTAGAACTCTCGCTAGCCCTATTTGAAAAGCTATATCGCGATCCTGTGGTTCAGGGCTGGGGTAAATTTGGTTTGGTGGTGCAAGCCTATTCAAAACGCGCGCTCCCTGTGATTACCTGGTTAGCGGCGTTAGCAAAAGAGCAAGGTGATGTGATCCCAATGCGCTTGGTAAAAGGGGCGTACTGGGATAGCGAGATTAAACTATGCCAGCAAGGTGGACACCATGGCTATCCGGTATTCACCCGTAAAGAGGCGACTGATGTCTCTTATCTCGCCTGTGCCCGTTTTCTGTTGAGCGAGCATGTCCGCGGCCTCATTTATCCGCAATTTGCCAGTCATAACGCCCATACCATCGCCGCGATAGCCTCAATGGCATCCCATCAAGACTTTGAGTTCCAGCGCCTTCATGGCATGGGTGACGCGCTGTACAACCATGCAAAAGCCTTATTTAATACCGAGGTGCGCATTTATGCCCCAGTAGGCAGCCACAAAGACTTGCTCCCTTATTTGGTGCGTCGCTTACTGGAAAATGGCGCAAACAGCTCGTTCGTTCACCGTCTGGTCGACGCGCGTTGCCCGATTGATGATCTTATCGCCGATCCTGTCGATACATTGCGTGCCAATCAAACACTGCATAACGATCGTATCCCTCTGCCGTTAGATATCTTTGGCCCCTCACGCAAGAACTCTCAAGGCGTGGCGACCGATATCGACTCAGAATGGCAACCATTCACTGCAAGCGTTGCGCCTTTTATGGGCGCGCACCAATGGCAGGCCGGCCCCATTGTCAATGGCCAACGTCTGGCTGGTGACACGCATCCTATCGCTGCGCCTTATGATCGCGAGGAGCCTGTCGGCCAAGTTGACTGGGCGACGTCTGATCAGGTGAACAATGCACTCGATATTGCCGCGAATGCTTACCCAGAGTGGTCGAAAAAAGCGGTTAGTGAGCGTGGTAAGTACTTACTTGACCTGGCTGATAAACTCGAAGCGAATTTGGGTGAATTGGTGGCGATTTGTCATCGCGAAGCCGGTAAAACGATTCACGACAGCATTGATGAAGTGCGTGAAGCGGTCGACTTTTTGCGTTACTACCCCGAGCAGGCCAAAGCGTTGCAGGGCGAGCCGCTTTCATACACAGGCTTTGACGGCCAGATACAGTCCGTAAGCTATCAAGGTCGTGGCGTATTTACCTGTATTAGCCCGTGGAACTTCCCATTGGCTATCTTCTTGGGGCAAGTCAGTGCGGCGCTGGTAGCCGGTAATACCGTGGTGGCAAAACCGGCAGAGCAAACCTCCATTATCGCTTATCGCGCGATTGAGTTGCTACTTGAAACCGGGATCCCAGCTGGCGTTATCCAACTGCTCCCGGGCAGTGGACCTGTGGTGGGTGCGCCATTGACCGAAGACAGCCGTATTGCCGGTGTGGCATTCACAGGGTCAACGCCTACTGCTCAGCATATCACACGTACATTGGCTGAGCGTGACGCTGATCCTGTGCCTGTGGTGGCAGAAACCGGCGGACAAAACGCCATGCTGGTAGACAGTACCGCATTACCTGAGCAAGTGGTGCGTGATGTATTGCGCTCAGCGTTTGCGTCCGCGGGTCAGCGCTGTTCAGCCCTGCGTGTTCTGTACATTCAAGAGGATATCGCAGACCGTGTGATTAGCCTGATTAAAGGCGCAATGGCTGAGTTGTCGGTGGGGCGACCAGAGCGCCTTTCTACCGATGTGGGACCGGTGATTGATCAAACCGCGAAAGACAAATTGCTTGCTCACATTGAACAAATGAAGCGCAGCGGCAAATTGGTCACCCAAGTCTCGCTCTCGTCTGAGTGTGATAAAGGCACCTTTGTCCCGCCAACGGCCTTTGAAATTCGCAGCATTGACCAGCTGAGCGAAGAGCACTTTGGTCCGATTTTGCACATTGTTCGTTATCGCGCAAACGAACTCGACAAAGTGATTGATGATATCAACCGCACTGGTTTCGGTCTGACAATGGGTGTGCATAGCCGTAATGAAACCACATGTGCTCATATTGAGCACCGAGCGCGCGTGGGTAACTGCTACGTAAACCGCGATCAAGTCGGCGCGGTGGTTGGGGTTCAGCCATTTGGTGGCCGTGGCCTGTCCGGCACCGGCCCGAAAGCGGGCGGACCACATTATCTCTACCGCTTTACACAAGCGTCAGTAAACGTTCAATAAGTCGGTTGGTATCAAGATCAGGAGAAGCGTGATGGAGCAATTAAATAACGTTTTAGAGCAGTGTGACGCGGTATGGGAAGACTGGAACGATCAAACCGTTGCTGGCCGCATCACTTTATTACAGCGGTGGTCTGAAACCGTTGCCGCACGGGGCGATGACTTTGCCCAAGCGGCGAGCATGATCCGTTTTCAGTGCGACAGCGCAGAGCGGCTGCTCAACAAAGTACATGAATTACCAGGGCCAACGGGGGAAACTAACGAGCTCTATACCGCCGGGCGTGGCACCGTCGCGGTGACGGGCGATGCCTCGCTGACGTCCGTTGCCTTATGTGGCCAGTTAGCCGCCGCCTTGGTCGCTGGTAATTGTGTGGTAGTGAGTGTTGAGGGCACTCACGCTGATATGGTCGACGCTGTACTGGCCGACCTCATTAAAGCCGGATGCCCAGACCGTGTGGCGGTTCGCGTTGGTATTGACGCGCTCAGCGATCTGCTGGTTCATCCGCATATCGTCGGGTTGGCAACGACAGGGGAGGACGCACATGTGCGGCATGTCAATCGCCAGCTCGCACAACGTAAGGGTGTGATTGCCACACTGGTTGCGGAAACTGACACGGCTGACTATCCCGTGATCGGCACGCCTGACTATGTGTTGCGTTTTGTGACCGAATGCACCCGAACCATAAATATCACTGCTGTAGGTGGTAATGCCACGCTTCTGGAACTCGGCAGTGGTGAACATTAACTTTCCAGAAATGGCCCCGATTGGGGCCATGTAATTGAGGGACAGATATGATAGACAATAGCTATGCCATCAGTGCAACCTTTCTGGCATATCTCATCATGATGCTTGCCATTGGTGTATATGCCTACAAACGCACATCCAACTCCGAAGACTACTTCCTCGGGGGGCGTTCTTTAGGCCCATGGCCTGCTGCATTGTCAGCGGGTGCATCAGATATGAGTGGTTGGTTGCTGCTTGGCCTTCCTGGCTATGCCTACGCTGCGGGAATGGAATCACTTTGGTTAGCAGGCGGTTTGCTGTTAGGGACTTACCTGAACTGGTTAATTTGTGCCAAACGCCTGCGTACATACAGTATTGAAGCAGATAACGCATTGACGTTACCGGAGTTTTTTGCCCGCCGTTTTGAAGATAAATCAAAACTGCTGCAAACCATCTCTGCTTTCTTCATTTTGCTTTTCTTCCTTTTCTACACCAGCTCCGGCTTGGTTGCAGGCGGCAAACTCTTCACCACGGTGTTTGGGTTTGATTACACCACTGCGGTGGTGATTGGCACCATCTGTGTTGTGTCTTACACCTTGTTCGGCGGCTTCTTGGCGGTATCTTGGACTGACTTGGTACAAGGTTTGTTGATGGCGGCAGCCCTGCTGATTGTGCCTTTCGTGATCATGGACGGGAGCATCTTTAAGCTTGGCAGCGATGTGGCGGCTGTTAACCCTGAGTTGATGACGCTTTGGCGTGATGTTGAGGGCGAGCCGCTATCTTGGATCGGCATTGTATCGCTGGCCGCATGGGGACTGGGTTACTTTGGACAGCCACATATTTTGGCACGTTTCCAAGCCACCCGTTCAAACAAAGACATCACTACCGCGCGCCGTATTGCCGTTGGTTGGTCTGCGCTGTCAATGTTTGGTGCGGTGCTTATCGGGCTGGTGGGCATTTTGTACGTACAAAACGACATGACCGGTGACCTGAAGGATGGCGAGAAAATCTTCATGCTTCTCGTTAACGCGGCATTCCATCCTGTTATCGCAGGTATCCTGCTTGCCGCCATTTTGGCTGCGATCATGAGTACCGCGGATTCACAGCTACTGGTTTCGTCGTCTGCGTTAGCGGAAGATTTCTATAAGCAAGTGTTCCGTCCTGATGCTTCTACGCAAGAAGTGGTGATGGTGGGTCGCGGCGCTGTTATCTTACTCTCGGCGATTGCGCTTGGCTTAGCGATGGATCCAGAAAGCTCAGTCCTCGGCCTCGTGTCGTATGCATGGGCGGGCTTTGGGGCTGCCTTTGGCCCAGCACTGCTGCTCAGTCTGTTCTGGCGTGACATGAACCGTAACGGTGCACTGACGGCGATATTGGTCGGCGGCGTGACAGTTGTGGTATGGAAACAGCTTTCAGGCGGCATTTTCGATTTGTATGAAATTGTTCCTGGCTTTATCTTTGCGGGATTGGGCGCGATTGTGGTGAGTAAAGCAACCGGTGGCCCAAGCGAGTCGGTATCAAAACAATACGAGTCTTATGAAAAGAGCTTAGAAACCATGGCCTAAGCCTTGGCCATAAAGCCTCTATTCAAAGCATCGTATAAAGGAGCGCATTCGCGCTCCTTTTTCTTTGGCGTTCACGTTTAGGATGGCTGTGACTCGTGTTCGCTACGTTGGCGCACACAGTTCCGTCCGTCACGCTTGGCACGGTACAAGGCTTGGTCAGCTTGCTTGAGGCCATCGACATAATCGGTAGCCTGATGATTGCCAGCCACACCAATGCTGACCGTCACTTTTAATGACGGCGCAATGTCGTCAAGGGTCAATGCCGCGATACGACGGCGTAATCCATCAAAGTAGCGATAACTATCGGCCGGTGTCCCTGCAAACAGTAACGTAAATTCCTCGCCGCCCCAGCGGGCGATATGACTTAATTGCTCGCGTTCTTTATCTAAAAAGCTTCCGATTCGTTGGATAATCTGGTCGCCAACCAGGTGTGAATGCTGATCGTTGATGCGCTTAAAATGATCAATATCTAGAATCGCTACTTGCAAGGGCTGCCCCGACTGGTTGGCTTCATCAAAGGCCAGGTGCCAGTATTCGTCAAAGGCGCGTCGATTCGCAAGGCCGGTTAATGCATCCTCTTTCGACATACGTTCAAAATCGTCAGCTTGCGCTTGTAGCGCGTGTGTTTTCTCTTCCACCAGCGCTTTGAGCTGCGCCTCTTTTTGTTGCATTCGGCGGATTCGCCACATAAAGGCGCCGTAGGCGAGGGTGACTAAGGCCAAGAACCCCAGCGCACGTATATCTGACCGTTGCCAAAGCGAGGGGGTCACACTGAAGCGATAGCTAAGCACATCATCACTCCAGTTGCTATAGGGGTAGCGAGCACTGACTTTAAAGGTGTAGTCACCCGGTGGTAAATTCGTATATTCGGCAATATGGTTTTCGTGACGGTAGGCCCATTCAGACTCAAAGCCCTCTAGTTGGGTGCGGTACTGGATTTGTTCTGGCATGGTATAGCCAAGCGCAGCATAGGAAAAGGAGACGCGATTGGTACCAGCAGGAGCTCTGTTGCTCGCCTCTGGGTTAATCGCTTGGCCATCAAAGTGCACGTTCTGCATCACGATCGGCAAGGGCTGGCTGAGCATCTGTGACAATCGAGCGGGTTTAACACTCGTCACGCCTTGAGCGGTGGCGAAGACAATATCGCCTGCCGCGGTTTTTGTCGCCGCAGGATTAGAGCCGCCGTTAGCCTGACTATTCAGCATGCCATCGCTTTGATCATAGTGCTCAAAGTCAATACGCGCGCGGGTTTTATCCGCCACTTGATGCGCGTGATGATAGTTGACCCGCCAGATCCCTCGGTTACTGGACAACCAAAAACTTTGGTCATCGCCTTTGATGATTTGAAAGAACTTATCAATCGGTAGGCCATGTGGTCGGCCGACTAACGCGAGTTGGCTATCAGATTGCCGATAACGGACAATACCCCGATCAGTGGCCATCCAAACGTAGCCAGGCTCGTGAAAAAAGCCAAAAACATACTGCGCTTGCTCTTGCTCGGTGAAATCGAGCGGCGTGATGGTCTCATTGATCAGATACCCGGCTCCGCTGCCGGTGCCTATCCATAGCTTGCCCGTTTCATCGAACGTTAACGACATAATATAGTTGCCGGGTAGGGCACTATTTTGACTATTGTAGTGTGCACGCTTTTGATAAACGGTTGACGAGTGCGCGGGTTGACTGCCTGGTAGAGACGAAAACGTGACCAAGCCACGTGGTGTGCCCACCCATAATGCACCATCACGTTCGACAATCGCCCTGACTTCATTGTCAGGCAATTGATCGTTCAGTGTTTCGGCGGGAGTGAGCGAGCCTTGCTCCCAATAATAGAGGCCTTGTTGATAGGTGCCTACCCAGACGCCACCTTGTGCTCGAGGCGCGAGACTGAGCACCGATATGTCGTCGGCTAATATTTTGGCATTACCTTGTACGATATCAATTTGGCTTAACCCCTCACTGGTCCCTGCCCACACCGTATTTTTATCGTCAGCAAGTACGGTGCGTACATAGTCACCGGCTAGCCCATTGTCTTTAGTCAGCGTCACAAAAGGTGCGTATCTAAGCCGCATTGCACCGCCGTTAGTGCCTATCCAAATACTGCCCTCATTGTCTTCAAACCAGGATAATATCCGGTTGTTGGGCAGGCCGCGGTGATCGTCGAGAAAATCGATATGTTGGTCTTTCATGTGAGCAATACCGTGGCTAAGGGTCCCGAACCAATAGGCGCCACGGCTGTCTTGTTCAACCATGGTAATCGCTTGGTGGAGTAGCTCACTCGCCAGTGGCGTCCAGCGACTGTTTTTATAGCGCCAAGCGCCATTTTCGGAGCCGACTAGGAGGCTCCCATCCTGACCACTCGAGACATAAAAGGCTTTGCGAAACAGGTTGTGAAAAGAGAGAGGCGTCGCGCCGTTTTGCAAAGACAGTTGGTAGACCCCTTTTTCGGTGGCCGCATAGACTTGACCATCGGCGGTCTGGGTCAAGTGATAGCTACTGAGGGTATCGATAAATGTCTGTGGGGTGGGGTCGGGTTGCGAGAGCTGTTCAGGGGCGTAGTAAGCAATCCCCATTCCCTCTACGGCTAACCATAAGCCACCTGTCTGGTCATGGAGCGCATCATTAATGAGGCTGGGGGCTGTGGGAAGGCCCTGCCACGAAAAGCCTTGTCGCATCACTAAGCTGCCTCGTGCCCCTCCGGCATAAAGTTGATTGTCAGGCCCTGTCGCCAGGGCGCGCGTCCCTGAATCTTTCATTTGTGTATCAGGGCCGCGGTCAAAGCGCACAAACTCTAAACCGTTATAACGTGCCACGCCCTCCCAAGTGGCAAACCACAAGTAGCCGTCAGTGGTTTGGGCAATGGCATTGATGCTGTTATGCGGCAATCCGTTGGCAGAGGTCCAGGTTTCAATAAAATAATCAGACAATTGGTTATCCTTGGCATAACTGGGCGTGATATGCCCTGCCAAACCTAACCAACAAAAAAGCGTAATACACACGAGACGTCGGCCTAGTTGTGGGGAAATATGTCTCAGCGTGTTCCTTAAGTGCATCTTTTGTTCTTTGCTCCGATTCCGAGTAGACTGGCGATTCTATCTTAATCACTGTTTATTTCTTGGACATAATGGACAGGTTTTGACAACAAATTGAGAATGATCACACTAGCGATACAAAGATCACGCAGGCCTGACAGCTCATGATGCAATTTATGGTGATTCGCCAGCAGTTATTAGCGCAAATTGATCGCGGTTTATTGGCGCCGGACAAAAAACTCCCAGGTGAGCGCCAGCTTGCAGACACCTTTTCCACTACCCGTGTCACCTTGCGAGAGGCACTTGCAGTGCTTGAGGCGGAAGGACGCATATATCGGCGAGAGCGACGTGGCTGGTTTGTGGCGCCCACCCCTTGTGCGTATGATCCCAGCCAACTCGTCGATTGGCAGCACAATTTCTCTCAACACGGTGGCCAATTTGCTTGGTTATCGCAAAAGACGCCCATGGCGTCGGCGTCGGTGAGTGATCAGATGCAATTGCCTCCATTTGCTCAGGTCTTCGAGGGAGAGGGACTGATTCAGATCGCACAGCTCCCTGTTGGCTTTGTGCGTACGTATCTCCATCCTGATTATTTCCCCAGCATCTGGCAAACTGGCGACCAAGCAACGTTGTTAAACACGCCAGCCGATGCGGATGTGTATTGGTCGAGCACATGGGAAGCGCTAGACAGTGAGCGTGCTAGTGTATTGGCCGTGCCTGCTGGTACGCCAGTGTTAATGGTGACCCGAGAGTGGCACATCCAGCACGCCCACGGGGGCCAGACTATCCGGATTGATACGGAGTGGTGGCGGCAGCATGCGGTGACACTCTGTGGTTGCTCAGCGCGTGATGCTCAGGCTGGCCCTGTGAAAAAACGAGAGTAAGTCTTCACTTTTAAACAGCCGAGTCACCAAAGGGTGCACCGTAGTGGGTACATTGGGGTTGGGGTTAAAGTGGATGGTACGCATCTCGGCATTGATCCCCGCTTGTATGCCCTTGTTGGTGTCATCGATGAACACACACTGGGCAGTGGGGCATGCCATATTCATCGCAGCGTAGTGAAGAAGATCCGGGGCCGGCTTCCAGCTGTTAGTATCAAAGGCACTGAATAAGCGATGCTCAAAATAGGACAACAGCTTGGTGAGTTGAAGTGCATGGGCCATTTTTTCTACGGGGCTATTTGATGCGACACAAACATCAATCCCTTGCTGTTCAAGCGCCTGTAAGACGGTTTCAATGCCCTTTACTGGCGCTAACTCAGCCTCGAAATACTGACGACATAAGTGTCGAAAACGTGGCTCGAGTTGATCAATAGGAATATGTGCGCCGCTTCGCTCGCAGGTTTGCTGAAGGACATCGGTCAGTTTTCCGCCCTCAAAATGATCGAGCGAGTCTTGCAGGTCAACACGCACACCAAAGGTAGAGAAGGTTTCTACCAAGGCTTGGTGGGATAATCTCTCTGAGTCAACTAAGGTTCCCTCGCAATCAAAAATGACGCAATGAATGGGGGGATCAAATGGATGTTGCGGCATAGGTGCTCCCTTCAATCTCTCTTTGTATCCTTGGACGAGAAAAAAAAATCAACAAGTCAGTGACACGGGAAATGCCAACTGTGTCTTGCATTCTTGCCTTTTTCGTTATCAAAATTAGTCAGGGATCGACTTTTCATTAGCAAGGACAAAACCGATGCGTTATCAACATCAATGGTTAAAGGGTGGGGCGATCGATTTGCCCGTTGGACAGGTGGTGTGTGTAGGACGTAATTATGCTGCCCATGCGCGGGAGCTTAACAATCCTATTCCGGACGAACCTGTGCTGTTTATGAAACCGCCGAGTGCAATCCAACCTCTGGATGACAAGCTGGCGATAGTGGCGTCATTTGCCCCCGTTCACTACGAGACCGAGTTGGCGGTGCTAATCACCAAACCTTTATTTCATGCCACTAAACAAGCCGTTGAAGACGCCTTGGGCGGGATGACACTGGCGCTGGACTTGACCCGTCGTGAAACGCAAAGCCGCTTAAAACAAAAAGGACTGCCTTGGGAGCGGGCAAAAGCATTTGCGGGGAGCGCAGCGGTTGGACGTTTTGTGTCGGTGCCTGATGATTGGCGTGAGGTCGCCTTTTCATTGTCTATCAATGGCGAGATGCGGCAGCAGGGAAATAGCGCGACCATGTTAATGCCCGTGATCACGCTTATTCAGCATATAAGCCAAACATTTTGGTTGAGCCCAGGCGACATTGTGTTGACGGGCACCCCTGAAGGGGTTGGTGTGCTGGAAAACAGCGACCTTTTATCGCTGTCGCTTGAGGGACAACACCTTGCCCAAACCCAGGTAGTAGTTCAGTCTGATGAGGCTTTTACCCAAGGAAAGAGTGCTTGACGCTCTTCGTGGGTCAGTGCTGAAACACGGGCAATGTTACGCGCGGGGATCTGTTCTGGGTCTTGGCCATAATGGGCGAGCGCGCGCGACATACTGGCCTCACGGATTAAGTGAAAGCATGGATAGGGTGAGCGATTGGTCAAATTCTCGCTATCTTCAGGGGTGCAGCCTTCAAAACAGTAGTCGGGATGAAAACTGGCAACTTGGAAAACTCCCCGCCAGTGGTAGTGGTCAATCATCGCCTCGGTAGCATCGACTAAGTCGAGGTAGTGATCAAAGTCAGCGAGTGCGTTGGGCACCACGACCACCGTGGTATCAGTGATGGCAGGATCGGTGTGATCAAGATGGACTAAAGCCTGATAAATCGCGGTTAAAATCTCGGTATCATCTTGGGCGTCACAAATATCAATATGAATTTGTTGTTTGCGACGGGGCTTAGCAGCGAAAGGGCAAAGATTTAGCCCGATCACCACGTCATCTAGCCACGCATTTATGTGTGT
Source organism: Salinivibrio sp. VGrn1 (assembly GCF_009377995.1). NCBI lineage: Bacteria > Pseudomonadati > Pseudomonadota > Gammaproteobacteria > Vibrionales > Vibrionaceae > Salinivibrio > Salinivibrio sp. VGrn1. The sequence continues at coordinate 486,695 of NZ_SATA01000002.1, forward strand.
TTCTACTGTATTCATCGAGTTGTTGCCTAAATCAGCACACGCACCTAAAAGGCACGCAGCGACGATTATTGTTGTGACTGTGATTGATAGGCTTTGGTGCCCCAAAGAGGAACCGTGGACAAGCTATGCTTAAAGCTGCCGGATGTTTCTTTTGTTGAGTAAGAGAGATACATCAAGGTTTGATTTTTTACATCAAAGATCCGACGAATCTTCATCGACTTGAAGAAAATACTTTTTGATTTTCTAAATACCACTTCACCCGATGCGCTTTTATCGATATTGGCAATCATCTCTGGCGTAATTTCACCGGTTTGACGACAAGAGATGGCGCTATCACTGGGATCAGAAAAGCTTAAGTCAGCTTCGACAGAGGCGACATGGCACGTTACCCCGCTCACCACAGGATCGACAAGATGGTTAAGCTTGATGTCTTTCATGGTAAACATCCCCAAGCTTACGTCCCCAACTTCATCGTTGTCACAACCAGCCAGCGCCGCGGCGAGCGCGACTGCAAATAGCATTTTTTTCATCATCAAAGCCCTTGTTTATCCGTGGCGGGAGTGTATCACAGCCTAGGCGGGAGGAGGAAAAGTGTGCGTTGACCAAGAAGGCCTATGATTGTTGGTCGCCGACAAAAAGATGTAAGTCAATGGCAGGCTGTTCGCTATTACTCGCGAAACTGCGCATCGCCATCTTGACCTGCTAGGGATTTAGGCTCGAACGTCATTAATACTTGGGCGGCATCGCAGTAGCTGCCGGTATCGGCGAATTTTTTTCGGGCTGCAGCAATTTTACGCTCGGCAATGCGCCTAACGTCTTGCGCGTTAGCTTGATTACTAAACGTCATTTGCTGGTTAATCATTTCTTGTCCAAACGTCGATTTGCAAATAGCCTCGTTCTTTCCCGTCAACAGCTGCTCGGCGTTTGATGTATCTTCCGTGTTAGCGTGAGCAAAAATACTCATAAAGAGCGTAAAGACCAAAAATGTTCTCGTCATGCTTCTGACTTCCTATGCTATTTGTTTTAATCTTAGCATTAAGCCGCGACGTCGCCCAATGGCGACGTCGAAACAAGATAAGTGTTTGGGGAAGAGGGGCTTAGGCAGAGATGTCACTTTCGATTGTCGCTTGGCTTGGCTGAGTCTTTGTTACGAAACGCCACTTCTTTACCTCAGAAAGATACCCCAGCGCCGACAGCCAAATGAGTGAGTAAGCGACTAATTCGGTACTTTCTTCCGCAATATTTTTCACATCTCGCACGTAGTTGGCGCCCATCGCTTGTTCCCATAACTCGCCCATACCAAATAAGCGCGAATACACGAGTAATAGCGCTAACGCGATCATTAAAACCGTGCTGTGTCTTGAATGGATTGCGTGCGCAAGGCTAGTGAGGGTCTCTCGCCAGTGTTTCAAAGCGGGCCAAATGGCGAGCCCCGTTACAATGAGTGCCGGTACTTTCCAAAAACCATGCATCACCACATCAAGTGTGGCATCCAGTTCTCGGATCATTAATACCAAGAAAAAGGCACTCATAAGCCCGGCAGCGTGGTGAAGGGATTGACTGAACTTAGCGACACGACGAAACGCAAATACCGTCGCGGCGAGTAGCCCCAGCTGGGACAGCTCAATCAATGATGATTCGGAAGCAACGTTGTGAGAAGCCACACTGTAATGAACAATGCCTGCAATACCAGCGAAGTAAAGGGCGATTATAAAAAATTGTCCGGCGCCTTTAAGCACCGTACGCGCAGCACATGAAGACCGTGGTAATGTCATATTATCCTCAATTCGATAAAACGATCTGCCCGTCCGTAGCAGGTGTCACCACCCTATGTGTGACCCTTATCCCAAAAATGTCATTTGGATTGATAGTACGGTGAGCTTCATTAAACTGCAATAATTTATGTGATCGATGTCACTATATGTTCAGGGAGGCGTCAGGATTGTGAGCATTTGTTCGTCAGGCGTCTCGTTAGGTCGACGCGTTGTCAATAAATTTACACTGTAAATAGAAAATGGGCGAAAGTGGCAAACATCAATGGCGAAAATGAGCAGATAGCTATACCTATGAAATTCAACATTTTAATTGTGTTTTGATAGACAGGCGTAGACAATAAAGTCTGATATTTTAGATAGAGGTATACTCATGTCCACGCTCTCTGCTCGTTGCCTATGCGGTGGTGTCCGTCTTACATTACCTGACACTTTCCTTTATATGGGAAACTGCCATTGCTCTGAATGTCGAAAGTTTACTGGTTCAGACTATTCATCAGTCGGCGGCATAGAGGCAGACAAAGTCTCGGTCACGGCTGGCCAAACGCATATTCGTTATTATGAGAAGAGCGCAGAAACGGTGCTTGCTTTTTGTGGGCAATGTGGGTCGAGCCTTTTCTCTCATAAAATCAATAAGGGGGTGTTCAATATTCGTCTGGGAATTTTGGATACCGCCCCACAATCGGCGCCAAATTTTCATATTCACACGGCGTCGAAGGCACCATGGCATACGCCTAATGAGGCATTAAAACAGTTTGAACATGGGCCGGATTAATTTGGTCGTGTTATGCAGTTACTGATCCGCCCTCTTATCCTGGCTGATACGGACTTGGTGTTCCAGTTTGAACAACAAAACCGTGCTTATTTTGAAACCTATATTGAATCGCGCGGTGAGGCGTTTTATCGCCAAGCAGGCGTTTATGACCACATCTGCGAATTACTTGCCTTACATCAGAAAGGACAACACGTACCTATGTTGATCACGGATGCCGAGGGCCAGCTTTTGGGACGGGTTAATATCAGCCAAATTGATGCGGTATCTTCATCAGGTTCGTTAGGGTATCGCATTGCAGAGCAACATACTGGGAAGGGGGTTGCCTCTCGAGCGGTAAAGTATGCGTTAGAGATCGCGCGCGAGCACGGACTTGTGACACTCAACGCCATGGCATCTACGACCAACATTGCATCACAAACGGTGTTAGAGCGGAATGGGTTTAACCTATGCGATAAAAAATTCAACGTGGCACACGTGGCTGGCGAAGTGATTGACTGTCTTTGTTACCGGAACACATTATCCAGTGTTTGAGTGATGAGCAAGCGACCTTGAGGTGATGGGTTAATCTCCATTATGCACTCGGTTGCTTATTTGGTGCCAATAAAACAGGCTAACGACTAGCGTTGGGACCAAGTTCAATGCCATCATTACGTGGAATGAATTCACACATATGGCGGCATTTGAAAATCCGCCCTGATGACCTAAAAGGAAACATAATGGCTGATTTGAACGGACTAAGCTTGTATCACAAAGAGCACTGCCCATTTTGCCATAAAGTGCGTGCAGTCATGACAGAGCTCAAGTTAGATATTCCGCTGGTGGATATGAACGCTAACGCCGAAGAATGGCAACGCCTACAGACCGAAGGCGGCAAAGGCATGGTGCCTTGTCTGCGTATTGACCAAGGCGGCGAAACACAGTGGATGTATGAATCGGACGACATTATTGAATACTTGCGTGACAACTTCGCGTAATTGAACCAGATGCTGGTTACGAGGGTCGTAGTGATCGATGCGACCTTCTTTTTAAGTATTATTACCTGTATGCCTGCCTCTCCGCCTTCTTCAACGCCCTGTGCACTGTGTCAGCACTCAAAGCCGCTGACCTTCCATCACTTGATCCCCAAAACTTGTCATAACAACAAATGGTTCGCCAAGCGCTTTTCCCGACCCTACATGCGTGAGCACGGTATTTGGGTATGTCGGCCTTGCCATGCTTTTATTCATCGCCAATTCAGTGAAAAACACCTGGGTCGCGTATTACACAGCCTCGACCTTTTACTCGCTGAGCCTGTGATCCAAGACTATGTGACTTGGGCTCGAAAACAGCGAGGTTAAATCATGCCCGCTCGATTCGATTGCGGCCGTTTTCTTTTGCGAGATAGAGCGCGGTATCGGCACGTTGAATGATCCTGTCTTGTGTATCACCCGCCGAGAAGCCCGTATAACCGATACTGATGGTACAGCGTAAGGTTTGTCCGTCGACGTGGATTTCTTCGCCATGTACGCGCTCGACCAAGCGCTTTAGTACAACCTCAGCACCACTCAAATCCGTTTCAGGAAGCAAACAGAGAAACTCCTCTCCGCCCCAGCGACCGTATATGTCATTAGTCCGTGATTCTTCCCGCACAATATTGCCGAAGCGTTGTAAGGCGATATCGCCTGCCCGATGACCAAAGGTGTCATTTAAGCGTTTGAAGTTATCGAAGTCTACGATCGCCAGCGTCAAGGGGTTGTTGTACCGTTCGCAGCGTGCCAGCTCTTGAACGAGAGCGTTGCTGAGGTAATGGCGGTTATAAAGTTGCGTTAATGAGTCAGTATTCGCTTGTATTTCAAGCAATTGTTGCGCTTGTTCGAGTGCTTCCCAATCTCGTAGACGCGCCAGCTCGTGACCGACCCATTCGGCAAAGAGTCGTACCAGTTCATAGTCTTGCGAAATAAAGGGGCGAGTGGGTTCAGGGCTTGAAAAATTTAACGTGCCATAGCGCTCGCCATCAATAAAAATGGGGGCACCGATATATGCTTCGAGGCCGAAATGTTCGTAGCAGGGGTGGGCTTTGATATCGCTTTGCGAAACATGGTGGAACCCTTGCGCCTCATTGGCCTCATAGACGTGACAACAGTATGTTTCTTTTAGATCAAACACCTGTCCAGGCTGCAGGGTGTCATCAGGGTGCTGCGCATATTGTACGGTATAACGCTGACCATGAATGTGGCTGAGTATACCGATAGGCAAATTAAAGTGTTTACAACCGAGAGAGAGAATACGCTCTACGCGCCGGCAAAAATCCAAATTGCGTGCTGACGTGATTGAGTGGAGCTGGTTGAGCGCGGATTCTACTTCTACGCGGGTGCTAATGTCTTGAATAAAAGCCACATACATGGTGACAACTTGTTGCTCATCGCACACTGGCCCACCATGTGTTTCGCCTAAAAACACATGGCCATCGGCGGTCTTATATCTCACCACATAAGCATCGTAGTATGCGTGAACTGAGTGGGTGTTAAAACGATCTTTGCCCGTTGCGGTAAAGTCTTCTTGCTCGGCGTAAAGAATGCGCGTGCTAGCGCCTTTTACATCCGCTAGGCTGCAACCAAATAGGGCTTCTGCTTCGGGGTTTAATAGTTGTATACGGCGATTTGTATCAGCAATAACAACCGCCGTATCGAGATGGCGAAAAAGCGAGGGCAGTAATGTGACAATATGCTTGTACTGGTCAATGGGCTGATTCACTGCTGGGCTCTGTACGTCTATTTGGCTTAGACTAAGCGTAGTACAAATCCCAGCAGCTCGCGCTCGCTGAGGAGATTAGGCGGAGAAACAGGTTATACCGTGAAGGTAAATACGTTAGCCATCGACATCGCAATATTGTTGTCGTAATACGCTGCTTCATTAATGAAGTGCGGATAGGCCGTGTAGTCGCCTTGCCATGTTAATTCTTTGCCATCAAAACACATAAACAGTGGGTCACCGGGCTTTATCGGCTGAAAGTCTTTGTCTTGAACGTGCTGGTGCACCATACCAATACGTTCCCCATGCTCATTTTGTGGTAAATGCAGTGTCTCTTTGTAACGGTACGCGGTGACGTTTTTAGGCAGTGCTGGCACCTTATCAATATTAAACAGATGCACGAAGTCCAAAATGTGTGTCGTCATTTCTTGCATCGATTCCATTACATCATGACGCAGTACCGATTGGGGCTGTGGGCCTACCTCAACGATCACCCCTTGTTTGCCGATCGAGCATAAAAATGCATGCTGAATAGGTTCAATATGATCTTCGACTAAGATGATGGCATCGGGCATACGCTCACTAATATAAGCGGCGAGCTGCTTATTGAACGTATCAAGTGTCAAGAGTATCAGTGTGGGTCCCATGTTGCTGGTGGTGTTATGCAGGTCGATAATAAAATCGACGCGCGGATCCCCTTTAGGGCCTAATTGTTGGTTGAGGGCTTTAGCGCGACTTTGCTCATAGTTTGCCAAGCTGTAGTCAGCCAGTAGTTTAGGATCGAATTGGCGGTTAAGGTCGCAGTCTAGATAGCGTTTGTTGGCGCTATAAGCAGGGGGGTTCGCAAAGACATGTTCGGTGGAAAAACTATCGCGGGCTGTGATTGCTGGGTTGGATTGCCACTGTTTTAGTGCGTAAACACCGCTAAACTCATTACCGTGGGTGCCACCAACAATAGCAACGTTACTAAACCGACTCATGAAAGCTCCTGATATGTGAAGAATAATCGCATGGATTTGTCTATTTAGACAGCTTAGCACTAACCATTCGATAGGTTAATAGCATAATTTTTCTTTATTAATGCTTTTCTATTCACTTGATCGCGAGTTGGTAGTGGAGGTCCTATGCTTTTTCGAGTCAGTTCACACTTCAGCTGAGTGGAAATCGTTAGCCTAGCGGAAGACGATACAAAGAGGTGAACAATGAAAACGGTATTTCCTGAGCATTTTTTATGGGGTGGCGCTGTAGCGGCTCATCAAGTTGAGGGGGGATGGGATTGCGACGGTAAAGGCGTCAGCATTGTGGATGTGCTGACCAAAGGTGCCCATGGTACACCGCGCAAAATTACCCAGCGTGTTGAAGAACATGAAGCCTATCCGAACCATGATGCTGTGGACTTTTATCATCGCTACCGTGAAGACATTGATCTCTTTGCGGAGATGGGGTTTAAGTGTTTTCGCACGTCTATCGCGTGGTCGAGGATATTTCCTCTTGGTGATGAGATCACGCCGAATGAAGCGGGCCTTGCCTTTTATGATGACCTTATTGACTACCTATTAGAGAAGGGGATTGAACCTGTCATTACGCTTTCTCATTTTGAGATGCCCCAGCACCTTGTCACCCAATACGGGGGCTGGGCTCATCGAGATGTGATTGAGTTTTTCGTGCGGTTTTGCGAGACCGTAATGACTCGCTATCGCGACAAAGTCTCCTATTGGATTACCTTTAACGAGATCAACAACCAGATCAACTGGGACTATCCGCTATTTGGCTATTGTAATTCAGGTGTGGTTTTTACCGAGCACGATCATCCCGAACAGAGACTCTATCAAGTGCTACATCATCAATTCGTCGCCAGCGCCAAAGTGGTGTCTCTAGGGCATGTGATTAATCCGGATTTTAAAATAGGTAGCATGATCCACATGATGCCGTTGTATCCGGCGAGTTGTCACCCTGATGATATGTTGGCGTCACAGCAAGCGATGCGTGACAAATATTTATGCAGCGATGTGCAGTTGCGAGGCCACTACCCACACTATATTTGGCCGCAATGGGCCAGCAAAGGGATCGAGGTCAACATGCATCAAGAGGATGCAACGATTCTTAAAAACGGCTGTGCAGACTTTTTGGCGATCAGTTACTACATGACGAATATCGTAGATGCCAACCCGCCAGAAGAAGATGAAAATGCTTTATTCAGTGCAAGCCGATTGAATCCGCATCTACCCGCTTCGGACTGGGGCTGGCAAATTGATCCCAAAGGTTTACGCTTTGCGCTTTCTGAGCTGTATGAGCGTTACGAAAAACCGATTTTTGTGGTGGAGAATGGGCTTGGCGCGACAGATAAGCGTGAAACCTCAGGGGAAATCAATGATGATTACCGAATCAGCTATTTATCACAACATATTGAGGCGCTCGCGGATGCCATTTGGAAAGATGGCGTTGAGGTGATTGGCTATACGCCATGGGGCTGTCTCGATTGTGTGTCCTTTACCACGGGCGAATACCGCAAACGCTATGGTTTCATCTACGTTGACCGTCATGATGATGGCAGTGGCGACTTTTCTCGCCATCGTAAAAAGAGCTTTTACTGGTATCAAAACGTGATTAAGAACAATGGTTTGATAGAGTAAAGGCTCTGGTAGAATCGCCGTAAGACGAGAAGGGACGCCTAGTGCGTCCCTTTTATAACTATCGGTAAAGTCATTGCATCGAGGTATGCGATTTTTACCGTTTTAGCGCTAAAGCCTCGCCCGCCAATGGGGAGAAATTAGAGATTGGGTTGGTAGTCGACCTCAATCACTTCTCCATATTCAATCCCTTGCTCACGATAACCCACTAAGCTCTCAATCACGTTAAAATGCGCGATAACCGCAATTGTATTGTAGGCTTTATAGGTGTCGAGCACAGATGTCACTCGGCGATATAACGCGGTCGCGGACTCATAACCTGCATTGGTCACTTCATTTCCATTGGCAAACAGTTCTCGGTACTCAATCCAGCGTCGATCGCGCTCAGAAAGAGGAATATAGCTCCCTTTGATATCCGCTTGCCACTCGCGGAGGTCATGCTCGACAAACAGTTCTTTTTGCAATTGCCGGTTGAGGATTTCTGCTGTTTGTAAGGCACGTGTGTAGGGCGAGGAGAGGATGATGTCTGCGTGTTGTAAACTCGGGTGATCGGCTAGCGATTGAATAGCGGGAATACATGCACGTTGGAGTGGTGCATAGTCTTTTTCCAGTTGGCTCATTTGGCGAGCATCGGCCAAAGAGTAATCGGTTTTTCCGTGACGGACAAAGACGACTTTCATAGGGCTTCCTTTTCTGCGTCGACAGCGTCTGAAGCGTTGCTTCTTGAGTCGGTGACATTTTTATTATCCGGATAACGAGGCGAGACACCCGCTTGGCGGGTGGTCAACATATCGCTTACGAGGGTTGTAGCATACCGTCATCGGACTGTCATGACTCACCCGTGGGATTGAGAGGAGGGCGTGAGCAAGCTCGCTATTTTTCTCTGGTTTGATCTAATATTTTGGTGCGATCACGGCCTTCTTCTTTGGCTTGATATAGACGCTGATCAGCCATTTCGAGTAGGTATGAGTCCGTGGTTTCGCGAGTTGGGAGCGTAATAATGCCACCGATACTGACAGTGATTTTGTCACCATCTGGGTTTTTCTTGTGCTCGATATCAAGCTTGGCAATTTCAGCGCGAATGGTTTCGGCCAGCTGAGTTAACTTCGAGGCATAGCGCGTTGAGAGCGTGATCGCAAACTCCTCGCCCCCAAAGCGTGCCACGGAACCATGAAAGCGTTCCGTTTGTGTAAGCAGCACGCGCGCGATTTGGGTGAGAACGTCATCGCCTTTGAGGTGACCGTATTCATCATTATACGCTTTAAAATGATCGACATCGATCATCATGACGGCGACAGGTAACCGGCTGGCGATGCCATGTTGGATATGGTTTTTGAGCTCACGTTTAAACGGTCTTCGATTACTTAACCGGGTGAGGTCATCGGTTTCTGCTTGTACTTTCAACTTTTCATTGGCGACAATCAGCTCTTCTTGTAGCTCTTCCATGGCGTAATGGTTTCGTTCACGGATCATCACTTCACTGATGGCGGTGGCGAAACGTTTTAAAAGCAATGTCTTATTGTTATCCCAGATGAAGGGTAGACGGCGATTTGCCACTGTAATCATACCAAAGCTTTTTCTACCGTCGGTTAGCGGAAAAGCGGCAAACGATAAAATATGCCGTTGGCGCAACCAAGAGCGCTCGTTAATTGCATTATCGCCGAGCTGGCCGACATGGGGAACGACCAGTGCGTCGGTATCAGCCAGCCACCGTTTTATCATGTGCATATCGCTTAAATCGACGGTCTGGGGGGCAAAATCAATCTCTTGTGGCCAGTAACAACGACGTTCAGCGCGGAATGCGTCAAAGGCATACCAGCCAATCGCCTCAACGCCGAGTAATGACGCCATATCGGGAAAAATTTTCTCTACGTCTTCAGTAATATATTGCGAGTCTGCACGTAAAAATTGAATTGAAATATCGGCCAGTAGAGAGCTAGCGTTTGATTGCCAATTGAGGGCTTTGGTGCGTTGCTCGACTTGCTCTTTCAATAAAGTTTGATGTTGACGAAGTTCACGCTCTGTCACGCGTTTTTGTAGAAAGTCGTCTCTGATACGCGATTGCATCGCATTGATTGAGCGAGACACTTTACCTATTTCGTCATTACGTTGAATCAACGAGAGCGGCACACTCGTTTGGTTGGCCTTGTCGGTTTGGTAGTAATCGAGCGTATTTGAAAGCTGTTGGAGTGGGCGCGAGCACAGCCGATGGATAACCCACAAAATCAGCAGAGTGATGATAAAGGTTTCAGTAAAATGGACGACAGCGACAGGCACGGCGCCTGTGAAGGCATCGCGTTTAATCGCACTGCGATCGAGCACAATGTTCAGGGTGCCAATATTGTTACCTTGAACGCTCAACAATGACTGATGATTGGCGTCACAGTCCTCACTGGTATTATTGACTTCAGTGATGTGTGTGCCATCAACACCTTTTACCTCGACGCGACAAATGGTGGGGATCATCGACAATCCCTTTACACTGCGGCGCACAAGCTCTAAATCAACGACCCACAATGCATGGCTAATCACGCGAGCCGAGTTATGGCTCCTGCTCTCTACCAGTTTTGTGGTCGTAGCCAGTGTGCGCTGGTAGTTGATGTACATCTGCGTCAGTGTACTCCCTACCGCAAACAGTAAGCTAATCGCGAGCACAACGAAGGCGACGCGCGCTTGAAGACCGCGCAAGTTTACATCGCGTTTTATCACTTAGTTATCCATTTGGGTTGTGGTTGAATGACAATGGCTTTCAATCCCTTTCGCCATGTTCAAAAACGAGATTTGATCCCACGCCTGCTCGCGCAACTGTACGAAAAAAGCGGAGCCAGGTTCAATTAAGTGAAACAACTGTCCAGCGCATTGCTGTGGTAACGGCCAACCTTTATCGTGAGCGTAAATGCGGCTCAATGCAAGGCCAGCGGCTTTAAAGTGCCCGCCCCCAAGGGCTGAAATGTCGCCTTTTTCTCGCAAAGAGAGCACGCGCTCGGAGGTATTGACCGTGGCAAAATAGATGTCATCGCCGGGCGTTTTTCCTGCTTGCCGTGCGGCTTTCATCGCGCCAAACGCCATATGATCGTTGGCCGTCCACACATAGCGCACATTTGGGTAGCGTTGCAACAAGGTATGCATTTGCTCTTGGCTGATGGACTCATTCCACTGACCATGAACAACTTGATGTAAGGTAATGTCTGAGCGTTCAACGAAAAAGCGCTTGCCGCCCGCTTCGCGTTGGACGGATGCGGGGGTGGTAAGATCACCTGAAATCATGACGGCTTCGCCGGGCGCATTATCGCCTGCTTGCACCATGGCTTCGGCGATCGCATAGCCTATCGAATGATTGTTGGGAATAATGCTCGGCAGTAAGTATTGTTGCCAATGTGGGTCTTGGAAGAGCTTGGTTTTGGTCTGCTGATCGACATCATTCAAGATAAGTTGTACATAAATAGGATACTTTCTCAGTATAGGAAGTAGGTTTTTGGCCGCCAGCTTTTCATTCACGATGATGATGTAATCAGGGTGGGTCGGTTTACTCAACGTTGCGGCGAGTATTTGACGCACGGCAAAATGATTGCGATCGGCGTGGCGAATCGTTAGGTCAATATTTAATGCTGAGGCAGCGCTATTGGCATATTCATCTACGTCCTGCCAGAAGCTTTCCGTTGCATAACCGGGATTAATAAATAGTACACGGGGCTGAGCCTGTTCAGCATGAATGTGCGTACTGAACATCGTGTATATAGAAACAACACACCACAAAATCAGTCTTCTACACATGTAGGGAAGGGTCCTCTCCATTGGCCACCTCTGTTAAGGATAGCGCATATGTATACGCTTGATTGCGGTAGGTTTATCATTGTCTGTAATTCGTTCAGATAGCCGCTGTTTGACACGTAAATTTTATTGGGCAAGAGAAAGCATATACGGCATCATAGTTATGTAGACTAGAGTGCCAGTCAATGGCGAACAAAATGATAACAATGCAATGAAATCTTACTACGATAAGAAGAAATTTAAGCGGCATTTTCCGATGGATTTTTATGGTGAGAGTGAAGGCTGGCAGTTTGCAGTGCGCGCCTTGTCTCCCACGCAAGTCTTATCGGCGAAAAGCTGGGTGGCGCGATTGAGCTGTCGTCGCCGAGACTTTCGGCTCGTTGATTTGGCGATTGACCGCTTCCACTTTTTGAGTGGCGGCGATGAGCAGATGCGTTTCACGGGGGTGGATTTGGGCACTAAAGTGAGTATTCGCCGGCAAGGGCAAATCGTCACTGTCGACGCCCTTAATCACCGCTATGGTGCTTTGACAGCAAACGTCCAGCCGTCAATTTCAACCGCGTGCATAGAGCCTGCGAGCAAGATCGTACTCTCTTAATAGGCGTCTCCTTGGCGGTTTGCATCAGTGCCATACTGAGAAAAAAGGTGGGAACTCATGACGTTTATTGTGATTATCGTGCTTAGCATTCTTGGTGGTTTGTTGGCGGGTGAGCACTTCCATTCTTATCTTCTTGGGCTAGGCGTCGCCAGTACAGCGGTGGGTGCTTGCTATTGGATCACGTTTCGTAGCAGTCATTACCCCCAGTTTGCGCTGTTTTTGTTGTTGCTCGGGGTAGTCGCTAAGATTGCCGTCACAGCGGCGGGTGTACTGCTCGGGTTAAAACATGCGTTGATCACCTCGCCTTTGGTCTTTTCGCTTTCGTATTTGTTTTTCTTGTTCGCCTCGACCTATTGCTATTTTCGCTATCGTGAATATTGGCTCACGCGCTTGCGTCATAAAGACTTACAGTAAGTACCAACACTGTACGATACCCCGTATGGGCAGTACTTAAAGCAACATATTCAGTTTTCAACGCGGCGGTCTTGGGTTCGCCATGATGAACATTATCACGTTGATTTTGCCGTGCCTTGCCAATAAGGGCAGAATAAAAACAAAAAGAAGAGACTGGGAGAAAGTGTGCACAAATTAGCGGATGACTTACACCAAAAACTTTTTAATGAAGAAGATGCGCGTGCCTGTAAAGACATTGATGGCAGTGCGTGCCGTGAGGTTCCGGGCAATTTTTTCCGCATCATCGTTAGCCAAGGACTCACCAAAATTGGCGACGCGGTATCTAACCCGAAAATTGTCTTGCCAGCGCTTCTCACCGCAGTGGGCGCCCCCTTGGCGTTAATTGGCTTATTGGTGCCAATACGAGAGGCGGGCTCGTTAGTGCCTCAGTTGGGTATCGCCGGTTATGTCCGCCAATTTGCGGTACGTAAGTGGGCATGGGTGGCGGGCTCTGTCATTCAAGGGGCGTGTATCCTAGCCATGGCGATCGCTGCGTTACTTTTAACCGGTCAAGTAGCCGGCTGGAGCATTATCGGCTTGCTGGTGGTATTTAGTTTGGCGCGAGGCTTGTGCTCGGTCGCCTCGAAAGATGTGTTAGGGAAAACCATCCCTAAGCCGCAACGAGGGCGCCTGAACGGGTGGTCGTCAAGCTTGGCGGGGGCGGTGACGATTGCCGCCGGTGTCGGATTATTCAGTGTCTCGGATCAGCAGCATGTGTGGGTCTATTGCGCGCTACTGGCGTTCGGTGCAGTACTTTGGTGGATTGCCGCAGCGGTTTACAGCCAAGTTGATGAATACGAAGGGGCCACAGAAGGCGGTGCCAATGCGCTCACGCATGCGCTTTCTAAACTGCGCTTGTTGGTGGATGATAGACGTCTACGCCACTTTGTGATCACCCGTTCACTGTTACTCTGTTCGGCCCTATCCGCGCCCTATTATGTGCTGTTAGCCAGTCAGCATAGCCAAGCGCTGGCGATCACCACCGCAAGCTTTGTCGCGATTAGTGGCATCGCAAGCTTGTTGTCGGCTCCTTTTTGGGGGCTATTTGCCGATCGCTCCAGCCGCCAAGTGATGATAATGGCTGCGGTGGTGACGGCGTTATTGGGGCTGGTGGTAGTGAGTATTAGTCTCTGGTATCCCGCGCTTTTTTCTTTGGCGTGGGTACTTCCTGGCGTCTACTTTGTCCTGACTATTGCTCACGAGGGTGTACGCCTTGGGCGTAAAACCTACATTGTGAACATGGCCGAGGGCAATCAGCGCACCGATTATGTCTCGGTCAGCAACACCTTGATTGGTTTCGTGCTCTTATTCATGGGCGGTGTCACGGCATGGTTGAGCCAGTGGGGATTAATGGTAGTGATCGCAGTGTTATCGGCGTTGGGTCTACTGGGTGCATTGATGGCGCGCGCACTGCCAGAAGTAGAAAGATAAGTCTGCGGACGGAACATGAAAGAGGCGCTGGTGATCAGCGCCTTTTTGGTTTGGCGTTGCCGGTTAGACTTTAAACTGGCTGACCAGACGTTTGAGCTCTTCGCCTGTCTGATTCAAGTCAGTCGCCGCTTGTGCCGAGTCATTACTGGCGTTAAGTAGCTGGCTCACAATGTCGCGAATCGATACCAGATTACGGTGAATGTCTTCGGTCACTGTGGTTTGCTCCGAGGCAGCCGAGGCAATATAGCTGGTCATGTCATTGATTTGGGTAATGGCATTACTTACCGAATCAATGCCACTACCAATTTCGTTAGATGCCTCTGAGGTTTGTTGGCAAGTATCATTACTTTGCTTCATTCCGTCCACAGCCTGATTAACGTATGACTGTAGCTCATCCAGCATTTCGCGAATTTCGTGAGTGCTCTTTTGCGTGCGGCTTGCGAGGGTTCTCACCTCATCAGCGACCACCGCAAACCCGCGACCCTGTTCGCCTGCACGCGCGGCCTCAATGGCAGCGTTAAGTGCCAGCAAGTTGGTTTGTTCAGCGATATCGCCAATCACAGAAAGCACGCCGGTAATTTTATGGGACTGCTCATTCAGAGAATCCACATGGCTGCTGGAGGTGTTCATTTGCTCAACCAGCGCTTGCATCGAGGTGATCGAGAACTGGACTTTTTCTTGGGCGTGACGCGCATCATCAGTAGCAGCACTGGTGGCATCAGCCACTTGGGTGGCGTTCTGAGACACCTCCTGCGCAGCCGAGCTCATTTGGGTAACAGCGGTGACCACTTGCTCGGTCTCGTTATCATGAGTTTGTAATTGCGTGGCAACCATTTGGGTTTGCTCGTTAATTGTGCGTGCGGTGTGGCTCACTTTCTCCGTGACATCGACCACGCTGCGGATGGTGGTTTGCAGCTTGTCGATAAAGCGATTAAACGCATCCCCAAGCAGCGCAATTTCGTCACTGCCTTTAATTTTCAGGCGTTGGGTTAGATCGCCATCGCCGTCGGCAATATCATTGAGGTTGTCCAGCATGTCTTTCACTGGTGTTGACATCCGTTGGGCAACCAAGGCAACCGCAACAAAGGTAACAACTAGAATAATGATACCTGCAATGATCATTCGAGCAGTTTGTGCCGCTAATGCCTCTTCTGCATTTTCCCGGAAATCGGCAACGCGCGCCTCAATATCGTCAATGTAGGCCCCCGTTCCCAACATCCATTGGCCGTTATTAACCATGTCGGCATAGCCAATCTTTTCGATCAGTTCATCGGTACCCGGTTTTTGATAGAGGTAGGTGAAGGAGCCATCGCCACTTTGCGCCGCGTCGAGCAGGCCTACAATAATTTTGTTGCCCTTAGGATCAGTAAGATTAATCAAGGACTGGCCTTCTAGCTCTGGCTTTAAGGCATGGAATACGTTATTGCCTTGTTTATCGTAAATGTAAAAGTAGCCTGCCTTACCAAAGGTCACTTCACGAAGTGCGTCTTTGACATTTTGTGTGGCATCGCCGCTCGCTTGCTGCGCATTTTTTACCACTGTTGCGGCAATTTCTGTGGCTTCGCGAAGCTGCATTTTTCGCTCATCGATCAATTTGGTTCGAAAAGTGGCAATGTTCTCTTCGACCAGCTCACGCTCGTAATAGGTAGTGATAAACAAAGTCACCAGAATGGATAAGATCAAAGGGACGATGGCAAGCACTAAGAGCTTTCCGCGCAGCATTAACTTCAACATACCGGATACCTTGTGTTAATTGTGGTTTCTCGTTTGCTCAAGTATGGAAGATATCCTTTCCGTTTGCCGCGCAAAAAGCCCTTTTATTTAATATGGATTAGGATGCATCCTGCAATCTATTATGTGTGCCTACATATCTATACAGAAATATTTTTGTTAAACATCTGATTACTCGACGATTAATGATTAACTTGTTAGGGGTGTGTTCACTCCTCTGATCTCTAAAAAATAACCTTTGATTTAGTGGAGTATTCTATCTTTGTCTGTTTTTATAGGCTTAATTTGTTCTTTTATAGATAGTAAGTGCTACGGGAGTGGGTGATCATGAGTCCGAGTTGTGTTGGTTTATCCGTGGGTTAAAAAGCCGTAAGGTAAAGCAAAGTCATTGAAATCGAGGGAATGATGAAACTAAACGCAGACATGGGTGAAAGCTTTGGTGCGTGGACAATGGGAATGGATAGCACGCTAATGCCGTGGATTGATATGGCTAATATTGCGTGTGGTTTTCATGCCTCTGATCCTGATGTAATGGCGGCCACGGTGGCACTCGCATTAAAGCACAATGTGAGTATGGGTGCTCATCCCGGCTACGCCGATAAGCAGGGCTTTGGCCGTCGTCATATTGATCATACCCCAGCACAAATTAGTCACCTCGTTCGCTATCAAATCGGCGCATTACAAGGGATCTGTGCACGCTTTAATGCGCGTCTTGATTATGTGAAGCCCCATGGTGCGCTGTATAACACCATGATGGTGGACAATGATTGCTTTGAAGCGGTGTTGGCTGCGGTGGCTGATACACTGCCCAATACGCCATTAATGTTGCTGGCACTGCCTGATAACCGTCCGCATCGCCAGCTTGCTCAACAAGCCGGTGTACCGCTGATTTTTGAGGCCTTTGCCGATAGAGCCTATCTGGCGTCAGGACAATTGGCGCCGCGCAGTCGACCGGGCGCGGTGTTAGATGACGCCAACGCGATGATTGCCCAAGTGTTGCAGTTATCTCAGCATGGCTCGGTGACAACCCTTGAGGGACAAACGCTCTCGCTTTCGCCGGATACGGTGTGTGTGCATGGCGATAACCCACAATCGGTCGAGGCGATAAAACAACTCAGAAAGGCCTTAACACCATGACACTCAAGGTTGAGCAGGTCAGTGAAACCACGGTAATGATCTGGTTGGACAATAAGATCGATCTTGCCTTAGTCCCACAATTATCTGCGTTGTGTGAGCGAATCCGCCAACACTTTAGCCGTGGTGTGGTTGAGTTAATTCCTGCCTACACCAGTGTTCTGGTGGAAGTAAATGTTCGCTTACTCTCACCAGAAGGGTTGAAAACGTGGGTGATGAATCAAGGCGACTCACTGCGAGTCACCCGTGACGCTGGGAGCGGAAAACAGGTGACGTTGCCGGTGTATTATCACCCCTCGGTCGGGCCCGATCTGGCTGCGGTCGCCGAGTTTGCCGGCGTGAGTGAGCAAGAGGTGATTGCGCGACACAGCCAACAAACTTACACCGTTTGTGCGATTGGTTTTGCGCCCGGCTTTGCCTTTCTTGCGTCGGTGGATGAGACCATAGCCATGCCACGTCATACCACGCCTCGTCATCAGATCCCCGCTGGTAGTGTGGGCATTGCACAACAGCAAACTGCGGTGTATCCGGCGGCTTCGCCCGCAGGCTGGCAAATTATTGGCAATTGTCCCAAGGTGCTATTTAATCCCCGTCAATCGCCCATGATGCCGTTTGATGTAGGTGATACCGTCCGTTTTGAGCCAATGTCAGAGTCTGATTACCGCGCGGTAGGAGGTCAATGGTGGCAGGATTAACGGTGCTTGACCCCGGCGTATTGAGCTTGGTGCAAGACACAGGGCGCTATGGGGTGGGCCAGCTTGGCTTAAGCCAAGGCGGGCCGGTCGATTGCCACGCTTTTGCTTGGGCGAATTATTTACTCGATAACCCCGCCAATACACCGCTTGTCGAGATAACCATGGGTCAGGCACGTTTTCGTGCTGATCACGCCCTTTCGATCGCTATCACCGGTGCAGACATGCAACCTTGTATCAATGGTCAACGTGTGGGCATGTGGCAGACGTTAACGCTGAATACGGGTGATGAACTGAGTTTACGCTACGCACGCCGTGGCTTGCGCGCCTATCTCGCGGTGCGTGGCGGATTGGCGGTAGATGGCGCATTTGGCAGTGTCGCGACGGTGATGCGCAATCAACTCGGCGGCCTGCATTCTGGATTAGGTGAACAGTCGGGAGGCATGGCACTCGCGAAAGGAGAGGTGTTGCCTTGCCGGCCGCATGCGCTGTTGCCGAGGGTGCGTGGTGTGCCGACCCGTTTTATTCCTGACTACAATGCCCTGACCCCACTGGGTCTTGTGCCGGGGTATCAATTTGATAGCTTCAGTTCAGAGGCGCTAACGGCATTTTTTGAGAGCGAATACACGGTCGATCAGCACAGTGATCGTATGGGCGTGCGGCTCAATGGACCGATCGTCGTGAGCAAGCAACCGGGCATTGTTTCCGAAGGCATTGCGCTCGGGGCCGTGCAAGTGCCCCCGGATGGTCAGCCAATTGTGTTGCTCAACGATCGGCAAACACTCGGTGGTTATCCTAAGCTTGGCTGTTTAACCCGTGCCAGCTTGAGCATGTTGGCGCAAACGCCACCCGGTCAGGCCGTGCGTTTTTATCCAGCGCGGCTGGCGGATGCATCGGCGCAATGGCAAGAGTTTATGCAGTTTTTTGACTGGATATAGCCTGCAGAAAATGGATAGATGAGCCTCTGGAAGACAGAGGCTCATAAATGGATAGGCTTTAACGTGCAAGCGACGGACTAGCGGAAACGGCTAATTTGCTCGAGGGCTTTTTCCATTTGCGCAAAGTCAGGTGACGCGTTTTCTATGGGTCGGTTGGTGTTATCCATGTATTGATATTGCCCTCCTGCACCCACTTCTAAAATAGTGTCGTCGGTCACTAACGCATAGCCGCTGTAGTTTGACGATAACACCCAATCTTGACCGGGATTTGGTGCAAGCAAGTCATGACCAATCGCATAGCTGGCTGGATCGGACGTTACACCTAAATAATGCTTCATTAGGGTAGGCGCAACATCTTGGTGGCTGGTGAGTTGTTTGCCGGTATCGACCTGTTTTGCCTCGATGCCGGGGCCTATCATTGCGAAAGGCACGTGAATTTGTGGGTCAGTAAAATTGCTGTTGTGTCCCCAAAAATTCAGTTGGTTGTCATTCATTTCTTGGCCGTGATCGCCAGTGAGAACCAGCAGAGTATTGTCGAACTCTCCGCTTTGTTTTAGCTCCTCAATGACTTTGGCCACCAAGCTATCCACGTAGCGCACGCTGGTCTTATAGCGATTGAAAAACGGTGTCGGATCTGTCTCGTTATTAAGCTTGAGATAGTTAACTTCGTCCAACATCGGCTGATACTTGGGCGTAAAGTTCGCAGGAAAATCATAGCCATGTGGCGCATCGTAAAACAAAAACGAGAAAGTGGGACGATTGGGGTCACGCTTTTGGTGCCAACGGATCCAATCTTGGGTGAGATCCGCGTCTAGCTCGGCGGGAGAGTCGCCCTCAGAGCCGTTACGTAAATCGGACACCTTAGCAAATACGGTTTGATTGAATTCCGGCTTTTCCAATTGTGTCGCGGTGAACACACCCAGTTGATAATCGAGCGCCTGTAGGCGATCCATCAGCATCGGTGATTGTTGATTGGCAAGAAAGCTGTGCCAATAGGTGCCAGGCATGCCATAAAACAGGCCAAAAATGCCGGTACGGGTGGCGTTCCCCGTCGCAAGATGATGTGAATAGGTACGGCCATTTTGTGCCAACGCCCAAAGGTTAGGGGTGTTGTCGGCGTTGAAGGTATCCGCACGCCATGAATCAACCACCAGAAACATGATATTCACTGGCTGTGTAACGTTGGTCGTGCTCAGCGGCGAAAGGGGATAGTTCAGGTCGGCTTCGCGATCTACATCCATCGCCTTTTGGCGCGCTAGAGCTTGCTCATCAATCCAGCCATTTTTGCGCATCATGCTGTTGGCGGTGGCTGGATAGAAAAGTGGCAAATAACGTTTCACTGTTGTCACGGGTTGGTACGCATAGGCCGCAGCCCAGATATGAATCCCGTGGGTGGCAAGCAAGGTAAGAAACGTGAGCAGCGCAAATTTTTTGCCGACTTTGTGCTGGTGGGAAAAACGTGTGCGCGACAACGCAGCCAAAAGTGCCCATTGCGCGGCGAGGCAGGCAATCACGCCACCGATGACCATCAGCCAAGTGATCAGCGGGAAGCTGACAATTTGCCCGGCGAGGATCAAATCCAGCACCATGGCATTAATATGGAATCGGTACTGGGCAAACACGATGGTATCGATGAAAAGCGTGATCACACCCACCGACGCAATCAAGGCGAGCAATGGTTGGCGCAACTTGTTTGGCAGGAGTAAAAGTGGAAGTGTCACCAAGCCAACAATGGCGGCGAGTAAGGCCATTTGGCTAAAGATACTGACCACGATAAAGGTGATGCCAAGTGGCTCAGTGGGAAAACTCGGTAGAAACGCAAAGTAGCGGCTGGCTATTGCCATCAATACAAGGGCGTTAATGGCAATAAACCAGCTATGTGTTTGAAGTCGCGATTTAAAAGACATGGTTTCTCATCACAGTTGAGTGAATCAATCGGCAACGTATCGGGCGCGTTGCCGGGTTGTGTGTTTAGGTGTATGACTGAATAAGTGGCGTGCCGAAGTGATGCCAAAGGGTGGCAAGCCAGACCACACCCGCCAAAAGCAAACTGACAAATACCGCCGCAGAACCAATATCTTTGGCTCTGCCACTTAGCTCATGACGCTCTTCACCCACTCTGTCGACCACGGCTTCAATGGCGGAGTTAAGTAATTCGACGATAATCACTAACACAATGACGCCGAACATCATCAAGGATTCCGTCAGCGGTAATTGCAGCCAGAGTAATACGACTAGCGCCGCAGCCAATAATACAACTTCTTGACGGATCGCCGCTTCATGGTGATATGCCGCTTTTAATCCAGCCCAAGAATAGCCGGTGGCTTTAATGATACGTATGATCCCTCGCGACTTTTCTGAGGGGGATGTATTAGCGCCCATAAATACATTCTCGTAACAATTTGATCGATAGGCTGGCATTTTACATTTAACCGAGCCAACTGCATAATCGGCGCGATAACTTAATTGGAATTTGTTATGCCTCTGTTTACTCACGCCCCACGCTCCCTGTGTTTTTTACGCCTGTCTGCGATTGGCGATGTTTGCCATGCGGTGGCAGCGATTCAAGCCGTGCAGCGCCATTGGCCACAGACGCAGATCACTTGGGTGGTTGGTAAAGTCGAAGCACAGCTTTTAGCCGGGCTTGAAGGAGTGGAGCTGGTGGTGTTTGACAAAAAGGCAGGCTTGGCAGGCATGCGTCACGTCTGGCAGCAGCTGAAAGGGCGCCGGTTTGATGCGCTAGTGCATATGCAGCTTGCTTTACGCGCTAGCTTATTGACTGTGGGGATCGGCGCGCGCCATCGCGTGGGGTTTCATCGTCACCGAGCGAAAGAGGGGCAGTGGCTGTTTACCAATAAACGGATCCCCGACACCCAGTCGTGCCATGTGTTAGACAGCTTTTTCGCCTTTACTCAATACTTGGGCGTGCCGGTTACGCCGCCGCAGTGGCAACTACCACTTTCTGAAGACGATCATGCCTTTGCCAAAGCGCAACTCGGTGATAAGCCTACTATCGTGATCAGTCCCGCCGCGAGTAAAGATGAGCGCAACTGGCTGCCAGAGCGCTACGCCGAATTTGCCGACTACGCGGTCGGTAAAGGTTATCAGGTGGTACTCTGTGGTTCACCGGCTGCGCGTGAAAAAACGCTGGCTGCGCGTATTATTGCCGACGCCAACGTACCACTGGTTAACTTGGTGGGACAAACAAGTCTCAAGCAATTGGCCGCGGTGCTCGCACGCGCCGATGCGGTGCTGGCCCCCGACTCTGGCCCCGCGCACATGGCGACCACCCAAGGCACGCCTGTCTTAGGCCTTTATGGCCATAGCAACCCGAAGCGCACCGGCCCTTATAATAATCTCGCGGATGTGGTCAGTGTTTACGAAACCTTTGCTGAACAGCAACATGGCAAGCCCGTTGAGCAGCTAGCATGGAGCACGCGGGTGAAAGGCGATCATGTGATGGCCGCCATTGACACTCAGCAGGTGATCGACGCCTTTGAAACCATGATGGCGAAGCAATAAGAAAGGCCCCGTGGGGCCTTTGTGGTAGCGATGCCAGTATTAGCTGGCGAGTTGGCGCAGCACATAGTGGAGAATGCCTCCATGGCGGTAGTAATCCCACTCGACGGCGGTGTCGATGCGGACGTTGACGTCAAACTCAATGGTTTTATCATCCCGCACCGCACACACTTTTAGGGTGGACGGTTCGCCGCTGATCTCCTCAAAATCGAACGTTTCCGTGCCATCCAACTCGAGTGACTCGACGGAATCGCCGTCTTTAAATTGCAACGGCAACACACCAAAGCCAACCAAGTTAGAGCGGTGAATACGTTCAAAGCTTTCAGCAATGACTGCTTTAATCCCCAGCAGGTTAGTGCCTTTGGCTGCCCAGTCACGGCTCGACCCTGTCCCGTACTCTTTGCCGGCCAAGACCACCAATGGGGTGCCATCTTGTTGATAGCGTTGGGCCGCCTCATAGATGCTCATTTGCTCATTGGTGGGTAAATAGGTCGTCATGCCGCCCTCGGTGCCTGGTGCCATATGGTTTTTTAAACGCACGTTGGCAAAGGTGCCGCGCACCATGACTTCGTGGTTACCACGGCGGGAGCCATAGCTGTTGAAATCTTTCGGCTCAACCCCTTTGGATTTCAAATACTCGCCCGCTGGACTATCCGGTTTAATCGCCCCTGCAGGTGAGATATGGTCAGTCGTAATAGAGTCGCCCACTTTCACCACACAGCGTGCGCCCTTGATGGGTTTCATCTCGGGGAGCGCCATGGTCATGCCATCAAAGTACGTTGGTTTTTTAACGTAGGTGGAGTCAGGCCATGAGTAAATCTCATCTTCAGGGACTGGCAGTTTCCGCCAAGCGTCTGTACCGGCAAATACATCCGAATATTTGTCTTGGTACAGCCCCTCCGTCATCGCTGATTGGATGGTTTGCGCGACTTCCTGTGGCGTTGGCCAGATGTCTCTGAGGTAGACCGGCTTGCCGCTTTCATCTTGTCCTAATGGCTCCTTAAGGACATCCACATTCATATTACCTGCCAGTGCATAGGCAACCACTAATGGGGGCGATGCCAAATAGTTGGCTTTCACATCTTGGTGAATACGGCCTTCAAAGTTGCGGTTACCGGAGAGCACGCTGGTCGCGAGCAGGTCAGCAGAGCGAATGGCTTCTGTGATCGGCTCTGGTAATGGCCCAGAGTTACCAATACAGGTGGTACAGCCAAAGCCGACGATGTTAAAGCCAAGTTCGGCAAGTGGCTCAAGTAGGCCAACATTTTCTAGATACGCAGGCACTACCTGTGATCCAGGTGCGAGAGACGTTTTCACCCAAGGCTTCGTTTTTAAGCCTCGCTCGCGTGCTTTTTGTGCCACTAGCCCAGCGGCGACAAGCACGGCCGGGTTCGACGTGTTGGTGCAGGAGGTGATCGCGGCGATCACAACGGCACCGTGCTCAAGCGTAAATCGCTCACCTTTGTAGTCGACTTCTACTTTCCCTTGCTCACGAAGACTGGGGTTATCGACTGCGGTTTGACCCCCTTCACTGGCAAAGCTTGCAATCACATTATTAGACGCCGCTTGTTCTTTTTCCAACAGCTGATCGAATTGGGTTTTGGCATCGGTTAATGCAATTCTATCCTGTGGACGTTTGGGACCCGCCAGGCTTGGTACCACATCACCCAGATCGAGATGGAGCGTGTCACTATAATCAGCCACCGGTGCATCGTCATCACGCCACAAGCCTTGTGCTTTAGCGTAGGTTTCGACCAGCGTGATTTGCTCATCGGTGCGTCCTGTCAGGCGCATGTAGCTAAGCGTTTCTTCATCAATCGGGAAGATGCCACAGGTTGCACCATACTCTGGCGCCATATTGGCAATGGTTGCGCGGTCAGCCAGCGGCAATTTAGCGAGGCCCGGGCCATAAAACTCAACAAATTTACCCACCACGCCGCGCTCACGTAGCATTTGGGTGACGGTGAGTACCAAATCAGTCGCAGTGGCAGACGCAGGCAGCTCACCTTTAAGCTCAAAACCGACCACTTCTGGAATTAGCATAGTAATAGGCTGGCCGAGCATCGCCGCTTCCGCTTCGATACCGCCTACCCCCCAACCCAGCACACCCAAGCCGTTAATCATGGTGGTGTGCGAGTCAGTGCCCACGAGCGTGTCTGGCATGGCTAACTTGTTGTCGCCGTGCTCTTCCACCAATACACCGGGTGCTAAAAACTCGAGGTTCACTTGGTGTACGATCCCAGTGCCAGGTGGTACGACGCGGAAATTGGAGAAGGCTTGTTGACCCCAGCGCAAAAATTGGTAGCGCTCGCTGTTGCGCTCGAACTCAATCTCAGTGTTTTTCTGCAAGGAATCAGGGTTGCCATAATCATCGACCATCACTGAGTGATCGATGACAAGATCAACCGCACCAAGCGGGTTGATTTTAGCTGGGTCACCTTTAAGCTCTCGCATCGTGGCACGCATGGCTGCTAGATCCACCACGGCAGGTACGCCAGTGAAGTCTTGAAGTACGACGCGAGCGGGGGTGAAGTTCACCTGATCTTGTCCTGCTTTATCAGCTTGCCACTGGCAAAGTGTGCGAATGTCATCGGCAGAAACATTCTTACCATCTTCTTTGCGTAGTAAGTTCTCTAGCAGGACTTTCAGGCAGTAAGGTAATCGATGAATGTTGAACGTCTCAGACAGTGCGTCCAATCGGTAGTAGTCGTAGGTTTCACCATTGACGTGTAGGGTTCGTCGGGTATTGAAACTATCTGGATGTTGAGATGGGTTGCTCACGGATGCCTCCCCTTGTCCGTTATTGTGAATAAGAGAGGCGACCTTACCTCGAAGGCCGTCGCCTCGCTCGGGGGATTGCTTGATTTACCGCTCTATTGTAAATGGGGTTTTGATGAAGTTAAAGCATCGTTATCACGGTATTTCCAATCACTCCCATCGGCCGTGCCTTACTGCGTCAGGGGAGGGACTGTCTTCCTCTCGGTGATGGTGTTGATTGCCCGACATGATGGACAAGCCCTCGCGGACGTCCTTCACGGTCAAAAAAGACATTGGGGCGATGTTTGCCTAGTAGTCGTGCCCACAAGCCCTTTACGGCAGTGATAACCATCAGGCGCAATGGAAATCGTGCGTGAACCTTGTTTGCTGTAGGCGTTGAGCGAGCATCTTGGCCTTGCACATACCAGCGAACCGGGCCGATCTCTTCTTCATTATCCCCTTCAATGTGATAGCAAGCACTCACCACGCCAACAAAAGGAATATCGGCATTAATCGTATTGGCGATAGGCGTTTGGCAACAACGAGTATACCAGCGGTGTAGGCCTCGCTCGCCCAACCTTAAACAGACTAATTGATCTCGGCCGCGATAAATACGGAGCTGCGCTGGCGTAATTTGTAGCACTTCTGTGCCGCCGCCTGGCTCGAGTTCAGTGTGGTAGCCCAGTGTTTGCGCATAGGTCTGACAATCACTGCAAAAGCACACACAGCGTTGGCTTTGTTGTGCGTCAATGATCTCTCCTGTCATCTGCCCACATGAACACTGAATGGCAAGACGAGCCATATTATTTCCCCCAAGCTGCAGAGCGTGTCTTAACAGTATAGCGCTAATTGTGAGTTCAGACGGTTGCGATAAACGGATAGACACAGCCACAAAAGGGCGGAACCTTATCTATAACATCCTGTTTTATCACTCATGGCAACTTTTCGTGACAGAAAAACGGTGAGGTGGTGATTTAAAATGTTGCTAATGGTTTTTATGTTGGTGATTAATGCTGATGTTTAATAATTGTTAACTTTAGGGTTGGAGGTTTTCAATAGCTTAAGGGTTATCAATAGCGGATAATTCTGATTGATGTTTTTATGGTCGACAAATCTAGGGTTGAAGCTGGAAATAACAGGGGATTTAGTTAAATATAACATGTAACGCATTTGTTAATCTTGTATCTGGCAACGGCTCTGGCATCAATGCGTGCGTCGATACAGATAAAAGGAGAAAGCCATGAATACGTCTTCACTACTCATGCAGCTCAATCAACTGGACGATAATCACATCAAGCAGCTTCAACCCTCGTTTGATAATCTTCCAGGCACTTCA
This sequence comes from Salinivibrio sp. VGrn1, assembly GCF_009377995.1. Taxonomy (NCBI): domain Bacteria; kingdom Pseudomonadati; phylum Pseudomonadota; class Gammaproteobacteria; order Vibrionales; family Vibrionaceae; genus Salinivibrio; species Salinivibrio sp. VGrn1. Next base: position 512,962 of record NZ_SATA01000002.1, read on the forward strand.
CATGCTGATGGCGGCTATCGACTTCGCCGTTACTCGGTGGTTCATGTTTTTAATGGGGGCGTCGAAAAACTACCACCGCGACCATTTATGCAAACCTCGGACATTAACGAGTTCCAAGGCGACGTAGCGAGAACATTTGAAGATATTGAATCAGAAACCGTGCAAAAACTCGGTTTTCATGCAATGTGTCGCACGTTCCGCGATGTGTATCAATTAAGTGACGATAACGATATTGAAATCCACCAAATTCGTATTCAGGCGGATAATCAGTCGGTGCAAGTCGCCCCAGAAGGCGTTCACCAAGACGGCTTTGATCATATCGCCATTGTCAGTATTGGCCGCGATAATATTGAGGGCGGTGACTTTCAGGTATTTAGTCATAAAACCAGCGCACCGCTGTTTAGCCTGCCGCTGGAACCGGGACAAATGGCGGCACTTGATGACCGTACACTATGGCATTACGCTGAGCCGATTACGCCCGTGGATAACCAGAAACCGGGTACGATGGATGTATTTGTACTCACAGCAACAAGGAAGTAATGATGACACCGGCAGGTTTTTCACCCCATGCTGTTAGGGGCCACTTTCCCGCACTCGCGCAAATCATTGAAGGCAGACCCGTCGCATTTTTCGATGGGCCTGGGGGCGCGCAAGTGCCCCGCGCGGTGCTTGACGCTATGGTGGATTATTTAGGGCACTACAATGCCAATCTGGGCGGCCAGTTTTTCTCTGGTCGTTATACCACCGAGCTTATGCAGCGCGCACGTGATGTGGCAGCCACCTTTGTGAATGCCGCATCGTCAGAAAGCATGGTATTCGGTCCGAATATGACCACCTTGACCTTCTCTTTGAGTCGGGCGATCAGTCGCGACTGGCAGGCGGGAGATGAAGTGATTGTTTCGGCACTCGATCACTATTCAAATGTATCTAGCTGGCAACAAGCGGCGCACGACAAAGGCGCGATCGTGAAACAGGTACGTGTTGATGAGTCGACGTATTCTATCGATATGACCCACCTTGCCAGCCTAGTAACCGACAAAACTAAGTTGATTGCGGTGACACTCGCCTCTAACACCACAGGCAGTCTGGTGGATGTGGAAAAAGTGGTAGAGATGGCGAAACAAGTGGGCGCCAAAGTGTATGTGGATGCGGTGCATTATGCACCCCATCACTTAGTGGATGTGCAAGCACTCGGGTGCGATTTCCTTGCCTGTTCGGCGTATAAGTTTTTTGGACCCCATGTTGGTTTTGTCTATGTCGCGCCTGAGTGGGTACAGACGTTAAAACCGTATAAAGTGGAACCTGCGACTAATCAAGGCCCCGGCCGATTTGAAACAGGCACCCAAAGCTTTGAGGCCATCGCGGGGTTTATCGCCGCAGTCGAGTATCTCGCACAATGGGGTGATCCCACGTCGTCACTACGAGAAAGGCTAGCGGCAAGCTATGCGCAGTATCAAGCGCATGAGCAAGCACTGTCAGCACACTTTATCCAGTTGATGCGCGCTTACCCTAAAGTACGTATTTATGGTATTACCGACGATAATCAGCTCGATAAACGCACTCCAACGTTTGCGATCCGCATAGAGGGAGCAGAGCCTGCTGAGGTTGCTCAAGTACTTGGTGAGCAAAATTTGTGTGTCTGGAATGGACACTTCTACGCCCAAGGCTTGTGCGAGCAGCTTGATATCTTAGATAAAGGCGGTGTGATCCGCATCGGTATGATGCATTACAACACAATTGATGAAATTGACCGGCTTCACCAAGCCTTATTGCCATTTATTAGCGATTAAACGTCTCTTCTATTCTGAGCGGCCATCCTGGCCGCTTTTTTATATTGGTTGGTTAGTGTCAGCGACCTTTATTTCGTTGTAAGAAAAATGTGAAACGTTAGCTGGCGCATAGGCGAAAACGAAACAGAGCGTTAAGATAACCGTCGTTTAACTGCCCAAGAAACCATTCAAAAAGAAAACAAGGCGAGAGAGATGACTGAAGAACAATACGCCTTTTGGCACCAGTACCTTGCGACCCTGCCAACTCACCAGCGGCCAAGTGACGATATGGTGGTAGTCGATACGTTAAGCCACCATACCGTCAGAGCCAATGAAGTCGCGACCTTGGTGAGTTTGAATAAAAAGAAAGCGCACTGCCGGTTGCGTAGTTCTTTGGAAGAGAAAAATGCGGTGATCCCGCAAAAAGGACATTATAAGATTGTCCTCAATGGTCACCAGCGACCCGTTTGTATCGTCAAAACCACACAGGTGAGCTATTGCCCGTTTAACCAAGTCAGCGCTGAATTTGCGGCACGTGAAGGCGAGGGAGATGGATCTTACCAGTGTTGGCACGAAGCGCATTGGGGTTACTTTTCCCAGTACGCTAAAACACACGGCCTACATTTTGATGAGCACTCGGATGTGGTGCTTGAAGAGTTTGAAAAGGTCTACCCGCTCTAAATATAAAAGCCGCGCCCAGCGGCTTTTTCGATGACGGCCATCAGAGCGATAGGTTTACTCACCGATATCCAAATTAATTTCATCGGCCCATGGCATGTCTGGCAGGGTGTCTAAGTTGGCTTCATAGCGAGACAGGGTAAATTGCCCGTTGTGATGGCTAACATCATAGATCTCAACCATTAACGCACAGGCAATGTACTCGATAGCTTCGTCGCGTGAATAGCCGGTCATACGCAGGCGCATCAAGGTTTCTGCTACCTTTTTAGGGTCTTGGTCGGCGATCTGGTTCTCAACCACTTCAATCAAGTTAGCGATACTGGTACTGGTTTCATCTTGCATATTATTACTCATTGATTGTGACGCGGGCACCATACTAGGCCATAGCAGATGTTCAAGCACGGGGTTTTTCAATCCGTCGCATCAGCGCGTTTCATTTATCAGGCGTAATATGTTAATGATAACCATTATCGTAACGTGAAAGGAAGGTATCAAAATGACAAAAACACGTATTGAAAAAGACAGTATGGGCGATGTCGAGGTGCCTGAGCAGGCGCTGTATCAGGCTCAAACACAGCGTGCGGTGAATAATTTTGCAATCAGTGATCAGACGATGCCGGCGGACTTTATTCGTGCGCTGGCGATGGTGAAGCATGGCGCGGCACAGGCAAATGAGTCGCTAGGGTTGTTAGAGAGTAAGATTGCCGGTGCCATATGTGAGAGCGCAAAAGAAATCATGGCGGGGAATCACATTGAACAGTTTCCTGTTGATGTTTTTCAAACGGGCTCTGGTACCAGTTCTAATATGAACATGAACGAGGTGCTGGCTACCTTAGCCTCCGAGAAATCCGGTGAGACGGTCAGTCCTAACGATCATGTCAATATGAGCCAAAGCAGCAATGACGCGGTACCAACGGCCATTCAGATCAGTACCACATTAGGCTGTGAGCAAAAGCTGCTACCTGCACTCGCGCATCTGCGTGATGCGTTACAGGAAAAGAAACAGTCAGTTGGCCACATCGTGAAAACGGGTCGTACCCATTTGATGGATGCCATGCCTGTTACTATCGGCCAAGAGCTAGAGGCTTGGTCTCAGCAGATCGAGCACGCGATGGTACAAATTACCCAAAGCCTGTCATCGGTACGCGCATTGGCTCAGGGTGGCACCGCGGTGGGAACCGGGATCAATGCTCATCCATTGTTTGCCGAGCGTTTTGCCGAAGCGGTAGCCGCGCTTAGCAAGACGGGTTTTACTGCCAGTGAGAACCCATTCTTTGCCATTGGTAGCCAAGATGCGTTGGTTGCGCTTCACGGCCAGCTAAAAACCACCGCCGTGGCAACCATGAAGCTAAGTAATGACTTGCGCTGGATGAACTCCGGTCCACTCGCAGGGCTCGGTGAGATCGAGCTGGAAGGGTTGCAGCCAGGCTCGTCAATTATGCCAGGCAAGGTCAACCCAGTGATCCCTGAGTCGGCGGCGATGGTATCAGCTCAGGTGATGGGCAATGACACCACAGTGACGGTGGCAGGTCAGTCAGGGAATTTTGAGCTTAACGTGATGTTACCAGTGATTGCCGCGAACGTGTTGCAAAGCATCAACTTGCTCGCTGGCGCAAGCCGACTGCTTGCTGATAAAGCGATTCGCAGCTTTAACGTGAGAGAAGATAACCTGCAAGCCGCGCTGTCACGTAACCCTATCTTAGTGACCGCACTTAACCCCGTTGTGGGATACCTGAAAGCGGCAGAGATTGCCAAGAAAGCATACCAACAAGGCCGCCCCATTCTCGATGTCGCCGAAGAAGAGACCGAGCTGGGTCGAGAGAAGCTCTCGCAGCTGCTTGCTCCAACCAAGTTGACAAAGGGCGGCATTGCGGAATAGCGCGGCTCACGCCGCCGTGTTGGGCGCTACCACCACACGGTTGCGTCCCAAGCTTTTGGCGGTATAGAGGTGATCATCGGCACGGTCAAATACTTGCTCAGGGTGGCTATCGCTTGGACGGCTTTCGGATAAGCCACAGCTGACCGTGTAGGTGAGCAACTGATTGTCAAACCGTGAGGTATTCGCCGCAATACGTTGGCGAATACGCTCGGCCACATAGTAGGCATCGTGACTGTCAGTATTGCGAAAGATAATCACAAATTCTTCTCCACCATATCGAGCCACCAAATCGGTTTGGCGAACGGCGCGTGTGATCTCAGCAGCAACATCTTGCAAGACGCGATCGCCGGCGGAGTGGCCATATGTGTCGTTAAATTGTTTGAAGTTATCGACATCAATGACCGCGACCGTATAGGTGTATTGCGTTCGCCGAGCGCGTTCGTATTCAATCGCTAATTCAGGCAATAGGCCGTAGCGATTAACGGTGCCCGTCAGTGGATCTAAGCTGGCTTTTCGTTGCCAGCTGTCTCGTGCTGCCACGGCATTTTTATACTCCATCACTTGGATGGAAATACTGATGCTGGCCAGTACGGTGGTAAAGATAAAAATAAGCAGTGCTAACACGCCGTCATAGAGGTTAGGGATCGCGAATGCGCCCATATCGAAGGGTGCCATTAAGATAGACACGATGATTAAGCCACAAAGACCAATCAGAAGCGTACGCCAATGGCCGGAGAAAGCGATATAAATCAGCAACGCAAGCTCGATGTAGATTGCGCCTGGAAACACAGAAAAACTGATGAGTGTGAGTGCCATAATGGCAGTGACGTAGCCCACGTTTTGCCAACTGAGTTTTGACCAGTCGATCCCCAATCTTTGCCAAGCGGTGTACAAGCTGACCCAAAGCAGTGTTGATGTGGTGTAAGTCATCATAAATTCAATGGTCAAGAATTGTAGTCGTCCGTGAACTAACTGATCATCGATATAAAGCGGGATCGCGACAATGGCCACCATTGCTATTGCGGGGAATAGGCATCCAACGAGAACAAACCGAAAAAGGGCCCGCACGGTATCCAGGCAATGTGGATAATATTTTTGCCATAGCCATGCGGAGAGCGCCGAGGCGAGCGTTAAAAATGTACCAAAAAAAATGCCTGTCGCGAGATGGAGCGACTCGATGCGGGCGATGGCGGCTAGACCGTGGCCAAGAGAGCCGGCAAGGATAAGCGGGAGTATCATCCCCATTCCCAGATGCCGGAATAATACCACCGCAAGGCCACTGGAGATATTGAGCAAGGTGACCGTGTGGACATCGAGTATCGCGGATAAATAGCGCATATCCAGCCAGACGATTGCCCCGTAAATGAAGCTCCACAACAAAATGTGGCGAGCGGAAGGTAGAGAGATCCCCAGTAGCATGTCACCTCTGCGTCGTGCGATGCAATAGGATATAAACGTGATTGATAGCGGCAGTACGGTTAATGAATAGTATAGCAGAGCCGAGGTAGAGCTCTGCGTTTTCAGCGGGACAGGTACTTTTTAATCGAGCTTTTTCAACGCGACGGCATTCATACAAAAGCGTAAACCAGATGGTGGGGGACCATCAGGAAATACATGGCCAAGATGCGCGTCACAGGTCGCACAGGTGGTTTCAATCCGTGTCATCCCGTGACTGCCATCTTTGTGATAAGCGATAGCATTATCTTGCGCCGGTTGCGTAAACGAGGGCCAGCCTGTACCTGAATCAAACTTTTCATGCGCATCAAACAGCAAGGTGCCGCAGCATGTACACCCATAACGCCCTGGCTCAAAGAGCGTACACATGCCTGAGCTGAACGCGCGCTCTGTGCCTTTTTGCCGGGTAACACGAAAGGCTTCTTCACTGAGTTGTGTTTGCCACTCTTGGTCTGTTTTCTCAACCCGCGACGGCGGCGCGAGATTACCGCTTTCACTTCGAGCGACGATGTCTTGCCATGTCAGCATGATGTCGTTCCTCTTATTGAACGGGCGGGTGCCCGTGCTACAAAACGCGTAGTGTTATGAATCTTATTGCTCGATGCAAGTAGTACGGTTTGTTTCTCGTGACTCGATCATGTTGATAGCGTACCAATTCCCCACTTTAACTCATCATCTTGGTCGTCTTTGACTTGGTCTCGATAACCCTCCAAGTGTTGTTCAATCAAATCGTCAGACTGTGAGAAAAAAGCAATATGAAAGATAGCGTCACCTTCATTGACCACGGGCAGTGTTTGCTGCCCGATGAGGATACCGCTCTGAGGCGCGATCACTTCTACCTCTTGGCTGCCTGCTGGATCAGAAATGATACCGATTACTTGTTGCTTGGAGACCATTTCACCCAGTGCAATGTGGCTGCGGAATATGCCATCGGCATCGGCGCGCACCCATCGGGTTGCTCTGGCTGTGACGGGTTTGTAAGGTAATTTCCGCCGCGACTGACGCAGCATACCTAAGTGGCGCATTACGCGTATCACTCCCCTGACCCCTGCGTTAATTGCGTAAGGCTCAAAGCGTAGGGCTTCACCGGCCTCATAGGTGATCACCGGAATGCCAATCGCTTCTGCCTCTGCGCGTAAGGAGCCGCCCCTTAAGGCGGCGTCGACAACCACAGGGGCGGAAAATGCGGTCGCCATCGCCCCCGCTTCTGGGTTATCTAAATTGGCGCGGATTTGTGGCAGATTGGTGCGGTGGATAGCGGCGGTATGCAAATCGATCACATGGGTGCATTGGCTGATCACTTCATTAAACAGCTGATACGCCATGCGCCCGGCAATTGAGCCACGTTCAGAGCCCGGAAAGGAGCGATTCAAATCACGCCTATCCGGCAGATAGCGAGACTTATGAATAAAGCCAAATACATTAACAACGGGAATGGCAACGATTGTTCCGCGTAGTTTTTGGGTGTCGGTTCTCGCCATAATTTGGCGAACAATCTCGATACCATTGAGCTCATCGCCATGAATGGCCGCACAGATTAACAGTGTAGGGCCCGATAGTTTGCCATTAAGAACCTCTATACTCACGTTGAGTGGGGCGTGGGTATAAAGCTTGGCGATTTCCAGCTCTAAGCTAAGGCGATCACCTGGGTTAACGGTCTCGCCACCGATTTCGATGGCCTTGTTTTTTTTAGCCCTTCCCACGAGTGCGTGTCCTTTTTGAGTAAGCGTTCTTTTCGATATATTCCACGACCATGCCAGCAACATCTTTTCCGGTCGCGTTTTCAATGCCTTCCAGCCCTGGAGAGGAGTTAACTTCCATGACAAGCGGGCCACGTTCTGAGCGCAGCAGATCAACCCCTGCGACATTGAGCCCCATGGCTTTAGCCGCTGCGATAGCTGTGCGTCGCTCTGCGGGCGTGATCCGAACCAAGGATGCTGAGCCTCCGCGGTGTAAATTAGAGCGAAACTCGCCTGGCTGGGCTTGACGTTTCATTGCCGCAATCACCTTGTCACCAATCACAAAGCAGCGAATATCAGCACCGCTGGATTCTTTAATGTACTCCTGCACCAAAATATCGGCTTTTAAGCCCATAAAGGCTTCAATCACACTTTCAGCTGCTTTTTTGGTTTCGGCGAGGACGACACCAATGCCTTGGGTGCCTTCCAGCAGCTTGACGACCACAGGGACACCGCCCACCATTTCCAGTAAATCACCCACATCACCCGGCTTGCTGGCAAACCCAGTATGCGGCATACCTATGCCTTTGCGCGACAGCAATTGCATTGACCTTAGCTTGTCTCTAGAGCGGGTGATGGCCACGGACTCATTAACAGGAAAAACCCCCATCATTTCAAACTGGCGCAATACGGCACAGCCATAAAAGGTGACTGAGGAGCCGATACGCGGAATGATGGCGTCAAACCCCTCTAACTCCTCGCCAGCGAGATGAATCGACGGTTGTGTCGAGTTAATGCTCATATAACAGCGTAGTGCGTCAATAATTTTATACTCATGGCCACGTTGTTCGCACGCTTCAATCAGGCGTCGAGTGGAATAGAGGTTTTTATTCCGGGAAAGGATACCGATTTTCATTGTGGTTAGGGCTCCTATTTGCCAAGCAGAAATGAATGCATAGGATCGACAATGACGTTTCCCGTCATTGCGGTGCGACCTAACAGCATACGAAAGCGCATGTTATCGCGTGCGGTGAGTGTCATCTCTATGGGATAACACAGTTCACCGGCTTTAAGTGTGGTCTGAATCACATAGCGAAGTTGCTCATGCCCGCCAGAGTCGCGCACGATACGACGCGCAAGCACGGGCGCTTCTGCTTGAATCACATGCTCGTCATCGCCTTGGTGAGGATGGATCCAAAAACGAACCCAAGTGACGTCTCCTTTCTCAAACTCTTCGATTTTGAAGGTATGTAAGCATGAAGTCCGCGCGCCCGTATCAATTTTGGCTTTTATACGCGCAATATTGAGGTCGGGGAGGCTAATCCACTCACGCCAACCTACACACACTTTTTCCGTTGATTGAACCGGCATTGTTATCATTACTCGTTAGTGCTCTGCCTTGCTTTCACCATAGAAGTGATAGCGGTTATTCGTGGTAAGAATCTGAAAAATCGGCGATGATATGTGATAACCATCGCACACTGGAAACGGCACTAGCATCGCACATAGGAGACAGCTGAGCGCCCCTGCCGGGGGCGGTTCGCTGGACTGCTGTGCATATGATGACCGTTGAGAAGGAAATACCATGCAAACGAGTGATAGACAAGAAGTGATTGACGATTTGCTATCAAAAGTCGATCAAGATGCGCCCGAGACGATACAAGAGATAGAGCAAGCACACGGTGTGGATAGCCTCGCTCTGTTGTTGGAAGCCTTGCCCGTCAACGATCGTGTGGGCTTTTGGGAACAACTCTCTCCCTCGTTACAACTGCCAGTGTTGGCGGAAATGCGTGATGACGCCGGTGAGGCGGTGATCCGTGCCGTTGATGAGGCACAACTCCATACGCTTTTTGCTGATCTCGACGCGGACACCTTGTTGGAGTTGCAAGATGTGTTGACCGAACCGCTGCTAGAAGAAGCGCTCGGTCGTATGGACTCGGAGCAAAAGCAACGCTATGCCTCGGCACAACAGTATGCGGATAACCAAGTGGGGCATTGGTGTGATCATCAACCCTTAGTGGTGCCCGCCAAAACAAAAGTCAATGTGGTACTGCGTTTACTGCGCCGTGTGATGCCCAAATATTGTGATCATGTCTTCGTTGTCGACAGTCGAGGCATCTGGGTAGGGGCTGTCCCTATTCATAAGCTGTTCGGCGCGGACGGGGTGCTAAAAATCAGTGAGCTGGTCCGTGAACAGTTCCCCAGCTTGAACGCACGTGATGATATTTATACCAGCGCTGACAAAGTCGCGAGCAGTGAAGAAATCGCACTGCCCGTGCTGGATGACGGTAATATGTTGATTGGGCGACTCGATTTGGGCACGGCTTATGAGATGCAAGCGGAACGGGCAGAAGCGCAAATTATGGCCACCGCGGGCTTGGATGAAGATGAAGATTTATTCTCCCCGGTGATGAAAAGTGCGCGCAACCGTGCGTTATGGCTTGGGGTGAACCTAATGACAGCCTTTCTCGCGTCATGGTTTATCGGTCTATTTGAAGCAACGTTGCAGCAGGTTGTCGCGCTGGCGGTACTCATGCCCGTGGTCGCATCCATGGGGGGGATCGCCGGTAGTCAAACCTTGACGCTGATCGTGCGAGGTCTCGCGCTCGGGCAAATCTCTAAAGCTAACCTAAAGCCTCTTTTGAGCAAGGAATTTAAAGTGGGGCTGCTTAATGGTGTGCTTTGGGCGCTTGTGATTGGTGCCATTGCGGGTTACTGGTTTGAAAGCTGGGGACTTGGTGCGGTTATCGGTGCTGCGATTGTCGCCAATATCATCAGTGCGGCATTGGCGGGGATTTTTGTGCCAGTGTTATTAGAGAAGCTGAAGATTGATCCGGCACTGTCAGGCTCAGTGATTTTAACCACAGTGACGGACATCGTCGGCTTTGTCGCTTTCTTGGGCTTAGGGACGTTGTTTTTACTGTGAGTTTTACTTGGACGTGATGCGTCGTCACTCAGTTGATCGCTTGATAGCGCGCGTGATCGTCACGAGCGCTTTATTCTCTCAAGCGGGTGTTGAAGGCGCGGTCGTTTCGGCCGCTGTCAACTCGGTTTGTTCGCTCAGTTTGCCGTCAGCTGCGGGGAGCAACTTTTCGCAATACAGCGTCATAATGTCTTCCCGTATTAATTGTTCGAGTTCGGCGGCGCGTTCGGTCGGACAGAACAGGCGGACGTGGACATGTTGCTCGCCAGTATCGGTATGAGACAAATAGACATGAGGCTCAGGCCCAGGCAAATCCACCCCCGCATGACGTTCAATCACATGGTTATAACGTCGAGCGATATCGAGAAAATCCTCGCTATGATCGTCGATGCGTGCCAGCAGCGCCGGAATATGGGGATATAAATTTATATCGCCACGGATCACCAGGTGAAAATGGTGATAAACATAGCGCTTCATAAAGTTCAGGTTTTTCACAGTGGTAGAGAAAAACAAGCTGTTCGGTAATGTCGCGGTTTTTCCGGTGTAGCAATAGTGCCCATGATGGGTATCTATTTCTTGAATTTTGGTCGCCATCAAATTGTGCTCGATCACTTCGCCACGAGAGTTACCGACCTCAATCCAATCCCCGATACGAAATGATCGTGAACTGGCGCGCTGAATAGAACCGGTAAAGCACAGGATAATTTCTTTGGAAGCCACTACCACCGCGACCGCAATGGCTGTGAGCGAGAGGGCAAACTCACTAATTTCTGTGTTCCAAAACAAGAACAAAAACAGTAAAAGCAGACTAAATGCACCATTTTTAGTGCGAGATATCCACTTACGTTGATCTTCGCTGAGAAAGTTACTATCACCGCGAATATGACGCAAAATCAGGCGACGGATCACGCTAACAAAGACGATAACACCAATGGTGGTCAATAGTTTGTTTTCGACCAACAGTTGGGCGATGTTTTTCAACTCAGATAACAAAATCGCTCCCGTAATGCTTCTGGCAAGTTTTGGCGCTATTCTGCCCCTTTGTTTGGCAAAATAAAACGTAAACTTGCGACTATCACGCATAAGGTGCGCGTTAGGCATGGGTTAGTCTGTCATCAGTTTGCTTTGTTGGATCATGGCATCAATCACAGAAGCGCTTAGCTCTTGGCTGCTCAGGCCACTCATATCAATTTCGTATGCACTAGCCATGTCTGCCACACTGAGGTTTTCAAACACCACGTGCTGGTCGATTTGATTATCGCCCGCCGAGGCGATGTACAAGGTGGCTTCACCTTGGTCGTTGTCCTCAAGGGTTAGGTAGTCTTCTAGATTCGCACCGTCTTGGTCTTCATCAATCAGAAGCTCGGAGAGATCCAGTGTGTCCTTTTGCACATCAAAGTCAGTAATACGATCAACCGCCTCAGCGCCGATAGACCCTTGATCACCGCTCAAAAAGGCGAAAGTGTCTGACCCAAGCCCCCCTGTCAACGTGTCGTCACCTTGGCCGCCAATCAGCAAATCATCGCCAAGGCCGCCATCAAGCGTATCATCGCCGTGGTTCCCGAGTAAGCTATCATCTCCTTCGTTACCGATCAGGGTGTCGTCACCTGTACCGGCCGCGAGAATTTCACTTTGATAGTTACCTTCTAGCATTTGGTCATCAATGGCAATAATATCAACCAGTGCACTGTCCATATAACTGCCGTTAGAGGTAGTGTACTCAAATTGATGCTCAGGCTCTGGTAACACTGCGTTCGAACTATCCAAGGTAAGATAAATCTCGTAGCTTTCTTCCACATTAAGCAAATTGTTCGATACAACTTGGAAGTAATACGTCCCTTGGCTATCTGGTGTAAAACTATCACTGGTGCCATTGTCAGGATTGAGTTGCTGTATTAACTGCTGATTTTCATCATAAACGTTAATTGTGAGATTATTTGCCCATACGTCATCGTCGAAGGTAAGCGTTTCATTCTCATATAGATCCATCTTCGTTAAATCAGCGTCGTAGCCTCGCCTGACCGTTCCGGTTAGGGCAGCATTGGCACCATAGTTATCAGCATCAATGTGTGTCCACACCTCCTGTGTCATGGTGCCGAACTTACCGCGATCTAGGCTCTGTGCCTGAGCAAACGAGTTGGCGAAATCGCCCAGTTCGGATTCTGCGATAAACTCGGAATCGTTACCGATGGGATCAAGAATGGTTTGCGGATTCATCGCAGTATCAGGTGTGAAGGTGATGTCATCCGTGCCCGTTACCGACCCTTGTATCGCATTACTGGTGGCAGTGATCGTGCTGTCCATCGAAGGAATATCGTTATGGGTTAAGGCCAAACCGGGAATGACGATTGGGCTACCGTCATGAATATTGGTGATCACAATATCGTGATTGGCGTCAAGCCGTGCCTCGTAGTAGAGATTAATGACGACATTAACGTCACTGGTATCGCCATCGTTGTCGGTAAGCGTCAGTGCGATTTGCTCTTGCTCGTTGAGAATATCTCTGTCGACCGCCACGCGGTAGTCGTATTCTCCGGTATCAAAATTGATGGTGAGGATACCGCCTTTTGCGGTTTCAAAGGTCTGCTGTGCGCTGTCAGTTGTGGGATCATAGTTGTACGTTTGTCCATCCAAGGTGAACGCGGAGATATAGCCACCATCGGCCCCGAATAAGGAGACAGTATTGCCGTCATCATCCATCAGCACGAGGCCGCCTGACACTTGTCCACTCTCAATGGTTTGTAGTAGTGAGTAGGCGAGCTCATTTTCATCGGTGACCAGTAATACATTGTCACTGGTATTGCCTGAACTGCTTGCCGCAATCGGTGTCAGTGGCGATGTCGTAATGCCATCCCCGACTCCAACACTGAAGGACTCATCAATACCTTGCGTACTGACATAGTTTTGCCACGCACTTTGCAGACTGGTGTTATTTTCAAAGTCATCATTGGGCATTCCGTCCGAGATAAAATACGAGATGGTTTTATCCGCAGTCAGCCCTGAGGTATCGACAATATCTATGATCTCGTTCAGCGCGTTATCGTATCGGGTTGCGCCGCCGGCATACAGACCCTCGATTGCGTCTAATGCGCTGCTGACATCGTTAAGCATCCAACCTGAAGACTGGGCTTCACTCGAAAATGACACAATGTGGATGTTGAGATCGCCGAGTTTATCATATTCCTCTACCATAGATTTCAGTGCGGCTTTGGTAACTTCCATCCGAGTGGGTGAATCCGGATCGCTTGGGTCAACCGGATCGGACATACTGCCGGACAGATCAATGGTGAGAATAAGGTTAAACGTCGAGCTACTCTCCGCCGTCGCGTACAAGGCACTTTCGATGTTGTCTGAGGTCGGCGTGTCATCTTGCACATTGACCGTTAATGTCGATGAGCGATACGCCGTAGACGCCGTCGGATCATAGGTGGTGTAGGTGAAGGCTTCGCTCACGTTATCACCGCTGGTGGCATTATTGAGCGTATAGGTGTAGTCACCCGCGCGATAACCTTGGGTGTTGTCTTGGTTATAAACAGTCAGAGTGCCACTGGCAGTGGTGAGGGTTAAAACACCATCACTGCCAAAGCTTTGCCCATTAATTTGATGCAGGCTGACATTAACGCCAATCCCCGTATCATTATCCAACAGGTTACCTTGGGTGATTTGACTATTATCGTCGCTCACTAACCCTTGCTCGCTGACTGAAGCGATATTGGCGTTTAACTGGGTATTGTTGTCATGACCGAGTGTGAGCTGCGCCTGACTCGTATCCCCATCGCTGTCGGTGAGGGTATAGGTGAATACCTCATCGTCCAGCGTGCTGGCATCCGTCGTTGACGCGACCGATGATTGATACAGATAGCTGCCGTCGGGTTGAATGGTTAATTGCCCTTGCGATGTGACAATCACAGTACTGCCGTTGACTGCATACGTGGTGCCATTGAAGCTAACCGCGGTCACCGTGGTGGTATCCGCCCCGAGGGTATCGGCACCGGCGCCGGCAGTGATCACGTTCCCACCTGTCGAGGCGCCAGAGGCTACGCTATCACTATCATCATGGGCTACCGGCGCAGAGTCGCTCACATCGAAGGTCACGGTTGTCCACTCTTCATTCTCGCTACTTTGGTAGGAGAAGCTGTCATAGACGTGACCGCCGCCTGCATGATTCACCGCAGGTGCGGTGTAGGTAAAGCTACCGTCGGCATTGACAGTAACACTGCCACCCAATGCGGTGGCGATAGTGGCTGGGCCGATCACAATTTCACTGTTACCACTTTCTCCTTGGCTGGCATTGGTGGCAACGCGGGTGACAGAGGCCTGTGTGTCTGTATTGTTGCTGATCAGTCCGTCGACACTAGCAATGCTGGTGGCTTGTCCTTCGGTCTGTGCAAAGCTGTCATTTTCTAGATTCAGAGTGGCCGTGGTTGATGCCTGATCCGTGCCGTCGGTACTGATAGCCGTAATCGATAGCGTGACACCAGTAATATCGGCAGGAGAGGCGAGATTAAGACCACTCAGTTGCGAGTCCGTGAGTAGCCAATCGCCGGTGCTTGCCTCTTTTGTCCCCGCTGATAATACTGCATCATCCGGTAAGCCGCTGATTCGGTAAGTAAGTGTTTCGCCCGATTCATTGGCGGTGCCGGAGATTGTTAAGGGCGAAAGAATCGCACGTGACCCGCCCGCGCCAGGGTCAGTGGCGGAGATTTGTCCCGTGTCATCGATATAAGTCAGTGATTGATCGCCACGGCTGACTGTGAGGGTGGGGGCGGTAGCAACCCCTTCGACGTTGAAGGTGACATCGTGGGTCAGGCTCGCATTTTGGGTATCGGTGGCGCGGAAGCTTACTGTCTCTGTCCCACTCCAATCGGCGACCGAAGAAATGGTCGCGACTCCATTCGCATCAATAGAGACAGAAACTCCACTGGGCACATTTGCCACATCGAAACTCAAGGTATCGTCACTGTCGATATCGGAAAACACCGTATTGAGATCAATGGTGTAGCTAACAAAATCTTCTTGCAGAGTTTGCGTAGAAACGGCTTGGGTCAATATGGGAGCGTCATTGGTACCGGTAATGGTGATCGTGATCGCTTGCTCGACACCATTAGATACAGCTACGGTGATTACATCTGTTATCGATTGTCCATTATCGAGATGTTGAACCGCAGACTGGTCAAGCGTATAGGTCCATGTATTGTCACCATTAAGCACCAGTTGGCCGTAATCGCCATCATCAACCACATTCAGAAAGTTAGTATTGCCTCCATTATTGACTTGAATAGTCCCAGTGGCGGTAACGGGAGAATCACCGATATCGCCTTCAGTGACAGAGCCTGTAAAGGTACCAGTTATAGAGGGAACGGCCTCTGCTGTGCCTGTAATCGTAATTGTAATCGTTTGTTGAGAGTTATCACTGGCTGTAACTGTAATCTCGTCTGTGACGACTTCAGCGGCAGCAAGGCTTTGAACCGTTGTTTGATCCAGCGTATACGTCCACTGTCCATTCACTAACTCAAGTTCACCGTAATCCCCGAATATCACAGTATCTGGGAAGGATGGAGTATCACTACCATCAGCATCCGTAATGGTCAGCGAGCCAGATGCGGTGACTGGATCATCACCGACATCGCCCTCTACGACAGATCCGGTAAAGTCACCAATGATCACCGGCACATCCTCGGTACCGGTAATCGTGATGACAATATCTTGCTCAGTGCCATCAGAGGCAGTAAGGGTAATGGTATCCGTCACCTGATCGCCAGCATCTAAATCCTGCACGCTGGCTTGCTCGAGCGTGTAAGTCCAATTGCCGTTCACCAGCTCTAGCGAACCGTAAGTGCCGCTCTCTGTGGTATCGGCAAAGGTTGGCGCATCGTCGCCATCAACATCACTGATCGCAATGGTACCCGTGGCAGTTACTGCGGTATCGCCCACGTCACCTTCGGTGACTGAGCCGGTAAAGATACCGGTGACTTCAGGTAAGTCGTCGGTGCCGGTAATGGTGATGACAATATCTTGTTGCGTGTTATCGCTTACGGTGAGGGTGATGGTGTCGGTCACCTGATCGCCGGCATCCAAGCTCTGCACCGCAGACTGATCAAGGGTGTAAGTCCAATTGCCGTTCACCAGCTCTAGCGAACCGTAAGTGCCGCTCTCTGTGGTATCGGCAAAGGTTGGATTGTCGTCGCTATCCACATCACTGATCGCAATGGTACCCGTGGCAGTGACCGCATCGCCTTCGTTGCCTTCGGTGACTGAGCCGGTAAAGCTACCGGTAACTTCAGGTAAGTCGTCGGTGCCGGTAATAGTGATGACAATATCTTGTTGTGTGTTATCGCTTGCAGTGAGGGTGATGGTGTCGGTCACCTGATCGCCGGTGTCTAAACCCTGAACCGAGCCCTGATTTAGTGTATAGGTCCAGTTCTCACCGACTAGCTCCAACGAGCCATAAGTACCAGCCTGTGTAACATCGGCAAAGGTCGGATTGTCGTCGCCATCCACACCACTGATCGCAATGGTGCCGGTGGCAGTGACAGGTGCATCACCTTCGTTGCCTTCGGTCACGGAACCAATAAACTCACCGGTGACTTCAGGTAGGTCCTCGCTACCGGTAATGGTGATGACAATATCTTGTTGGGTGTTATCGCTTGCTGTCAGGGTAATGGTGTCGGTAACTTGATCGCCGTCATCTAAATTCTGCACCGCAGACTGATCGAGGGTGTAGGTCCAGTTCTCACCGACCAGCTCTAGCGAACCGTAAGTCCCGGTTTCTGTGGTATCGGCAAAGGTTGGCGCGTCGTCACTATCGACATCACTGATCGCAATGGTGCCGGAGGCAGTCACCGCCGCATCACCTTCATTACCTTCGGTGACCGAGCCAACAAACTCACCACTGACTTCTGGCGCATCCTCGCTACCAGTAATAGTGATAACGATATCTTGTTGCGTGTTATCGCTCGCAGTTAGGGTAATGGTATCGGTGACTTGATCGCCGGCATCTAAATGCTGCACTGAGCTTTGATTGAGCGTGTAAGTCCAGTTGCCGTTCACCAGCTCTAGCGAGCCATAAGTCCCCGCTTCAGTGGTATCGGCAAACGTCGGATTGTCGTCGCTATCCACATCACTGATCGCAATGGTGCCGGTTGCAGTGGCCGCATTGCCTTCGGTGACTGAACCTACAAACTCACCACTCACTTCTGGCGCATCGTCGGTCCCCGTAATGGTGATGACAATATCTTGCTGTGTGTTATCGCTTGCGGTGAGGGTGATGGTGTCGGTCACATGATCACCGGTATCTAAATTCTGCACGGCAGATTGATCGAGGGTGTACGTCCAACTGCCATTGAACAGCTCGAGCGAACCATAGGTGCCTGCCTGTGTGACATCGGCAAAGATCGGTGTATCGTCGTCATCGACATCACTGATCGCAATGGTGCCCGTGGCAGTCACCGCAGCATCGCCTTCATTGCCTTCGGTGACTGAGCCGGTAAAGATACCGGTGACTTCAGGTAAGTCGTCGGTGCCGGTAATGGTGATGACAATATCTTGTTGCGTGTTATCGCTTGCGGTGAGGGTGATGGTGTCCGTCACCTGATCACCGCCATCTAAATCCTGAACCGAGCTTTGATTGAGCGTGTAAGTCCAATTGCCGTTCACCAGCTCTAGCGAACCGTAAGTGCCGCTCTCTGTGGTATCGGCAAAGGTTGGCGCGTCGTTACTATCCACATCACTGATCGCAATGGTGCCGGTGGCAGTGACCGCTGCATCGCCCACGTTGCCTCCGGTGACTGAGCCAACAAACTCACCGGTGACTTCAGGCGCATCGTCGGTCCCCGTAATGGTGATAACAATATCTTGCTGGGTGCCATCAGAGGCGGTCAGAGTGATGGTGTCGCTGATCTGATCGCCGTCATCTAAATTCTGTACTGAGCTCTGATTTAGCGTGTAAGTCCAATTGCCGTTCACCAGCTCTAGCGAGCCATAGTTGCCTGCCTGTGTAACATCGGCAAAGGTTGGATTATCGTCGGTGTCAACATCACTGATCGCAAGGGTGCCCGTGGTAGTCACGGCAGCATCACCTTCATTGCCTTCGGTCACTGAGCCGGTAAAGTTACCGGTGACCTCAGGGGCGTCGTCCGTCCCTGTAATCGTGATAACAATATCTTGCTCAGTGCCATCAGAGGCAGTCAGGGTAATGGTATCGGTGACCTGATCGCCGGCATCTAAATCCTGCACTGAGCTCTGATCGAGGGTGTAGGTCCAAGCGCCATCTACTAGCTCCAACGAGCCGTAAGTGCCTGCCTGTGTGACGTCGGCAAAGGTCGGATTATCGTCGCTATCCACATCACTGATCGCAAGGGTGCCGGTGGCAGTCACGGTAGCATCACCTTCATTGCCTTCGGTGACTGAGCCAACAAACTCACCGGTGACTTCAGGCGCATCTTCGCTACCAGTAATCGTGATAACAATATCTTGTTGTGTGTTATCGCTTGCGGTGAGCGTGATAGTGTCTGTCACCTCATCACCGGCATCTAAATCCTGCACGGCAGACTGATCGAGGGTGTAGGTCCAAGCACCATCTACTAGCTCCAACGAGCCATAAGTGCCTGCCTGTGTAACATCGGCAAAGGTCGGATTGTCGTCGCCATCCACACCACTGATCGCAATGGTGCCGGTGGCAGTGACAGGTGCATCACCTTCGTTGCCTTCGGTCACGGAACCAATAAACTCACCGGTGACTTCAGGTAGGTCCTCGCTACCGGTAATGGTGATGACAATATCTTGTTGGGTGTTATCGCTTGCTGTCAGGGTAATGGTGTCGGTAACTTGATCGCCGGCATCCAAATTCTGCACCGCAGACTGATCGAGGGTGTAGGTCCAGTTCTCACCGACCAGCTCTAGCGAACCGTAAGTCCCGGTTTTTGTGGTATCGGCAAAGGTTGGCGCGTCGTCACTATCCACATCACTGATCGCAATGGTGCCGGTTGCAGTGGCCGCATCGCCTTCGTTGCCTTCGGTGACTGAACCGGTAAAGCTACCGGTGACATCAGGTGCATCGTCGGTCCCCGTAATGGTGATAACAATATCTTGTTGCGTGTTATCGCTTGCGGTGAGGGTGATGGTGTCGGTCACTTGATCGCCGGCATCTAAATCCTGCACTGAGCTCTGATCGAGGGTGTAGGTCCAAGCACCATCTACTAGCTCCAACGAGCCATAAGTGCCTGCCTGTGTGACGTCAGCAAACGTCGGATTGTCGTCGCCATCGACATCACTGATCGCAATGGTACCGGTGGCAGTGACCGCATCGCCTTCATTGCCCTCGGTGACTGAACCGGTAAAGCTACCAGTCACTTCAGGTAAGTCGTCTCTACCGGTAATGGTGATAACAATATCTTGCTCTGTACCATCGGATGCAGTAAGCGTGATGGTGTCGCTGATCTGATCGCCGTCATCTAAATTCTGTACGGCAGACTGATCGAGGGTGTAAGTCCAATTGCCGTTGACCAGTTCTAGCGAGCCATAAGTACCTGCCTGTGTGACATCGGCAAAGTTTGGATTATCGCCGTCATCCACATCACTGATCGCAATGGTGCCCGTGGCAGTTACTGCGGTATCGCCCACGTCACCTTCGGTGACCGAGCCAGTAAAGCTTCCAGTGACTTCAGGGGCATCATCCGTCCCCGTAATGGTGATGACGATATCTTGTTGTGTGTTATCGCTTGCAGTGAGGGTGATGGTGTCGGTCACCTGATCGCCGGCGTTTAAACCTTGAACAAGACTGCTGTTGTTATCCAGCGTATAAGTCCAAGTACCATTCATCAGTGATAACTCACCGTACTGACCGGACACATTGCCATCGGAAAAGCTCGGCGCATTGTTACCATCTGCATCCGAAATACTGAGAGATCCTGTCGTTTCTAAAATGCTGTCTTCGACAACATCGCCAAGGGTTTGGCCGCTAATCACAGGATCATCATTTGTACCTGTGATAGTTATCGCGATCACTTGGCTGCTGCCGTCTGATGCAGTCACAGTGAAGTTATCCGAAACCGCATCGCCCTCGCTAAGAGATTGCACAGCATCGCTATCTGCGGTGTAGGTCCAGTTGCCATTAGTGAAGACGAGCTCACCATACAGGCCGGATTGCGTGCTATCGATCCACGTTGGGCTATCGTCCGGATCGGTGATCGACAAGGTACCGGAAACCGAGTCTCTGGCTATCAAACTTCCATCAGAGCCATCGATTTCCCCCTCCGAGAGCGTGCCTGAGGTATCACCTGTGATGGATGCGGGATCGTCAATACGTTCCACTGCTGAGGTGAAGGTTTGAGAGGTGCTCGCTTCGCCGTCTGAGGCGGTGATTGTAAATGTCAGCGAGGCGATATCTAGTGCATCATTATTGATTGCATTTACGCCTGCCTGAGTGAGAACAACATTATTACCCTGCAACTCGACATAGTTTTGTCCACCGTCAGTCAACGATAGGGTGAGGACATCGTCTTCTATATCCGTCGCCGTTACAGTGCCGACGGTATCGCCGGCCGCGACCGCATCCTCAGTGACCGATATGGCAGAAAATTGCAGCGTCGGAGCATCGTTGACGGGATTCACGGTGACCGTGATATCGGACGGGGTTTCTGCTTGGCCATCGGAAACAATGACTGTGAGATCAAGATCGCCATTGAAATTGGGCGGTGGTGTGATGACGATATTACCAGACTCATCCTCGTCGATTTCGACATCTGGATTGCCACTGTTGATGGAAACAATGGTGAGGGTATCGCCGTCTGGATCGTTGATTTGCTGCAGTATTTGATTGGGCGTCAGCACCAGGGGTTGATCTTCGTCGGTACTGAAGGTGAGCGATTCGGCGCTCGGCGCTTCATTGGTATCTGCGGCAGGGAATACGGCGTCAGCACTTGCCAATCTTAGTGCGGTTAGAGCAAAAAGCTGTTCGTCGGTAATGCCACCATCGGGGTTGGTAATGCCCTCAGTTTGGAAACCCGCAATGATCTCGCCAATACGGCCGTTCGCTTCAATGATTGCCATGGCCGTGATCGCAGAACCTGAAGCCGCCGCACCGGCTGCGGTGGCGGCATCTTCAATCGCATTGGGATCTTCACCGCGTTGGATGGCTTCAATGATTTCAAGCACATCCTCAGGTAAATCTTGTACCAGCGTATCGTCTTCATCTTCGCCGACAAGCAAGGCAGATAAGGCGAGGTTGGTATCGACACCATTCTCAAGGCGCACTGAGGCAGGCTCGTTGCCCACCGCGGTGACGAGCTCTCCCGTTGAAACCGTTTGATTTGCCTCTATCTGACGCACTTGGCCATCAGGTTGAACGGCAGCAACCGTTCCTTGCGTCTCGGTGACTTGTGTCTCTGTCGCCATGCTGTCGGCTCTCCTCGGCAACTGCATCACGCCAACGTTTTGATTTATATTCAATTACGTCACTTTATCAACGCGCTGGACACAGTTTGGTGCACGATCGTTACATATTCCCTCTATAAATATAGTTAATAGTTGGCAGTGGCGTATAAAAATTGAGCGACTCAATTGAGAGGTAAGGAGAGAAAAAGCCCTTGCGTTGGCAAGGGCTGGGCTGTTTTAACAAAGTAAGGCTTAGATCATTGGACGATGAAGGGTTAAGTACCGATTACGCCACCGTCTTCTTTGGTGATCATGATGACCGAAGAGCGAGGAATGGCGTCACCGCCTGCAGGGAAATGGGCGCCTGGGTGTTGTACACCCACAAACATAGTGCGTGAGTCAGGCGTAAAGGTCAGTCCCGTGATCTCACACGATGTTGGCCCGGTAAGGAAGCGACGAATTTCCCCCGTTTGCGTGTCGGCACACAGCATTTGGTTATTGCCCATGCCAGCGAAGTCTCCCTCGTTGGAGTAATCACCGTCGGTTTGAATCCAAAGACGACCGGCACGATCAAAGCCGATACCATCTGGGCTGTTAAACATGTTGTCTCTATTGATGTTATCGGTACCCGCCATTAATCCAGATTGCTTTTCAGGATGGCCGGCCATCACGAAAATGTCCCACTCAAAAGTAGGCTGAGTATGATCGCCTTGGGTCGGTGCCCAGCGAATAATATGGCCATACGGGTTTTTGGTGCGTGGGTTGGCCGCATTTAATGGTTGGCTGTCTTTCACGCCACGGTACTTGTTATTGGTGAGGGTGCAGAAGACATGCTTGTTGTCGGCGTGCACGGCGACCCACTCAGGACGATCCATGGTGGTTGCACCCACTTGCGTCGCGGCTTCGCGGGCAAAAATGAGCACGCTGGCTTGGTCGGGAAAGCCATTTTCTGGGGTCAGGCCATTTTTACCAAAGGTGAGCTCTAACCACTCCCCTTGACCTTTGAGCTCGTCGTCGCTGCCGGTAAATTTGGCGACATATAAGGTACCGTTCTCGAGCAAATCGCGATTAGCGCTACCTTTACTCGGATCGTATTTTCCCTCAGAGACAAATTTATATAGGTGCTCGCCACGTTCATCATCGCCCATATACACGACAACATGCCCATCATCATTGACCGTTAGCGCGGCATTTTCGTGCTTAAAGCGACCCAGTGCACTGCGCTTTTTCGGGGTCGAATTGGGGTCCATAGGGTCAATTTCGACCACCCAGCCGAAGCGGTGGGGCTCATTGGGGTGCTTGGCGACATCAAAGCGCTCGTCGTGCTTGTACCAATCGTATCCCCAATCGGTATCGCTGATGCCATAGCGCTGATAGGTTTTGCCCAAGGTGACGGTTTTTTCGCTAGCAAAATAGCCATTAAAGTTTTCTTCACAGGTCAGATAGGTGCCCCAAGGCGTTTCGCCGTTGGCACAATTGTTAAAAGTGCCGAGGATCATTTTACCCGACGGATCAGCCGCGGTTTTGAGCAGTGAATGGCCGGCGGCGGGACCTGTCATTGCCATTTCTGTATAAGCGGTAATACGACGGTTTAAGCGACCTTGCGGATTGATTGTCCAGCGACCATCGACTTTTTTGAGTTCGACCAAAGAGACGCCATGCGCCGCTTGCGATTTGCGCGCATCATCGGCTGAGATGTTTTCTCCACCGTGCGTAAACAAATACTCATCGTTGATATACTCGTTATTGACCGCGAGCAGGGCGCGATCATTGGCGAGCGGGAAAAATGTCATGCCATCGTTGTTGTCGCCAAACTGCTGAGCTTGCGCATCGGCATTGTTTTGTTGCGAAAAAGCAGGCGCATTAGTAAAGATAGGATCGCCCCAAGACACCAGTACGTCTGCCTTATAGCCAGCAGGTACCTTGACTGTATCAGCGGTTGAGGTCGGGATTGCGTCAAAGCCTATCAGTTCACTTTTGCTCATGCTGCCAGCCACTGCTTTGGCAACAGGGTTAGCGGCAAAAAAAGCGACCGTACTAGCGGCGCCCGCGCCTTGTAAAAAGCGGCGACGACTTACGGCGGCATCAATAAAGCGATTGAATTCGGGTTCTGCGTCCAGCGGACGTTGGTCAATATGCTTGCTCACGACAATTATTCCTTTCTGTTCGTTATCGTATTTATGATTTAGGTGATAGCGATGCGCCAAAAAGTACATCGCAAAGCCGGTCGAAAGTGTGGCGAGGCAATATGAAAACGGGGTGACTGCTGGGTGACAGTCTTGGGACAGTGAAGGAAGCTGGTATCAAGATCACGTATTGGTTGATACAGGCCAATTAGTGTTGGTCAAAGTAATCTTTGCGTCGGATGTATTTATCCATGTAATGATACGCGATGGGGCGTGCGAGCCAGCTAAATAAAACCCTGAGCACGCGAATCAGTGACGACGTGTCGGTATAAATTTTGTTCTCATGTAGCCATAGAAGCCGACCGACATGCCAATACAGAAAAGGAATCCCGGGTAAGAAGGTAATGATGTCGACATCACAACAGATACGATAAGTTTTGGTATGAAAGGGATAATGCCGCTTAAAACGCCACATACCAGCGGCAGGCTGACCAAAGGTGACGATGCGTTTAATAGCACTGCCCATTTGTGGTTGAAGCATCGCCGCGGCAATAACTGCCATCGCGCCGCCTGACGAATGACCAATAAAAGAGACTTTTTTGTTGGCCTGAACCAAAGGCGACAGGGCGGAGCAGAGTTTATCGAGCACCGTATCGCCGTCTAAGGAAGCCATATCCGCCGCTTGTGCGACATCAGCAAACTGGCTCGTGGTCATAGCTTGGTAACGACGCTTGTGCTGTTGCCAGGGTAAACTTTTTTGTGTCAGTAAGTAGTGAAATCCCCAGTGTACGTAACAATAAGTGTTAGCCATGCGAATACGCTTAGGACCACAGGCACAATTTACTAGCCAGTCCCACAAGGTTTGCGAGCCACGAAATACCACCACCACATCGTCATCATCTCGCCAGAGTACACGAATAATACAGCGCCCCCAGCGGTCGTAAATATCACGTCGTCCACTCGGACTGAAGCCGTATTGCGTGTGATTAAAAAAGGTAGGATAAGAGGCGCGGCATAAAATGGCATACCGCTCGTATTGATACCGCTTTAATCGCTTCATGGTGAACCTTGTGTCATCGTCATGGGCCTAGGCTAGCGAATAAACGTGACGAAATAGCGAAAGCAGTGTGGGATGCTCAATCAATAGACAAACTCGGATCTCGGCGCGTGCCTGGATGATTAATAATTGGTGAGAAAAGGCTCGAGGTGTGTATCGTAAGTCA
Organism: Salinivibrio sp. VGrn1; assembly: GCF_009377995.1. Taxonomy (NCBI): domain Bacteria; kingdom Pseudomonadati; phylum Pseudomonadota; class Gammaproteobacteria; order Vibrionales; family Vibrionaceae; genus Salinivibrio; species Salinivibrio sp. VGrn1. The sequence goes on from NZ_SATA01000002.1 coordinate 538,067, forward strand.
GGGCTTGGATAGGGCCTCGGTGTGTGATCAAAAATTCAGCATTGGTACAGTTCCCGACACCGATAATGACTTGTACCAGCAAACGTAAATCCTTTAACCAACGTTGAGACTGTTCTTGGCTCCAATCGTCACGATACAGACTCATATGATATTCCACCCACCAGTAGGCGCCACGAATAAAGGCTTTCATCACTGATTCGGCAGCCAATATTTGCTCGGCGGTACCAGAGAAATCAAAATCAGGCGAAATGGGCTTGCCTTGTGTAAAAGCCACATAGTTACGGCAATGACGGAATAATGCGAGCTGAAGCCCTGCAGCGGAGTCGTAATGGGTAAGCGCCAAAGTGGTTACAGGGAGGTGTTTAATTGACCGACGGAATAACGCGGCAGTACGCTTTCCGGGCATAAGGTGCTCAATGGCATAAAACAAATCTAAACTGATAAGCTGATTACGCAAAGCAACTCTTCTCTCTCTGATTCAACCGCATCATCCTGCCTGAAATGGCGTGTCGAGTATACAGCACTGTGGACTGAAATGAAGAAATAAACCTCAATCACTCAAGCCCATAACGTGCTTTTAGTTCAGTAATCTTGGCTTGGTTATCGGCTAAAAATTGGTTAAATTCTTTAATCAGTTTTGGATAGTGAATTGTTGAAAGGTGACGAGTTCCTTTCACATGTGGGAGGGTATCATCAAACTTTACCGAGCCTTTTTTGAGGCCCTTTTGGTCAAGATAAAACTGTGCGACGTCAATATTGGCGTAGCCGCCATCAACGCGACCACTGATTACCTTCATTAACAGCGAATCATATTGATAGCTTTCATCGACACGTATTTTTCCGGCGCTGATACGTGATTGATAAGGGTGGGGAGTGAATCCGGCTACCACGCCGAGAAAACGGAATTCATCCAAAGGCCGGCCATAGTGTTGGTCAATAACCATGACGCCATCCGTGTAGCTCACCACAGGATCACTGTATGTCACACTGACCTTTTTTTTAATGTCTGGGCTCCAATCTGGACTGTCTGGATATTTCAGATCGACAGCGCCCTCGACAAAGCGGTGGTAAAGGCGTCTTAGGGGAAGCGCTTTGTAGACGAAACGGTAGTGGTATTCATTGGCAAACATATCCAACAGCTCTCGGTTAAAGCCAGAATAGTTACGGTTAGAGTAGGCTGAATACGGGTAATACTGTGAAAAACTCTGTACGCCAACCACATACGTGGTCTTAGCGCTCACCGGCCATGCAACCGCTAGTGTTAACAGCAACGCCCACACTCTTTTCATCACTTACTTAACCTCTTATCAGTTCTGCCTCTATTCATTGTAGCCATTGCGTTTGAACCTGTCTTTGAGCCTTGTTCTGTTATTTTACAACACCCACTTTCATCCTCTTTTTTCTTCCGACGCTTCCGTGTTGAGAAATCATTCGGTTATCGGTCACATTTTGCCCGAAAAAAATTGAATGAACATTCGGTATGTTTTATTTTTTCATCTGGACTTTCACTTTTGATCAAAAAACGATGAACAAAAACGAAATTGCGTCGCGTGCTATGCGCCAACACATTCTTTCGACAACGCTAGAAATCGTTGGAAATGAGGGGCTTGCTGCATTAACGGCAACAAAATTAGGGAAGAAAGCCGGAATCAGCAAAGGGGCGCTGTATCATCATTTTGACAACCTTGATGCCGTCAAATATGCAGCGGTTGATGAATTAATCTCTATGTTTCTTGCTGTGGCCGAGCCTGCAAATTTTGATGATTTTGAGAGTTATCTCGAAGTGACAGGGGATACCTTGTACCTCACCATGCAATGTGAGCCTTATGCGATGAAAGCGATGTATAGCTTTACAACCCAAGCCTTATTTGATGAACAGTTCAGGGTGGCTATTCAGCGCTTTTCTCAACATGGTTTAACGGAATACACGCGTGCGATTGAGTATTTTTATCAGGGGAAGATTCCGCAGCATCAGATTGATACGGCAATTCGTGTCGTGGATGCCTTTTTCCTTGGTGTGGGTTTGCAAAGTTATGTACTGCAGGGGGATGATAGATTTCGTCAAAACTGGGCGTTATTTTCGCAAATGCTACTCACGCAACTGGGTGAGCGATAAGGCGCCATGATGACATGGCGCTTAGTCATTGTGCTTAGATTAGCTCTGCGTTGTGGTAGACATTTTGGACGTCGTCGCAGTCGTTAAGCATATCGAGGAACTTTTCAAAACGTTCAACATCCTCGCCGCTGACCTGAGTGTCGATTTGAGGCACAAAGGTGATCTCTTCAAGATCAATCGGCGTGTCGCCAAGATAGTCACTTAGCGCATTTTTCACTTTGAAAAACTCTGTGTGAGGGGCAAAAATTGTAATGATACCCTCGTCTGCTTCGATGTCTGACACATCCACATCAGCCATGACCAAGGCTTCAAGCGTGCCTTCCTCATCATCTCCTTTAAACTGGAAAACAGCTTGGTGCTCAAACATATGAGACACCGCACCGGGCGTGCCAATTTTCGCATCGTTTTTCACAAAGCACTGGCGCACGTCCATATAAGTACGGCTGTTATTATCCGTTAAGCAATCAACAATCACCGCGCAGCTGCCAGGCCCAAAGCCTTCATAACGCGCCACTTCATAGTTTTCGCCACCTGTGCCATTGGCTTTATCAAGCGCTTTGTCGATCACATGACCTGGAACCTGATCTTTTTTCGCTTTCTCAATCAAACGACGCAGTGATAGATTGCTCTCAGGATCCGAGCCGCCATTTTTAGCACATACGTAAATCTCTTTACCGTACTTTGAATAAACCTTAATTTTCGCGCCCTGGGTTTTCGCCATTGACGCTTTACGAACTTCAAAACTTCGTCCCATTCGGAATCTCTCTTAATAACGCTTACGCAGAAACGGGTTGATTCTACCAAGAGAGTGATCCTTTACACCAGTAAATGCACTGACCTTGAACAAAGTCAGTGCGATGCGCACAAATCACTCTCGGGGTCTTAATGATTCCCACCTGGATCACTGCGTTTTTGCTTAGCCTTGGCTTAAATGGCTGGCATAGAGCTTGGGCCTGCGGTGTTTCAAATTCGTTACCGAACCTCGTTCATGCAGCATTTTGAGCTTGTCCAAATCGACGTCTGCGAAAATCATCATCTCGGTATTGGCATTGGCTTCCGCGAGTGTCGCATCGTGCGGAAAATAGACATCCGAGGGTGAAAATACCGCAGACTCAGCGTATTGGATGTCCACATTATCTACCCGAGGAAGGTTGCCCACGCTGCCGCCGATCGCGACATAACACTCGTTTTCAATCGCTCGTGCTTGAGCACAAAGGCGCACGCGTAAATAACCGTTCTTGGTATCGGTCCAAAAGGGCACGAATAGGATCTGTACACCTTGCTCAGCAAGAATACGCCCCAACTCAGGAAACTCGGCGTCATAGCAGGTGAGAATACCCACCCGGCCCGCGTCGGTTTCAATGACTTTGACCGTATCCCCGCCATCGATCACCCAGTCACGTTGTTCGTGCGGCGTAATATGGATTTTGTATTGCTCATCAATGCTACCGTCGCGGTGCATTAAATAGGAGACGTTATACAGTTTGCTATTTTCCAACACGGGCATACTGCCAGCGATAATATTGATGTTGTAGGTGACGGCCAATTGCGAAAAACGTTGCTTAATCGCCTGGGTAAACTCACTGAGAAAGCGAATTGCCTCGACGGAGCGCTTATCAGGTGCAAGCCCCATCAATGGTGCACAGAAAAACTCGGGAAAGAGCGCGAAATCTGACTGGTAGTTGGCTAAGGATGAGACAAAGAATTCGGCCTGATTCAAAAGATCATCCACTGAGAGCACATGACGCATCTGCCATTGCACGACCCCGAGGCGGACGATGGTTTTTTCAATATCATGCACGGAGGATGCATCTTCTTCATAGAAGAAGTTATCCCACTCCAACAGTGTGGCATAGCCCGCCGACTTATCGTCTTCGGGCAAATAGCGATTCATCAAACGCTTAACATCAAAGTCATTAGATAGCTGGAAAGAAAGGATCGGGTCGTGAATCTCTTTTCTTCTGACTTTATTAATATAATCCGTCACCGAAACATCATTGTGTTTGTGATAACCAGGTATACGGCCGCCGGCGAGGATCGCTTTTAGGTTCAGCGCCTGACACAGATCTTTTCTCGCTTCGTAAAGTCGACGGCCAAGGCGATGGCCACGATAATCAGGGTGTACAAACACGTCGAGGCCATACAGTGCATCCCCTTTTGAGTCGTGGAATACCACACCGTCATCCGTGATAATGTCGGCATAGGTATGCGGCAGTGAAAAGCGGTTGTAGGATACTTTTAGCGTTAACGCGGCGGCGACGATTTTTCCATTATCTTCAATGCATATCTGGCCATCCGGGAAAGCGGTGACCAGTTGCATGATCGTGCTCTTAGGCCAAGCACCGCCGACATCCGGGAAGACGAGATCCATCAACTCTGCTAAGGGTTGATAGTCGCTGACTTCAATGACACGCAGATTCAGTAGCGTGGCGGTGTTCTCATCCATTACACGTTCTCCTATTACGGGCTGAACGCCTATTATGACAAAGATTGACGCTCGAGATAACGTTTAGGCAGAGAAGGATTATCAGTTTCTTGGCTGATGGGCGACTGGTTGGATGTTGGTGATACACTGGAGGGCGCATCACGATGTTCAGTTAACGCAAATTCTACACGGTTTCGCCCGCGGGCCTTGGCTTCATATAAAGCCGTATCTGCGCACTCAAATAACTGATTCATCGCAACATATTGCATTTGGCGCTTGATGCCGACGCCGATACTCACCGTAAACTGGATGTGATGGCCATGTTCGGTCGTCACCTGGCATGCCTCGATTTGTCGCTTCAGCTGTAGCGCTATTTCTTGTACGCGACGCACAGACTGGCCACTGAGTAGCAAAATAAATTCTTCACCTCCCGTTCTGGCGCAAAACGCCCCTTCTTGTTGGGTGATCCGTTCTAAGTGTTGGCTGAAAGCGACCAATACCTGATCGCCAGCAAGGTGACCATATACATCATTAATACTTTTGAAATTATCCAAATCAGCAAGGATAAGGGCATTCGGCTGGTTAGAAAGGAGACACTGTGCGGATTGCGTCATAAAGGCGCGTCGATTCGGAAGCTGTGTCAGAGTGTCACGGAGCGCAAGTTGACAAAGTGTGTACTCCAGTCGCTCAAAACAAAGGTAAATGAAGGTCATAAACTTGACGAACTCGGCCATTAAGATCAAGTAATACACGGCGATATAACGTTGAGATAGGCCGGTGTTTTCCATCGGTGTGTCAAAGGCGAAGTAGGCACGAAGTCCATAAAGTATCAGTAAGAGGAGGAGCACGGACGCATAGAGAGTAAAACCTATCCGCTTCCTCTCTGGACTCTCAACAATGAGTTTTAAAACCGCAAGGTGCATTGCCACGTAGAACGCACAGTACCAAGTAATACGGAGCGCAAGCGGAATATGATTGGCAAGAATCAGTGTATAAACCCCTACACCCAAGAGTGCTGCCAGCGAAGCCGTCCGCCACGACGAGGACGTGCCCACGAAGGATTGCGTGCCTAACCACACCAGAATATGAGAGCAGATCGCGGCTGTGGTGCCAATCCAGACGAGCCCCGACGTTTCGGTGACATTGCCAATGTTATACACCGACGTGCCCGTTGAGATCAGCAGACAAGCCAGTCCCCAAAGCTTGATATCTTTGTGCTGATTAAACTGCCACCCAATCAACAAAACGCCAATGGTGAGTAGCCAGAACACACTGATGTAAGCCAGAGTCAGTGTGGGAAGGTGAAGATTAAACACGTGACCGAATCCATCCGATAAAGGCAAGGGCGTTAGACGCCACCAACGAACCAAAGTCAGTTATACGACTGACAGCGGTATAATATATCAGACAACTGTCTGACTTTTTATCGCTCAACGTCTGGTTCGTCGGTTTTTTACCCAGCTAAGTGGATGGATTACAACGACTGTTGGGTAAACAGCCAGACCGCGAGTGCCGCAAAAACCAATGCCATGATTTTATGCTGATACATTTGGACACGGGTATTGGTGAGCATTGCACTGCCAAGCTTGCCGACTATTGCCACTAAAAGCAGATTAAACGCGAGCCCTAATAGGTTGAGGAGGAGACCAAGCGTTAGTAATTGCGTGCTGGACGAGGCTTGAATTTGCTGCGAAATAAACTGCGGTAAAAACAACACAAAGAACAGTAGTGCCTTTGGGTTCAATAGGTTGGTCATCACCGCGCGTTTATAGAGATATTTGCCCATGCCTTGATGATGCGCGAGCTCGGCGCTGTCTGTTGGAGAGGCACGCCACATATCTATACTCATTTTGAGCAAATACGCGGCTCCCACGTACTGCAGAATGGTGAGGGCCGTTGGCGACATCGCAATCATGGCTGATACGCCGGTTGCGGCTAACCCGGTCAGGATCAATCCTGATGTTGCATTACCCAAGCTTGCGGCCATACCAACCCGTCTGCCATAGCTAAGACTGGCGCTCACGATTAGCAACATATCCGGTCCGGGCACCAGCAAAAGTGCGACAACCGCGGTTAAATAAACGGGGAGCATATTGGGATCGATCATAAAGGCACTACAGCTATCAAGATAAAGTGCGGAATTTTACCGTTTAGTTAGACTTTATCAACATTGAGAGGTGATTAAGTTGGTTTTTAATCGCAAGGAGGGGGTTTAGGCTAGCTTATAAAACTGAAAAACCCCCTTAGGTAAGGGGGTATGGTTTTTCGCTTGTCATATGCACCAGGGTCTTAAGCGGCCCGAATGGTTGGCTTAGGCGTAGGCTCTTCGATAAAACAAGCGTGTAGGGCGCAGATCGACGCGTGGTAGAACTTATCAAGTACTACGTATTGCACGTCCACATCGCGCATCGATGAGTGAGCTGCTTTAGGGTTTATTTCTGCGTCAAGCAACGCCAGCATACCCTTGCTCATGGTTTGGTTTGAGTCGATACGACTACCAATGACAGAAATCAGTGCGACCATTTCACCCGTAATCTTCGCTTTCGGGTAGAGCTTCTCAACACGATTAATCACCTTATCTTGACTGGCTGTCTTGCCGTCTAAGTAGTAGGTAATTGAGTTGGCATTCATCTCTTTACTGATGAGCTGCACGTTCTCTTCGCGAATGATTTCCATCACGTCATAGCTGACCTGATCAACATGCCCAACCATTGATTGGTCAAAGATGTGGAGAGCTAGCACCTTATCTCGACCGGCGATGATCTCGATCTCTTTGTCTTTTGGACGATATTTGTGAGAGATCACCGTACCCGCGTGCTCAGGCTCGAAGGTGTTTTTCACGACCAATTCGATACCCACAGCGCGCATACCAGAGGCTGCATTCGGGTGGATGGCTTCCATCCCTAAGTTAGCAAGCTGGTCAGCCACATCGTAGTTACTGAGGCCCATTGGCTGTACACGCTCTGGACCTACAATGCGAGGGTCGGCACTGCTTAGGTGATATTCTTTGTGGATCACCGCGCTACTTGCTTTGGTTAACACGGCAATCCGGCTGAATGTCATTTCACTGTAACCACGGTCATAGGTCTTCATCAGACCTTCATCACAATAGACGTAGCCGGTAACGATGGGCAGCTCAGTACTGAAGTCAATGTCTTCCATAGCATTGGCGATCACCGTGTTGAGGTCGCCTTTGCCTTCATCGGGGTTATCCCAACCAGAGAGGTCAACAAATCGTGAGTTAATTCCCACACTTTCGAGCAGTAGCGTTGAGTTGTGCGCACTGTGCGCCTCGCCGATAGAGGAGAGGAACTCACGAATTTGTGGTAGATAGCTTTCCAGAGAAAACTGCCCATAGTTACAGGTTTCGAGTATACCTTCGATACAGCTATGTGCTTTTTCCATGCGTTGGCGGATAAAGTTATCAGCACGCTCACGGTATACAGGATCGGGGAACATATTGCTGTTAATGAGCAGCATACGTTGCTCTAACTCGTCCATCGCATCACGCCATTTAGGGTTATTTGCCGCGAGAAGGCGATAAATGCCGGGCTTACCCGAACGCTTACACTCCAGCAATGCATCCGTGATGCCAGCGTAAGCAGAAACGACAAAAATGCGGTTGTACGGGTTTGACGGGTACAAAAAGATATTATCCATGACAGCGTCGTAGGCTGACATCGACGTACCGCCGATCTTTTCAACGGTATGATTCATGTGAGCTCCTTGTGGGCTTTTATGAATTAGGGAGTCGATTGGGTTTACAGGGGCAGCATCCGGCTGCCCCATGACGGTTAATCGACTAATGGATAAACACCGTTCTCATCGTGCGTTTCCTGCCCAGTAATAGGTGGGTTGAACACACAGGCCATGACCATATCAACACCTTTGTTAGCACGAAGCTGGTGTTCGTCATGTTTGTCTAGGATATACAGTGTGCCAGGTTTAATAGGATAAACCTTGCCGTCATCCGTGGTTTCAATTTCACCTTCACCCGACATGCAATACACAGACTCTAAGTGGTTCTGGTAGTGAATGTGCGTGTCAGTGTTGGCATAGATGGTGGTAATATGGAAAGAAAATCCCATATTATCATCGCGTAGCAGCATGCGTACGCTTTCCCAGTTTTCAGCCACTACACGGCGTTCAGTTTTCTGGCATTCTTCTAATGTACGAACAATCATGTTTATTCCTTCAACGTCTCTTCGTTAAGCGGGGATCGCCGTCTTCGCGATTACGATGCTTTCTTGAGCTTCTGTTTTTTATACTGCTCAACAGACTTAACGAAGATCTGCAGGCCTTTTTCCATCTCTGCTTCACTGACTGTCAGTGGCGAGAAGAATTTGATGACTTCATCATCTGGACCCGCGGTCTCGATAATCATGCCATTGTCAAAACACAGGCTGGAGATCTCATCTGAAATATCACCATTTTGGCACGCAATGCCTTGCATCAAACCGCGGCCTTTGATGGTCTCAAAAAGATCACCGTGCTTGTTAAGCATCTCTTGCAACACTTTGTTCAATTGATCGGCACGTTCTTGAATATGCGTTTGGAATTGATCATCACGCCAGTATGTGTCAATCGCTTCCGCGGCAGTCACAAACGCGTGGTTGTTACCACGGAATGTACCGTTGTGCTCACCCGGTGCCCATTGATCCAGCTCAGGTTTTAGTAGGACCACAGCCATTGGCAAGCCATAGCCACCAATTGATTTGGACAGCGTCACAATATCGGGCTTAATGCCTGACGGCTCAAAGCTGAAGAACGTACCCGTACGGCCACAACCAGCCTGGATGTCATCTACGATCATCAAGATATCGTGTGCCTTACAAATGTCTTGCAGGCGCTGCAACCACTCATTAGAGGCTGCGTTTAGGCCACCTTCGCCTTGGACGACTTCAAGAAGCACGGCAGCAGGTTTATCACCGCCTGTTAGACCACTTGATGCGTCATTCAGCATGGTTTCGAACAAAGTTAAACCATCAACGTCTGCATAGCCATCATACGGAAGACGTGTCACGGCGTTGTTGACAGGGATGCCGCCACCACCGCGGTGATGATGATTACCCGTCACTGCCAATGCACCATATGTACAGCCGTGGAAGCCGTTGGTGAAAGACACAATGTTTGCGCGGCCTGTAACTTTACGGGCAAGCTTCATTGCCGCTTCAACTGCGTTGGTGCCTGTTGGGCCAGTGAATTGGAACTTATAGTCCAACTCACGCGGTGCCAAGATGTGCTCTTTAAATACTTCGAGAAAGCGTGCTTTTGCACCTGTGTACATATCCAGGCCGTGTGTAATGCCATCTTTCTCGATGTACTCGATCAGTGCTTTTTTCAACGTTGGGTTGTTATGCCCGTAGTTGAGCGAGCCGGCGCCAGCAAGAAAATCGAGGTAGCGCTTGCCGTCTACGCCCGTGATCCAGCAACCCTTAGCGCTTTCAAACACAACGGGGAAGTTGTTGGCGTAACATTGAACATTTGACTCCTGCGATTTAAAGATATCCATAACTCATCCTGTTATTTTTTGAGTGGAATTCGGAAAAGGTATTCGGTGTCATGTTCACCGTTGAAATGCTCCTGTTCGTCGAGGAACACGGAGCGCTGACCACCTGTACCGTAGAGGCGGTCTACCTTTTTAAACAGCGCCCAAGATCCGGCGTTGTCTTCTGTGATTGTGGTTTCGATGAAGCGAATATTGCTTGAGACTTTACGTGCCATCAGCGCTTCGATCATCGAGAGGGCAAGCCCTTCACCACGTGCTTTGGGTGACACTGCAACCTGCCAGACAAAAAACGTGTCTGGCTGCTCAGGGCGAATGTAGCCCGAGATAAAGCCTTGTACATCACCCTCTCGCTCTGCAACGACACAGGTCTCTTTAAAGTGTGTCGCCTGTAGGAAGTTGCAATAAGCGGAGTTCACATCCAACGGTGGGCACTGCGTGATTAATCGATAGATGTTGCCGCCATCCTTGATGGCTGGCTTACGAAACACAAACTTCGTGTTGGTCTGGGTCTGTTTACGGTCACGTACCTCGGATTCAAGTACTGCCGTGTCTGTCGTTTTTGATCGCCACATAATTGTTTTGTGCTCTAACGAATTCGTTTTATATAATAGGCGATGAATTTGGTTTATCAACCCCAGATTTTAGTGTTGGATTTGTCATCTATAATTAAGTTTATGAAATATATGAATTTGTTTATTGTTAAATTTTTTGTGAAAGTAAGTGTTTTGAGAAGTAACATTTACTGGCCTAAAGGTGTGGGCAGGTTCCCACATCGAGGGGATGGGCGGAAGGTATGCCTGACGGCCCTAGAAAGGCCGTCTTGGAAGACAATGTAGGTACACTCTCACGTATTAAGGACCTTGCAGTAAAAAATCGCGATACTGAGTATCTTCACGAACGACATGGTGCATCCACCAATAACGCAAAAACTTAAAGAATTCAGAGCGGTATAGTTCTGGGTCGGCTTGGCACTGTAGCAGCACATATTGCGCTTGCCGGGCGAGGCGTTGATGAATCGCAGCATGCTCTTTGTATTTGGGGTAGGCGCGTGCTTCGAGAATATCTTCCTCTAGCTGAAAGTGAGTGTCGATGTAGTCACGAAAGCGTTGCGCGAGGGCCTCAAAATCCGTCTTAGTCTCGTCCTCATGGTGATAGGCAATGGCCTCATACGTATCGTTGATGATAGAGAGCAGTTGCTTGTTACTCTCATCCAATGATGGATCCCCCACTGTATACTTTTCTTGCCAACGTATAAACTTGCGCTCTCGTTTAATGGGGGCCGATACTTGTGGCTCTTTTTCTGAAGAGCCTTCAGGAGGCAATGGTGTATCAATGACAGGCTCTGTGATGCACTCTATCTGGTATTGCTCTTCCTCAGTAAAAACAATCGCGCCGTTGTGCTCAAACTCCGTTGATTTGGCAGGATCTGACTGGTACATCTCAAAGTAGAATGTGGGGGGCTTTTTAGCTTTGGTCTGTTTAGAGAGCTGCTTGACACGGTTTTCTAGATCTTGTTTTTTCACCGGTTTAACCATAAAAGCATCGACGTCATAGCGAATGCACTCGCTGATCACTGCCTGAGATGCGTTAGCGGTTAAAATGATAATGGGCGTGTCATGACGCAAATGATAGCGGCCGCTTCGCATGAGGCGTAACATTTCCAACCCGTCAATGGGATCCATTTGTAAGTCGGTAATGATCAGATTGGGCTCTTCATGGTACGCCTTTGATATCGCTTCGGCACCATCTGCTGCCGTGATCACCGACTTAATACCAAGCGCTTGGGCCATCAATCCAATGGTGTCACGAATCATTTCATGATCGTCAACAATTAAACACGGAGATAGCATACGTCCTCCTGACAATGTCTATGTTTTCAGCCTAGTGGATGGTGGCGAGAGCGTCTATAGCGAGTGTGAAAGGAATGCGACCTTGATGAGGTTTCGTTTAAAAAATGATGGGGTAGACTAAAGCACAAATGATAGCGACAAAAAAGGCGCCCAACTGGGCGCCTTTCTCTTAAATTTGGTTTGGCTTACAGACGAACGACGTTCGCAGCCTGTGGGCCTTTCTGACCTTGCTCGATATCGAACTCAACCTGTTGGCCTTCTGCTAGTGTGCGGAAGCCTTCACCAACGATAGCACGGAAGTGAACGAATACGTCTGGACCGTTCTCTTGCTGGATAAAACCGAAACCTTTCTCTTCGTTAAACCACTTAACGGAACCATTAGCTTTGGACATGGTGTCTCCTGAATATATTAACTAGGTGTTGCAGTGACGCGAGTGCCGTTAATCGACTCTATGGGCAAATGTAGCGAATATCTTCAGGACAACTAACTTTCCAGCCTAGCGGTAGGGTGTTTCGATGTATCTATATTCAATTGCTGCATAAATTTCCGATTATCGAAGCTGCCAAGCAGCTTCAACAGGACCACGCGTTATTTGCGCGTCAGTTTACTATTGGTTGCAACATGGTGTGTCTACGACCAATAGTTCGTCAACCAACACGGTTGAACATTATCGAGAATACACCCAAAAGAGTGTGAGGTAAATCTATTTTGCGGATGAAAGAGGCAACTTTGTGTGAGCTTGTTGTGAAAATGAGAGCATGGCCTGATAACTGTGTTGTATCGACGCAAAGAGCCTCATAGAAAAGCGATCTAGATTGCGAGGAGTGTCAAATTAACCGTTGGATGATGTCTTTTTATGCTGACAATAACGTATCATAAAACGCGATGAGTAACGCCGTAAACACTTGTGTGCGCGCGTTTGTGTTTGTTTATGCGAGTCATGATTGTGACCCGCAGTGATAGGGCTTCTCCATGGATACGATTTTTTTAGAAACGTCGAGTTTTATTGGCGTCTGGGTGGTGCTGGCGGTCTTAGTGATCGTGGTACTACGCGGTGCGATTAAGTTTGTGCCACAAAACACGGCTTATGTTGTAGAGCGATTTGGTAAGTATTACAAGACGATGGAAGCGGGTCTCAATTTCATCGTGCCATTTATCGATCGTATTGGTTATACCAGAACATTAAAAGAACAAGCATATGATGTACCCAGTCAATCCGCGATCACGCGAGATAACATTTCGCTCGTTGTTGACGGTGTCTTGTACATCAAGGTATTGGATCCGTATAAAGCGTGCTATGGCGTCGATGATTATGTGTACTCCGTGACTCAGCTTGCGCAAACTACCATGCGTAGTGAAGTGGGTAAAATGGAGCTGGATAAAACGTTTGAAGAGCGCGAAAGCTTAAACACCGCGATTGTCTCTGCCATCAATGAGGCCGCTCAGCCATGGGGCGTTCAGGTGCTGCGTTACGAAATCAAGGATATCGATCCACCTCGCTCTGTTCTCGATGCCATGGAACGTCAAATGAAGGCTGAACGAGAGAAGCGTGCGGTTATTCTTGAGTCAGAAGGGGCGCGTCAGTCGGATATCAACGTTGCTGAAGGTCAAAAGCAGGCCCGAGTCTTAGCGGCGGAAGCAGAGAAATCTGAGCAAATCTTGCAAGCGGAAGGTGAGGCGCAAGCCATAATCGCGGTTGCCGAGGCGCAAGCCGAAGCACTTGAAATCGTAGGGACACGAGCAATAACAGAGGAAGGCCAAAAAGCCATCCAGTTGGAGCTGGCAGAAAAAGCGATCAAGGCGAAACAGGCGATTGCCAAAGAGTCCTCAGTCGTACTGTTACCTGATTCTGGAACGGGTGCAGCGAATGTGGTTGCAGAAGCGATGACAATTATTGATACACTCAATAAGAGCAAAGCGTAAAACAGGATGTTTAGTGTGAGTATCTACCTCGCAGAATTAACCGTGATTGTGGGCTTGTTGCTGTTAGCCGTCGAAGTGTGGCTGCTTGGCTTATCGACCATTGTTTTATTAGCAACCGGTGTTGCTGCCATTTTAGTGGGACTGTTGGCGATGGTCGGTGTTGTGCCAGAAACCGTTACGGCGTTATTTAGCAGTACTGGGATCGGTGCAGGCTTGTTAACTGCCATGCTGTGGCGCCCACTTAAACAGCTACAACGCGGCGGACGACGTCCGGATAATCGTCATAGTGATTTTATCGGGTTGATATTGACGCTCAATGAGCCGTTGAGCCGAGAGCAGCCTTCGACGATTAAATACTCAGGCGTCACTTGGCAACTGCGACTCAGCTCGGCCGCCGGTGATTGTACATTGCTGGCTGGCGAACAGGTCAAGGTCGTGGGTGTTGATGTTGGACGATTTACGGTCGAGCCCATATTGTCGGAGTAAGAGACACTTTCTGTATCTCGTCATGACAAATAGACGTTGATGACACAAAAATAAAAAGCTCGGTCGCAATGCCGAGCTTTTTTATTGCGTATCAGCCTGTGATTTAGGCTTTTTTTAGTTGCTTTTTGAGCTTCTTCAGCTTGCTTTCCTGTTTTGCAACTTTCGCTTTTGCTTTCTTAATCGATTTTTTCAAATCTTTTTTTGACGCTTTTGCCATGGTTTCTCTCCTTATTGATGATTTGCCGAAGCGTTTGCCACTGCAATACAGCTTCAATGCTGTGGACGGGGCCGGCATGTCCACCCCAAGTGTGATCACGATGATTTATTCGTTTCGTGGTCTTTTAAAAACTGTTTAATAAATCGGCGTATTTCCCGTGCTGCGGACGTATCCAGTTCGTCACAGGCCTCTAAGAATGCATCCCGTTGCTCACTATTGATTCTTATCAGTAACTGGCTATCTTTCTTTGTTTTTTCTTTTTTCGCCATGCTAATGCGCCTATCTTTTAGATATACAATGTATATACGTTTTTATGGTAGTGCTAGGAGAGAATGGTGAAATTGTGATCTACTTAGTACTGTAAACAATAGTCAACACGGGTATCAATAGGCGGAACGAGTTAGTGCTGAGCGCTATGACATATAGCCAAATCGATGTCATAAAATTTAATTTGGCCATCTAAATGTCTTTACTGCCTTTATGTAAATCCGTAGGCTATTAGTCAGTCAACCTAGGATGAGTGAAGTGAACGATGGAAAAGAAACACAGTCGTACGCAGCTAATACATGCCGGACGCCGTAAAGCCTATACCCTTGGTGGGGTCAACCCAGTCGTACAGCGCGCCTCTTCAATTGTTTTTGATACATTAGCCGAGAAAAAGCACGCGATTGCCAACCGTCACCAGCAAACCTTGTTCTATGGCAGACGCGGAACCACTACCCATTTTGCGCTTCAAGATGCCATGACCGAGCTTGAGCAAGGAACGGGGTGTGCACTCTTTCCCTGTGGTGCGGCAGCCATTGCAAACAGTATTCTCGCGTTTGTAAAAACAGGTGACCACATTTTGGTCTCAGGATCGGCGTATGAGCCAACTCAAGATTTTTGTCAGAAAATTCTCGCCGATATGCAGGTGTCGACCGAGTATTTTGATCCTCTCGAGGGTGCGGAGATTGGTCAACGTATTACGTCAAATACACGCGTTGTGTTTCTAGAGTCACCAGGTTCTTACACCATGGAAGTGCACGATACGCCGGCAATCGTTCAAGCGGTAAGAGAAAGAGCGCCAGATGCGATTATCATGATGGATAACACGTGGGCAGCAGGTCGCTTGTATCAACCGTTAACGCAAGGCGTGGATATTTCGATCCAATCTGGGACCAAGTATATTATTGGTCATTCGGATAATATGCTAGGTACCGCTGTTGCCAATGCGCGCTGCTGGCCGACCTTGCGCGAGCGCGCCTATTTAATGGGACAAACGGTCGATCCTGATACCGCTTACCAAGCCGCTCGCGGATTGAGAACCTTGGATGTACGCCTTGCCCAGCATCAGGATAATGCGTTACAGGTAGCCAATTGGCTGAACGAGCAAACCGAAGTAGCCAGTGTGCTCCATCCTGCATTTGCAGATTGTCCTGGGCACCGCTATTTCGCGCGAGATTTTACAGGCAGCAATGGGCTCTTTTCGTTTGTGTTTGATCAGCGTTTGTCTGATGCGCAATTGGACGCTTTCTGTGATCATTTGCAGCATTTCAGTATGGCTTACTCATGGGGCGGCTTTGAGTCGTTGTTGTTGGCCAATCAGCCAGAGCAACTCAATCGCATCCGGCCTGTGGGTAAGGTGGATTTTTCCGGCACACTCGTCAGGCTACATATCGGATTAGAGGACGTTGACGATCTGATTGCCGATCTGGCGGCCGGTTTCGCACGCATTAATAATGTCTAAGCCACATAGCCCCTGTGAAAAAGGGGCGTCCTCGATACGCCGCGAAGCGCCCTTATCACATCAAGCTATTAGGTTTGAAATTGGTCAGTTAATTGCGTCAACGCGCTGGATTGGTGGCTTAACTGACTACTGACATTACTGGTGGTATCGATTGCCTCGGTGAGTGATTGGCTACCTTGTTTGAGCGCGCGACGCTGCTGGGTGAGGTGAGCAATTTCTTTATGCTGAGAGCCCAGGGCTGCTTCAACTTCCGCGCTGAGTTGTTCAAGCCCTTGGAAAGTGGTATGCATCTCGCCTAAATAGCCCTGTAGTCGGACACTGGCTTGCTGATTGTCGGCACTGGCTGACTGTGTTTCCGTTAGTAGATTATTGGCGGTATCAACTTGGCCGAGTAAGTCATTGATCCAGTTTCGAATATCGCCAGTTGATTGTGCTGTGCGTTGAGACAAACTTCTCACTTCATCAGCGACGACGGCAAAGCCTCGCCCATGCTCACCAGCGCGTGCCGCTTCAATCGCGGCATTGAGGGCCAGCAAATTAGTTTGCTCTGCAATGCCCTCAATCACATCCATGACGCCGGCAATTTGGTTACTGGTTTGTTTCAAGGTTGCCATGGTACTCGACACGTTTTCCACCACCTTGACGCTATGGGCAATTGAGGCTTCTGTCGCACTCATTTGCGTTTGAATTTCATCATTGTCCTGAGAGACTTTGCCGATGTACTCACGGGTATCATGAATGGCGTTGGCGATTTCTGTGGTTGCGCTTTCCATAACGGTCAGGGATTGCGCGACATCGTTAACGTTTTGCCGTGTTTGCTCGTTAATCGTCGCCACTTGCGTGCTTTGTTGGTCTAAGGTATCTGACTGTTGATCAAGCGCTGATGTCCGCGATTGTATATCGGTGACAAAGTGACTGAACTTATCGAGCAGGTTATTAGATGCCTGAGCGACGGCACTGACTTCATCCTGATACTTATCGAATAAACGCACGGAGAGATCGGAGCGCTTATCGATATCCGTCAGGGACGTGGCAATATGATTCAGGCGCACCACCACGGTTTTTCGTAGCCAAGTCATCAGTACTAAGGCCAGCAATAGTGTGATCCCACAACCGACATAGACGATGTTCGATTGCTGGTGCAAAAAGGTAATAAGCGCGCCGGCAGAGTCTTTCGCGTTATCTTGACGCTCGGTCAGCTTTTCGTTGATGGCCGCTAACATGGGGTCAACGGCAGGGTAGAGGTCAAAGTCCACGAGACGCCCAGCATCGTAAAAGCTTTTACTGTCGACCGTTTTAGCAAGCTTGGTGAGGTATTGGTCGAACTTCTTTTTACCTTCTAGCTGTTCGGCACGCCAGTCCGACAAAGACGGATACTGTGACAACGCTTGCCAGCTCTGTTGATAGCGTTGTTGAAGCTTTTCAAACTCAGGGGTGATCTCGTTCCAGAATAAGACTTGTGCTTTGATTTTTTGCGACAGATTGACGAGGTCGCGGTGATCACGCTCAAGAGCTAAAAGCGCCCATACTTCGGGAAGTTGATGATTTACATATTCGGCTGAGGCATCCGCGGAGCGAGCCGATATCCAAAGTGCGAGACTACCGAGTCCGATGGTCGAGGCGATAAAGAGGGTGAAGGCGATCAATAACCGCTGTCTTACGCTCATGGTACTTCCTGTCAACTGTCTAATCTATATACGCGCCGCAGCTTAAGGAGCCACTGTTTCAGTAGAATGACAGGTGTCTCAGTAATGTGATTTGCGAGTGAAATCACTGTTCATTTTTATGAACATGACGCGGATAGCGTCAGTGACGAGGCTGAAAAATGGTGCAGAAAAGCGCGACAACAAAAAAGCGCCCCGCCTGAGCGGGACGCGTTCACAGTCAGCGAGAGTGCGTTATTGGCTAACTGGCTTTTTTCGTTGAGTCTTTGTCGTCAGGTGCGGCTGCGTGTTTGTGGCCACTTTCACTGAGAATACTGGCCACTGTTTGCCGTGAGAGGTGCCCAATTAGCTCGCCTTGATTATCAAAGACGGGTAGTGGCCATTTTGACTCCAACGTATCTGGGATGACGGTTTCCAATAACGAGTCTTGCTCAATGGCAGGCACGTCTTCGAGAAGACTTGCCTCGATATCACCGCTTGGATCTTTGTCACTGAGGTTTTTTTGACTCAGGGTGCCTTGATAGCCTTCTTCTGTGATGTAATAGCCATAGTTGGCCTTTTGCTGACGCATCTGCTGAATTGCATCGCCAATCGTGTTGGCACTGATACGACAGATTTGTGGCTGCATCACGGTTTCGACCGTTAATGCGCGAGCACGGTTGACGTCTTTCACGAAAGCCTCGACATAGTCATCGGCCGGTTGGAGCAATATATCGACAGGCTCTCCGACTTGTACGAGCTTACCATCACGTAAAATGGCAATACGGTCACCAAGCCTCAATGCCTCGTCCAGATCGTGAGTGATAAAAATGATGGTTTTATGTAATTTTTCCTGTAATTCAATCAGTTGGTCTTGCATCTCACTGCGAATGAGGGGGTCAAGGGCAGAAAATGCTTCGTCCATCAGCAAAATTTCTGCATCCGTGCAGAGGGCGCGCGCGAGACCGACACGTTGTTGTTGCCCGCCAGATAATTGTGCCGGATATTGATCGGCGTAGCCGTCAAGACCCACAGTCGACAACCATTGTTCCGCTTTTTGATCGCGTTGCGCTTTTCCCTCTCCTTGGATTCGTAAACCAAACCCAACATTTTCTCTCACTGTACGGTGCGGGAGTAGACCAAAACGTTGAAACACCATGGACATCTTATGGCGTCGAAACGCCTGCAACTCTTTTTGCGAGTGCTTCATGATATCGGTGCCTTCGACGCGGATTTCACCCTCGGTGGGATCAATCAAGCGATTGAAATGACGAATTAAGGTCGATTTTCCAGAGCCCGACAGGCCCATGATCACAAAGACCTCACCGCGACGAATGGATAGATTAATATCACTGAGTCCAATGGTATGCCCTGTTTCTTGTAATAAGGCATCTTTACTTTTTCCTGCTTTGACCGCAGGCATTACCTTTTGCGGGTGGTCGCCAAACACTTTATATAGGCCTTGGATCTCAATTAAGGTGTCCTGGACTGGCTTAGTCATGATCGCCTCCTTTGAGATGCTGCTGGGAACGTTTGGCGTAGCTTTGAGACACACGATCGAAAATAATCGCAATCACCACAATGGCGAGACCATTGAGAAGGCCCAAGGTAAAGTATTGGTTAGTAATCGATTTAAGTACAGGCTGTCCAAGGCCCGAAACACCAATCATCGAGGCAATGACCACCATCGCCAGTGCCATCATAATGGTTTGGTTAATGCCTGCCATAATGGTTGGCATTGCTAGGGGGAGCTGGATCTGGAATAAACGCTGAAAACCATTGGCGCCGTAGGCTGTGGCTGCCTCTAACACATCTTTGTCAACTAACCGGATCCCCAGGTTTGTCAAACGAATCACCGGAGGAATCGCATAGATAACCACCGCGATCACCCCGGGGATCTTGCCAATACCCAGCAACATCACCACTGGGATGAGATACACGAAGGCGGGCATGGTTTGCATAATATCCAGTAACGGTGTGACCACGGCTTGGGTACGATTGGACTTGGACATGGCAATGCCTATCGGCACACCCACGCCAATAGCGACCAGTGTACACACCAAAATGATACTCATGGTGCTCATGGTATCTTCCCACATGCCCAAATAGGCAATCAGGGTGAAAGAAACAACCACAGCCGTGGGGAGCTTCCAAGAGCGACTGGCGAGGTATGCAATACCGGCAAGTACGGCAATCACCAGCCACCAAGGTGTGGCGAGGAGTAAGTCTTCGAACCAAACGAGAAAGTGGAGGAGGGGGTCAAAGAAGGCTTCAATACCTTCACCATATTCGCGGGAGAAGTCGCGATACGCGCCGTCGAGTGTTTGTCGAATAGCGAGCAGATCACGCCTGCTCATTTCTGGCACTTCCGTTAGCCATGAATCAGCCATTGTTATTGTTCCTATACTGCTTAAGGAGAGCCAGCGCAGCGGCAGCTCTGCGCTGGCTGTTTCAACGTTACAGGGCGTCTTTTACTTTTTCAGCGACGTCACTGGGTACCCACTGGGTCCAAATGTCTTCATGATTGATGAGGAAATTGGTCATCGCGTATTCCCCATCGGCCTGGTTTTCTTCCATCCAGGCAAGTAAGCCATTCATTTGATCGTTGGTGAAGCCACGCTCTTTCAAGTAAGTCAGCGCTTCGGGGGCGCGAGTGGCAAAGCGTTCTGTTACCACGGTATCAACGTCAGCCGCCGGATACATGGTTGCTTGCGGGTTCATACAATCGTTTGAGGTAATACAGTCTTTGTAGTGCTGTACGTCTGTTCCTGTCTCAAAGTCCACTTTTACCATGTCATATTTGCCCAACACAGCAGTGGGTGCCCAATAATAGCCAAACCACGCTTCTTCTCGTTCGTAGGCTTTGGCGATTGAACCTGCAAGGCCTGCACCAGAGCCCGGATCGACAATTTCGAAGCCGCTGTCAGCCAACTCTAAAGCTTCAAACTGGTTTTCTGAGGTAATTTGGCAGTTCCAGCCCGCGGGGCAGCCATAAAAAGCGGATTTGGAGGCATCTTCTGGATGAGGAAATAAATCAGCATTCGCTTTGATCCCTGAAATGGTCTTCAACTCAGGATGTTTTTCGACCATATAGCGTGGAACCCAAAACCCTTCTTCGCCGCCTTCAACAAATGCACTACCGGCGTAGCGAACTCGGCCCTCGTCGATACCGCGCTGCAGGCCTTCACGCATCGAGTTACTCCAAAACTCGGGGGCAATGTCGGGTTCACCTTTTTCAATCATCGAGGTGCCCGTTGGCATGGTATCACCAGGGACAAGCTCGGCATCGCAGCCGTAGCCATGCTCTAAAATAAACTGATCGATGTTGGCAATCAGGCTAGCAGAATTCCAATTCATATCGGCGATAGTGACTTTGCCACAGTGGTGGTCATCTGCGCTGGCCGGTAACGCCGATAGCGAGAGAATAGCGGCTGAGAGTAGTCGTTTGTACATATGCTTCCTTTCCTTTTCAAACATGCGTCCTGAATAATATTAGACCACTAATTAAATTGTTAGGAGGCAAAATGAGGCATACGTCTCACTTTGCCGTTTGCAAATCCGAAATTTGCGCATTATGACCACCACTACGTGATATCAATCATTAGAGATCTACTGAGTGCTTACTTGATGAGTGACAAAAACGCTTTAAAGTCCGACCCTCCTGCATGTTGTTGCCACTCAAACAACAAGGCTTCGACCACGGTGATCCAAGCACCATGCTGCTGCATCATAGCGATGCCACTTTGATGGTGTACAGGGTGACAGGATGACATCCCGTCCGTGACAAGATGCACATGGTAGTGATGGCGAAGCAGATCACAGGCGGTTTGATACACACAAATATGTGTTTCAATGCCGCAAAGAATCACCTGTTTACGGTTCAGTGAACGCAATGTCTGCGCTACACGAGGCTCGGCAAAGGCACTAAAGGTGTGTTTGGCAATGGGCGTGTTGTTTGGCATGAGGTCGGCGAGCGCCGACGTTGTTGCACCAAGCTTTTCAGGCAGTTGTTCTACCCAAACGACAGGCACATCGAAGTGTTTGCAACCGCGCACTAATTGGGCCACTTTTTGGTGTAATTCCTCGCTACCCACCACTTTTTGCGCCAGCTTACCTTGTATATCAATCAACAAAACGACGGCATTTTCGGTATTAATCATTCTAGTATCCCCCTGTTTTACCAATAAATAAGCATAGCAGCTCCACTTCATTGCGCTGGCGAAGTTCGCCCTCAACTATTTATCTTTCAATAAAGATACTTGATGTTGATCAATGTGTTGGCTAATTTATCTTCACATAAAGATAAATGGAGACAGGTTATGCATTATTTCATCGCGATTCTCGCCCCCATTTTTTGGGGAAGTACTTATTCGGCGGTTGCATTGTACTTGGGGGATCTTTCCCCTTACTGGATGGCGGTCTGGCGGGCGCTGCCTGCAGGGATCTTAATGCTGTTGATCAGTCGCCGTGGTTTACCCTTGAGTTTGCCGAGAATGCTCGCAGTGAGCTTTTTCAATATTGCTGCTTTCTTTTTACTGCTATTTATCGCGGCATATCGACTACCGGGCGCGGTGGCGGGGACGTTAGGAGCCACCTTACCGCTCGTTCTGATGCTGTTGCAGTGGTTAACCGAAGGAAAACGGCCAGAGCCTAAGCTGCTTAGCTTGGCACTACTCGGGCTATTGGGAGTGGGATTGTTGCTGAATCCATCCACAGACATCGATTGGGTGGGAGCGGGCGCCATGCTATTAGCAACCTTCTTTGTCGCGCAGTCAACATTGTGGATGAAGCGATGGGAAGCGAAAGATATTTTTGGTCTGACCGCATGGCAGTTGGTTCTTGGTGGTGTGATGCTCGTGCCGTTTGCATGGGGCTTGGCTGGGCCGCCGCAAGCGCCAACACTTGACGCTTTACCAGGTCTAGCGTGGATAATCGTACTGAATACCGCCGTTGGCTATTGGGCTTACATTCGCTCAATTACCGTGCTGGGGCCCAATCGTCAGTCGATCATCATGTTCTTCAATCCGCTTACGGCCGTGACCCTGGGGGTACTTTGGATTGATGAGACGCTACAACCGCTGCAATGGTTGGGTATTGCGATGATTCTCGCGTCTTTGTTGTGGATGAAATTCTCCGATAAATTGGCGCTACCGCGCAGTGCGAAAACGGCGGCGGCTCCCTCAAGATAATGGAAAAGGGAATGACACTATCGCTAATAGCGATAGTGCACGGTCCAAGACACGTAACTGTAGGTGTTATCGATCGCTTGTTCATAATCTTTGGTATGCAGTACGACACTGATATCCGTGCCCCAGCGAGGTTGATAAAACGCTACCCCAGCTGCGGCACTGGCTTGCCAATGCGTCATATCGATGTCTGCATTTTCTGGCGGCTTATCGCCATTGATGGTGATGTCATTGGCACGGTAGCGACCTTGGATAGCCGTATACAAGAAGGCACCTTGTTCACTGGCCTCAAATAAGCGGCTATCGAGGTGCCGGCCGGGCTCATAACTGATTCCTCCATACGTGTTGGCGAGATCCAGCCCCACTCGGTAGCTAAGGCCTGCTGACAGCTCACTACGGAAGTTGCCAATATCCGCACGTCCAGTCACTCCCCATTCTTGATGCTCGCTACGGTGTAAAAGCTGGTGCCGCTCATAGGCAAGCTGTGCCACTGGGGTATTTTCCACTTGATAGTCCCAGCCTTTAGGATCGGGAGAGTCAATGACATCATGCACATAAGACTGCCCTTCTTCCGTTTGTGACGCGGGACCAACCATACCAAGCATCAGTGACCACTTATCGACCCGTTCTGGCGTCTGCTGGTAGATACCGGGCTCGATAAATATCAACCCTGCATAAGGGCGTTCCTCGGGTTGAGGTGTGGTATAGGTAATATCATTGGGCGTCCACATCATTTGCCCAATATCCACACTCCAGCCTTGCCTTGCCGACTCGTTGAGCGGAAGTTGCTCGGCAAACCAACGAATAGGCGTGACAGACGCACGAGTGAGATCATCTGACCAATCCGCATGCCAATGCGCATAAACACCACTGGTGTATTGGTTGTCGACCCCTAATGGGCTGTCGTTTTCAATCGTTAACCCAAAGCCAGCCGCCAAGGCCGTGCTAGGCGCGAGTAGCAAAGTGGGAAACAGTAAAATAGTGCCACTGATCACGCGAGACGGTGTCATTCACATCCTCATTTAGTTGCATCTTCAATGCGAGGCTCTCAGTATGAGTAAAAACGCAGGCTGACACCAGATGAGAAAGGTCAATATCTTGTGAAAGAGTGGTAAGCCGTCAATCAACGATGAAAAGGAACCGTCAAAATGTCAGTGTTTGTAACCGCCGAATGGCTGGCTCAGCGCCTCGATACCGTGATCCCTGTCGACGCCAGTTGGTTTATGCCTGATGTGTCGAGGGATAGCGTTCAAGAGTGGCAACAACGTCGGATTCCGGGGGCCGTTTTTTTTGACTTCGACAGTCGTATCAAAGACCCCACGTCTAGCTTGCCCCATATGTTGCCTGATGAAGAGCGCTTCGCCCAGCATATGGGCGCATTAGGCATTGCGTCGCAAGATACCCTGGTGGTGTATGACACCCAAGGATTGTTTTCAGCGGCGCGTGCTTGGTGGATGTGTAAAGTGATGGGTCATCAAAATGTGTTTATCCTGGATGGTGGGTTACCTGCATGGATGGCTTCAGAAGAGCTGATTGATAATACCCCGCCGCAGCCACGTGTCGAAGCGACCTATCAGACGCAGTTTAAACCGTACCGCTATATGGATGGTGCCACCTTGGCAGACAAACTCGCCGTGATGAATGTGATTGATGTTCGTCCTGAAACACGCTTTTATGGCGACGCCCCTGAACCGAGAGAGGGGATTCGTAGTGGCCATATGCCTGGCGCCACGAATCTTCCCTTTGCCACGTTGACTGACCCACGAGGCTTTGTGATCAGTGAGCGTGAAGCGCGATCGACCGTATTACCTCACTTAAGTGATACGCGGGTTAACGTAGTAAGTTGTGGCTCGGGGGTTACCGCGTGCATTTTGGCTGCTGTGGCTGAGCACTACTTCGCCTACCCTGTGGCGGTTTACGATGGGTCATGGACTGAGTGGGGTGGCCACTCACACTGGCCCGTAGTGAAAGCAGGTTAATTATCAAGCAATGACAAGAGGGGGTGTCGCAAGATTGACTTGAGAGTGATCTATGTCACTATCTGACAAGTGCGCTAATGATATATCGACATATTAATTAATATTAGTTTACATAATAGTGTGTTTTTTGTGCAGTTGGTCAGCTGGTTAATGGCAAATAGCGCTTGGCTTGCCATGATTAAATCAACAAGCGCTTCGTGGTTATCAAGCACAAAAATACCCTGTATAGCGATGAAAATCGGAGTATCACTTGTCTCAAAATCTTGCCACCGTCAGTCAACGTGCTTTGCTACCTGAGCGTATAGCCAGCCTCATCAATGCGCTTTCCAGTGGGGTGTACGAGCGCGAACATACCATCAAGATGTGTCTACTGGCCGCGCTTGCCGGTGAAAGTATCTTCTTACTTGGCCCGCCCGGGATTGCGAAAAGTTATATCGCTAAACGATTGATCGAGGCGTTTGATAACAGCCAGTTTTTTGAGTATTTGATGACTCGGTTTTCCACGCCGGAAGAAGTATTTGGCCCGCTCTCGATTCAGGCGCTGAAAGATGAGGGCAAATATGTACGCTTGACCGATGGCTATTTGCCTAACGCCGACGTTGTCTTCTTGGACGAAATATGGAAAGCAGGGCCGGCTATCCTCAATACCTTGCTGACCGTGGTCAACGAACGCACCTTTAAAAATGGCGAGCATGTTTATCCTGTTCCTATGCGTTTATTGGTGACAGCGTCCAACGAATTACCCGAGCCGGACAGTGGGCTCGATGCCTTGTACGATCGCATGTTGCTACGAGTGTTCGTCAATCGGATCCAAGAGAAGAAAAACTTCAAACTGATGCTTACCGAGCCCAGCCAAGATGAGGCAACGGTGGCCGATAAGTTGAAAATTAGCCATCAAGAATATCAGCATTGGCAGACCATTATTCCCACACTGGATCTGCCCGATGCGATATTCGAAAAACTCTACACCCTAAAACAACGGGTAGAAAATGCCGGCAGTGAGCAATCACAGTTCGATCCAAGTGAGCTTTATGTGTCGGATCGCCGGTGGAAAAAGGCAGTGCGTTTGCTAAAAGCGGCCGCTTTTTTCAATGGTCGTGACGAAGTCGCGCCACTGGACTTATTGTTACTGGAAGACTGCCTATGGCATAGCCCAGAATCGCGCGATGTCGTGCAAACGGTAATGCAGGCATTTGCCAAAGAAGTGCTGTTCGATCAACAAGAAGTACTCGCCTTGATCGATGACGTCAAAGTGGCATTAGAAGAGATTGAGCAAGATACGGCTGAGGCGCTGACCTATCGACAAGAGACGGCCACCGCTGGACTCACGCGCAAAGCAATGATTGACGTGAGTCAGTCGCCTCGCTTCACGGTCAACCAAAGTCGAGATTTGGTTCGTTTTGTCCTACTTCGGGCCAACCCATCGGTTTCAGAGCAAGAAAAAGGTGACAGTCGCTGGGTGTATCTCGATGCGGCCGACATTGAGAAAAAGTTGAAAACAGGCAGCACAGACTTGTATGGCTATGTGAATAAAAACAATCATCTGTGCCGGCTCACGTTAGAGTGGGATGCGCAGCACGCCTTGGTCATTAAAGATATCGCTAATCGACCTGTACCTATGGCTTTGGTGGGGGTTAACGATCCGAGCGAATCGCAGCTAGCAGATTGGAAGCAACAAACCGATCATGCGCTTGAACAATTGCAGCATGCGCAGTTTTTAATTCGTCGCGCGCGCAGTCAACTCAATGCCGGATTACCGCATTTATTTGCGCAACCGGATCTGCTGGAAATCGCATCAGCGAGTTTGGTGGATGTGGAACATGAGGTAAAAACGCAGATTGATAACCTAGAGCGTCAAGTTAATCGTTTAGCGCGCTTAGGTGAGTTCTTCTCAGGAGCGAGCCATGCTGAGTGCTGAGAGCTTGAACATGGGGTTGATGCTCGCGGAGTCTGGGTTACTGGATGCGGCGATGACAGAGTTGATGTCTCACCCCCAGTTACTCGTGTTGACGGAACGAAGCCCAGCGATTAAGCGAGCCGTAAAAAAACAGCTTCAGCGCTGGCGAGGGCAAACGAAACGCAAGCTGGTGCAGCAAGGGCTGTCAGCTTCCTTGAAGCAAGAAATTCAATACTACGAGCAGGCCACCGAAAAAACCGCGCGCGCGTTTGAAAAAGAGATTGATACTTTACTGAGCCAATTAAAATCGGTTTCTTCGTTCTATCCGCAGGCGGAAAAGCTCGCCGCCCATCAAGCTCAGCACGCCGATCCCATGTTTCAGTCGTACTTTTGCAATAAATGGCACGCGCATTTAAAAGCCGAAATACAAAAAAATCAGTCCGACAGTGTTGAGGCGCAAAAACAAAAGCTCTTGGAAGATTTGTACCGCCGGATTGCAACCTATCAGCAAATGGATGGCGTTGACCAGTCGGGCGATATCAGCAAAGTGGGGCGGCTGTGGGATATGGCGGCAAGCTCTCTTTCTCAGCAAGACGTCACCTTGCTTAAACGGTTTATTGCGTTTCTAGAGAAAAACCCGGAGCTTCAAGCTATTGCGGAACAACTTGGGCGCATGGCCAATCAGGTGAATCTTTCTGGGCCCAGCCAACAGCCCAATGAAACCCTGAAAACCAAACCAGAGCGCCAGGTGGATGTGCCGGACGATATCACGGGGATTTGTCAAAGTGATCGGGTTGATCGCTTGTTGCCCAATGAAGCAGTGTTGCTCGCGGATCCGGCGCTTGAAGTGGTGTTTTACAAGCAACTGGTCGACAAACAGCTCCTTAATTATCAGTTTTCCGGTAAGGCCTATCGTCGTAAAAAAGTCGAGACACAGGCGCCGAGTCAATCTAAGCCGGAACAAAAGAAAGGGCCGTTTATCATTGCCGTGGATGCCTCAGGCTCCATGAGCGGTTTTCCAGAGCAGTGTGCTAAAGCCCTCGCGTACGTGCTGATGCGAATTGCCGCCACCGAGCACCGAGACTGCTACGTGATGCTGTTTTCCACTGACCATATTAGCTACGAGTTAACCGGTGAGCGTGGTTTGCAAGAAGCGATGAGCTTTCTCTCCTACCGTTTTCATGGCGGCACAGATATGACGCCAGTCATTGATAAAGCGCTCAATCTGATGGAAAGCGATCGCTATCAAAACGCCGATCTAGTGGTGGTGTCAGATTTTATCGCGCCTAAGCAATCGGATGCGATGATCAACAAGGTTGAGACTCTTAAAGCCAACCACAATCGCTTTCATGCCGTCAGCCTGTCCAAATATGGCAATCCCAGCCTAATGGCTATGTTTGATTATTGCTGGCGGTATCAGCCGTCGTTGGGTGGCAGGTTGCTTAATCAGTGGTGGCCGAGTAAATCACTTACAGCGCAGAAGTAGGTCTGGCACGCGCTTTTAGTCCCAACCAGCGACCAATGCGCCGACCCAACACAGACAGGCTCAAGCCAGAGACAATCAAGGCCGCGCCAACCCACTCAATCATCGATAAGGTTTCTCCCAACCCGATTGACGCTGCCGCCATACCGACAATTGGGATCAATAGCGCAAACGGGGTGACCGAGGCCGAGGTGTGCTGGTTGAGTAACCATCCCCAGATAGCGAACGCTACCAGTGTAGATAAGTAACCCACATAAGCAATTGATATCCATCCGGATAACGGTGTCGCTTGTAATAGCGCAAGAGGTTGATGACTCTCAAACCAGTACGAAAGGGCAAACAGTGGCAGCGGTGGGATTAAGCTCACCCAAACCATAAAGTGCATCAGGTTGACGCCTGGCATTTGTTTCATCACCATGTTGGCGATGGCCCAGAAAAAGCCAGCGGCAACAATCATCGCCACCCCTGTGAGTGTTGCGCTCCCCGTTGACGTGACGAAGAAGAGCCCAAAGCCGACAAAGGCAACAGCAAGTCCGATGCGTTGCGGCAAGGTAATATGTTCTTTAAGGAACAGGGCGCTTAACGCAATGGTAAAAATCACTTGTGATTGTAATAGCAA
This sequence comes from Salinivibrio sp. VGrn1, assembly GCF_009377995.1. NCBI lineage: Bacteria > Pseudomonadati > Pseudomonadota > Gammaproteobacteria > Vibrionales > Vibrionaceae > Salinivibrio > Salinivibrio sp. VGrn1. The sequence continues at coordinate 567,127 of NZ_SATA01000002.1, forward strand.
CGAGGCGATACCCGCTGAGGCATCGTCCTGCATGGCAATAAACAACAAACTAAATTTAATGACGCCTAGGCTCAGTCCCACGGCGAATAGTTGCCACAGTTTTACCTTAGGACGCGGAATAAAAAATACCGCCGGCAAGGCGACGATAAAAAATCGTAACCCTGAAAACAAAATGGGTGGCAAGGTTTCCAGCCCAACTTTAATGACGGAAAAGTTGACGCCCCAGATCAGTACGACCAATAAAGCGAGCAGAACGCTTTGGATGTTCATAGTCAGTCCCTTACTAAGATACCGCTACCCTAGCATGGAAGACTGGCTATCACGAAAAATCTGGCAACAAGAATAGAAAATTGGGCGCTTATTCGAAAATAAGCGCCGTCTGTTTTCCTTGATGTGAAAGGCTGAGTTAGCCGAGCAGCAAACTGTCGTCGGCAAGGGTTTCGCCACGGACTTTATTGAACATTTCCAGCAGATGCGGGACATCCATATTCTTGCGTTCATCACCGTGCACATCGAGAACAATATTGCCTTGGTGTAACATCACGGTGCGATCGCCACAGGCCAAGGCATCTTTCATTGAGTGAGTGACCATCATCGCCGTGAGGTTAAACTCATTGACGATGGTTTTGGTCAAATCAATCACGAATGCGGCCATACGTGGATCCAGCGCTGCGGTGTGTTCATCAAGCAGTAAGAGCTTACTGTCTGACAGTGTTGCCATGACCAAACTTACCGCCTGGCGTTGGCCCCCTGAAAGCAGGCCGATGCTGTCACCGAGCCTATCTTCTAACCCTAACCCCAAAATCGCAATGCGCTCTTGGAATAATTGACGCCGTTTACTGCCAAGCGCACGTGTCCAGCCCCGGCCTTTTCCACGCCGATAGGCTAGGGCTAAGTTTTCCTCAATGGTTAACGAGGCACACGTACCCGCAAGTGGATCTTGAAACACACGAGCGGCGAGGGTGGCTCGTTGGTGAACGGCTTTTTTCGTCACATCGATGTCGTCAATCATGACCTGACCACCAATCATCGGGGTTTCACCTGTCACTGCACCCAACAAGGTCGACTTCCCCGCGCCATTGGAGCCAATGATGGTGACGAACTCTTTTTCAGGAATCGTGAGATTAACGCCTCGTAACGCGCGGTTCTCCAGCACGGTCCCAGGATTAAAGGTGACTTGAATGTTGTTAAGCGAGATCATCCTGACACCTCCGCCTGTTTCGCACGTTTTGACTTTTGATATTGCTGGCGCATTTTAGGCGCAATGAGCGCAACGGCAACCAGTACCGCGGTCACCAAGTTGAGATCAGAGGCTTGCAAGCCAAACATACCACTCGACAGCGCGAATGCGACGGCGAGACGATAGAGGATAGAGCCTAAAATAACCGCGACAACGGCTACCCAGACTTTACGCCCAGGGATGAGCGTTTGCCCCAATATCACCGCGGCGAGCCCCACCACAATGGTGCCGACGCCAGAGGTTACATCCGCAAAGCTATTGGTTTGCGCAAATAATGCCCCCGCAAAGCCGACAAAGGCGTTGGATAGCGCAAGACCAAAGTAGGTATACATCGCGGTACTCCCACCTTGGGCTTTCACCATCCGTGCGTTGACCCCGGTGGCACGTAGCCCAAGACCGAAGTCACTGGCCAATAAGCGGATGACGAGGAGGCCACTAATAATCACTAATACGCCCACCACTAAGGGGCGAAGATAGGCTGGGGCAATCCCGAGTGATTCGAACGGGGTGAGAATGGTTTCTTCCCCGAGCAAAGCGATATTGGGGCGCCCCATGATACGGATGTTGATAGAGAAAGCGGCAATCATGGTCAAAATACTCGAGAGTAAATTGAGGATGCCGCATTTTACGGTCAAAAAGGCGGTGACGAGCCCGGTGATCCCCCCGGCCAAAATAGCCACTGCCGTCGCTAGCCATGGGTTATAGCCAGCGACGATCATGGTTGCTGCGACGGCAGCACCCATTGGGAAGCTGCCGTCAACGGTCAGATCAGGAAAATCCAAAACACGGAATGTCAGATAGACCCCGAGAGCGACCAAGCCATAGATCAGCCCAACCTCTAAGGTGCCGAAGAACGCAATTGCAGTCATTTACTACTCCAAGACTGATACAAACTAGTCTACGATGCGTGAGGCGCGATCTAAGATAGACGCAGGTACCTCGAGGCCGAGTTTCTTAGCCGCTGCGCGATTGACAGCAAGGTCTGACCCTTCCGCCACTTTAGCTGGCAATGATGAAATCGGTTTGCCTTCCAGCACTGCGGCAACATAATCTGCGGTTTGTACGCCAACCGAGTAGTAATCAAAGCCTAATGCCACCACGGCACCATTAGGGATATAAGAGGTGGAGCCGCCGATGACGGGTTTGCCGGCTGAATTGGCCGCTGCCACTAAGCCATCAATGGCACTGGCGACTGTATTGTCTGTTGGGGCATAAATCACATCAGACTGTGTCGCAACGACTTGTGCGGCAGACTGGACGTCGGCACTTTTTAGTGCTGTCCCTTCGACCACTTTAATCCCATGCTGCTGCGCCGCTTCTTTGAGAAGTTCGACTAAGGTCACTGCGTTTGCTTCGCCCGGGTTGTACACCACGCCAATAGAGGAGAGGTTGGGTAAAAGTTCTTTGGCCAGTGCGACGTGTTGTGCCACTGGGGAAAGATCAGACAGGCCTGTCACATTGCCGCTAGGGGCATCCATGTTTTTGACCAGCTTAGCGCCGACAGGGTCGGTTACGGCGGTGAAAATCACTGGCACATCACGGGTAGCGGCCGCGAGTGCTTGTGCAGAGGGCGTCGCAATCCCGACAAGTACATCCGGCTGTTCGCCGACATACTGGCGAGCGATTTGTACCGCAATAGCGGGGTTACCTTGTGCAGTTTGATATTTAAAATCGAGATTCTCGCCCTGGGTATAACCCTTGGCAATTAGCCCATCCAATAGACCATTGCGGGCGGCGTCAAGTGCCGGGTGCTCCACAATCTGAGAGACGGCGACACGCGCCGTTTCAGCCAGGGCGGAGGTGGTCGTTCCCACTGACAGCGCAGCCGCGCAGACGATGGCCGCGAGTTTAGGTGCTTTCATAGTGACTCCCTTCTTCGAATTATGCATCCCAGCAAGATAGCAATGATGCGTTTGCGATGTTGTGTAAGTGTTATTTTTTGGTTTTTTCAATGAGGATGACTAAAATCATTCACTTTTTATTTAAATCTAGTCGATTTTTGCTGACTATGACAGCGATTACCAACTAGTAAGTTGATATTATTAATCTTGACAGTAACCCATGTCACCTCTTTTTTGCGGTTGAAACGTGCTTAGTAATAGACGTTAACGCCATATTTGTTAATATTATGTTCGCTTTTGTTCTGCGGTGACCTATCCGTGCAAAATAAACAATTGATACATTGCACGATTGCCACAGAGCACGCTTTTTAAACTGTCTTTTAATGGTGAGAAATGTGTCACCACGCCGAGGCGACGCGATTTGTCTCTATGGCGGGTGGTCGGTCAATAAACAGTCGGAAACAGGCTGATTAACACGACGTAATTGTCATATCAGAAGTAAGGAAACAAAATTTGGAGGCTCAAGGATGAAGCGTTTGGTTGCGGCGTTGGCAATGGTATCGCCAACGGCTTTTGCCGCTACGACAGGAGAAGGACTGGATTTAACTCAGTCTTGGGTGGGCTATGCGTCTTTGGCAATCTTTGCGGTTGCTTACAGCTTAGTGATGCTAGAAGAAAAGCTTCACTTGCGAAAATCGAAGCCTGTTTTGCTGGCGGCTGGCTTGATTTGGCTACTCATTGGTTTTGCTTACTCTCAATGGGGCAATATGGCACCGGCGCATGCCGCGCTGGAGCACAATCTATTGGAGTACGCCGAGCTATTGCTGTTCTTGTTGGTGGCCATGACCTATATCTCGGCGATGGAAGAACGGCGTTTATTCGATGGCTTGAAAGCGTGGATTTTGAGTAAAGGCTACGATTTGAGAAGCCTGTTTTGGATTACTGGGATCCTATCTTTCTTTATCTCGCCAGTGGCGGATAACCTCACCACTGCACTGTTGATGTGTACCATTGTGCTAAAAATTGGCGGTGATAACCCTCGGTTTATTAATCTGGCTTGTATCAACATTGTTGTGGCGGCAAACGCCGGCGGTGCATTTAGTCCCTTTGGCGACATCACCACCTTGATGGTGTGGCAGGCGGGTAAAGTGACCTTTGCCGAATTTGGGGCCTTGTTTATTCCGTCTGTGGTCAATTACGTGATCCCCGCCTTTATCATGTCGCTATTTATCCCACGTACACAACCGGATGTGATGCAAGAGCATGTCGAGCTTAAACGTGGCGCGCGTCGTATTATGGTGTTGTTTTTACTCACCATTGCCACTGCGGTTGCGTTCCATGGCTTTATTCACTTCCCACCGGTGATGGGTATGATGATGGGCCTCGCGTACTTGCAGTTCTTCGGCTTTTACTTGCGTCGTACCCTGCCGCGCTCATTGGCACGTAAGCGTGCGATTGCGGAGGCGAAGAATGACGAAGCGGCATTACGTCGCCTAGGCTCAGTGGTGCCTTTTGATGTGTTTCGTCGCATCTCGCACGCGGAGTGGGATACCTTGCTTTTCTTCTATGGGGTCGTGATGTGTGTTGGCGGCCTTAGCTTGATTGGTTACTTATCGCTCGTCTCGAATGTGATGTATCTCGAGTGGAATCCTATTTGGGCGAATACACTGGTTGGGATTTTATCTGCGGTGGTGGATAACATTCCGGTCATGTTTGCGGTATTAACCATGAGCCCTGAGATGTCGCACGGTAACTGGCTATTGGTGACGTTAACGGCGGGTGTTGGTGGTAGCTTGTTGTCGTTAGGCTCAGCGGCCGGGGTGGCCTTGATGGGACAAGCCCACGGCAAATACACCTTTTTTGGCCACCTAAAATGGGCACCGGTGATCATGCTCGGTTACCTTGCCTCTATCGGTGTTCATCTGGTACTAAATAGTCATTATTTCCACCTACAATAAAAGCGCTGCAAACAGTGATAAAAAAGGCCAGCATCTTTCGATACTGGCCTTTTTCTTGTTGTGATGAGAGTGCGTTACAACGCGGAAAACGCCATCACGGGTGATTAAACCACCATAGTGGGACAATGTGCCCGCCCTGCCACACGATGGGAGACACTGCCGAGAAACATACCGTCTTTGTCTGAGTGGGTGCCATGCGCGCCCATCACAATCAAATCCACCTCTTTGCTTTTCGCAAACTTGATGATGGTTTTGGAAGGGCGCCCGCCTTTGACAAATCCGCGCACACTCTCGCCACCGTTTTCGACTGCATGTTGTTTGGCTTGCTCAACAATATTGCGGGCGTATTCGCTCAGGGTCTGGTCTGGGATCTGCAACCGATCGGGGCGAACCATCGATAGTGATGCCTCAAACAAACTGTGATGTTTAAACACACACAATAAGTAGAGCTCAGCATGGGTGAGTTGTTGCAACTCAATCGCTTTATCTAACGCATTTAACGCAGAATATGAGCCATCGACGGCAACTAGTATTCGTTTAAACATCCAATCACTCCTGTTGTTTAGTTACCCAAACGCAATATCACGCAGGAATAACGCAATCTGAGGGAACATCACCAGTAATGCCGCTGACAGAAGCAGCATTGCAATAAATGGCCCCGTTCCACGGATAACTTCCCAATAGGGTTTTTTGAAAATCGCAATAGCGGTGAAAATATCACAGCCAAACGGAGGCGTTGCTGAGCCGATCGCCACTTGCAAGGTGATCACAATCCCGACGTGTACAGGATCAAGACTAGTGGCTTCTATCGCAGGTGCAAATATAGGCGTGAGCACCAAGATAACCACAATCGGGTCAACGAACATACAGGCGACAAAAAAGGCAATTGAAATGGAGGCCAATACGCCCATCGGGCCCATTTCACTTATCCCCACTGCCTCGAGAATGGTTTGCGGAATTTGCGCAAAAGAAATGATCCAAGAGAAGCCATTCCCGACACCGACAAGAATAAAGACCACAGCGGTAATTAAGCCGGTTGAACGCGCGATCGTGAACACATCTTTGCTGCTTAGTGAACGAAAGACACCAAATTCCAAGATCATCGCATAAAGCACACACACCGCGGCCGCTTCTGTGGGACTAAAGACGCCGCCATAAATCCCGCCCACGATAATCAGTGGGAACATCAGTGGCCATAACGCTTTTCGTGTAGCGGTAATCCGTTCACTCCAGCTCGCTTTAGGCTCTGTCGGCACTTTGTGGACAGTGGCGTAATACAAGCAGTAGAGCGAGAAAAAGGTCAGAATCATTAACCCAGGACCAATCCCGGCAATAAATAGCTCGGCAATGGAGGTTTCTGAGATCACCCCGTAAATGATCATCCCGATGCTGGGTGGGATCAAAAAGGCGATATCACTGGAGTTGATGATCAACGCGAGCGAAAAAGAGTCGCTGTAGCCTGCGCGAAGCAGCTTTGGACGCAATGCCGAGCCAACCGCTACCACGGTTGCCTGCGTTGAGCCAGACACGGCACCAAACAGAGTACAAGAGGTGGCGGTACTGATCGCCAACCCACCGCGGATATGACCAATAAAGGTCATGACCATATCAATCAAGCGGTTAGCAGATTGCCCCCGCGTCATAATATCGGCGGCGAGAATAAACATAGGAACAGCAATCAGTGAGGCAGGACGGATCCCTCCCAGCACTTGCTGAATAAAAGTATCCATTTGACCAACGCCGCCAAACATCATGTAAAAACCGGTTAGCGCGGCAGCAATCAAAGGGACCATCATTGGAAAGCCAAGCACGAGCAAGACAATCATGATGAGCATTAACGTCATGGCCATAGTGGTAGGTGCCTATTTAAACTTCACTTTCTGTCTCAGCGTAACCATCGAGGACGCCAGCGGAGAGGTAAACATCGGGCGAGGTGAGATTTTTATAGACAGTCAACCAGTACTGAATGCCGGTGACGATAAAGCCGAGTGGTACCCAGATATAAATCCACCAAATCTCGAAGCCAAGTGCTGGCAAGATACGACCGCGGTCATAAACGGAGACAATATATTGATAAGAAAAATACGCCAACACCAGCATGATAAGGCCTGTGATCAGCGCAATGCTTGTCATTAAAATTTTTCTACCTTTGAAAGGCAGGGTGTCATACAGGGCAGACATACGGATGTGGCGACCATGACGCGCCGCGTAGCCAATCCCTGCAAAGGTGATTAAAACAATTAAAATGCGATTGATTTCGCCAGAAAAAAACAAGCCCTGCCCAAAGCCAAAGCGAGCAATGACATTGACACAGGTATTAAGGGCCATTAGGAGCACACCTGCGGCCAACATAAAGGACTCGATTTTACAAATCAGGGTATCCAGTTTGCCAAGGAGGCCGGGAAGCTCGGAGTGGTACGTGAGAGAGTCGGAATCGGTCATTACGTATTCCTCGGGTAAACAGGCACCGCATGACACGGTGCCTGAGTGATTAGCGACTAGTTAGTAACAGCGTCCAAGTCTTTCTTAAACTGGTTAAGAAGTGCTTTACCGCTTTCACCGGTCATTTCGTAGAAGGTTTCCTCTACCTGTGGCGCACGTGCTTTAAACTTCTCAATTTGCTCATCAGTCAAGCGTGTCACAGTGACTTCATCACTCGATGATTTGATTTTCTCGAGCGATTTTTCAGCCAAGCCGCGGATGTGTTCAACCGTTTCGTTAAACGCATAGTCAGCGGCATCGCGGATCATCGCTTGCTCGTCGGATGACAAGCCGTCAAAGAAGTCTTTATTTGCCATTGAGGCGGTGGTAAACCAGCCGTGGTGCGTAAAGATCAGGTTAGGTGACACTTCGTACAAACCGCCTGATTCAATCCAGAAAATCGGGTTTTCTTGACCTTGAATCATATTGGTTTGAAGTGCGCCGTATACTTCACCCCATGGCAATGGCGTTGGCGTCGCACCAAAGGCTTCATACGTTGATGAAAGCAGTGGGTTAGTCATGACGCGAATTTTCTTACCTTGAAGATCGGCAGGCTCAGTCACAGGCTCGTCCGCCGTCATCACCATTTCGCCTTCAGGATACATTTTGAGCAGCTCAAGGCCTTGCTCTTCATACAGCTCGGGGAAGTCTTCATTCACCGCTTTACTCTGACGAAAGAATTCAATCACGGTTTCCATATCCGTCGGCATCAGGTAAGGGATAAAAAAGATTTGTGCTTCTGGGATCAACGAACCGGTAAAGCCAGGTGATTGGTTTACAAACTGAAGGATACCTGCCTGCGTTTGTTCCATGATGTCGTCGGATTCACCGAGTTCACCGAAACGATAAATTTGCAGTGTGTGCTCAGAGTTCTCCTCAATATATTCTTTGAACTTATGTGCATAGACGTCTTGCACGTCACCTTCGTACTCCTCGTGGGCATAACGCCAAGTGTCGGCATTAGCCATGGCTGAGAAGCCTAACGCGGCGGCAACGCATGAAATTGCAGTCAATTGCTTAAGGTGGCTGTAAATGGACATCATGTCCCTCCGATATGTGGATTAGCTTTCACTCGTGGTTAACGAGAGTGTGATTGAGATCGGTTTCTCATCGAGTGAGGTGGCAGCAAGTGCCTGTCTCTCCTATACCCGTAAAAGCATCTGCCGATGTTTCTAAACAAATAGCAGATAATACAGACAGCTTAACCATCAGAGGTGTAAATATTAAAGTCAGATGAATATCAATGTGCCAGCAGTGTGATTTAGATCTCTTTTTGATACTTTTTATGACGATAAACGCGACGCTCCATAACGTGTTCTTTTGCATCAAAATGCGATCAAATCAGCGTTTTAAGGGGGGCTACTGCAATAGCGGCGGATAGAAGTCAAACGTGATTGAGCATGAGTAAACTCAATAGAACTGGCATTAAAAAGGCTGGGGCAAGGCGCTTTTTTCTAGTTTATGCTTCCACCTCTAAGTAATCTGTGCTTGTTTTTCGCGCTAACCGTCATACTCGCCGACATCATTGCTTAGACTCCCTTCGCGCGCTTCGGCGCTGGTCGACGCACAATTCTTGTTATTCAGTTGAAGAAATCCGGTATACTGATCGGCTTTAATTTCATGAGGCATCCCGATGGCCAAGAAAGCAGCAGCCCTTCACATACTGGTGAACGATAAGTCGCAAGCAACCTCTTTGCTTGATCAGCTTAAAAAAGGTGCAAACTTCCAAACGCTCGCGAAGAAGTACTCGCAATGCCCCTCGGGTAAGCGAGGCGGGGATTTAGGCGAGTTTCGTCGCGGTGACATGGCACCCCCTTTCGATAAAGCCGTATTCAGTGGTGAGTTATTGCGCCCGCTTGGGCCGATAAAAACCAAATTCGGCTGGCACATTATCAAGGTCTTGTATCGCAACTAATCCTATCGCTCACGAGCTATGGATAGCATCGGCGCGAGGACGCTGAAACTGTCACAATTGATTGCTTGTTGGCGCAAGCGGATGATGCCCTTTATTGTGCCAAGCATGAAGGGAAAAACACATTTAAAGAGTACACCCCTACACGCCATTCCTTGAGCAAAGCTGGTTACGAACCAGCTTGAAAAGCCAAACCTATTTCGTCCCTCACTGTTTTGGCATCCGTTATACAGGCCAACGAGGGTTTCTTAATCCTCAGCGAAACACTGACTACGCCTTGCTTATCATCCTCATACAAGTGGCCAAAGGAGGAGGGCGGCATGCGTATAGCGCTTATAATTTTGACTTATTGAATAAGCCCCATAACGGCAACACACTCGATGCGCGAACGCGATGAGGAGAAAGACATGAACGGCTTGCAAGATCCCCAATCATCAGGAGCCAACGTTATCTTACATGCTTTTGATTGGAAGTATGCGGATGTTGCCCAACGTGCCGCGGAGATCAGGGCGTTAGGGTATGGCTCGGTGCTCGTATCTCCCCCGATGAAAAGTGCGCAAGACGAACGCTGGTGGCTGAGATATCAACCTCAAGACTATCGTGTGATTGAAAATGCACTCGGTAACACCACGGACTTTAAAGCAATGGTTGAAGCGTTAAACCGTGTTGGTGTGCTTACTTACGTCGATGTGGTCTTCAATCATATGGCCAATGAAGCGCATGTTCGCAGCGACTTAAATTATCCTAGCCAAGCGGTGAGGGCGGCCTATCACGCGCACGAAGAGCACTATCGCACACTGACCTTGTTTGGTGATTTATCCGAGCCACTCTTTACTGAGCATGACTTCGTCGACGCATTTGGGATACAAGATTGGAAAGATCGGTGGCAAGTACAAAACGGGCGTATTAGCGGCGGGGCGAGCGATCCGGGATTGCCAACACTGCGTGTATGTGATCATGTGATAGCGCAGCAACGTGCTTATCTTAAGGCGTTAAAAACAATTGGCGTAAAAGGGTTTCGGATTGATGCGGCTAAGCACATGACACTAGAGCACCTCAAGCGCGTATGGACCGATGACATCACCCATGATGCGCATATTTTTGGAGAAATCATCACCGACGGTGGCGCGAGCAAAGCAGAGTATGAATTGTTTCTTGCTCCCTATTTACAACAGACGTGTTTGGGCGCTTATGATTTTCCGCTTTTCTCAACGCTCTACCATGTTTTTTCCAACCAGGGCAGCCTTAAATCATTGATTGACCCTTATTGCTTCGGGCAAGCCTTATCGAAAGGGCGTGCAATCACTTTTGCCATTACCCATGACATTCCCAACAATGATGTATTCTTGGATTTGGTGATGGACGAAGCGAGCGAGTGGTTGGCTTACGCATATATCTTGGGGCGTGATGGTGGCGTGCCCCTGATTTATACCGATCTTGATACCAGTGGTATCAAAGGGGGAGACGGCCAACCACGCTGGAAAAATGCGTGGCACGATCCAAAGATGGTGCAAATGATCGCCTTCCATAATTTGACCCATGGTGAGCCCATGCGTGTCTTGGAGGCGACCGATGATTGGCTGGTGATTCAACGGGGAGAGGCAGGCATATTGGTGTTAAATAAATCCCTGGAGCCGCAATCACTCTCAGTGACGCTGGAAAATGATTGGCGCGATATGCTATCGGGCGTCACGGTGTCGAGCGGGCAACATATTGATGTCGCCGCCCAATCGGCGATGATGCTCGTACCGGCGATTAACCCCCAGGTGGCTAAAACGCGGTAATTTGCCGTTTAAAGCTAAATACAATGATGTTTGCACCCTGGACACATAAGAATGAGAGTCATTTGACGAACGATAAAAAGAAGATTGTTTATTGGAACTTGCTTGATGCCCTCAGGTCAGTAAAGTAATGCTTGTTTGTTAAATTACTGTTATGGCTAAATAAACCTGAAGGAAAAGTATGTCCCGACACATTTTACTCACCGGAGCACTGGCGGTGTCTTTGCTCTCAGGGTGCAGTTTTCAAGGAGAGTCACACGTGAAAGCTTCCAGCCCAGGCGAACTGAGTGCGCCTGTCGCAAAAAAAATCCCTCATGAAATGACCATTCACGGCGACACGCGGGTGGATAACTACTATTGGATGCGTGACGATGCACGCCAAGATCCCGATGTGATCGCTCATCTTAATCAAGAAAACGACTATGCCGATCAGGTGCTCGCGCACACTGAGCCAATGCAGGCCAAACTATTCGATGAAATAAAAGGGCGTATCGTCAAAGACGATGCCTCGGTTCCCGTCAAAAAAGGCAGTTATTTCTACTCCAGTGAAGTGGAAGGCGATAATGAGTACCGCACTTACGTGCGTGCGAAAGACTTTGCCGGCACCGACAAAACGGTAATTTTGGATGTCAATGCGCTCGCTAAAGGGCATGAGTTTTACAGCATTGGCCAACTGAGCGTCAGTCCAAACGAAAACCTATTAGCCTATGGGGAAGATACCCTCAGCCGCCGCGTTTATACCATTCAAGTCAAAGACCTCACCACCGGTGAGTACCTCGATGATAAGATTGAAGGCGCCTCGAGCAGTATTGTGTGGCAGAACGATAACCAAGCCTTCTACTATATCAAAAAAGACCCGCAAACCTTGCTGGGGTATCAGGTGTATCGCCACCGTTTGGGCACCCCACAATCCGCTGATACGTTAATATACGAAGAAACGGATACCAGCTACTACACCGGCTTGAGTAAAAGCAAAGACGGTGAGCAGATTTTTATTTGGCACTCTAGCACTGAAACCAGCGGCGTATCGCTCGTGGATGCCAATGATCCGAATGCCACCGCCCAAGCGTTTTATCCGCGAGAAACCGGCATAGAATATGACGTGGCGAAGCGTGGCGAGTGGTATTACATTTATACCAACTATCAAGCGGTGAACTTCCGCTTGATGAAGGTACACCAAAGCGAGCGTGACGATCGCAGCCAATGGCAAGATGTAATCGCACCAAACGATAAGGTGCAGTTGGTTGATTTTACGCTATTTGATAACCACTTGGTCTACGAGCAGCGCGAAAATGGCTTGCCGCGTACCACGGTGCGCAACCTCACCACTGGGGAGGAATATCAGCTTACGTTTAACGACTCGGCCTATGCGTCTTACCTGACCGGCAATGCGGAAATGGACAATTCTGCGGTGCGTGTGTATTACACCAGCTTGACCACACCGGGTACCTATTACGAGTTTGACTTGGCGTCGGGCGAGCGTGAAATGCTCAAACAAAACCAAGTACTGGGCGATTTCAATCCGGACAACTACCAATCCGAGCGGTTGATGATCACCGCACGCGATGGCGCGCAAGTGCCTGTGTCTTTGGTGTACCGTAAAGATCGCTTCAAAAAAGACGGCACTAATCCGCTCTATCAATACGGCTATGGCTCCTACGGCGCGACCATGGATCCCATGTTCTCCACCACGCGGTTAAGCCTGCTAGATCGCGGTTTTGTCTTTGCTATTGCCCATATCCGTGGCTCTGAAATGCTAGGTCGCCCTTGGTATGACGATGGTAAAAAGCTTACCAAAAAGAATACCTTTAACGACTTTATTGATGTGACCAAAGCGCTGACTGCGCAAGGCTATGGCGATAAAGACAAAGTGTTTGCTGTCGGCGGCTCAGCTGGTGGTCTGTTAATGGGGGCAATCATCAACCAAGCGCCAGAGCTTTATTTAGGGGTGGCCGCGCATGTGCCGTTTGTCGATATCGTCACCACCATGTTGGATGAGTCGATTCCACTGACCACCAACGAGTATGACGAGTGGGGCAATCCGAATGACAAAACCTACTATGAATACATGCTCAGCTATTCACCGTACGACAACGTCAGCGCGCAAGATTACCCTAACTTGTTGGTCACCACAGGCCTGCATGACTCACAAGTGCAGTACTTTGAGCCAATGAAATGGGTCGCGAAACTACGTGAGTTCAAAACTGACAACCATACGTTGGTGTTTAAAACCGACATGGAAGCCGGCCACGGCGGCGCATCGGGGCGCTTTAAGCGGATTAAAGAAGATGCATTAGAGTATGCCTTCTTCTTCGATTTGCTCGACAAGCAGGGTAAGTAATCAAAGGGTATCCCTCTGAAACGAGAAAAGCGCCGTTATCGGCGCTTTTTTATACGGGTAGAGACGCGATAAGCACGCTCAATATCGATAAAAACGAGGTGCTCAGGCTTACTGATTGTTCTCCGCATCTTCACGCTTGATCACTTTGTGGCCTTCTTCGGTCACGCCATTTTTCCAATAGCTGCTGATGTAGATAAACTCACGCTCAACATCACGATCATTGCGGAAATATTGGCGCAGTGCGCGCATACTTTCAAATTCACAGGCACACCACACGGACACTTGCCCCGCTAACCAAGGCTGTGCTTTTACCGTTTCGGCCAATGTCGGTGTGGTTAGCCAAATAATCTCCATGCCAGCGGGAGCGTCGAGTGGTTGGGCATCTTCCTCGGCATCGAGCTGAACCACCGCATAACCTTTGGCATCGCGAGGCAAGGTTTTGATCTTGGCTGATAGCGCGGGTAATGCAGTCATGTCGGCCGCCATAAAGAACCAATCCGCGTCGCGATTAATTGGCGCAATCGTCCCTGGGCCGGCAATATTAATGGTATCACCTACTTGGGCATTCAGTGCCCAACGCGCGGCAAAGCCACAATCGGCTTGCTCGATTTGATGGCGAACCATATCCACTTCAATTTGCTGCTGGTCAGGCATAAAACGGCGAATGGTGTAGGTACGCATCACAGGGCGCTCGCCTTCTGCTAATCCGCTCAGATCCGTGCTTCCCGCTTTATCAAATAGCAACTTGATATAGCCGCCTTCACACTCCGTTGGGAAGCCCGCGAAAGCGTCGCTTTGTAAGGTTAAGCGTTGCATATTGGGTGTGACGGTTTGGGTATCAATAACGTGAGTGAGGTGATAGTTCGGCTGTTTCATATTATCTAACTTAAAATCATTATCATTTACAATTAATCATACCATTCGGATGCGGGATGTGTAAGTGCTTTACATTGTTTTACGCTTCTACGCTAGGCAATACTCCGAGAAGTGAGTAAGATAGAGACGCATTATTATTACAAAAAAACAATCACATGGAGCAAAAATGAAGAAAGTCATACTCGCGGGCGCGGTGGCGGTGTTGCTGTCGTTGAACGTCTCGGCCTCTGAGCTCAAGCCGATCATGAAAGAAATGAAAATGACCTTTAAAGAGGCGGCCAGTGCACAAAGTATCGAAGCGATGCAAGCACCGGTCGCGAAATTAGAAACCCTGATCGCGCAAGCTAAAGCGGGTAGCTATCCACCGGAAAAAGCAGAGACCTTCATGGAAGGGTTCGATAAACTGGCGGTGACGGTAGAGGAAATTGATGCCGCGCTCAGCGAAGGCGACCTCGATAAGGCCCAACAAGGTTTGCGCCAAATTGATGCCTTGCGTGAAGAGTACCACGACAAACGCAACCCAAGCATTTGGCAGCGCTTATTCGGTTAATTGCGCAATCAGTGAACGTGACGATAGCGAGGGCATGATGGCGACTCAAAAAACGATTTTGCGTTATCCCTCGTTGTCGGTGGCGTCTGCATTTGAGAAAGAGCAGGCGCTGATCCAACGAGTAGAGCAGGGCGAACTCAACGAGGCATTACTGCTTTGGCAGCCAGATGCGCAAACCTTGGTACTGCCGGCGGGCCAAAAATGGCCACAAACGCCTGAGTTGCGCCGCGCTCTATCAGCGTTAGGTTGGCAAGTACAGAGCCGCCGAACAGGCGGGGCGCCGGTGCCGCAACTACCCGGCGTGATCAACGTGTCTTACCTGACGGTGTGGCCGAATAACACCCCTTATCATATCCGAACGGCGTACCAGTATTTTTGCACCATTTTTCAGTCTTTTTTCCATCAGTTAGGCATTACGACCACGGTGGGCGACACGCCCGGTTCGTATTGTGATGGTGACTACAACCTCAATATTGCCGGCAAAAAAGTGGTGGGAACCGCCCAGCGTATTCTGCATTTAGGCACGGGAGCAGGCTTAGCCAAACAAACCGTAATGCTGGCGCAAGCGTGTCTGCTGATTGATGCGGATTGCCAACATATTGTTGCCCCTGTATCGCTGTGTAATCAGCTTTGTGGTCACGCCGATCGCATTGAGGCCGAGGTACATACCCCATTAGCTGCGCACCTAGATGAATTGCCGACGACCGAACAGCTATTTCAGTTGCTGACTCAAGCGTTTGTGGCGCGCCCGCCACTCGAGGTTGGCAAGGCTTGAGGCCGACGCTCAATATAGTATGCTTAGCCGCAATCGTGCGTAAAACAAATCCCAAGGAGTGAGGAATGCGCGTCCATCTTGTTATTCACGAGGCGTTTGAAGGCCCAGGTGCCATTTTAGATTGGTGTGACGAGCGTGCCTATCATGTAACCACCAGTCATTTGTATCGGGGCGAGCCGTTGCCAGAAAGTGGTGAAGGCATTGATCTGCTGGTGGTCCTCGGCGGGCCGCAAAGTCCAGATACGCCACAATCTGAATGCCCGCACTTTGATAGCCAGCGCGAGCAAGCGCTGATTAAGCAGTGTATCGAGCAAGGCAGTGCGGTATTAGGGATTTGCCTCGGCGCGCAACTGATTGGTGAAGCCTTGGGCGCGCCGTATCAGAAAAGTCCTGAGCCCGAGATTGGCTACTTCCCCATCCAGTTAAGCGAAGATGGCCATATCGACGAGCACATTCCACACTTCGCGCCGCAAGAAATTGTGGGCCATTGGCACAATGATATGCCGGGGCTGACACCAAATAGCCGTGTGTTGGCTAGCAGTGAAGGCTGTCCGCGCCAGATCGTGAAGTACGGACCACGGGTGTATGGCTTTCAATGCCACCTTGAGTTGACGCCGCTGGCGGTTGAAGGCTTACTGCAAGCCGCCTATCCAGAGGGCGAGGCCGCTAACAAGCGCTTTATTCAAGACCCTGCCTCCATTCGCGCCTTTGATACGGCACCGATGAATGCGCACTTGTTTGCCTTTCTCGATAGCGTGCTAACCGACAACGATCTTGTCACTGAATGGCTGTTTTAAGCGACTGGGTTAGGAGCACGGTAATCGCAACTGTGCTCCGTCTTCGAGGCGCTATCGTCCGAGCGCCATCTATCTTGCGTTAGTGCAACATACCTTCACACACGGTGGTGACATCGTCATCCAATAAACTCAACTCAATGGCTATCTTCATCGCCGCCACCACATCACCCACTGGCATGCTCGGGGCGCGATGCTTACAAGCTTGTGCTGGGCTGTAGGGAATATGGATAAAGCCGGCGCGTACCTCAGTATGATGAGCCAGCGCATGCATCAAGCCATAAAACACGTGATTACACACAAAGGTGCCGGCGGTATAAGAAATACTGGCAGGGTGATGCGCTTCGTTTAACGCGTTCACTAAACGGTTGAGCGGCAAGGTAGAGAAATAGGCATTGGGCCCAGATGACACCACAGGCGTGCCATGTGGCTGCTTACCGGCGTTGTCGGGAATAGGCGCATCTTGATAATTGATCGCTACTTTCTCCAAGCTTAGCTCAGCGCGACCACCGGCTTGGCCAAGGGCGATCACCATCACCGGACTGAGCGATTCCAACGCGCTGTGTAACGTCGATAAGCTGTCGTCAAAGGTGCAGGGCAGCCGCACGGCTTTAACGATGCACTCCTCATTAGGCTGCCAGCCTTCTAATGCTTTTGCCACTTGCCAAGACGGGTTATCGCTCTCGCCGCCGAAGGGTTCAAATCCAGTGATCAATATCGTGTGCATCCAATGCCTCGCGTAAAAAAGCGGTAGAGCTTTACTCTACCGCAGGTTTACAAGCCAATCACGCACTGGTTGCGTTATTCAAACAGATAAAGATAATCCTCATAACCCGCCTCGGCCATTTTATCGACCGGCACAAAGCGCATCGCGGCTGAGTTCATGCAATAGCGCAAGCCTGTGGGGGCGGGGCCATCTTCAAACACATGGCCAAGGTGCGAATCGGCAACCTTGCTACGGACCTCGGTGCGCGTGTAGAACAGGGAGTTATCCGGCTTGGTAATCACATACTGCTCATTGATGGGCTGTGTGAAGCTCGGCCAGCCGGTACCGGATTTGTATTTATGGGTGGAGGAAAACAGCGGCTCACCCGAAACAATATCTACATAAATCCCAGCTTGCTTGTTGTCCCAATACGGGTTGCGGAACGCGGGTTCGGTACCGTCTTTTTGCGTGACTTCGTACTCGATGTCTGACAACATCGCGCGAATTTTTTCATCCGAGGGGCGCGAGTAGCGGGTGTTCGTTGCTGTCATCTCTTCCGCTTTTTGCGCATCAATCATTTCTCGCAAGGTGACCGGATTGTCTTTGCGATCGTCACCAAAAATCTCGTCCAGATACTGGTCGCGCCCTGAGGCATAGCGGTAGTAGCTGTAACGCACACTGTGGTTTTTGTAGTAATCCTGATGATAGCTTTCTGCTGGCCAGAATTTCTCGAACGGGATCAGCTCGGTTTTCAGCGGCTGTTTGAACACGCCTAACGCTTCAATTTCCGCCATAAAATCGGCAGCAATTTGTTTTTGTGTTTCAGAGCGATAAAAGATCGCGGGACGATATTGCGGGCCACGGTCTACGAACGAGCCTTGGTCATCGGTGGGGTCGATATGACGGAAAAACTGATCGAGCACCTGTTCGTAATCCACGACTTTTGGATCATAGGTGATATCAATCACCTCAATGTGGCCACTGGTGCCGGACGAAACCTCTTTATAGGTGGGATTTTCAAGCTCACCGCCCGAGTAGCCAGATACCACATCAATCACGCCGTCGAGTTTTTCAAGATCAGCTTCCGTACACCAAAAGCAGCCGCCGGCAAGAGTCGCCTTTTGGTAGCCTTGTGACGTGGTGGCAGTGTCTTTCACCGCCGCATAACTTGCTATCGATAGCAAACTGAACGCTGTAAACGCGATAACGCGCCACATTGACTTGTGCTGTTTCATGATCGCCTCGTTATTGGGGTTGGTGAGGATAAAGACCTGCGCGACAAGCAGAAACTTTCATCCTCTCCCACTTTTCTGTTGTTACAGATAACGTAGCGCAGAAACACCCTTAGCGATCACCTACCAAAGCAGCTGACCCAACACAGGCGCAAGCAACACAGTGACCATGCCCGCAATCATCATTACCACACTCGACACTACCCCTTCGGCATGGCCGATCTGATAGGCTTTAGCGGTGCCCGCTCCGTGTGCTGATGCGCCCAAACTTGCGCCGCGTCCTAAGCGCGAGCGAATCGCAATCACGGTCAAAATACTTTCACCAATCGCCATGCCAATCACCCCAGTGAGAA
This sequence comes from Salinivibrio sp. VGrn1, assembly GCF_009377995.1. Taxonomy (NCBI): domain Bacteria; kingdom Pseudomonadati; phylum Pseudomonadota; class Gammaproteobacteria; order Vibrionales; family Vibrionaceae; genus Salinivibrio; species Salinivibrio sp. VGrn1. Next base: position 585,967 of record NZ_SATA01000002.1, read on the forward strand.
CCACAAACAGGGCGGTGAGATCGCTTTGCCCGCCAATTGCTTTGGTGGCTTCTACAGCAAAAGGGGTAGTGATTGAGCGCATCGCCAAACTGCGTTGCAGCAGTTCAGACAGCTCAAACACCCGCGCTAGCACCACGGTACTGGTAATGGCGACCAGCACAGACACTGTGACGCCTATCGATAGTGACAACCAATGGCGGCGGATGAGCGCGCGGTTATCATACACGGGGATCGCAAACGCTACAGTCGCTGGGCCCAGCAGCCACAGCAGCCAGTACGATTGCGCCATGTAGTCTTGATACGGGATATTAAACCCAACCACCACCGCGACAATCAGCAAGGGCGCGAGCAACAATGGCATCACCAGAATGGAGGGATGACGGCGATACAGCCATTTGCTCATGTAATAAAAGCCAAGGGTCATTAAAAAGCAGGTAACGCTTAATAACGAGGCGTGAAGCCAAGCAGGTAAAGACATCATGGCTTAGCACTCCGGTTTTAGATCAGGGTGGTGCGTATGGTGATGGTTACTGCGGCGGCGCGCCATTTTAACCTCAAAACGATACACTTTATCGACCACCCAAGCGGTTGACGCAATCACCATCGCGGTACTTAAAATCAGTACAACTATGATCTTACCGCCTTCTTGCAGCAATAAATCTTGGTAGTTGACCACCGCCACCACCGCCGGCACAAAAAACAGCAACATCTCGGCTAACAGCCACGCTGCCCCGCGACGTAACCATTCGGCACGGACAATTTTCAACATTAATGCACCTAACAACAGCAACATACCGGTGAGGTTGGCCGGTAGTGGAATAGCAAAGGTTGTGACCAACAAATCAGACAAGAACCAAATGCCTGCTAAGACAAAGACTTGCAGTAAGGTAAGTAAGGCGTTTTTAATCAATTGCATCGAAGGCGAGCCAAGAATCTGTGAGATAGCTCATAGTTTACGTCTTAGCAGAGAGTGAATAAAGTGACTTTTTTTTATTTAAACTATGCCAAAATGGCATGATTAACACACAGCTTTTAAGGGCCGTTTATGGATATTCGTGCGTTGCGCTATTTTATTGCCTTAGTGGAAAAGCAGAGCTTTACTGCCGCATCGGCGTCGTTGCATGTGACGCAACCGACAATCAGTAAAATGGTGCGTAATCTTGAGCAAGATGTGGGTCAGCCGTTGTTGCACCGAGAGGGAAGGCGGTTTTGGTTAACCGATGCTGGTGAGGTGGTGTATCAGCGTGCGCAGAGCATTATTGCTGAGTTCGAGCAGCTAAATACTGAACTCGACGATCTCAACCAACTGGCGCGCGGGCAACTTAGGTTGGGGATGCCACCGATGATAGGGCCGCTGTATGCCAATGTGTTACGTGAATACCGACAACGCTACCCAAATGTGGCGCTCAGTATTGTCGAATACGGTGGACGGCGCACTGAACAAGCCCTGATCAATGGTGAGATTGATGTGGCAATCACCATGCTCACCGACACTCAGCCTGAGTGCTTGCAAAGTTTACCCTTACAAACTCACCCCATTTATGCAGTGCTGCCTAACCAAGCCGCGTGGCGAGCGCAAAAAAGCCTGACGTGGCAAGCAGTGAAAGACGAGCCGTTTTATCTGTATAGCGCTGAATTTACTCTAAGCGACCGGATTATTGCCCGCTGTGAAGAGCATGGTTATCAGCCCACCATTGCCGCGCGCAGCAGTCAGTGGGATTTTTTAGCCGCCTTGGTGAAAAGTGGTGCAGGGGTGGCGTTTTTACCCGCGCCTCTATGCCAGCGCCTCAACGCCAGCTTGGAAGACAGTGAGTTATTGCTGGTGAAATCAATAAGCCCAGCGATTGAATGGCAACTGGGGCTAGTTTGGCACGGCGAGCGCTACGTCTCACGCACCGCCGAGGCCTGGATGCAATTGTGTCAGTCGACAGAGGTGCATCGATAGACTTACCATAGACAAGCATTTTGGGAGTATGCTCCAAATAGAACTTTCTCCCTTGCCCAGTTTTCGCGAGCGTGGTTTCCGCCGTATCATGAGGTAATGTCGAAATGTACCTTGCAGAGTAAGTTGAGCCAGAGTAAGAATGAAACAATGAATCCGCGAGTACTTACAGCGCTACGACGGCCTCAATTTCTATCTGCAAGTCCGCATGAATTAGCTTGGATACTTCTACCAGTGAGCATGCTGGTAAATTGTCGTCATAGAAATTAAAAAGTAACTCTCGGATGCTGCCTAACATTGACATATCACGAACAAAAATTGTTAGTTTCACCAGATCGCTTTTTAAGCGTTTCTCTAGCCTCAGTACTTCTGAGATTTGCTCCAGAATCTCTTTAGTTTGCTCTGTCAGACCAAAGGATTGAGCTTCTGTTCCATAGGCTGTAAGCCCTGATATATAAAGCGTTTTATTGTGCTTTGTTGCATGGACGTAAGGCCCTGCGATTTGAGGTAAGCTTTCGTAAGTAATCCGTTCAACCACTTGATTTCTCCCTAGAACATAACGAATGACGTAGATCCCCCCTCTTGAAGCTCTACCACACTTAGGAGCGACCTTTAATAACGGAGGTAACCATGTCCACTCAATTATTTTGTGGCGTTTATCTCGCCAAGCACTACTTTTCTCTTCACGCGGTCGATTGACCACGGAAAGTCATTCTCCATAAATCTGTTTCACGCACCAAATGACTGGCTACATTAGCAAATATGTCTACGATGTACATAGGTATTGAGTCCTGTAGTGGTGTACATTATTGGGCCAGAGAATTCAACAAGCTTGGCCACGATACTCGCATCATACCCGCAAAGTACGTCGGTTCTTATCGCACAAAAAAGAAAAATGACCTGAACGATGCCGTTGCCATTTGTGACGCTGTTCAGCGTTCAAACAGCCGGTTCATTCCTGCTTAAGTCACCCGAACGCAGAGAGATTCTCGCGATTTATCGTGTACGAGAACATTGGATGCCGGCGCAGCCAAAAAAATGCTATTGCCTATTGACCGGAGAAAGCCTTATATGCTTTAGCTATAAACGCCACATGTAGTGCCAGTGTCAAAGTAAAAACACAATATATAGATATTTCACATTTTCAGATGAAACCAAATGAAATATCCATAAATATAATAATGTTATATTGCAACACATAGCCTAAATGATAATGTGGCATCAAGCCAATAACTGAGGAGTTTGAATGCCTACATTAAGTGTTTCCGATTTTTCTTTGATTGTTGTAACTTCAGGAAAACCAAAGCAGACAAGGGTAAGAAACATCGCTAAACGCGAACCTTACGCAGCTTTTCGCGACTACTATGGTCCGTTACGAAACTCGATTAAACGTCTTTTCATTGCAAAACGACACATTTCTCACCTCTACACGATTTGCAACCGCCAGGAAGGAAGTAAAAAGCGGAATTATGAAATGATTGTCAATACTTTTAAAGATTGGCAATCTGGTAAAAATATTCAGGCTTTTGATCCACCGAGAGAGCACTATAACTTTTCACAAACGAGCATCACTTGTAACCCTGAACTACATGTAGTCTTAGACGGGCAGCCACGCCTAGTTAAACTCCATTTTAGTAATAGTGACAAAACAGGGCGAGATCGCGAACGTTTTTTGACCAAAAAAGGATCGGTTTGACGATCACCTCTGGCTGTGATCATATAGGCCGATTCTAAAATAGTTCGGGATAGATACCGTGGATATCGATACATTTAAAG